>NZ_FORN01000096.1 GCF_900114015.1 Caulobacter sp. UNC279MFTsu5.1 | reverse complement strand
GCTGAAGTAACCCCCTCCAGCCCAGTCCCGCTCGATCGCCCCCCGCCGCCGCATCGGTCGCTGGCCATGCGCCCTTTCCCTGCGTCGAGGTGAGATCAGGATACGGCGATCTGAAAGGGTGGGGACGAACTCGGGTCGAGAAAGTTCAGGGCGTTGAAATCGCGGGGGTTTGTTGGCTGAACGCCGGGCATAAACCACCCAACCCCCCGCTCATCCCGGCGAACGCCGGGGCCCAGATGGAATGGCGGTGTGGCTGGCGCCAACAGCGCCGAGCCCATCCGATCATCCTCTCGGCTTTGGGATCCGGGTCCGGGCGTTCGACGGGAGGAGCGGAACAACAAAGGGACGGGATTCTCACCCGTGAGCCCCGCGCCAGAGGGTTGGACCCGAAAAGCCTAGGGGCGGCGCCGGCGAAGCCCTAGGATCGCTCCACGCCGAAAGGGCGGCTCGGCCCGCTGGACTTCCCCGGCGCGCGAGCGTCCAGGCAGGAAACCACGATGGCCAAGGGTCAGAAGAAGTCCAACAAGGAAGTCCGCAAACCCAAGGCGGACAAGAAGACGGCCCCGGCCTCGGTCTCGCCGTTCATCGTCACGCCGGGCAAGAAGTAGGGGGCCGTCCGCCCCTCGCGCCCCCTTCGCCCCACGAAGGGGCGCCGTCCCTGCCTCTCACGGCGAGACGATCGCCGGATTGACCGGCTCAGCCCGGCGCGCCGCGGCCTCCAAGAACGCCTCGGAAGTTGATGGGAACATGCGTCGCACGCCACCGGTCATCGAGGCGGGAAACCGCCCGGCGCCCATCGCGCCGCACAGTGTCGCAGGGGCAACACACATCATATATAAAAAGATTTTGATTAGGAAGAAGTGGCGGCCCGGCGGCCGGTTATCGTAGGGCCGCAACGAGGGAGTCTGTTTCCATGAATCTTTCACGCCGCGATCTTGTGAAATCCCACCTGGTCCTCGCGGGTGCTTCGGCGATAAGCCTGGGCGCGGCGGCCAAGGTGCGGGCCCAGCCGGGTTCGGCGGGAGCGCGCGAGGTCCTTGAGCTGTGGCCGCATCCGCCGGCGGGCGCCCTGCATCCAGACATGGCCGAGGTGATCGAGCAGACCTCGTCGAGTCCGGGCTATAGCAGCCGCCGCGCGAAAGGAATCTCGAAGCCGTACATGATCGCGTTTCCGGCCGCCCAGCCCAACGGCTCGGCCATGCTGATCATTCCGGGCGGCGGCTTCGCCTGGAACTATTTCGAGCACGAAGGCTACTACATCGCCGATATCCTGAACCGCGCCGGCATTAGCTGTTTCGTGCTGATCTATCGCCTGGCGCAGGACGGATGGAGCGATCCGGCAAGCGTCGGCCCGGCCGACGCCCAGCGCGCCATGCGCCTCATCCGCGCCCAGGCGTCGCGCTTCCATCTCGACCCTGCGCGGGTCGGCGTCTTGGGCTTCAGCGCCGGCGGTTTCCTGACGGCGACCCTGGCGACGCGGCACGCCGCGCCGTTCTACGCGCCCGTCGACGCGACGGACCAGCTCACCGCCCGCCCGTTCCTGACGGCGCCGATCTATCCGGTGCAAAGCGTCGATCCCGCCTATGCCTATGGAGGCGCCGCGCCGTCGCTGTTTGGCGGGCCGCCGACGGCCGCCCAGATCCGCGAGTGGTCGCCGGACCTCAACGTCACCCCGACCGCCGCCCCGACCTTCCTGGTGCATGCCGAGGATGACGGCACGGTGCCCGTGGCCAATACGGTGCGGCTGCGCGACGCCATGGTCGCGGCCAAGATCACGGTCGAGACCCATCTGTTCGCCCGTGGCGGACACGGCTTCAGCGTCGGCGCAAGGCCCGGCAGTCCCGACGGTCTGTGGCTGCCGTTGTTCCTCAATTTCGCGCGCGAGCAAAA
>NZ_FORN01000088.1 GCF_900114015.1 Caulobacter sp. UNC279MFTsu5.1 | reverse complement strand
CCGCGGGCGTCACCACTTTTTTCCCAGCAGATCCTTCAACGCGACATTGTCGAGCATCGCGTCGGCCAGCATCCGCTTGAGCTTGGCGTTCTCGTCTTCCAGGGCCTTCAGCCGCCGCGCCTCCGACACGTCCAGCCCGCCGTACTTGGCCTTCCACTTGTAGAAGGTCGGCGAGCTCAGCCCGTGCTTGCGGCACAGGTCCGCCACCGCCACGCCCGCCTCCTGCTCGCGCAGGATCCCGATGATCTGTTCTTCCGTGAACCGTGATCGCTTCATTCGTCCGTCCCTTTCCTGGGGCGGACTCTAGTTATTTCTGGAGGAGTTTCAGGGGGTCACGTCACGAGCCGCGATTGTTGGCATACTGTCTGTGAACCTAAGGCAGTGCTCGGCCGGCCTTCCGACTGGCGTACACGCCCGTGATCTGATGCCGCCGACCGGTGACGACTGTGCGGATGGGCGCTCCGGATTCGGTAAGCACGAGGGTCGCCGAGGCCGACAGGCATTTCCAGCACAGTGGCTTTTGGCATTCGCAGACGGCCTTGAACAAAGAGTCGTCAAGCGTGGTTCGTCGCTGCGGCGAGGCCGAGCGGTAGCGTCGATGGAAATGATCCATCGTGATCTCCTTCATTTCGATGCGGGTGAAATCAGCCCAAGCGCCAGGGTTCTGCGTCGCAGGGCGCGCAGTTGACTTGTCGGCTCGGTGGGAAGAAGATCAGTCCAATCGCCGCAAACGAGAGGATTGAGCTTCAATCCCGAAACCGAGCCCAGACCATACGGTCTCGGGCTTGTTTTCGTTCTGAGCTAAGTCTCAGATTTTTTATTACTTTTATGGCGGTCGCATCGGCTCACTCCTTCTCGGAGAAGCGGCGCCTTACACTCCGACTCGCTATCAACGGCGAGGGATTCGGCTGCTTCTGCTGAAGCCATTTTCGCAAGTTGCTATAGTGGAGTCCCAAGATTTATTTCTTGGCAACGCCCAGAACGAGACCGATAGGTCTCTGCGACACGCTTGATACCCCATGAGGTATCAAGCGAATACTTAAGCGCTTCAAAGATAAGTCTATTTTTTACTCACCAAGCCCTTAGAGGTCGGCCGCGCAGCAACCCCCGCGGCATCGCGCACGGAGCGCAAACGCCCTGACATTCTGGCGCTTGTTTGGGGTCTTAATGCGTGGAGCAGTCGCTTGGAGAAGCGACGCTCGGAGAACAAGAAGTTTCCGAGCTGGCCACCGTAAGGGCGATAGAAGCCAACGCGCTCTGATCGACGATGTCGTCAGATGAGTCCGCGCTTCTAGGTTTGCTTGCCGCTGGCCCACCACGGGTCATCGCCCAGCAAGCAAAAACGGTAAGCCCGACAGAGAGCCCCAGCGGTATGAGAGTTGCGATCATGGGCGTGCTCGACAGTCTCAGCTCGAGGAGCTTGCGCCAGCGGTTTTCGGAGTCAACACAACATGCGGATAGGCGGGGTAGCTCGCTGAGCGTCGAGCATCTGCGCCACTCTTAGCTGGGATTGCGCCAGTTCTAACTGGTTTCGACAAAAACTGTCGGGCCCATTTAACGCCGACCGGCTAAGTTATTGATTTTGTGAAAATGGCGCAAATCGCCAACTTAGGGATTCCAAGTTAACGCTGGCCCTAAAGGGGGTGTCGACAACTTAAGACTGGCCTTTCGCGGGAAATGAGCCGTGACCGACTCCGATCGCCCACGCATCATCACCACGACGCGGGCGCCGCGTCGACGAGCCTATACTTGGCATTAGTGATCGGCGAGGCATAGATTGAACGTGCAGGAAGTACTGCAGGCGACTAGTCTGGCCGTATGCTTGGAAAGCGCCGTGGTTACCCCTAGCCAAGTCCAATCAACTCGGCTCTCAATCAGTCTAGCCGACAGCCGAACGAGCCCGCACCAGCATTTTCTCTAGGAACGATCGGGCCGCATCGTCCGCGAGGCCAAGGCCCGCATCACAGTCGCGATCGGCCTGGTCCAGAATAGCAGCGATTTCTCGATCCTCGGCCAAAACCGCACGCTCGTGCGCCCGACCAGACGATTCCAGCTTCACCAGACGGGCGTGGCGTTTGGGCATAGGCGATCCTTACACCCAAGGATAACGCGTTCGGGCCCGGTTTGAAACGGGAGAGCGGGTTGAGCATCTGAGACCCGAAAGCGCTATATTATAGCTCGAAGGAGCCGTCATGACGTCCACCAGAAAATCCACGTCCAAGGGCCCAAGCGCGCAAGGTGTGAGGACTAGGGCGCCCGTCGAAGACGGCTTTTATGCACGCAACGTCACCAGTATCGACAATTTCGACCTGACCGATTTGAACTATCTCGCAACTTACCACGCATCGGCCCAAGATCGGATCGGGATCATTAGGGCTGGAATTAAGGCCTCTTTCGCGAAGCGAATAGTGGATGACTTAGATATGCCGGTAGCGCTGACCTGTCAGGCCCTGCATATTCCCACCTCCACGATCAGTCGTAAGTCCAAGACCGATGCGTTCCTTCGATCGGACGAGGCTGAGCGGATCCTTGGCTTGATGAGGCTAGTGGGCCAGATGGAGTCCATGGCCCAAGGCATGGAGGAGGTCGAAGGGTTCGACGCGCGGGCGTGGACGTCCCGTTGGCTCAGAGAACCCGTGCCGGCCCTCGGCGGAGCGACGCCTTTGGATTACATGGACACCATGGAGGGGCAGGCTCTCGTGTCCGACACCCTGGCCCGGATCCAAAGCGGGGCTTATGGGTGAGCCCCATCTCGGGCGCGGCACGTTGATCAGCCACGCCCCTGACACCGGTCGATGGCGTTGACGGCGCGGACCAGGGCCGGCCGCAGGCTCAGAATGCTTGAGGCTGGCACGAGATCGTGCCGCCCGCAAAGCGCCAGCACCGTGGTCAGCACTTCGTCGGAGCAGCGCATCAGGGCCACGAGGTTCTCGCCGCTAGGGCCGTTGCGGCCATCGACCCAGTTGCGCACGGTCCGCTCGTTGGTGCGGGTGATGCGGCCGATTTCCTTAAGCGCCGAAGGGGTTTGGCCCCATTCGATCAGCATGGCCGCGGCGATCGCGTCGCTGAACCGCGGGCCGTCCAGGCCGCTTTCGACGTGAAAAGTTTTTCCGGATTCTGACCGAAAATTTCGGTCGTTCTTGGGAAAAGACATTCCTAAATCCCTCGTCTAACCTCGACGCCATGAGACTTACTGGCCCCTGTCCGACAGCAATCGGCGTTGACGATGATCGTGGCTTCTCCCGCAACAGATGTCGGATCTGACCGCAAAATCATCCGCGCGGCGCAGTACGTGCGCATGTCGACCGAGCACCAGCGCTACAGCACGACCAACCAGGAAGACGCGATCGCCCAGTATGCTGGCCGGCGTGGCTTTGAGATTGTCCGCACCTATGCCGACGAAGGGAAAAGCGGCCTACGCCTCGATGGCCGCCAGGCGCTTCAAAAGCTGATCGCCGATGTTCGTGCAGGCCTCGCCGACTTCGAGGCGATCCTGGTCTACGACGTCAGTCGGTGGGGGCGCTTCCAGGACGCCGACGAGAGCGGCTTCTATGAGTACGTCTGTCGCGAAGCCGGTATCTCTGTCCACTACTGCGCCGAGCAGTTTGAGAACGACGGCAGCCTCAGCTCCACGATCATAAAGAGCATGAAGCGGGCAATGGCTGGTGAGTATAGCCGCGAGCTGTCGGTCAAGGTGTTCAGCGGTCAATGCCGCCTGATCACTCTGGGGTTTCGCCAGGGCGGGCCCGCAGGCTATGGGCTCCGGCGCCAGTTGGTCGACGAACACCGCGCCCCCAAGGCCGAACTCTCCCGTGGCGAACACAAGAGCCTGCAGACCGATCGCGTCATCCTGCGGCCTGGCCCGCCGGATGAGGTCGAGGTCGTTCGCCGCCTCTATCGAATGTTCGTCGTGCAGCGGCGCTCCGAGAGCGAAATCGCCGCGCAGCTCAACGCCGAAGGCGTCCTCACCGACCTGGGCCGGCCGTGGACGCGGGGCGTCGTCCACCAGATCCTGACCAACGAAAAGTACGTCGGCAACAACGTCTATAACCGCGTCTCCTTCAAGCTGAAGGCTAAGCGCGTCACCAACGATCCGGACATGTGGATACGCGCCGACGGCGCCTTCGAAGGGATCGTCGAACCTGACTTCTTCGAGGCGGCGCAGCGGATCATTTTCGATCGCAGCCGGCGGTTCACCGATCAACAACTCCTGGAGCAACTTTCCACGCTGCTCAGCCAACGCGGCTGGCTTTCAGGCCTGGTGATCGACGAGATCGAGGACATGCCGTCCAGCTCGACGTTCCGGCATCGGTTCGGGAGCTTGCTACGGGCCTACCAGCTGGTCGGCTTCTCGCCGGCGCGGGACTATCGGTACATAGAGACCAATCGAGCGTTGCGGGCGCTTCACCCTAATGTCGTCGCTGGCGTCATCGCCGACATTCGGGGCGCGGGCGCCAGCGTCGAGCGCGATCAGCACACCGACCTGCTGCACATCAATGACGAGTTCACCGCGTCGTTGGTGATTGTTCGCTGCCACCAGACGCCGGCCGGCGGCCTCCGATGGAAGGTGCGCTTGGATCAGGGCTTGCGGCCGGACATCACCATCGCCGCCCGCATGGCTTCCGACAACGCCGTGGTCCGCGACTACTACCTGCTGCCTTGGATCGACGTGGGCGCCGCGGCCAACCTCAAGCTGGCCCCGGACAATCATATCGGACTGGACGCCTACCGCTTTGATGACCTCGACGGCTTCGTCGATCTCACGCGGCGCACGGCGTTGCGTGCGGCGTGACCCAGACCCCACCGGAAGTCCGTATGGTGCCGGTCGACGCCATCACCGTCATTAATCCCCGGGTCCGCAATCGCCGGATCTTCCAGGAGCTGGTCACCAGTATTGCCCATCTTGGCCTCAAGAAGCCGATCACAGTCAGCCAGCGCCCCGGCAAGCAGCGCTACGACTTGGTTTGTGGTCAGGGGCGGCTGGAAGCCTTCATGGCCCTTGGCCAACCTGAGATCCCAGCCATCGTCATCGAAGCCAGCGAGGACGATTGCTTCGTGATGAGCCTGGTGGAGAACCTGGCGCGCCGGCAGCATACGCCGCTGGAGCTCGTTCGCTCGATCGGCGCATTGCGCGAGCGCGGCTACAGCTACCAGGAGATCGCCGCCAAGGTCGATTTCAGCCCCGAGTACGTCTACGCGATCTGCTATCTGCTCGAGAACGGCGAGGAAAAGCTGATCAACGCCGTCGAGCGCGGTGTCATCCCCCACACCGTCGCCATGGAGATCGCCAAGGCCAAGGAGGGCGAGGTGCAGCAAGCCCTCGCCAAGGCTTATGAGGAAAAGGCGATCCCGGGCAACCAGGTGTTGGCGATCCGCCAGATTATCGACCAGCGCAACGCCAGCGGCAAAGGTCTGCATCGCCGCACGAGCCCTCATCGATCGAAAGGCCGGGTGACATCCGAGGCATTGATCCGAGCCTACCAGCGAGAGACCGAACGACAGCGCCAGCTGGTCAAGCGCGCCTCGCTGACCCAAAGCCGGTTGATGTTCGTCACCAACGCGCTGAGACGCCTTTTGGACGATGACCACTTCGTCGCCTTGATGAGGGCCGAGGGCGTCGGCTCCGTGCCCAGCGCGCTGGCTGAGCGCATCGGCTACGATCGGGGCTGACCATGGCTGAGGAGGTCAAGATCGCCTTCGAAAAGCAGATTGTGATCTTGTCACTCAACGACATTCTACCTTCGAAAATGCTCCCGCCGGCGGTCAAGGAGTCCGCGAAATACCGTCGCATTGCCTCATCGGTGGCGCAGTTGGGCTTGGTCGAGCCGCTGGTCGTCTCACGACCCAAGGGCGGCGGACCCTATCTGCTCCTCGACGGGCACGTGCGCTTCAGCGCCATGCGCGATCAAGGTTCGAGCCAGGCGCGGTGTCTGATCGCCTCCGATGATGAGGGGTTTACCTACAACAAGCGGGTCAACCGACTGGCGACGATCCAGGAGCACTACATGATCGTCCGCGCGCTTGAGCGTGGCGTCTCCGAGGAAAAGCTGGCCCGGGCATTGAACGTCGATGTCGGCGTGATCCGCGCGCGGCGCCACCTGCTCAATGGCATCAGCGCCGACGTCGCCGAGCTGCTGAAGGACAAGCCGGTCGGCATGCACACCTTCCAAAAGCTGCGGAAAATGAAGCCGATCCGCCAACTCGAAGTCGCCGAGCTGATGGTATCGGCCAACAATTACAGCGCCAACTACGCCAAGGCGCTCCTGGCGACGACCAAGTCTGCAGACCTTCACCATCCCGAGGATCTGAAAAAGGCCACGGGTCTGAACACCGAGCAGATGGCGCGGCTGGAGCGCGAGATGGCCTCCGTCAGCCACGACTATAAAGAGCTCGAAGCCTCCTATGGCGACGACATGCTGCTCCTGGTGATCGCCGCCGGTTTCCTGGAGCGTCTACTTTCAAAGTCCGAGGTCGAGCGGTTCTTGGCTGTTCGGCACGCCGAAATCCTGGAGAATTTCAGATCGATCGTCGCCGCGGCGTCGCTGGACCAGGTCCAGGCCGCAGCATGATCCATAGGATGGGGACCGGGACCCGAAAGCGCCGGGACCGTCGGAGAAGCCGCCGGAGGGGCGGATCAAGGACGGTGGCGGGAATGGCGGCGAACCCGTCCAAGGCCCGCTAGGCCTGCCGCCATAGGGCAGGCCGCCTCCTTTCCGAAATGCGCCAGTTGCCGACATTGGCTTTGACGCGGAATGCGGACATTGGTCGAACGTCCTCGACGAGCGCCAACCGCCCTCCCGTCAAGGTGACCATCATCCTATTCAGATCACCAGATGCAACTTGGTCGAAAACGGTAGGCGAAAACGGCACCACAGGCCTTCCGGTTGGAAGCTCAGTCGGGCCTCGCCTCCCATTTCCCGCGCCAGGGCCTGTTCGATCAAACGTGAGCCGAAGCCGCGACGCGACGGGATCGCCACCTCCGGTCCCCCGGACTCCCGCCAGTCGATGATAACCGTTCCCGCATCGGCGTCGACCGTCCAGTCGACGTCAACGCGACCGTCCGGCGTCGACAGCGCACCGTACTTGACCGCGTTGGTCGCCAGCTCATGAAACGCCATGTTGAGGGTGACGGCGGCGTTGGGTCCCAATCGGACCGCCGGGCCCGACAACGCGACCCGCGCGCCCCGCTCGTTCGGCGCGTACACTTTCAGGGTGCGGTCGACGACATCGGCCAGGGCCGCGCCCTGCCAGGACGCCTCGGTCAACAGCTCGTGGGCCCGGCCCAGCGCGTGAATGCGCTCGATGAAGGTGGCGCTGAAGGCCGCGGGATGCTCGGCGTGCCGCAACGTCTGCAGGGCGATGGATTGCACGCTGGCCAGGGTGTTCTTCGCCCGGTGATCCACCTCGTCGAGAAGCAGTTGCTGGCGCTGTTCAGCGGTCTTGCGGGCGGTGATGTCGAGGGAGACGCCGGCCAGCCGCACGGCGCGTCCATCCTCGAACGCCGCTCGACCCCGCGCCAGAATCCAGGCGATCTGGCCGTCCGATCTGAGCGTGCGGTACTCGACCTCGAGATCCT
>NZ_FORN01000094.1 GCF_900114015.1 Caulobacter sp. UNC279MFTsu5.1 | reverse complement strand
GGGGCCGGGACGGCGGTCGCCACCAACACCTATGATGAGTACGGCATTCCCGCCGCCGGCAACCTTGGCCGCTTCCAATACACCGGCCAGATCTGGCTGCCGGAGGCGGGGCTGTACCACTACAAGGCCCGGGCCTATTCTCCGACCCTGGGGCGGTTTCTCCAGACTGACCCCATCGGATATGGCGATGGGCTCAACTGGTATGCCTATGTGGGAAATGACCCGCTGAATAGGGTGGATCCGACGGGTCTGTTCGGTAACGACACCTCGATGTGCAACAGCGACTTCAACGTCACGGGCTGCTCGACGATCATCGGCGGTGGCGATGAAGGCGGTGGCGGCGGGCCTGGTAAGGCCGCAGAGCAACGGCCCGGCATTGGCCACAACAATCCGCCACAAGAACCGACAGCTGAGCAAGAAATAGAAGGTGTCTTCAAAGCTTGGCGCTTCCTTGGGCCTGCCGCTCTAGCCTTGCCGCTTTCTGGTGACACCCCAAAGCAAACTTCTGCTCAACTAGACGCGGAAGTTGCCGGAACTATACGACAGGCACTTAAGGGAGAGCTTGGTCGGAACACGCAGTTATCGGGAGCCTTCAGCCTCGCCCATGCTCGCGGTATTGGGGCAGGTTTTGTCGGTCCAGGTGCTCGTGTGATGAAAGGTGGAAAAGGTTTGGAAAGTGCAGACGGCCTACGCGTATTTAGATATCCGACGGCTAAGTCATACGCATCAAACCCGCATGTTTTGGTCGGAAACATGGAGGCTAGGCTTGCCCGAGATCTACCGTTCTACGTGAATGTTCACGTTTATGTATGGGTGCCGTAATGACTCCAGAGCTGAAGGATATTTCGTCGGTTGATTGGGATGGCAGTACGGAGATCCCGATTGGAAGCTGCATCTGGTTCCATTTAGAGATCGGTGAAGCTGAGCGGCCTGGAGCGGATCTTTTTCAGATCGGCGTGTGTGACCGAGCGTGGAGGGATGCAAACGTCCAGGATAGGTCCAAGGAATTCTTCCTTGGTGACGTTCATTTCGCAAGCGAGGCGATCCTGCTGCTAGAAACGATTGACTTGGATCGTATCAAGCGTGCGGTGGCTTCAATATTGAGGAACTTGGGACCCTTTGACGATTGGCGTGAGTTCGGAAAAGCGATGAAGGGGGTCGCGATCTGGGAATTTGAGGGAATGTAGCGCCTCAGCTTCTCCGTTCAGCCAGTGCTCTTGAGCGCTTGTCCTGGCGCGCAAGATTTCGCTTCAAGTCGACGTGCCGAAAACCGCTTCTAGGGCGAAGATCGGTTTTTGCCGGCACCGCCGTCAAACCGCGCGCCGCAAGCCCAAGCCGCGCCTAGGAAAATCGGCCGCTGTACGACCAGGGCGCGTCAGGGGGATCAGTCTCTCCAAACCGACCCCATCGGCTACAAGGATGGGCTGAACTGGTACGCCTACGTCGATAACGACCCGCTGAATCGGGCCGATCCTACGGGGCTGACGGCCGACGATGAGTTGGCTGCCAAGAAGCCGCGCCGTGAAAACCCGGCAACGACGCGACGCCGTTGGGAAAGGGCGACGGGACAGACGTGGCCAAAAGACCCCAAAACTGGACGAAATCAGGATGTCTCTCACGGGGTTCCGATTAGCGAGGGAGGCTCTAATGAGCCTGACAACGTTGAGCCAAAACCTCACGACGAACATGTCGATGAGCATACCCAGGTTATGGGTTTAACGCCTTGCAGTTGTACGAAAGCTCTGCCTTCCTTTGGCTGTTTATAGCGCGTTCGAGGACGTCTGGTCGTCCTGCAAGCTGGGAGGCAGTGTGGAGGGGCTGGACTCTGAATACGACATTGATGCGGTCCGCCGCGCCGGCGAGGTGATCGGTGGCGATCTAAGTTGGACGGCGGAAAACCAACCCCGCATTCGCGAAGCCTTCAGCGTCGCTAACCAGTGGCGGGACTCTCACGCGCACCCAATGCGCAGCCTGCACCAATCTCTTCGCGCGCACATCCGCAACACCGAGCTGGAGGGTTTTACTGCGGCGAGACTGAAGCGGATGAACGCCATCAGGGGAAAGCTCCGGCGCATGAGCGTCCGCAAAAATCCGCTCGGCCTCGAGTCCTTTCAGGACCTCGGTGGCTGCCGCGCGATAATGGGTTCAATGAAGGACGCGCAGGCGCTGATCAGCGCGATGCGCGAGCGCTGTCGTCATGTGATTTGGGCGGAGGACGATTACATCCACGCCGCGCGCCCCACCGGCTACCGCTCTCATCATCTCAAGTTCGAGTATCGGGGGGGCGGCGAGAAGAAGGGGTACGACGGACGACGCGTCGAGGTTCAGATCCGCACGAACCTTCAACACTCGTGGGCGACGGCAGTCGAAGCGATTGGCATGTTCCGAAATGAGGAGTTGAAGTCCGCCAAGGGCAGCTATGAGTGGCTGCGGCTCACGGCGTCGGCTGGTGACACGAGGTTCTAGAGGGCCATGGCGTAGGCGTAGTTCTCAGTTCCTACCGCTTCAGCGCACCTATGTCAGGAGTTTCCTGGGGCTTCCCAGAGGTGCCGATTGTTTCCCGCAGGCGCCGAAAGCGGACGTCACCAAGGGCGGGGAAGGGTGGATGTCGGACATCGCGTGGCATAGGTGCTAACCAAAGCTGGGACGCACCGACCGGAGTTATGATCTTGAGAGCCCTTGGCATAGCCTTGG
>NZ_FORN01000091.1 GCF_900114015.1 Caulobacter sp. UNC279MFTsu5.1 | reverse complement strand
TCATCCGGGGAGACCTCCGGCCAAGGTTGGTGCTTCGCAACCCCAGCTTCTCAGCCGCTCCCCGGGTGAACAACCTTCATAGCTTCGACACCTAGACCGGATAGACGTGGCTCTTGCGGGCCGAGACCTTGACCGTCCCGGCGAACCGGCCGGCCTCGGCGCGGGAGGCGCTGATCTCGATGTGGCGGCCGTCGGCGGTGACGGCGGCCACGGCGGTCAGAGCGCCCTGCACGTGGGCCCGCTCGACCCGGACCTCGAAGCCGCCGTCGTCCAGCGCGAAATCATGCGGCCGCACGAAGGCCACGGCCGCGCCGTCGCGGACGCCCTGGGCCGCGAACGCCACCCCGCCCGAAGTGAATCGCCCGCCCGACACCGTTCCCTCGAAACGGTTGGCCTCGCCCACGAAGCCACAGACGAACGGCGTGGCCGGATTGTCGTGCACCTCGTCGGGCGTGCCGATCTGCTCGATGCGGCCGGCGTTGAGGATCGCCACGCGGTCGGCCAGGCCCAGAGCTTCTTCCTGGTCGTGGGTGACGAAGATGGTGGTGACGCCGGTGGCGTCGTGCACGTGGCGCAGTTCCTTGCGCAGCGACTTGCGGACGGTGGCGTCCAGGGCGCCGAACGGCTCGTCCAGCAACAGCACGCTGGGCTGCACGGCCAGGGCGCGCGACAGGGCCACGCGTTGGCGCTGGCCGCCCGACAGCTGCGAGGGATAGCGCTTGCCCAGGCCCTCCAGCTCAACCAGCTTCAGCAGCTCCTCGACGCGGCGGGCGATCTCGGCCTTGGGCGGCTTGTCCTTGCCCTTGCGCACGTCCAGGCCGAAGGCGATGTTGCGCGCCACGGTCATGTGCTTGAACAGCGCATACTGCTGGAACACGAAGCCGACGCGGCGGGCGGCGGCCGAGGCGAAGGTCACGTCCTGGCCCTCGAACAGCACCTGGCCGGCGTCGGGGAACTCCAGGCCGGCGATGGTGCGCAGCAGGGTCGTCTTGCCCGAGCCCGACGGGCCCAGCAGCGCCACGAGCTCGCCGTCGACGATCTCCAGATCGACGCTGTTCAGGGCCGGATAGCGCCCAAACTTCTTTTCGACGGAACGGATGGAGATGGTCATGGGGTCTGTTTCGTTCCGGATCTAGTGGCCGCCGCCGCGCTTGACGTCGGGCTGGGCGATCTCGAGCAGGCTCTTGAGCACCAGCGTCACGATCGCCAGCAGGCACAGCAGGGCGGCGACGGCGAAGGCGGCGACGAAATCGTACTCGTTGTAGAGGATCTCGACGTGCAGCGGCATGGTGTTGGTCAGGCCCCGGATGTGGCCGCTGACCACCGAGACGGCGCCGAACTCGCCCATGGCCCGGGCGTTGCACAGCAAGACGCCGTACAGCAGGCCCCAGCGGACGTTGGGCGCGGTCACCCGCCAGAAGGTGTAGAGGCCCGAGGCGCCCATCGAAACGGCCGCCTCCTCCTCCGACACGCCCTGCTCCTGCATCAGCGGGATCAGCTCGCGGGCGATGAACGGGAAGGTCACGAACACCGTGGCCAGCACGATGCCCGGCACGGCGAAGATGATCTTGATGTCGTGGTCGATCAGGTGCTCGCCGAACCAGCCCTGCAGGCCGAAGACCAGCACGTAGATCAGGCCCGCCACCACCGGCGACACCGAGAACGGCAGGTCGATCAGGGTGATCAGCAGCGGCTTGCCGGGGAAGTCGTGCTTGGCGATGGCCCAGGCGGCGCACAGGCCGAACAGGGCGTTGAACGGCACGGCGATCCCGGCGGTGATCAGGGTCAGCTTGATCGCCGCCCAGGCGTCGGGCGTGGCGACGGCCTCCAGCGCCGGTCCCAGGCCCTTGCGCAGGGCCTCGGCGAACACCGCCACAAGGGGCAGGATCAGGACCAGGCCCAGGAAGGCCAGGACCAGGCCGATGATCACGATCTTGGCCCACAGCGGATCGTCGGTCGGGTGGCGGAAGTCCGCCTTGCTGACGACGGCCATCAGACAAACCTCCGCGACCAGGCCTGGATGGCGTTGATGAGCAGCAGCATCAGGAACGAGACGCCCAGCATGACCAGGGCGATGGCCGCGGCGTTGGCGTACTCGAACTGCTCCAGTTGGATGATGATCAGCAGCGGCGCGATCTCGGACTTGTAGGGCATGTTGCCGGCGATGAAGATCACCGAGCCGTACTCCCCCACCCCGCGGGCGAAGGCCAGGGCGAAGCCGGTCAGCCAGGCCGGGCCCAGGGCCGGCAGGATGATCCGGGCGATGGTGGCGATGCGGCCGGCGCCCAGGCTGGCGGCGGCTTCCTCGACGTCGGCCGACAGGTCGCGCATCACCGGCTCCAGGGTGCGGACCACGAACGGCAGGCCGATGAAGATCAAGGCGATGGTGACGCCGACGGGATTGTAGGCGGCCTTGATCCCCAGCGGGGTCAGGTATTGCCCGACCCAGCCGTTGGGGGCGTACAGCGTGGCCAGGGCGATGCCGGCCACCGCGGTCGGCAGGGCGAACGGCAGGTCGACCAGGGCGTTGACCACGGCCTTGCCGGGGAACTGGTAGCGCACCAGGACCCAGGTGGTCAGCACCCCGAACAGGCCGTTGATCACCGCCGCCACGAAGGCCGCGCCGAAGGTCAGGCGATAGGCGGCCATGGCCCGTTCGGAGAAGGCGGCGGCGAGGAACTGGGCCGGCGACAGGCTGGAGGCCTTGATGGCCACGGCCGACAGCGGGATCAGCACGATCAGCGACAGGATCGTCAGGGTCACGCCCAGGGTCAGGCCGAAGCCTGGAATCGCCGAGCGCCGGCGAAACAGCGGCCGTCGTGGGGCGGGCCTTTTGTTCGCGGCGGAAGGCGGCGCGGAAATCGTCTCGGCGGTCATCGGGTGATCGTCGTCCAGCATCCGCATCGGGCTCCGGAAGGAGCCATGAAAACAGGAACGCGCCAAGCCGCGAAATGGCGAAGGGCGTGGTGAAGGTGAGCGGCTTAAATCCCTACACGGCCGGTCGGGTCAATTGAGTTCATCGAGGGCGGGGGCCAGAAAAACTGTGGCCGAAGCCGAGCGCCGCCCACTTGCCCCCTACGGGTCGCTTCGCGACCGTCTTCCCCCAGAGGGGGAAGAGCCTTGGGACCGAGGCTCCGCCCCCTCTGGGGGCGGACAGACCGCGCAGCGGTCAGGTGGGGGCAAGTGGGTGTGATCTCGCGCCAAAGCTGCGAGCTTGATGGGAAGGGTGCGAAGCGCCCGGGCCTCGCCCGGATGATTGCAGTTTTGAGTACCG
>NZ_FORN01000063.1 GCF_900114015.1 Caulobacter sp. UNC279MFTsu5.1 | reverse complement strand
CGGGTGGGGTGAAGGGCGGAAAAGGCCCGCGCGCCCCGGCCTTGCGGATAACGGCTCCACGCGAAGCGCCTGACTTCGTCGAAACGGTATCAACATCAAAGCTGTTCCGGGCGAGGCCCGGGCGCTTCGCACCCCTCCCCATCCCATCGCAGCTTCGGCGCGTGAGCGCGAAATCGCGCCTGCGAAAGGCCCCCTCAGTCGCTCCGCGACAGCTCCCCCAAAGGGGGAGCATCTGGCGCGGCGTTCATAGATCCTCCCCCTCTGGGGGAGGTGGCCCGGAGGGCCGGAGGGGGCCGTGCGGCGCTCACGTCCCCCGAGGCTTGGCCCGCGTCGTCGGCGCGGCCGCCGCCGGATCGTCCGGCCAGACATGCCGCGGATAGCGCCCCTTCATCTCCGTGCGCACCTCGCGCCACGAGCCCTTCCAGAAGCCCGGCAGGTCGCGCGTGATCTGGATCGGCTTGTGGCCCGGCGACAGCAGGGCCAGCACCAGCGGCGCGCCGCCGACCGTCGGATGCGCCGTCAGGCCGAACAGCTCCTGCACCCGCACGTCGACACGAGGCCCGCCGTCGGCGGCGTAGTCGATGGCGAAGCTGGAGCCCGTCGGGGCGGTGAACCGGGCCGGGGCCTCGGCGTCGAGCCGGCGGTGCAGGTCCCAGGGGACCAGGGCGCGGATCGCGTCGGTCAAGGCCCCGTCGCCCAGCTGGCTCAAGGCCGAGCGGCCGGCCAGCAGCGGCTCCAGCCACTCCGGCAGGCGCGCCAGCAGGGCCGCGTCCGACAGGTCCGGCCAGGTCGCGGCGTCGCGGTCCCGCAGGAAGGCCACCCGGCGGCGCAGGGCCTGGGCGCCCTCGCCCAGCGGCACGGCCGACAGGCCTTCGCGGCTCACCTGGTCCAGCAGGGCCCTGGCCACCAGGCCCGGATCGACCTTGTCCAGCAGCCGCTCCTCGACCACCAGCCGGCCCAGGCGCAGCAGGCGGCGGGCCCGGATCTTGCCCTTGGCGTCGGGCTCCAGCCGGTCCTCGGCGACCAGCCGGTCGGCGAAGGCCTCGCGCAGGGCGGCCTCGTCCAGCGGCGCGGCCAGCAGGATGCGGTCGCGGGCCTCGCCGCCGCCCAGCTCGCCCACGGCCAGCCAGGTCTCGCGGGCCAGGGCGTCGGTCGGCTCCAGATAGACCCCGCGCCCGCCGGCCAGCTGATATTCGCCGGGCTTGCCCCGCGCCCGGGCCACCCGCTCCGGATAGGCCTCGGCCAGCAGCAGGGCGTCGTCCAGCGGCGCGGCGCCGGACGCCCGGCCGGCGCCGCGGGCCCAGCGCTCCGACAGCGTGCGAGCATCCCGCGCCCTTGGCGAGCGGTCGCGGTCGAAACTCTCCAGCCGGTGGCGCAGGTCGACATCGCGGCCGCCCAGGCCCTGCTCGCTGAGCACGGCGGCGACCTTCGCGCCCCGCGCGGCCTGGCCGGAGGCGGCGGCCCGCACCACCATGTGGGCCAGGCGCGGGGCCAGCGGCATGTCGGCCAGGGCCCGGCCATGGGCGGTCAGGCCGCCCTGCCCGTCCAGGGCCTGCAGGCGATTGAGCAGGATCCGGGCCTCGGAGAAGGCGGCGGCCGGCGGCTTGTCGAGGAAGGCCAGGCCGCCGGCGTCCCGCGCGCCCCACCGGGCCAGGTCCAGGGCCAGGCGCGACAGGTCGGCCTCCAGGATCTCGGGCCGGGCGAAGGCCGGCAGGGCCCGGGTCTCCGGCTCGTCCCACAGGCGGTAGCAGACGCCCGGCTCGGTGCGGCCGGCCCGGCCCCGGCGCTGGTCGGCGGCGGCGCGGCTGACGCGCACGGTCTCCAGCCGGGTCAGGCCGCTGGACGGGTCGAAGCGCGGCACGCGGGCCAGGCCGCAGTCGATCACCACCCGCACGCCCTCGATGGTCAGGCTGGTCTCGGCGATCGAGGTGGCCAGCACCACCTTGCGCCGCCCCGGCGCGGCGGGGGCCACGGCACGGTCCTGTTCGGCCGGCTCCAGCGCGCCGTACAGCGGCGCGACATCGACCTCGGGCCGCCGCAACCGCTCGCGCAACAGGGTCTCGACGCGCCGGATCTCGCCCTGGCCCGGCAGGAAGACCAGCAGACTGCCGCCCTCCTCGGCCAAGGCCCGCTCGACGGCGCGGACCACGCGCTCCTCCAGCCGCTGGCGGTCGTCGCGGCCCAGATAGCGGGTGTCGACCGGGAACATCCGCCCCTGGCTCTCGACGACCGGCGCCTCACCCAGCAGGGCCGAGATCCGCGCTCCGTCCAGGGTGGCCGACATCACCAGGATCTTCAGGTCCTCGCGCACCAGGCCCTGTGCGTCGCGGGCCAGGGCCAGGCCCAGGTCGGCGTCCAGGCTGCGCTCGTGGAACTCGTCGAAGATCACCGCCGCCACGCCGTCCAGGCCCGGATCGTCGAGAATCATCCGGGTGAACACGCCCTCGGTCACCACCTCGACCCGGGTCCGGGCCGAGACCTTCGACTGCAGCCTGACCCGGAACCCCACCGTCTCGCCGACGCTCTCGCCCAGGCCCTGGGCCATGCGCGAGGCCGCGGCCCGGGCCGCCAGGCGGCGCGGCTCCAGCATGACGATCTTGCCGTCGCCCACCCAGGCCTGGTCCAGCAGGGCCAGCGGCACGACCGTGGTCTTGCCCGCGCCGGGCGGCGCGACCAGCACGGCGGCCTCGCGTCCGGCGAGCGCGGATTTCAGGGCCGGCAGGGCTTCGTGGATCGGAAGGGTCACGCGCCGGGGTTTAAGGGCGCAGCCGGAAATCGCCAAGCGCCGGCCACGGATCCCGGGTCTCCCGGCGAGCGCCTAACCCTGAGGCAGCAACGGTCAGGAAGCGTGCTGCAACGCAACATCGGCCCGGCAGACCCTGGCTCATATTGCGCACAGCGGGGCGAACAATTACGCACGCCCTCCGCTTTACCTTGACCGCGTCCCGTTAACCGGGCCACGGTCCGCAAAATTTATCTACGCGGCCCCCGGGGGTGGCCGCGGGTCTCTGGAGGAAATATGTGGCGCGTTAAGTCACTGGATGCGATTCTAGCAACGGCCGAGAAGAAGTCGCTGCATCGCTCGCTCGGCCCCATTCAGCTCACCCTGCTGGGCGTGGGCGCGATCATCGGCACGGGCATCTTCGTCCTGACCGCCGCCGCCTCGCAAAAAGCCGGCCCGGGCATGATGCTGAGCTTCGTGATCGCCGGCGCCGTCTGCGCCTTCGCCGCGCTCTGCTATTCGGAACTGGCCTCGATGGTGCCGGTGTCGGGCTCAGCCTACACCTACACCTACGCCGTGATGGGCGAATTGCTGGCCTGGATGGTCGGCTGGGCCCTGATCCTGGAATACGCCGTGGCGGCCAGCGCCGTATCGGTGGGCTGGTCCGGCTACTTCCTCGGCATGATCGAGCACGCCCTGAACTTCCATTGGCCCGACGCCTTGAGAGCCGGTCCAGCCTGGTCGCTCAACGGCTTCGTGCCGGTCGCCGACTTCAGCCACGGGATCGTCAACATCCCGGCCATCGTGGTGGCCCTGGCCGTGACGACCCTGCTGGTCATCGGCACGACCGAAAGCGCCACCGTCAACGCCGCCCTGGTGGCGATCAAGGTCACGGCGCTGACCGTCTTCGTCATCCTGACCCTTCCCTTGATGAAGAGCGGCAACTTCGCGCCCTTCACCCCCAACGGCTGGTTCGGCCCGCACGGGACGACGGGCATGGGCGTGTTCGGGGCCGCGGCCTCGATCTTCTTCGCCTATGTCGGCTTCGACGCGGTCTCCACGGCCGCCGAAGAAACCAAGAACCCGCAGCGCAACGTTCCCATCGGCCTGATCGGCAGCCTGGGGATCTGCACCATCTTCTATCTGCTGGTCGCGGCTGGCGCGGTCGGCGCCATCGGCGCCCAGCCCGTCATCGGCCCGGAGGGCCAAGCCGTGCAGCCTGGTTCGGCCGGCTTCCAGGCCGCCTGTCACCTGGCCGCCAACGCCAACCAGCTGGTCTGCTCCAACGAAGCCCTGGCCCACGTGCTGCGCCAGATCAACTTCCCGCTCGCCGGCTATCTGCTGGGCCTGGCCGCCAATCTGGCCCTGCCCTCGGTCATCCTGATGATGATCTACGGCCAGACCCGGATCTTCTTCGTGATGGCCCGCGACGGCCTGCTGCCGGACAAGCTGGCCACCATCCACCCCAAGTGGAAGACGCCGCACATCGTCACGATCGTCACCGGCCTGTTCGTGGCGATCGCCGCCGCCTTCTTCCCGGTCGGTCAGCTGGCCGACATCTCCAACTCCGGCACGCTGTTCGCCTTCTTCATGGTGGCGATCGCGGTGATGGTGCTGCGGGTGAAGGACCCCCATCGTCCGCGTCCGTTCAGGACGCCGGCGATCTGGCTCGTGGCTCCGATCGCCCTGGCCGGCTGCGCCTTCCTCTATCTCAACCTGCCGCTGGAATCGATCCTGGTGCTGCCGATCTGGGGCGCCCTGGGGCTGGTGATCTATTTCGCCTACGGCTTCCGCAAGAGCCATGTCGGCCGCGGTCTGGTCGGCGAGGTCCACGAACTGGATCCCGACGCCCCGCCCACCGGCCTGCCCGGCGCGGATTAGTCTTGATCCTGGGCCGATAAGGCTTAGGTCGACGGGCGGGGATCCTCGGGTCTCCGCCCGTTTTCGTTGGAGCCGCTTAAGAAGGGACCTGGGCATGGCCGAGATGCCGATCCGCGCCGTCATCGCGCCGGTCACCCCGCTGCAGCAGAACTGCACGATCGTCTGGTGCGCCAAGACCAAGAAGGCCGCGGTGATCGACCCGGGCGGCGAAATCCCGCGCCTGATGAAGGCCATCGAGGACCAGGGCCTGACCCTGGAGAAGATCTGGATCACCCACGGCCACATGGACCACGCCGGCGGCGCGGCCGAGCTCAAGCGCCTGACCGGCGTCCCGATCGAGGGTCCGCACAAGGACGACCAGTTCTGGATCGACCGCATCCAGGAGACCGGCGAAATGTACGGGATCCCGGAGGCGCGAATCTTCGTCACCGACCGCTGGCTGGACGACGGCGACGTGGTCACCCTGGGCGAGACCCAGTTCGAGGTGCTGCACTGCCCCGGCCACACGCCGGGCCACGTGATCTTCTTCCACCGCCAGGCGCGCTTCGCCCAGGTCGGGGACGTGCTGTTCAAGGGCTCGATCGGCCGCACCGACTTCCCGCGCGGCAACCACCAGGACCTGCTGGACGCCATCACCGGCAAGCTGTGGCCGCTGGGCGACGACGTCCAGTTCGTGCCGGGCCACGGCCCGATGTCGACCTTCGGCGCCGAGCGGCGATCCAACCCGTTCGTCGGCGACCGGGCCATCGCGGCGATGACCGCCCAGGGTCCGGCCTATGAGGCGCCGATCAACCGCTCGCCGGGCTAGCGGACGCTAGTTCTAGTTCGGCGAGCCGCGCCGGACGGGTTGTTCGGCCGGGCTCAGCACGCCGTCCTTGTCGGCGTCCAAGGCGGCGAAGCGGGCCTTGCTGGCGGCCAGGGCCTCGGCCTCGGTGATTTTGCCGTCATGATCGGCGTCCATCGCCGCCAAGGCGCCGGCTCCGCCGCCGGGACCCCGGCCCGCCTCGGGATGCTCGGCGCGACGCGCCTCCATCCGCTTCTGGATCGCGGCCAGTTCCTCGGCGTCGATCACGCCGTCATGATTGGCGTCCAGGCGCTGGAACCGCGCTCTGGCGGCGTCCTCGAACTCCTGGGCGCTGATCACGCCGTCGCCGTTGGCGTCCTGGTTTCCGCGCGGTCCCTGGGCGTGGGCCATGCCGGCGACGGCGGCGAGGGAAAGGACGGCCAGGGCCGTCGGCAAGAGGCGGGACATGGGCTGTCTCCAAAGCGACAATTGCGGGGATTGGTCGCATGCGCGGGTTGCGTCCCTGTTGCAGGCGTGAAATCTGCTGGAGACGGGGGCGTGGAAAGAGCAAGTCATGGAAAGTTCGCAAGATCCCGCGACGGCCTCCGCCGCCGTCTCCACGCCCGGCCAGAACACCGATCCGGCGCGCGGCGCCCGCATTCTGATCGTCGACGACGACCCGGGCATCCGCGACGTCGTGGCCGACTTCCTGGGCCGCCACGGCTACACCATCGACACCGCCTCCGACTCGCGGACCATGGAGCAGGCCCTGGCCCGCGGCCCGGTCGACCTGGTGGTGCTGGACATCATGCTGCCGGGCGAGGACGGCCTGGCCATCTGCCGCCGCCTGTCGGCCACCGACGGTCCAGCGATCATCATGCTGTCGGCCATGGGCGAGGAGACCGACCGCATCGTCGGGCTCGAGCTAGGCGCCGACGACTACCTGCCCAAGCCGTGCAATCCGCGCGAACTGCTGGCCCGCATCCGCGCCGTGCTGCGCCGCCGGCAGGAGCCGCGCGCGGTCGACGACGGCATGGGCGCGGCCTGCGAGTTCGCCGGCTGGCGCCTGGACCTGGTGCGCCGCGAACTGCGCTCGCCGCAGTCCGTGGTGGTCAACCTGTCGAGCGGCGAGTTCTCGCTGCTGCGCGCCTTCGTCGAGCGACCGCAACGGGTGCTGACCCGCGACCAGCTGCTGGACCTGGCCCGGGGCCGTGAAAGCGACGCCTATGACCGGGCCATCGACGTCCAGATCAGCCGCCTGCGCCGCAAGCTCGACGACGGCGGCGGCGGCGAGCTGATCCGCACCATCCGCAGCGAAGGCTACATGTTCACGTCCAAGGTCACCCGCACCCCATGACCGAACGCGTTCGGGTGACGGGTCCGGGCAGCGCGCCGCTGTTCGTCCAGGCCCTGGGCCTGGTCATCGTGACCCTGGTGGCGGCGCAGTTGATCGCCATCGCCGTGGTCTTCAACCTGCCGCCGCCGCCGCCCGAGATCTATCGCCTGAGCGAGATCGCCCGCACCATCAAGAGCGGCGCGACGGTCCAGCCGCGCGACGGCCGCCTCCTGCTGATCCGCCGCCACGCCAGCCCGATCCGGGGCCTGGTCGACAACCGCCGCCGCGCCGAGTTCAAGACCGCCCTGGCCCGCGAGATCGGGGTCGATCCGGCCCGGATCGAGATGGACGTCGACACCGGCCCGCGCTTCTTCGTTCGCGCTCAGAAACGCACCTTCGTCCAGGACCTGCCGCGGGAGCGCCGGCTGCGGGACGTGCTGGGCGGGCCCGGCAGTCCGCGGGGCGACAACGGTCCGGGACGCCTTGGCGGCCCCGGCGGCCCGGGTGGCCCGCCCGACGGCTTTGGCGGCCCGCCTCGGGCGTTACGCCTCGACGGGCCGCACGACGAGCCGTTCATCGTCGGCGACTTCAAGGTCGCCATTCATCAGAACAACGGCCGCTGGACGGTCATCGAACCCAAGCCGGCCATTCGCTTCGACAGCTGGCAGCAGCGGATCCTGCTGATCCTGGCCCTGTCGGTGCTGTGCGTCTCGCCCCTGGCCTGGCTGTTCGCCCGCCGGCTGTCGGGCCCGATCAGCGCCTTCGCCGGCGCCGCTGAGCGGCTGGGCCGCGATCCACGCGCCGCGCCGCTGGACCTGAAAGGGTCGGCCGAGGTGATCGCCGCCGCCAACGCCTTCAACATGATGCAGGAGCGCCTGCGCCGCTATGTCGAGGACCGCACGGCGATGATCGGCGCGGTGGCCCACGACCTGCGCACTCCCCTGACCCGCCTGCGCTTCCGGATCGAGGCCGTGCCCGACGACGTTCGCGCCAAGCTGGCGTCCGACATCGACCAGATGGAGGCGATGATCGCCGCCACCATGGCCTTCGTGCGCGACACCACCCGCCCGGCCGAACGCACCCGGCTGGAGCTGGCCTCGCTGCTGGAAAGCATCATCGACGAGGCGGCCGAGACCGGCGGCCAGGCGTCGGTGGAGCTGGGTGAGAAGATCATCATCGACGGCGATCCCGTCGCCCTGCGCCGTCTGCTGACCAACCTGGTCGAGAACGGCCTCAAATACGGCGGCGCCGTGCAGGGCCGGGTCCGCGCCGAGGGCCGCCTGGCGGTGATCGAGATCGACGACAACGGCCCCGGCATCGTCCCGGCCGAACTGGATCGCGTGTTCGAGCCCTTCTTCCGCAGCGAGCCGTCGCGTAACCGCGAGACCGGCGGGATCGGGCTGGGCCTGGCCGTCGTCCGCTCGGTGGCCCGCGCCCACGGCGGCGACGTGACCTTGCACAATCGTCCCGAAGGCGGACTGCGCGCCCGGGTCGAGCTGCCGTTCTAGCCATGAAGGCGCCCGGATACGCGACCGACAAGGAAGCCGCCGATTTGTTGCGCCCCCGCAAAAGCTGCGCCATACGCGCGACATGCCGACGGGCTTGATCAAGGGATGCAAACCTTCAGCCGCTTTCGAGCCACCTGCATCCTGATGTTCGCCGCTCTGTGCCTGGTCGCCTGCGCGTCAGGCCCGCCGCAGGACGGCCCGCGCGGCGACTGGGGCAAGGCGCCGCGTCCCCGCCCGCCCGGCGAGGGCGAGCCAGGCGGATCGCCGCGCCAGCCGCGCCGCAGCCTGTTCATCAGCCCGGCGGGCGAGCCGTTCCGCGCCGAGCCCGGCGCACCCTACCCCGTCGCCGCCTGGTTCGCCGGCGCCGACGCCGATCATGACGGCGTCCTGACGCGCGACGAGTTCGTCGCCGACGCCCTGCGCTTCTTCGACAGGATCGACGGAGACCACAACGGCGTCGTCGACGGTTTCGAGGTCTCGGCCTACGAGACCCAGGTCGCGCCCGAGATCCTGCAAGGCTTCCAGGGCGGCGGCGAGGGTCCGAGCATGCGCGGCCAGGGCGGTCCAGGCGGCCACGGCGGCGGTCGACACGGCGGCGGTGGTCCTCCCGGCGGTGGCGGCGGCAAGCGCGGCGGCGGACTGATGGGCGGCATGCTGCAGGGCGCCACGCCCTACAGCCTGCTGGCCGAACCCGAACCGGTCATGGCGTCGGACGGCGACTTCGACCGTCGCATCACCCGGGCGGAGGCGGTCAAGGCGGCCAAGGCCCGCTTCGCCCTGCTCGACAAGGACGGCGACGGCAAGCTGCGCCTGGCCGAACTGCCCCCGACCCCGCTCCAGGCCCGTCTGGAGGGTCCCCGCGGCGACGGACGACGCTAGCCTACCAAGCTGGCGATGATGTTGATCCCCAGAGCCAGGACCGCGGTGTTGTAGAAATAGGCGCAGACCGCCTGGGCGGTGACGAGGTTGCGCAGCCTGGACGTCAGCACATTGTTGTCCGACACCTGGAACGTCGCCCCGATGCTGAAGGCTAGGTAGACGAAGTCGAGATAGGTGCTGGCCGGCTCGCCCGGGAACAGAAAGCCGGGCTTGTCCGTTCCGCTGCCGAAGTGGCGATGGGCGTAGTGCAACGTGAACACCGAATGCAGAACCACCCAGGACAGCACCAGGGTAACCCCGGCGCAGGCGGCGGTGGTCGTCTTGATCTCCGGTCCCGCCGATCGCGCGTTCAGCATCGCGACCACGACAGCGACCAGGCTGGACAGGATGGCGGCCAACACCAGCAGTAGAATCCCGGACGGCTTCTCGTCCTCGGCGGCGGCCCGACGACGCACCTCGGCCTCATCCGCCGTCAGGAAGAGACGCCAGGTGGTGACGACATAGACGAGGGCGCAGACGTCCCAGCCAATCAGAATATGGCTGCTGACCGGCGCATTTAGATGACGGGCCGCCAGCCACCCCAGGACCCCGGCCACGACGGCGGCCCAGAGCCGCCAATGCCGTGATATTGCTGTGCTTTCAGGTTTTTTCACGCGGACTTTGGTCATGCCGTTCACCTTGCTCCAGCAGGGTTAACACCAAACTCTGCAATTTTGTCTCGCCTGTTGGGTGAACCGAACGCGACTTCACTGGTTACTTCACCGGAACACGTGAAAGACGCCATGACCGACCCCGACGCCCCGCCGCCGATCGAGCCGACGCAACCCGACTACGACCCGGGCTCCACGCCCGACGAAGAGCCGATGCGCCAGCCGCCGGTGCAACCGGGCGACGACCGGCCCTATGACCGCTCCGCCACGCCGTTCCCCCCCGTGACCAGTCCCGATTAGGAGCAACCTATGGACCTCGACACCGAACGGCCCCGCGGCCGCCGAGGCTTCGCCGCCATGGACCCCGAACGCCGTCGCGAGATCGCGCGCAAAGGGGGGGCCAGCGTTCCCAGCGAAAAGCGCAGCTTCGCGAAGGACCGCGACCTCGCGGCCAATGCGGGCCGCAAGGGCGGCTCCTCGTCGCGCGGCGGCGGACGGATGCCTGGGCGCGACGCCTGATACCAAGCGCGCCGCGGCCCTGCTCGGGCCGCGGCCGCTCTCTTCTCCATGACGAAAGCCGCCCGCCTCAGCCGGCCAGGGCGAAGACGCCGAAGCTCGGGCTGTCGCTGATCCAGCGCGCCGCGACCTTCCAGCCCGCGCGACAGGCCAGCTCCACGAACATCTCCGGCGCGTACTTGTACGAATTCTCGGTGTGGATCGTCTCGCCGGCCTCGAAGCGGATTTCCCGTCCCGCCAGGTGCGCCGTCTGGTCGACGCGGCTGACCAGGTGCATCTCCATGCGGCTTTCGCCGGCGTTCCAGATCGCCCGGTGATCGAAGGCGTCCAGGTCGAAGTCGCCGCCCAGTTCGCCGTTGATCCGCGCCAGGACGTTCTTGTTGAACGCCGCCGTCACGCCCTGGGCGTCGTCATAGGCCGGCACCAGCACCTCCGGGCTCTTGGCGATGTCGACCCCGACCACGAACATCGCCCCGTCGCCCAGCAGACCATGCGCGCCACGCAGGAAGTCCTCGGCGTCGGCCGGCGCAAAATTGCCGATCGTCGAACCCGGGAAGAAGCCGGTCACCGGCCGTCCCCGCGCCGCCGCCGGCAGTCGGACCGCGCGCGTGAAGTCGTCGACCAGCGGGGCGACGACCAGGCCCGGATAGTCGCGGCGCAGCGCCTCGCTGGCCTCGTCCAGCGCCGACCGGCTGATGTCGATCGGCACATAGACCGCCAGCTGCGGCATGGCGTCCAGCAGGAGGCGGGTCTTGGTGCTGGCCCCGCTGCCGAACTCGACCAGGGCCGCGCCCTCCATCACTCGGGCGGCGATCTCCGGCGCGATCCGGCGCAGCAGCGCCGTCTCGGTGCGGGTGGGATAATATTCCGGCAGCTCGCAGATCGCCTCAAACAGGCGCGAGCCTTCGGCGTCGTAGAAGTACTTGGCCGGCAGCGTCTTGCGATCGGCCGTCAGGCCCGCCAGGGCGTCGTCCAGGAAGGTCGAGGCCGGCGTCGCCGCCTCGCGATCCAGCGCGCTCATGTCGTCAGCCAAGCGGACCCCCGTGAACGCCCAGCGCTGGGCCGGGTGGAAGAAGTTGCGATAGGACGAGCGCGTGTGGCCGGGCGGCGTCTCGGCCGCCCCGCCCCGCAGGACCATCTGATTGATCATGAACTTGCCGTTGTACTCGCCCAGCGCGCCGGCTCCCGGCTTGAAGCCCGGATAGGCGACATAAGGGCTGGCGGTCCATTGCCAGGCCTCGTCGGACGCCTGGCGCAGCGACCGTCCTTCCGGAGCGCTCACCGCGGCTTCCCACTCGGCCTCGGTCGGCAGCCGGCGGCCGGACCAAGCGGCGAAGGCGGCGGCCTCGTAATAGCTGACATGGCCGACCGGCGCGTGCGGATCGAGCGGCCGCCGGCCCGACAGGGTCATGATGGTCCAGGCGCCGTCGTTCTCCCGCCGCCAGTAGAGCGGCGCTTCCCAACCCTCAGCGTTGACGGCGGCCCAGCCGTCCGAGAGCCAGAGGTCGGCGCGGCGATAGCCGCCGTCCTCGATGAAGGCCAGCCACTCGGCGTTGGTGACTAGGCGGTCGGCCAGCCGATAGGGCTGGAGATAGACCTTGTGGCGCGGCCGCTCATTGTCGAAGGCGAAGCCCGGGCCGTCGTCGCCGATCTCGACCAGGCCGCCCTCGAAGGCGAGGTAGCGGGTATCGGCGACGGCCGGGCGCTGGGCGGGCGCCGCCTCGCGATAGGCCGGCTGCAACGGCGACTGGGCGAACAGGTGCAGCACGTCCATCAGGATCAGTTCCTGGTGCTGCTCCTCGTGGGCCAGGCCGAGGTCCAGGCGCTCGATCACCTCGGCGGTCGGCGCGGTGGTCAGCAGGCGGACCATGGCCGCGTCGACATGGGCCCGATAGGCGCCGACCTCGTCGGCCGACGGCCGGGTGATCAGCCCGCGCTGGGGTCGCGGCTGCCGCGGTCCGACGGCCTCGTAATAGGAATTGAACAGATAGGCGAAGGCCGGGTCGAACACCCGATATCCGGGCAGGAACGGCGTCAGCAGGAAGGTCTCGAAGAACCAGGCGGTGTGGGCCCGGTGCCACTTGACCGGGCTGGCGTCGGGCATCGATTGCGCGCCTTGATCCTCGGGCGAGAGCGACCCGGCCAGCGCCTCGGTGCGCCGCCGGACCGCCAGATAGCGATCGACGAGAGCGATGGCGCGGACCTCTGAGGCCTCCCGGGCGGGGGTGTCGTCGGGACTCATGCGCTCTCCTGGCGGCCCTGCGTCGGGGAGCCTGCCGCCCCGATGAGCTCAACGAATAAGCAACTTGAGTGTTCCCCCCGCCCGGTTCAAGCCGCGCCGAGAATAAAAAGTGAACGCGAACAGACAATACGAATCCGTCTTGCTCCCCATCAGAGCAGGAACGGTTCGGGCCCGGCGTCGACAAGCGGCGGGACCGGTGAAAGGTTTTCAGCCGGCGGCGGCGCCTTGGCCGCCCTGCCCGGCGCCCGGCGCAGCAGCCGGCCGACCCTCTGCAGCAGCTGCTCGTCCTTGAACGGCTTGGCCAGGAAGTCCCGTGCCCCCAGGGTGATGGCCTGCCTGACGTCGTCCGGCTGGTTGCGGGCGGTCAGCACCATGGTCGGGACGTTCAGCCCCTCCTGGCGCATCTTGCGCAACAGGCCGAAGCCGTCGAGCCGCGGCATGTTGATGTCCAGCACCAAGGCCGACGGCCGCAGCTCGTGCAGGCGTTTGAGGCCTTCGAAGCCGTCGCGGGCGAAATAGGTGTCATAGCCCGCGATATCGAGACGGGTGGTGATCAGATCCAGGATGATCTGGTCGTCCTCGACGACCAGAACGCGTGTGCGCCCCACCTCACGCCTCCGCGAGATCGAGGGAATCGTCGTCGTCGACGCCGTCCCAGCGCGTGCACCGGTCCACGGCGTCGACCAGGTCCGCCGGCCTGATCGGCTTGGACACCAAGCCGTCGAATCCGTGATCGCCGCCCAGCAGCCGGAGGTCCGAATCCGCCGTGAAGGCCAGGATGGGCACGTCCTGATTGGGACCCGGCATGTCCCGGATCTCGCCCAGGGCGTCGAGTCCGGAGACCTCGGGCATTCGCAGGTCCATCAGGATGCAGTCGAACGGCTCGACAGCGGCGGCCTCGATCGCAGCGCGACCGCTCCCAGCCTCGGCCACCTCGGCGCCCATGTGCTCCAGAACGGTGCGGGCCAGCTCTCGGTTGACGCCATTGTCGTCGACCACCAGAACTCGAACCCCGTCCAGGCTCCGGCCGGCCGTTTCGGGCGTGACGGCGGGCAGCTCGCCGCCCCGGCCGACGGCGACCTGGGCGGCGATATGAAAGCTGAACACCGTCCCCTCGCCCGGGACGCTGCGGACCGCGATGCCGCCGCCCATGGCCTCGGTCAGGCCCTTGCAGATCGCCAGGCCCAGACCGGTCCCGCCGTGCTTGCGGGTCGACGAGGCGTCGACCTGGGAGAAGCGCTGGAAGAGCTTGGTCTGCTGCTCGGCGCTGATGCCCGCGCCGGTGTCCTCGACCCGCATGCGCAGCCTCGCCGCCGACGGGTCATACCCGACGAACAGCCGCACCGCGCCCTGCTCGGTGAACTTGATCGCGTTGCCCACCAGGTTGAGCAGCACCTGGCGGACGCGATCCGGATCGATCATGACCCGCTCGGGCAGCTCGCCTTCGACCTGGCATTCCAGCCACAATCCCTTGGCGTCGGCCTGGGGCGCGAACAGGGCCAGGGCGTCCTGGGCCACCGCCAGGGGCGAGACCGGGCGCGGCGTGATCTCGACCTGCCCCGCCTCGAGCTTGGAGAAGTCGAGCACGTCGTTGACGATCGCCAGCAGCGCCTGGCCGGCGCTCGACACCCGCTGGACGTACCGTTGCGAAATCTCGTCAAGCTCCGGGCGCTGGGCCAGCAGCCCCGAAAAACCGATCACGGCCGTCAGCGGCGTGCGAATCTCGTGGCTCATATTGGCCATAAACTCGCCTTTCACCATGGCGGCCGCCTCGGCCTCGGCGCGGGCGGCCGCCAGGGCCTCCTCCTGGCCGACCTGGGCGGTCACGTCACGGATCACGTCGAGGAACCCGACCGGGGCGTCGGTGGCCGGGTCGCGCAGCAGGGACGGGTTCGATTCCAGCCAGACGTCCCGCTTGCCCGACCTGTGCGGCACGCGCCAGCGCACCCGTTCGACCTGCTGGCCCTTGGTCAGGTTGCGATAGACCCGCTTGACCCTCAGACGATCCTCGGGATAGGCCAGTTCCAGCGCGCTGCGGCCCATGACCTCGTCCGGCGTGTAGCCTAGCAAGGTGCGGCACGACGCGGCGACGAAGGTGACCCTTCCGCTCAGATCGGCCGTCATGATCATGTCGGTGGTGTTCTCGGCCATCAGCCGGTAGCGGGCCTCGCTGTCCTTCAGCGCGGCCTCGGCCGCCCGCCGGGCGGTCAGGTCCTCGATCTGCGAGATGAAGTGGCGCGGCGAACCGTCGGGATTGTCGACCCGCGACACCGCCAGCTGGATCCAGATGATCGAGCCGTCCTTGCGGATGTAGCGCTTGTCCATCCGATAGGTCGTGATCCGGCCGTTGTAGAGATCGGCCACCAGGCTGAGGTCGGCGTCCAGATCGTCCGGGTGGGTGATCGCCTGGAAGTTCAGGGCCAGCAGCTCCTCGCGGCTGTAGCCGACCATCTCGCACAGTGTCGGATTGACCTTCAGGAACGAGCCGTCGAGCCCAACCAGGCATTCGCCGATCGGGGCGTGCTCGAAGGCGTTCTCGAACAGCTCCAGCTGCTCCTTGCGTTCGCTGATGTCCTGCATCAGCGCGGTCAGCTCCCAGCCCGCAGCGTCGCGCACCGCGCTGACCGCCAGCTCGATCGGGATCTCGAAGCCGTCCTTGCGCCGGGCGGTCGTTTCGACGCGCTGGTCGATATCGTCGCCGAAGCGCCCGCCCAGGAAGGCGGCCACGCCGGCATGGCCCTCGGGCAGCATCATCGCCAGGTCGGCGCCGATCGCCTCCCCGGCGGTCCAGCCGAAGGTCAGCTCGGCGTGGCGGTTCCAGCCGGTGATCCGGCCAGCCTCGTCGGCGGTGACGATGGCCTGGTGGGCGTTGGCGATCATGTTGCGCGCCCGGTCTTCGCTGGCGCGCAGCGAACGTTCGAGGTTGCGCACCTCGGTGACGTCCCAGTTGACGCCCACCAGCCGGACCGGCGCGCCGTCGGCGTCGCGCACTACCGTCGCCTGGGCGCGGACGCACCGCACCTCGCCATCGGGGCGTACGATCCTGAATTCGGTGTCATAGGGCTTGTCGCCCGTCAGGGTGGTCCGCGCCTGCGCCTGCTCCTCGGCGCGATCGGCGGGATGCACGCAGGCATAGAACCGCTCGGCGGTCAGGGCCTCGCCGGAGGCCAGGCCGTAGAGGGCGTACATTCGGTCGTCCCAGGTCAGCGCGCCCGTCTGGACGTTCCACTCCCAGACGCCGATCTGGCCGGCCTTCGTGGCCAGCAGCGCGCGTTCGGAGAGGGCGCGATAGCGGGCCTCGTCCTCGGCGCGGGAGGCCTCCGCCGTGACCCGGGCGGTAATGTCCGTGACGGTGCCGAACACGGCGATCACCCGGCCCGTCGCATCGCGCTCGCAATAGCCGTGGCCTTCCAGGTAAAGCAGCCCGCCGTCGGGCAGGACCATGCGGGTGACCGCCATCTTCCAGCCGACGCCGTCCTCGAGGGCGGCCTTGAGCCGGGCCTGCTGGGCCGGTCGATCGTCGGGGTGGACGGCCGCGGCGAAGTCTTCCTGGCGAGGATTCGGGCCCAGGCCGCAAAGCGTGGCCACGTGCGGCGACCAGGTCGCCTCGCCGGTCGCGACGTCGATCCGCCAGTAGCCGATGCCGGCGACCTCCTCGGCCAGGGCCGTCATGCGCGCCATGCGCTCGGCCCGTTCCTGAAGCTCCCGCCGCTCAGTGACGTCCCGGAAGACGTTGACGATCTCGGTCGCCCGGCCCTCGGCGTCACGGACGAGCTGGGGATTGCCCTCGAACCAGACCCAGCGCCCGTCCGCGGTGCGGTAGCGATGCTGCCGGTTGGCGGACGGATCGGGCGTTTCGCCGGCATAGAGCTTGGCGCAGTTGACGAGGAAGCGCTCGCGATCGTCCGGGTGGACCAGACGATCGGCCGCCGTGCCGACAAGGTCCTCGGGCTCGTAGCCCATCGCCCGACAGGCGGGCGAGACGTAGCGCAGCGTGCCGTCGAGAGCGGCGCGGACGATGACGTCGGACGAATTCTCGGCCAGGAGCCGGTAGCGCGCCTCGCTGGCGGTCAGCTCCTCCAGATTGCGGACCTGGTCGGTGACGTCCTGGAACAGGCCGATCAGCGCGACAACCTCGCCATGTTCGTCCAGTTCGCAGCCGGCCTTGCACTGGACGATCCGGATCGCGCCGTCCGCGCGGACGATCCGGGCCTGGAAGCTGAACGTCTCCTTGGTGGCCACCGCCTGCAGCAGCTGGGCGCCGACCCTGTCGCGGTCTTCGGGATGATAGACTCCCAGGCCGTTCTCGAGACTGGGGACATAGGTTCGACGGTCGACGCCGTGAATGTCGTAGACTAGGTCCGACCAGAAAAGCTCGCGACTGACGACATCGTATCGCCAGTGCGCGACACCGGACATGGTCTCGGCCAGCTTCAGCAGGCGAGCCTGTTCGCAGCGCACCCGGTTGAGACGGGTTTGCTCCAGTTCGTCGACGACGATCCGCGCCAAGGCCCGCAAGCGGTCAAGTTCGCGCTCGGTGGGCCGCGGACGAGGCTTGGCGTCCATGACGCAGAGGGCGCCGAGGTTGCAGCCCTCGGGCGAGGTCAGCACGGCGCCGACGTAGAAGCGGATCCCCGGTTCGCCGACCACCAGCGGATTGGCGACGAACCGGGGATCGAGCGTCGCGTCCTCGACGATCATCACCGCGTCGGGATCCAGCTCGATCGCATGGCTGCAAAACGCGTGTTCCCGCGCCGTCGAGCAAGCCTCCAGGCCCTGGCGAGACTTGAACCACTGCCGCGTTTCGTCGACCAGCGAGACCAGGGCGATGGGCGCGTCGAAGAGGTCGCACGCCAACTGGGTCACGCGGTCGAAGGCGGCGTCCGGCGACGTATCGAGGACGCCATAGCCCCGCAGAGCCCGGATCCGCCTCGCTTCCTTGTGGTTCATCTAGACCTCCGACGCGGCAGCCTAGCCGGCGAGGTCCCCCAAAGCGGTTAAGGCCAGCCGCGACAATCGGGCGCGGGGGAAGGCCTGGGCCGCCAACGCCGGCCTAACGAGTGGATCGAAACCCGGCGTGGCGGCGAGGCGCGGTCTTAAGGGCGCCGAGGAATCTCCAGCCCACGTTGGACGGCCGGACGGGCCAGGCCCCGCTCCAACCAGGCCGGCACGTGCTTGAGGCTGGCGTAGTCGACCAGATCGCCCGCGCCGTAGAAGCCGACCAGGTTGCGCACCCAGCCCAGGGTGGCGATGTCGGCGATCGTGTAGGCGTCGCCCATGATCCAGTCGCGATCCGCCAGGCGGCTTTCCAGCACGCCCAGCAGGCGCTTGGATTCGGCGACGTAGCGATCTCGCGGACGCTTGTCCTCGTACTCGCGGCCGGCGAACTTGTGGAAGAAGCCGACCTGGCCGAACATCGGCCCGATCGCGGCCATCTGGAAGAACACCCAGGCCAGGGTCTCGTAGCGCTGGGCCGGATCCTCGGGCAGGAACTTGCCGGTCTTCTCCGCCAGATAGACCAGGATCGCGCCGGACTCGAACAGGCCGAACGGCTTTCCGCCCGGACCGTCGGGATCGATGATGGCCGGGATCTTGCCGTTGGGGTTCAGCGACAGGAACTCGGGCGTCCAGGTCTCGTTCTGGCCGATGTCGATCAGATGCGGCTCATAGGGCAGGCCGATCTCCTCCAGCATGATCGACACCTTGACCCCGTTGGGCGTGGGCAGGCCGTACAGCTGCAGCCGGTCGGGATGCTGGGCGGGCCACCGCTGGGTGATCGGGAAGGCTGAAAGGTCGGTCATGATCGGCTCCGCAAGCAAAAGGGCCGCCCCTGCCGGCGCGGCCGAGCTTGTCAGATGGTCTCGGCTGGCGCGGCGACAAGGCGCGCTCTGGCGGAAACCGCTCCCGGTCTAGCCTTGCCGCGCCCTGGGCTGTGCCGTCGCCAGGACTTCGGCGTCCAGCACGGCGCGGATCTTGGCCGCCAGGGCCGGTCCCAGATAGGGCTTGTCGATCATTGGAAATTCATTGGCCCAGGACGCCGCCTCGTCGCCCACATAGCCGGAGGTCAGCAGGATCTTGAGGTCGGGCCGCTGCTGCAACGCCAGGTGGGCCAGCTGGACGCCGTTGACCCCGCCCGGCATGACCACGTCGGAGAACAGCAGGTCGAACGCCTTGCGGCCCTTGAGGCGCTTCAACGCCGCCGCGGCCGTATCGGCGGTGGCGACCTGATAGCCCAGCCCCTCCAGCGTCTCGACCGCCATGGCCAGCACCGCCGGATCGTCCTCGACGACCAGCACCCGCTCGGAACCGCGCACGGTCTCGCCGGTCTCGCCGCCGACGCCGCGCGGGCTCAGCGCCGCCTGGCTCCGGGGCAGATAGATCTCGAACGCAGCGCCCCGTCCCGGCGCGCTGCTCACCGAAATCTCGCCGCCCGACTGCCGCACGAAGCCGTAGACCTGGGACAGCCCCAGCCCCGACCCCTTGCCGATCTCCTTGGTCGTGAAGAAAGGTTCGAAGATGCGCGAGGCGACATCGACGTCCATGCCCTGGCCGGTGTCGCGCACGGTCACCAGGATCCTGGAATCGTCCCCGCCGTCGGCGCAGGCGCCGATCGACAGGACCCCGCCGCCCTCCATCGCGTCGCGGGCGTTGACCGCCAGGTTCAGCAGGGCGCTCTCGAACTGGGCGGGGTCGAGATGGGCCGGCAGCGGCTCGGCCGCCAGGCTCAGCTCGATGCTCACCGCCTCGCCAACGGCCTGGCGCAGCAGCGGCGCGAAGTCGGCGATCAGCGCGTTGAGATCGACGGTCAGCGGATTCAACCGCTGGCGGCGTGAGAACGCCAGCAACTGGCGGGTCAGCGCCCCGCCCTTTTCGGCCGCCAGACGCACCGCGTCGATCTGCCGGGCCAGTTCGTGCTGGTCGCCGGTTCGCCGCTTGATCAGCTCGATATTGCCCAGCACCACGGTCAGCAGGTTGTTGAAATCGTGGGCGACGCCGCCCGTCAGCTGGCCCACCGCCTCCATCTTGCGGGCGTGGCTCAGCTGCTCTTCCAGGCCCCGGCGCTCAGTGTTGTCCAGCAGCGTGCCGAACACCACCTGGCGGCCGCTCTCCTCGTCCTGGGCCAGCACGCCCTGGTCGATCAGCGAGCGGTAGGACCCGTCGGCGCGCCGCCAGCGGTATTCGCAGGCATAGGCGCCGGACCTGCGGGCCTCGGCCTGGGCGCGCGCGACGATGTCGACGTCGTCGGGATGGACCCGGCTGATGCCGAAATCGGCCGCGGCCAGGAAATCCTCGGCCGAGAAGCCGGTCAGCTCCATGACATTGCCGCCGACGAACAGCGGCTCGTAGGGCGCGTCGGCGGTGCGCGAATGGAAGACCACCGGCAGGGCCCGCAGGATCGCCTCCTGGCGCTCCTGGGTGCGGCGAAGAGCCCGTTCGGCGGCCAGCTTCTCGGCATGGATACGGGCGTTCTCCTCGATCAGCAGGCGGCGGCTCTCCGATTGCTGCTCCAGCTCCAGGGTCTTGATGTGCAGGTCGACCAGCACCTGCACCTTCGAGCGCAGGATAAACGGGTCCACCGGCTTGAACACCACGTCGACGGCCCCCGCCGAATAGGCCTTGAAGATGTGGGCCTCGTCCCGGAACACGGCCGTCAGGAAGACGATGGGCACGTCGCGGTTGCGACGGCGCTGGCGGATCAGTTCAGCCGTCTCGTAGCCGTCCATGCCGGGCATGTGCAGGTCCAGCAGGATCACCGCGAAGTCGTCGGTCAGCAGATGCCGCAAGGCCTCCTCGCCCGAACGGGCCACCACCAGCTCCTGGCCGAGGGTTTCCAGGGCCTGGATCGCGGCGAAGGCGTTGCGCTCATCGTCGTCGACGATGAGGATCCGGGTCCTGAGCCGATCCTCGGGCGGAGGAACCACCTGATGCTTGACCGCCTGTATGCTCATTGCGCTGCGGCGCTATGGATGGTGACGACATTGTCGCCGGCCAGGCGCTGGGCGTCGGTGCGCTGAACCGAGACCCGTAGGACCGAGATCAGTTGGTCGATATCCACCGGCTTGGACACATAGTCCGACGCGCCCGCCTGGATGCACTTCTGGCGGTCGCCCTTCATCGCCTTGGCGGTGACGGCGATCACCGGCAGATCGGAGAAGCGCGGTCGGGCCCGGATCTCGCGCATGGTCTCGTAGCCGTCCATGTCGGGCATCATGATGTCGACCAGAACCATATCCACCTCCGGCAGGCCGTCGAGCAGCTCCAGGCCTTCGCGGCCGCTTTCGGCGTAGCGCAGCTCGATGCCGTACTCCTCCAGCGCGCTGGCCAGGGAGAAGATGTTGCGGATGTCGTCGTCGATCACCACCGCGGTCAGGCCCGTCAGGACGGCGTCGGCGTGGCGGCTGTGGGCGATCATCGCCTTGGCCGGCGGGGACAGGCGATCCAGCGGCGCGTGCAGCGACATGGTGACGTGGTCGATCAGTTGCTCGGGCGTGCGCGCCAGCCGCGCCAAGCCGGAGAACACCGCCAGGCGCAGCCGGCGGTCCTCTTCGAGGTCCAGCTCTTCCGGCGCATAGAGCACCGCCACGCCCGACGCCGCGCCGCGCTGCTTGAGGGTGTCGATGAACGGTCCGACCGGTCCCGAGCCGACGTCGATCACCAGGCAGCCGCCCTCGCCCCTGAAAGCCTCGTCCGGCAGGTCCCCCAAGGTCGCCGCGACCTGCACGGCGCCGATGGTGTCGCGCAGCGTATCGGCCGCCTGGCCCCCGCCTCCAGTCGGGCCGCCGACCAGGATCGGGGCGCGGCCGGTCTCGGCGACCAGCTTCTTGACCTTTTCCAGGGTCGAGGCGACAGCCTCGCGTTCCACCGGCTTGCTAGTGAAGCCGAAGGCCCCCATCGACAGGCCCAGCCCGCCGTGGTCGTCGGCCGAGATCACCTGGACCGGGATGTGGCGGGTGTCGGGCGTGCGCTTGAGCAGGTCCAACAGGGCCAGGCCGTCCATGTCGGGCAGGCCGATGTCCAGCATGATGGCGTCTGGACTGAAGCGCCGGGCCAGGGACGGCACGGCCGAGCCCTCGCCGGTGACCACGCCCTTGAAGCCGCTGTCGCGCACCAGCGACAGCAGGATCGAGGCGAAGCGGGTGTCGTCCTCGACGATCAGCACCACCGCGTCGCCGGGCTCGACCTGCTCACGGTCGTCGACCACGGTCTCGGCCGGTTCGACCGACCCGGCCTCCGTCGTCGACAGGCGGAAGGTCTGGACCGGCGAGGTGGCGGGGCGCAGCGGCTGGATCGATTGGGACTGGGCCGCCGGGCTGAAGTTCAGCGGCAGGTAGAGGGTGAAGATGCTGCCCTGCCCTGGCGTCGAAACGACCCGCAGCTCGCCGCCCAGCAGGCGGGTGATCTCGCGACTGATCGACAGGCCCAGGCCCGTACCGCCGTACTTGCGGCTGGTGGTGCCGTCGGCCTGCTGGAAGGCCTCGAAGATGATCCGCTGCTTGTCCTCGGGGATGCCGATGCCGGTGTCCTCGACCGAGAAGGCCAGCACCTGGCCGGCCTTGTTGAGGTGGTCGTTGCCGCTGGCCCAGCCATCCTCGGCCCGGGCGATGGTCAGGCGCACCGAACCGGCCTGGGTGAACTTGAAGGCGTTGGACAGCAGGTTCTTGATCACCTGCTGCAGGCGCTTGTCGTCGGTGTACATCGAGCGCGGCAGGGCCGGGTCGATGTTGATGAAGAAGTCCAGCTTCTTGTCCTGGGCCAGCTGGGAGAAGGTGCGGTCGGTCTGGTCGCGCAGGGACGCGAACGACATCTCGCCGATGTCGAGGGTGACCGTGCCGCTCTCGATCTTCGACAGGTCCAGGATGTCGTTGATCAGGCCCAGCAGGTCGGCGCCGGCGCTGTGGATGTTGCGGGCGAACTCCACCTGCTTGGCGCTCAGGTTCCCCTGCGCGTTCTCGCTGAGCATCTTGGACAGGATCAGCAGGCTGTTGAGCGGCGTGCGCAGCTCGTGGCTCATATTGGCCAGGAACTCGGACTTGTACTTGGAGGTCAGGGCCAGCTGTTCGGCCTTTTCCTCCAACGCCGCCTTGGCCTGCTCGACCTCGGCGTTCTTGGCCTCCACCTGCTTGTTCTGGGCCGACAGCAGGACCGCCTTGTCCTCCAGCTCGGCGTTGGTCTGCTGCAGTTCGTCCTGCTTGGAGCGCAGCAGCTCTTCGGACTGCCGCAGGGACGCGGCCTGCAGCTCCAGGCGGTCGTTGGTCTTCTTCAGCTCTTCCTGCTGGGCCTGGAGCTCGGCGGTCAACAGCTGCGACTGTTCGAGCAGGCCCTCGGTGCGCATGTTGGCGGCGATGGTCGACAGCACGATGCCGATGGATTCCATCAGCTGGTCGAGGAAGGCCTGCTGAGTCTCGTTGAAGGCGCCGAAGGTGGCCAGTTCGATCACCGCCTTCAGTTCGCCTTCGAACAGGGCCGGCAGGACGATGATGTTCTGCGGCGCCGCCTCGCCGAGGCCCGAACTGATCTTGATATATTCGGCCGGCACGTTGGTCAGCAGGATGCGCTGGCGCTCGGCGGCGCACTGGCCGATCAGGCCCTCGCGCTGACGCAGCCGTGACGGCGGCCGGTCGCCTGGGTTGGAGGCGTAGCTGGCGGCCAGGTTCAGCACCGGCTCGCCGTTCACATCGTGGTCCGAGACGTAGAACACCCCGTGCTGGGCGTTGATCAGCGGGGCCAGCTCCGACAGCACCAGGTTCGACACGGTCGACAGGTCGCGTTCGCCCTGCAGCATGCGGCTGAACCGGGCCAGGTTGGTCTTCAGCCAGTCCTGCTCGGTATTCTTCAACGTCTGATCCTTCAGGTTCCGGATCATCTCGTTGATGTTGTCCTTCAGGGCCGCGACTTCGCCCGAGGCTTCCACGGTGATCGACCGCGTCAGGTCGCCCTTGGTCACGGCGGTGGAGACCTCGGCGATGGCGCGGACCTGGGTGGTCAGGTTGGCGGCCAGCTCGTTGACGTTGTCGGTCAGGTCGCGCCACAGGCCGGCGGCGCCGGGCACCCGGGCTTGGCCGCCCAGCTTGCCTTCCGAGCCCACTTCGCGGGCGACGTTGGTCACCTGGTCGGCGAAGGTGGCCAGGGTCTCGATCATGCCGTTGATGGTGTCGGCCAATGAGGCGATCTCGCCCTTGGCGTCCAGGGTCAGCTTGCGCTTGAGGTTGCCCTGGGCGACGGCGGTGACGACGTCGGCGATGTTGCGCACCTGGCCGGTCAGGTTGGCGGCCATCATGTTAACGTTGTCGGTCAGGTCCTTCCAGGTGCCGGCCACGCCGGGCACCTGGGCCTGCCCCCCCAGCTTGCCTTCGGTGCCGACCTCGCGCGCCACCCGGGTCACTTCCGAGGCGAAGCCGTTCAGCTGGTCCACCATGACGTTGATGGTCGACTTCAGCTCCAGGATCTCGCCCTTCACGTCGACGGTGATCTTCTTGCTGAGGTCGCCCTTGGCGACGGCGGTGGTGACGTCGGCGATGTTGCGCACCTGGCCGGTCAAGTTGGCGGCCATGAAGTTGACGTTGTCGGTCAAATCCTTCCAGGTGCCGGCCACGCCCTTCACCTGGGCCTGGCCGCCCAGCTTGCCTTCGGTGCCGACTTCGCG
>NZ_FORN01000090.1:2500-4722 GCF_900114015.1 Caulobacter sp. UNC279MFTsu5.1 | reverse complement strand
TAGATCTTGGGTGCGGGGACAGGATTTGAACCTGTGACCTTCAGGTTATGAGCCTGACGAGCTACCGGGCTGCTCCACCCCGCGGCGAAGTGGGTAGTTTGTGTATCGTGTTGGGAGGGTTCTGGACTTGAGCTGGGCTCTTTGGGCATCCTTTTAGCGGACCTGGCGGCGACCTACTCTCCCGCGCCTTGAGACGAAGTACCATTGGCCCTGGGGGACTTAACGACCGAGTTCGGAATGGGATCGGGTGGGGAACCCCCGGCATAGCCACCAGGTCAGCAAAAAGGATGCTGTCAGCCTCTTGCGAGGCTGAGCATGTTGTGAAGAAGACATCGAATGTCGTGTAAAGCAGTCATGGGTTTGACTGAAGAACGATCAAGCCTATCGAGCTATTAGTACCAGTAAGCTACACGCCTCACAGCGCTTCCACACCTGGCCTATCAACGTGGTGGTCTACCACGGCTCTCAGCGAGACCTTGTTTTGAGGTTAGTTTCCCGCTTAGATGCTTTCAGCGGTTATCTATTCCACACTTAGCTACCCTGCTGCACAGCTGGCGCCATGACAGGTCCACCAGAGGTGTGTCCATCCCGGTCCTCTCGTACTAGGGACAGATCCTCTCAAGTCTCGTACACCCACGGCAGATAGGGACCAAACTGTCTCACGACGTTCTGAACCCAGCTCACGTACCACTTTAATCGGCGAACAGCCGAACCCTTGGGACCTGCTCCAGCCCCAGGATGTGATGAGCCGACATCGAGGTGCCAAACTTTGCCGTCGATATGGACTCTTGGGCAAAATCAGCCTGTTATCCCTAGAGTACCTTTTATTCGTTGAGCGATGGCCCTTCCACGCAGGACCACCGGATCACTATGGCCGACTTTCGTCTCTGCTCGACTTGTCAGTCTCGCAGTCAGGCGGGCTTATGCCATTGCACTCGACGACCGATTTCCGACCGGTCTGAGCCCACCATCGCGCGCCTCCGTTACACTTTGGGAGGCGACCGCCCCAGTCAAACTGCCCGCCACGCCATGTCCCGGACCCGGATAACGGGCCGCGGTTAGACGTCAGCAACAATAAGGGTGGTATTTCAAGGATGGCTCCACCGGAACTGGCGCCCCGGTTTCATAGCCTCCCACCTATCCTACACATGTTGCTGCTAACGCCAAGGCGAAGCTGCAGTAAAGGTTCATAGGGTCTTTCCGTCTGACCGCGGGAACCCCGCATCTTCACGGGGAATTCAATTTCGCTGAGCCTATGCTGGAGACAGTGGGGAAGTCGTTACGCCATTCGTGCAGGTCGGAACTTACCCGACAAGGAATTTCGCTACCTTAGGACCGTTATAGTTACGGCCGCCGTTTACCGGGGCTTCAATTCGCAGCTTGCACCACTCCTTTTAACCTTCCGGCACCGGGCAGGCGTCAGACCCTATACGTCGCCTTGCGGCTTCGCAGAGCCCTGTGTTTTTGATAAACAGTCGCTACCCCCTGGCCTGTGCCACTCTTTTCTGGTTGCCCAAAGAAGAGTCACGCTTATCCCGAAGTTACGCGTGCAATTTGCCGAGTTCCTTCAGCATAGTTCTCTCAAGCGCCTTGGTATACTCTACCTGCCCACCTGTGTCGGTTTCGGGTACGGTCTCCGTTGGAGTTATTTCCAGGGACCTGTTCACTGCCCGGAGCAATCCAATAAGCCCGAACAATTTACCAGATCCGTCACTTCCAACTGGTTCAGGAATATTCACCTGATTCCCATCGACTACGCCTTTCGGCCTCGCCTTAGGGGCCGACTAACCCTGCGCAGATTAGCTTTACGCAGGAACCCTTGGGCTTTCGGCGAGAGTGTCTCTCACACTCTTTATCGCTACTCATGTCAGCATTCTCACTTCCGATACCTCCAGCAAGGCTCGCGCCTCACCTTCACCGGCTTACGGAACGCTCCGCTACCGCTTGCTCAAAGAGCAAACCCATACCTTCGGCGTCTGGCTTGAGCCCCGTTACATTTTCCGCGCAGGTTCGCTTGACCAGTGAGCTGTTACGCTTTCTTTAAATGATGGCTGCTTCTAAGCCAACATCCTGGTTGTCAAAGCAAACCCACATCGTTTCCCACTTAGCCAGAACTTGGGGGCCTTAGATGATGGTTAGGGTTGTTTCCCTTTTCACGACGGACGTTAGCACCCGCCGTGTGTCTCCCAGATATCTCTCTCGGGTATTCGGAGTTTGATTAG
>NZ_FORN01000087.1 GCF_900114015.1 Caulobacter sp. UNC279MFTsu5.1 | reverse complement strand
CAGGCGCCGACGAACAGCTGTCCCCTGCCCGGCCAGTCGGGATGCCCCACCGCGCTTTGCGCCTGGGCGGGCGATGGCCGGACGACCGGCGCAACCCCCGCCGCCAGCATCAAGGCCAAGGTGACGCCCGCCAGTCGGACTGAATGGTGTCCCACGTCTGAAATCCTCGCCGAATTGGAAGATCGCCGCTGGAGGCCTGTCGGCCGTCTCAGGCGAAGTTGATCTTGAAAGCGCTGGCATGACGCGTCGGCGTGCGCGCCGGGACGTCGATCGTCAGCGCGCGGGCGTCCTGGCGGAACTTGAGCGGCTCGCGGACGCCCAGCATCTCGACCCGCGCGACGCGCCGACGCTCATGGGGATTGCCCTTGGCGAGCGCGGTGATCTCGGTGACGCCCGACGGCTCGCCAAGCGCGATCGCATAAAGCGTGTCGCCCTTCGTCGTGAAACGGATGTCCCTAGCGGTATAGGCCGCGCTTTCCTGGAACGCCCCGCCCGCGGTCTCGGTGGGCCCCTCGCCGAACACCTTCCACGGCCGCGTCCCGTGGATGGCCTGGGCGTTCACCGCCATCCACGGCGCCAGTTCTTCCAGGAGAAGCTGCGACTCCGGCGGCAGGCTGCCGTCCGGATACTGCACGACGTTCAGCAGCAGGTTGCCGTTCTTGCTGACGATGTCGGCCAGCATGGCGACGACTTCGGACGTGGTCTTGTACTTGAAGCCGTCGCTGTAGAACCAGTCCCCGTTGGAGGTGTCGGTCTGCCAGGGCAGCGGGTTGATGCCCTTGAGGACCCCGCGCTCGACGTCCTGGACACAGGCTTCCTTGTAGAACTCACCCGAGCCGAAGTCCTTGCAGTTATAGACCGCGTCCACGCGCCCCGCTCTGGCGACGCTGCCGTTGTAGAGGTGGGCGACGAGGCTCCGGCCGACCACGCCGAACGGCAGCCCGCCGTCCGAATACAGAAGGTCCGGCTCGTAGGTGTCGATCAGGTCGCGCATACGGTCGAACCAGATCTGATGGAACCTCGAGTCCTTCGTGTACCAGGTGTCGGCGCCGCCGCGATAAGGCTCGTTGTGCGGCGGATGGTAGAGGTCGGCGTACTTCGGATCGGCGCCGTCGTAGGGCACGCCCAACTCGGGCCAAGCCTGGTTGTAGAGGTGGCTGGGATAGTACCAGTTGTGGCTGGCCCCCAGATGTTCAGACACCCCGAACCGGATCTTGCGTTTGCGCGCCGCGGCCCGCCAGGCGCCGACGATGTCGCGCTTGGGCCCCATGGCCACGGCGTTCCACCGGTGATGCTTGGAGTTCCACAGGTCGAAGTTGTCGTGGTGCACGCCCATGCTGACGAAGTACTTCGCGCCGGCGGCGGCGTACTTGTCCATCAGCCCCTCGGGATCGAACTTCTCCGCCGTCCACAGGGGAATGATGTCCTTGTAGCCCGACTTGGAAGGCTGGCCGTACGTCTTTAGGTGATGGTCGTAGTGCGGGTGGCCGGGGACGTACATGTTCCGCGCGTACCAGTCGCCCTGGCGCGGCACGGCCTGGGGCCCCCAGTGCGACCAGATCCCGAACTTGGCGTCACGGAACCAGTCGGGCGTCTGGTAGGTCTTCAGGGAGTCGGGCTCGGGACGGAACGGACCGTTGGCCACGGGCAGCCGATAATCCGGCGCCGGCAGCTTGGCGCACGCATCCGCGGAAGGCTCGTCCTTGGCCTGCGCGGCCCCCGCCAGGCCCAGCGCCGCGAGGGCCGGAACACCCAGGAAGGCTCGCTTGTTCATCGTCACCATGTCCAACTCCCCAATCTTCAATACTTCTGTTAGCGCGATCTACAGATCGCGAATTCGGCGACCAAGACGCCCGCTATTTTCCGTCGAAACGAAGCACGCGCCCAAAGAACGGCAGAACGTTATTCTGGAAACGACTGGCGACGGCGCTGGCGTGGTCGCCACTATAGATTTCGAAGGCGTTCCTGACGCCTGAGGCTGTCATGCGCTCGTGCAATTCAGCGGCGTCGACGCGCAGCCCGTCCCGGTCGCCGACATCGATGGCGATCGCCCGGTATCGCCGGAGGTTGAAGACGTACTGGTCGAGCATGCTCAGAGGCGCGTTGGCGGCCCAGCGCGCCAGCACCGACCGATCGACGACGCCCTTCGACGTCGGCAGGTCCGCATAGAACGGCGGCTTCTCCGGGTTAGGCGACCAGGCGGCGGCGACGGCGAAGGTCGCGCGCGGCAGGAAGTCGAGCTTGGTCGCCTCCTCCGGGGTCTTGACCGCCTCGACGACCGCGGCCGCCTGGGCGGGCGGCGCGTCGCGCGCCGAGAGGCAGCACGGGCTCATGATGTAGAGCGCACCGAAGGTCTCTGGGTGTTTCATGCCGAGGCGCGTGGCCCCGTAGCCGCCCATGGAGTGACCGGCGAGGCCCCGGCTCAGGCGATCGGGGATGGTGCGATAGTGGGCGTCGACATAGGCGACCAGGTCGCGGGTGATGAAGCCCTCCCAATCGCCGATCGTCACCGAGCTCGAGTACATGGAGCCGTTGTGCAGGGTCTGGGTGTCCGGCAGGACGACGATCACGTCGGGCGCTCCCGAGGCGAACGCGCCCTCGAGGGTCTGCGGAGCCTGCAGCAATCCCGCGAAGCCGTCGACGGTCAGGGCGTAGCCATGCAGCACGTAGACGACCGGGTAGCGGCGCGTCGGATTGGCGGCATAACCCGGTGGCAGATAGACCGCGACATCCCGATCGACCGCCTCGCCTTCGAGATTGCCTTCCAGGGCCGCGCCATGGACCTTGATGCGGTCGACGGTCACGGACTTGGCGCTCTCCGCGGCCAGCGCCGCGGGAGGCGGTGACGGGGCCGCCTGGGATTCAGCGCCGAGCGCCGTCAACAGAACGGCCACCGCCACGCCGGTCCAACAGGTCTTCACGCGCATTTCCACGTCCCTCAATTCGGGTTGCCGACAGGAATGATCGCCGCGCCCTGGGCCGACCCGAACTTGACGCGCAGGACCTGCTTGCGATCGACCAGGTTGAGGCCGTAGTCGGTCTGGTCGCCGTTCCAGACGCGCCGGAAGATCCACTTTCCGTTCTCGAACCGGCCCTCTTCCACGCGCAGCATCTGGCCGCTGTCGGGTTTGGACGGCTCGAACTTTACGCGGGTGTTGAAACCCGTCAGCAGGTAGTCGCCGGGGCCGAGCTCGGCGATCGCCGCCCCGCCCGTCGGCTGGGGATTGCCCGTCGGCTTGTCCGTCCCGAACTGCCACTGGCCGAAGGTGGCCGTGGCGCGGTACGGGCCAAGCTCCATGACCTGGGTGTGGTTGGCCTTGGGATCGGTCGGTTCGGAAACGCCCCAGACCTTGCCGGCGAACGCCAGCGCGGCCCATTCGCGCATCATCGGCTCGAAGAGGGTATAGTTGCGGGCGAACAGCTCGAGCTTGGCGTCATCGAGGTCCTTGGCCCCGAGCGGGTAGTTGTAATAGCCGGTGTCGTCCATGCCGAACGGCGAGAAGCCGATGGCGCCCTTGCCGATGGTCGCGAAGAAGTAGCGGGCGAACTCGGTGTCGTTGCCGGTCTCGGGGACGAACAGCGCATTGTCCGGGCGAGCGTAGTAGCCGAGATAGGCCGTGTACGCCGCATGGTCGCGCGTATAGATGTCGGGAGCGACGATATCGATCGACGGGGCGGCGGCCTTGTAGACGTCGATGACGTGATGCACCGGGCCGCCGCTGGCGTAGGTCGCGGCCGGCTGGCGCCCGAACGCCGAGGCCAGGGCGGCGTTCATGTACATCGGCAGCGGCTTGACGGTCTTGCCCGCCTTGGCGATCTCCTCGACATAGGCGGCGATCGACCAGGCGTTGAAGTATTCGTCGGCGTCGTCGCCGAAGACCTGCTTCCAGCTTCCCGGCGATTTGTTCATGCGCTTGAGCAGGGCGGCGGGAACCGGGCCATCGAACAGCTTTTGGGCCGCGGGCGAGAAGTCGCGGACGCTGCCGTAGGAGCCGGCCTCGTTCTCCGGCTGGATCATGATGATCGTGTTCTGCGGGTCGATCTGCTTGATGTGCTCCATCAGCTTGACGAAGGCGCGCTTGTCGGCCTCGAGCGTGTTCCGGCTGTGGGGCGAGAGGACATAGTGGGGCTGGCCGGCAGCGGTGACCATCCGCGGGAAGCGCTTGCTGTCGACCTTGACCCATTCGGGCGTGTAGGCCGGGCCGGTGTTCTTCCAGGTGCCGAACCACAACAGGACCAGCCGCACCTTGTTGGCGCGCGCTTGCTCCACCAGCGCATCGACGAACGAAAAGTCGAACTGTCCTTCCTTGGGCTCGACCTGCTCCCAGGCGACGGGCACCTCGACGGTGTTGGCGTGGATGCGTTTGATCGTGGGCCACACCTCGGGCAGGACGTCCGGGTAGTTGCTGCTGTTGTTGACCTGGGCGCCGAGGATCAGGAACGGAGCCCCGTCGACGAACAGAGCATGACGACCCTCGCGGGTCACGACACGGGGAATGGGATTGGCTGTCTGCGCGTCGGCGGCTGTCGCCATCCCGCCGCCGAGAGTCAGGGCAAGCGCCGCCAGGCCGCCCGCGAAACACGGCGTCCGGCCGCCGAAAATCGAAGTCCACATACTCAGAACAACTCCATGGCCGCCGGAACGGCGAGATCAATGCGAGGGATGGGGCGTCGCCGCCGGACGGGGTTCAATCGCGCTCCTCGGCGATCACGGCCGCCCCCATTCCAAAAGGCTTGCCCGGCAGCGCGGTCATCAGCACAGCCACCGTCCGCTCGCCTTCCTTTGCCGACAGCGGCGCGGTCAGCGGGCCCGGCGCGGCGTCGGTCTTGGTCGCGACCATGACGCCATCGACATAGACCTCGGCCGGACCGGTCAGGCGACCGAACACCAGCTTCCCCCCGGCCCGTCGCACGGTTCCCCGCGGCGTAAAGGTCAGGCGATAGAGCACGAAGCCGCCCTCGGAATCAGCATCCTGCAACGCGCCGGGATTGGCCCAGCCCCAGGAATTCATGTCGTTGTCGGCTGGCTTGGTCGACGCGTCGGGGCGAACCTTCACGATCGGCGACAGGCGCCAGTCGGACAGGATCGAGACCGGCGGCGTCCGCGGCTCGGCCAGCCGCGTCCCGGGCTGGACCGACAGCGCCGTCTGCGCGGCCTTCAGGCCCGGCGCCGACGCTCTCAGGCGCAGGACGCCGGTGGAGCCGCGGTCGGTCTGCACGATCACCTGGGCCAGGCCGTTGAACAGGCTGCGCGCGTTACCCTTTTCCGACTCGTGACAGTTGGGATCGCCGTTGCCCAGGCCGATGATCCGCCCGTTGTCGATCTCGAACGTCACCGGCAGGTTGGCCGTGGGCACCGGTCGACCGGCCTTGTCCAGGGCCTCGACGGTGATCGGCGCGGCGTCGGCGCCGTCGCCGGCCAGGACGGTCCGGTCGGGCGTCAGGCGCAGGGCGACCGGCGGACCGGCGGTCTCGACGATCGCCTTCGACACCGGCCGACCGCCGATATAGCCGATCGCCTCCAGCCGTCCGGGCGAATAGGGCACGGTCCAGGACGGCATGACATAGGGATCGACCGTCTGGCGCGAGATCAGCCGTCCGTTCAGGCGCAGCTCGACCGCCTCGGCGTTGGTCAGGGCCATCACCTTGATCGGCTGGCCCTCCCTGCCCGGCCAGGTCCAGTGCGGCGCCAGGTCCAGCAGGGGGCGATCCTTGACCCACTGCGCCCGGTGCAGGAAGAACGCCATCTTCGGGAAGCCGCACAGGTCCATGGCCCCGAAGAACGAACTGGCCGAGGGCCATTCGAACGGCGTGGGTTCGCCGCGGTAGTCGATGCCCGTCCACACGAAGGCCCCGGCCACGAACGGTCGCTTGGCGATCTCCTCCCAGGCCTTGCGGTGGGTGTTGCCCCAGGACGAGGGTTCCTCGTCGTTCTCCGCCAGGATATTGCGCGCACGATCGGTGAACCATTCGCCCCGGGTCATGAACGCCGAGGTGTCCTCCGAACTCATCAGCGGCAGGTTCGGGTGCTCGGCGTGGAACCGGTCGTACTTGTCGGGCTGGTAGTTGAAGCCGACCACGTCGACCGCCTGCGAGACATTGATCGGGTTGAACATGCCGAAGTTCATCGCGGCGGTGACCGGACGGCTGTCGTCCAGGCGCTTGACGGCGGCGACCATGCGCCGAACCATCTGGTAGCCCGCCTCGGTGCCCTGCATGGGCTCCTCGTTGAACACCGACCACAGGAAGATGCTGGGGTGGTTGCGGTCGCGGCGGATCAGCCACTCCAGCTGCCGCATGTAGTCGGGGCTGGGATTGAAGTTGCGGTTTTCGTCGAGGATCAGGACGCCCAGACGGTCGGCGGCCTCCAGCATCTCCGGGGCTGGAGCGTTGTGGGCGCAACGGACGGCGTTGGCGCCCATGGCCTTGATGCGGCGCAGCCGGAAATCCCACAGGCTGTCGGGCACAGCAACGCCGACCCCGGCATGGTCCTGGTGCAGGCAGACTCCTTGGATCTTTAGCGGACGGTCGTTGAGGAAGAAGCCCTGGGCGGCGTCGAACCGCAGCGTGCGGAAGCCGGTCGAGGTGATCGCCTCGTCGACCAGTTTACCGGCCTGCCAGACGCGCGTGCGCACCGTGTAGAGCGCCGGGTCGTCGACCGACCACAGGCGCGGGGCGGCGACGTCCAGGACGAGACGGGCCTCCCCCTGGTCCAGGGACGGCGCCTCGGCGGCGACGCGGCCCGCGCCCACCACCTTGCCCCAGGGATCGACCAGTTGGGCCTCGACCTCGACCGCCTCGGCCTTGGGCCCGATATTGCCCAGGGTGGCGACGACCGGCAGGGTCCAACGCCCCTCCCCGTCCCGGCGCGGATCGGCGTGAACGCCGTCGTCGGCGATATGCACGGCCGCGCGCTTAGTCAGCCAGACGTGGCGATAGATGCCGCCGCCCTCGTACCACCAGCCTTCCATCGGATCGGCGTCGACCCGCACGACGATGCTGTTGAGCTCGTCGCCGTAGCGGGCGAATGGGGTGATGTCGATCTGCAGGGCGTTATAGCCGCTCCAGTTATGCGCCACGACGCTGCCGTTGAACCAGACCGTCGCGTGGGTGGCGATGGCCCCGAACTCGATGGACAGGTGCTTGCCGCGATCGGTGGGATCCAGCCGCAGGGCGCGGCGATACCAGGCCTTGCCGCGCGGCCGATAGCCCTGGGAGAGGTTCTCGTCCTTGTCGAACGGCCCCTCGACCACCCAGTCGTGCGGCAGGTCCAGTTCGCGCCAGTCGCTGTCGTCGTACTCCGGTGAAGCCGCGCCCCCGGCGTTGCCGGCCTTGGCGTTGCCGTATGACCAGCCATGGCCCCTGATCTTCGGAAACGCTATGTCGCCCAGATGGAAGCGCCAGCCCTGGTCCAGCGACAGCCGCTCGCCGGGCGCCTTGAGCTGCGGCCTGGGATAGGACCGCTCCGGCCCAACGGCCGCGCCCGCCCAGGCCAAGCCTGGCGCGCCGCCGGCGGCGACCAGCGCGACGGCCGAACTCGTCCATAGGAAACGGCGACGGTTCAAGTTCAAGCCGTTGCTCTCGTTCATGTCGTCCGTCCCTACTATGCTACTCAACCGATGACGTCGCGCATGGCGGCGGCGGCGCCCGCCTCGTCACTATCTCGGATCGCCCAGAAAACGCGACGCATCGCCTTGGACCGCCCTCCCGTCGATCCCGGTCGCCGCCGGGCGTCAAGCAGCAGATGGGCCTCGATCAGACCCGACAGGGAGCGCATCACGGGCCGGTCCGACGCCGCGCAGATCGTCAACCTGAAGACACGCTGAATGACTCGGGCCGCCGTGTCGGACGGATCGGCCGCAAGATCGGCCAGGCATTGCTCCAGGACCTGCAGGTCGTCGACCGACCGCCGCTTGGCCGCCCGGCGGGCCGCCTCGCATTCCAATCCCAGACACATCGCCCGCACGTCTTCGCCGAACACCGGGTTCTCGCCGGCGCCGAGGCGCCAGCGCAGCACGTCGCGATCAAAGTGGCTCCAGTGCTCGGCTCTCCGGACCGTGGCCCCCACCCGCGTCTTGACGCTCAGGAACCCCTTCGCGGTCAAGCCTCGGATGACTTCACGCAGAAACGAACGCGAGACCTGGAAACGACGCAGCAGCGCCACCTCGCTCGGAAAGCCGGTCACGTCGAAGGCGCCGTCCATGATCTCCAGGGCCAGGATGCGCAGCATCTGGTCATGGGCCGAACGTGGGCGCTCCAGGCCGAGGCCCGGCCAGGATGACGGCCGGTCGCCTTCATCGCTTCCCGTTGGGATCAAGGGCGGCGCCTCGCATGGCGGCTCCCCGACGCCTCCCCAGCGGCCGCGCCCTTCAAGACAGTCGGACTCGTCGAGGGGCAAAGCCGCCAATCCATGGGCCCGGACCCAATCCCCTCCCGTCCCTTGCCCGCGCTTGCTCATGACGACGTTCGCATCACGCGCCCCCTTCCTAGCGCGAGACAATCTGCACGGCCGCGAGGGCCTGTGCGGAGAGGGTCTTGTCGCCGGAGGCGGTGAGCTTGCCGGCCTTGTCGTCCCAGTGCAGCTTGACCGACTTGCCCCCACCCTTTTCGTTGGCGCCCTTCTCGTAGGCGTTGGTTACGCCGTCGTCGTCATAGAGGGTGAAGTCGGCGTCGCGGCCCGGATAGACCTTGACCGCATTGATCGCCTGGGGCGTGGCCGTGCTCTGGATCGGCGCGCCCATTGGGATGATCGAGCCGGCGCGGACGAACAGCGGGATGGTGTCGATCGGGGCGTGGACGCGGATCGTCTGGCCGCCGGCGACCTTCTGGCCGGTCCAGTAGTCGTACCAGTCGGCCCCGGCCGGCAGGTAGACGTCGCGCTCCT
>NZ_FORN01000089.1:0-5000 GCF_900114015.1 Caulobacter sp. UNC279MFTsu5.1 | reverse complement strand
ATGACCCGTGAGGTCATCGCCAGAGCGCCGCCGCCTGCGTTTCTCTTTCCAAATCAACAATGTCAAAGACCCGAACCGCCTCAGCGGCCCCATCCGTTTAACGCCCGATGTCGGCGGAGGCGGCTATCTATCCAACCTCGAATTCCGTGTCAAATCGTTTTTTTCAAAACGCTTCGAACCGATCCAACAAAACCACCCGAAGGCAATCCCAGTAGACCGAAGCGACCTTCTAGAGAAAGCCGCCAATCCAGTCAAGCAAGAATTCTTCAGAAACTCTTACAAGACCTGAAGAGTAGCTCCAGAAGCTCTTGCGAACCCCCCTCCCTACTCCCGGGAACGCGGCTTCTATTGAAACCACACCACCCTGTCAACCGGCCGTTTCTCTTTTGTCGATGAGCTGGCCGAAGCCGCTTCGAAGGACAATAGAGCGGCGACGAAGCCCTTGAAGACAGGGTCTTCGCAAATTCGTCACCGAGTCGATTGAGGCTGCGGAACCTAGCGATCCGCCTTTCCAAATGCAAGGCCCGAAGGCCTCGAATTCGTCCGGCGGGCGTTGGCCCCGAAGCGAGGGCGGTGTGTAGCCACCGGCCCGGAGAGTCGCAACCGGAAAAGCGACGTGATCAACCGCACGCATCGCTTTCCCTGTGCGCGGATCTGTGAATGGTTTCGGCGGCGTTTTTGGCCACACCCCGCTCCAGTCCCCGCCCCGTCCCTGGCGACAGCGCTTGCGCCATCCCCTCCCCAGCCTCCATAGACCTCTGCAAGAGGAGGCCCCGCGCCCATGTTGTCCCAGAAAGCGCGCTACGCCCTGCGCGCCATGATCGAGCTGGCCCGCGAGAACGGGCAGGTGACCGCCGGCGAACTGGCGGTCCGCGCCGACGCGCCGCGCAAGTTCCTGGAAGCCATACTTCTTACACTGTCGCGCCAGGGCCTGGTCACCAGCCGCCGGGGCAAGTTCGGCGGCTATCTGCTGGGCCGCGAGCCGGCGACGATCAGCTTCGCCGAGATCATCCGCCTGGTCGACGGCCCCCTGGCCCTGACGCCCTGCGTCAGCCGCACGGCCTTCCGGCGTTGCGAGGACTGCCGCGACCTGGCGACCTGCGCCCTGCGCGAGGCCCTGCTGCGAGCCCGCGACGCCACGGCGGCGGTTCTGGAAGGCTACAGCCTGGCCGACGCGGTGGCCGGTTCAGGCGCGGAGCTGCTGGGCGAGGCCGCGCTCTGATCCACGTTCTCTCTATATATAGAGGGAACGGTATATAGAGCGGGCCGTCGACCGCGCGGTCGACCGGAAAGCGCCGCCGCTCAGCCGGCGGCGATATAGGCCTTCAGTCCGTCGGCCTCGGCCTGGGCCTCGCTGATCTTGTACTTCACCAGGTCGCCGATCGAGATGATGCCGGCCAGGCGCTTGCCCTTGCAGACCGGCAGGTGGCGGATCCGGCGATCGGTCATCCGCGCCAGCAGGGCGTCGACCGTCTCCTCGGGCTGGGCGAAGACCACGTCGCGGGTCATGCAGGTGGAGATCGGCTTGGACAGGGCGGCCGCCCCCTCCTTGGCGATCACCCGCACGATGTCGCGTTCGGACAGGATGCCGGCGATCGTCTCGTCCTCCTCGAGCACCACCATGGCGCCCACGCGCCGGGTGTGCAGCAGGGCCGCGGCCGCACCCACAGTCTCGTTGGGCGAGGCGGTGAAGACCAGGTCGCCCTTGTCCTTCAGGATCTGAGAAACCAGCAAAGCTTAATCCTCCCTGACACTTATTTTCGAACCAGGGTCTCGCAAAGCGGCCCCCTTATCAATGGGCTGGATCGCCGCGACCGGGGCGAAGCCGCATTATTGTGGTGCGCGTCAAAGTCGCACGCTCGCCGACGAACTTAACCAAATCGCGAGACCTTTGGGGTTAGACCAGACGTTGTCCGATATTGGCACGGGGGTTGCTAGCGGTCGGACGCGTTGGCGTTCACGAGGTTTCTGATGGCTGCGAGTGAGAAGAATCTGCCGGGCGCCGGGCGCCGGCTGGCGATCAGCGCGGCCCTTCTGGCCCTGGCCGCGGCCGCGACCGGCCTGGTGCTGTCCAGCCCGGCCCGGGCCCAGACCCTGGACACCAACTCCGCCGCGTTCAACGCCGGCTACGGCCGCGTGGCCGGCTCGGAGAACCACGTGGTCGAGTATTCGACCCGCGACGCCAACGGCAATCGGGTCATCGTCGACGGCGTCATGCTGACCGGCGCCGACCAGAGCGTCTATTCGTCCAGCCGGTCGTCGGGATCGCTGGACAGCTATTCGGGCGTCGGGGCCCTGGGGGGCTGGGGAAGCTCCACGGCGATCGGCAACAACCTGACGGTCGTCACCCAGGGCAACAACAACACGGTGATCGTCAACTCCACCCAAATCAACAACGGCAATATCAGCGCCGGAACGAACGTCGGGAAATCGGGCAATGGCCAGTAAGCGCCTCAACCTTCTGCTGGCCGGCGCCTGCGCCGTGCTCAGCGCCTGCGGCGGCGTCCCCAAGCCGATGACGGATGGCAACTACGCCACGCCGATCGGCGGGGCGCCGGTGACGGCCAATCCCACGCCCTACACGGCTGGCCTGGTCTGCCTGGCGCAGTACGCCCGCGCCAACCGCGTGGTCGCCCCGCGCGTCGCCATCGGCCGCATCGCCGACTACACCGGCAAGGAAGAGTCCGACGGTTCGGGCCGCAAGGTCACCCAGGGCGCCTCGCTGCTGGCCATGACCGCCTTCGCCAAGGCCGGCATGCCGATGGTCGAGCGCTTCGACACCTCGGTGTCGGAGTACGAGCTGAAATACGCCAACAACAAGCTGATCTCCGACAACCCCAAGCCGGGCGCCGACGTGCCGGCCGAGTACCGCCGCATCCTGGCGGGCCAGGTGCCGGGCTCGGACTTCTACGTGGCCGGCGGCATCACCGAGCTGAACTACAACATCCGCTCGGCCGGGGTCGACGCCTATGCCGGCGACAAGGACACCGACGGGCTGAAGGGCAATTTTCGCCGCCGGGTGTTCGTGATGAACATCGCGCTGGACCTGCGCCTGATCAACACCCGCACGCTGGAGGTGGTCGACGTGATCTCCTACCAGAAGCAGGTGGTCGGCCGCGAGATCAGCGCCGGCGTCTTCGACTTCCTGAACGGCAACATCTTCGACATCTCGGCGGGCCGCGGCGCGCTGGAGCCGATGCAGCTGGCCGTGCGCTCGCTGATCGAGCGGGCGACCATCGAGATGAGCGCCAACCTCTACGGCATGCCGGGCCCGCAGAGCTGCCTGCAGTACGACCCCTACGCCGCCAACACCGTCGGGGCGACCGGGGCCTTCGTGCCCGCCTACAACAACCTGGGAACCAACAATGCGCAGACCCGCGAAGACCCGTCTCGCTGGAACGATCGCAGCGATCCCAATGTGGGCGATGCTGGCCGTCGGGGCCGCTACTAGCCAGACCGTCCCGGTCCAGGGGACGAACGACCAGCTGAACGTCGGCGCCCTGTTCGCCGACCAGACCCTGGACGTCGTCACCGTCGACGAGGGCGTTTCCGCCACCACCACGGCCGGGGCCAACACCTTCGGCATGACGGTGGTCGGCGCCGACGCCGGCCTGACCTCCAACCAGGTCAACCAGGGCGCGGTCACGGCCCACGGGGTGGTCAACGTCTCGGGCTCCATGGGCGACTCGAGCACCATCGCCACCACGGCGGTCGGCAACAGCGGCACGGCCACGGCGGCCTATGGCACGCTGAGCGGCTTCATGGTCCAGACCAACACCGGCGCGGTCACCGCCCGCAGCCAGATCGAGGGCGACACCGCCCAGGCCGGCGACGTGATCGAGACCAGCCAGGCGGCCGGCAACAGCCAGGGCCTGCTGCTGGTCAACGGGTCGATGGGCGCGCGGGTCAGCCAGAACAACCAGGCCGACGTCGCCGCCGACGGCGGGGCGATCCTGCATTACGTGGCCGGGACCGCGGTCGTGGCCGGCACGGCGGCCGGCAACAACATCGACCTGACCGGCGCCAACCAGTCGGCCGCCCGGGTGATCACCGACCAGAACAACGGCGCGGCCAATGTCACGGCCACCAAGTTCACGGCCTATGGCAACAGCAACCTGACCACGACGGCGGCGACGGCCTCGGGCAACAACCTGAACGCCGCCAACGAGGGCACGCTGCTGGACGTGGCCAGCCACCAGTACAACACCGCCTATGTGCGGGCCCAGGCCGAGGGCACCTCGTACGAGTTCGGCGGCGCCCAGGCCACGGCCTACGGCGTCGGCAACTCGGCCATGGCCAGCAACGCCAACGGCCCGGGCCTGGTGCTGGACAACGTCCAGGTCAACGACGGCGGCGGAGTCGAGGTGATCGCCAGCTTCGAGGGCAACACCGGCTACGACGCCGGGGCCAGCGCCACGGCGATCGGCAACGCGGTCAGCGGCTACGCCTGCAACCTGTGCAGCGGCACGATGAGCGCCACCAACAGCCAGTCCAACAATGTCGACGTCAGCGCCCGCTCGACCGTGACCGTCCGCAATTCGGGCCGCGCGGTCGCAGGGGTGTCGACCGCCACCGGTAACAACGCGACGTTCTCGGTGACCAACTAGGGCGTCACGGCTCGTCCGCTTGCCCCCTACGGACCGCTTCGCGGTCGTCTTCCCCCAGAGGGGGAAGAGCGCCTTGGGGTGAAGGCTCCGCCCCCTGTGGGGGCGGACAGACCGCGAAGCGGTCAGGTGGGGGCAAGCATCAGCAGGCACGATCTGTCGTCCTCACGCGGAAACCCGCTGAGCGTACGGAAAGGGTCGCGGAGCGCCGGACGCCGTCCGGAGTGTTTGAAGTAGTAACCGTTTCGACGAAGCCCGATCGCTCCGCGCGGTCGTTATCCGGAAGCCCGCGGCGCTGAGCCCTGTTCGAGCCTCGCCGCCTTGAAGCCTCCGACGGGCGGGCCAGGTCAACGAACCCTGGTCCCGGACCGCGGGCCTGTCACCGCCCGCCTGCTG
>NZ_FORN01000019.1 GCF_900114015.1 Caulobacter sp. UNC279MFTsu5.1 | reverse complement strand
GTCGGCATCCGTCCGGTCCAGAAGACCACCTGCACGGGCGTGGAAATGTTCCGCAAGCTGCTGGACCAGGGCCAGGCGGGCGACAACGTCGGCGTGCTGCTGCGCGGCACCAAGCGCGAGGACGTCGAGCGCGGCCAGGTGCTGTGCAAGCCGGGTTCGATCACCCCGCACACCAAGTTCGTGGCCGAGGCCTACATCCTGACCAAGGAAGAAGGCGGCCGTCACACCCCGTTCTTCACCAACTACCGCCCGCAGTTCTACTTCCGCACCACCGACGTGACCGGGATCATCAAGCTGCGCGAAGGCGTGGAAATGATCATGCCGGGCGACAACGCCGAGCTGGACGTCGAGCTGATCACCCCGATCGCCATGGAAGAGAAGCTGCGCTTCGCCATCCGTGAAGGCGGCCGCACCGTCGGCGCCGGCGTCGTCGCGAAAATCGTTGAATAACGATTTTCACGACCATGCTTAGCGGCCAGAAACGCATGCGTTTCTGGCGCGCCAAGATCGTCGAGTAGTCTCGAACGATCTAGCTTCGGCTGACAATGCGAAGGCCCCGGAGGAAACTCCGGGGCCTTTTGCTTTGGGGGGCTTTAAGGCTTCGCCGCCCTCGGCGCGGTCGTGTCGCGGCCGCCCTGGTGCAGGACCAAGGCCGTGGCCGGAGCGTCGCCGGCCTGGGTGAAGCTGATCTGGGCGTTGACGATCTTGAGGAAGAACTCGCCCGGGGCGCTGGGATAGATCGGCGCGGAAGGCTGGTTCGTCCCCTGGCTGATCAGCTGGTCGCCCTGGCGGGTGATCGTCAGGGTGAAGGTCGGCGACAGGACATAGGCGCCGACATAGCGGTCCAGCGTGGCGACGGGCAGGGTGATCGCCTTGGGCGGCTGCCAGGTTCCCACGCACAGTCCGGCCAGGTTCTCGGCGATGCTGTTGGATGGTGAGCCCATGTAGTTGGCCAGCACGATGGCGACGACGCCGTCCTGGGGATAGCGGCTGATGCCGGTGCTGAAGCCGTTGATGCCGCCGCCGTGCGAGACCTGTTCATGCCCGGCGACCGGCTTGATCCCCCAGCCGAAGCCGTAGTGGTTGCCGTAGTCGGTGAACATCGCCTGCCGCGACGCCGGCGTCAGGATCTTGCCCTCGGTCAGGGCCCGATCCCAGATCAGCAGGTCGCCGACCGTCGAATAGAGCGAGCCGGCCGCGTAGGGCAGGGTCATGTCCAGATAGTCGGCGTTCCGCCAGCCGTCCTTGGTGGGCTTATAGCCCGAGGCGCGGTGGCGCAGGATGGTCTCGCTGACGTCATAGCCGGTGTCCTTCATACCCAGCGGCGTGAAGATGTGCTGGGCCACGTAATCGGCATAGGTCTGGCCCGAGACCTTCTCGATCACATAGCCCAGGAGGATGTAGCCGGTGTTGTCGTAGGCGTATTTCGCGCCCGGTTCGAACTCCAGGGGCATGTCCCGGGTCAGCTTGATGATCCCGTCCGGGGTGAGCGGCTGCTTGGAGCTGGTCTCGAAGAACTTGGGCAAGCCGGTGTAGCTGGGGATGCCCGAAGTGTGGGTCAAAAGGTGCTTGATCGTCACCTTCGACCAGGCGGCCGGGGCGTCGACATAGTATTTCGAGATCGGATCGTCGACCGACAGCTTGCCCTGGTCGACCAGCTGCAGGATCGCGGTGGCCGTGAACTGCTTGGTGATCGAGCCGAGGCGGAACTTCGTGTCGGCGGTGTTGGCGACGTCCCACTCGCGGTCGGCCGCGCCGAAGCTCTCGCGCCAGACCGGCGCGCCGTCCTTGGCCACCAGGATCGTTCCACTGAAGCTTTCGGCCTCCAGGTAGGGCGTCATCAGATCGCGGGCCTGTTTGGCGTAGTCGGGCGTCGGACAGCTGGGCGCGGCGGCCAGGGCTGGACCGGCCAGCAGCAGACCCGTCGCGCCGAGCGAGATGATCGAAAGCTTCATGAGACGGTCCCCCTGGCGTTGATGGGAGACGATCACAGACGGCGCGGCAAGGTGCAATTTAAGGATGTGTAACCTAGGCCGTCGTCACCGGCTCGGCCAGATAGGCGTGGATCGCGGCCACCACCTGGGCGCCTTCGCCGACCGCCGCCGCCACGCGCTTGACCGAGCCAGCCCGCACGTCGCCGATCGCGAACACGCCGTGGCGGCTGGTCTGCAGGGAGGGGTGGCCAGGGGCCAGGTCCTGGCCGGTGCGGACAAAGCCGTGGTTGTCCAGCTCCACCCGGCATTCGTTCAGCCAGGCGGTGTTGGGCGCGGCCCCGATGAACAGGAACAGGTGGCTGATCTCGCAGCGGACCTGCTCGCCCGTGTCGAGGTCGCGATGGCGAATGGCGCGCAGCTGGCCGTCCTCGCCCTCCAGCTCGACGATCTCGTTGCGGGCGACGATCTCGATATTGGGCAGGCTCTTGATGCGGTCGATCAGGTAGCGCGACATGCTGGCGTCCAGGCTCTTGCCGCGGATCAACAGCCAGACCTTCTTGACCTGGCTGGCCAGGTAGACCGCCGCCTGGCCCGCCGAGTTGCCCGCTCCCACCAGCGCCACCTCCTGGCCGGCGCACAGCTTGGCCTCGAGCGGCGAGGCCCAGTAGTGGACGCTGCTGCCCTCGAACTGGTCCAGATTGGCCACGTCCAGCCGCCGGTAGCGGGCGCCGCTGGCGATCACCACGGTCCTGGCCTGGGTGGTCTCGCCGCTGACCAGCTTCAGGTGGTAGCCGTCGAGGGCGCTTTGGCCGGCGTCGGCGGCGCATTCCAGGCTGGCCACCTCGTCGGGAATGGCCAGGTTGGCGCCGAACTTCTGGGCCTGGTTGTAGGCGCGGGCCATCAGGGCCATGCCCGACACCCCGGTGGGGAAGCCCAGATAGTTCTCGATCCGGGCCGAGGCCCCGGCCTGGCCGCCGAACGCCCGGGTGTCCAGCACCAGCACCGACAGGCCCTCGGAGGCGGCGTAGACGGCGGTGGCCAGGCCCGCCGGCCCGGCCCCGACCACGGCCACGTCGTAGACCCGGCGGGGATCCAGGTCGCCGACCATGCCGATGCAGCGGGCCAGCTCGGCGTTGGACGGATGGCGCAGAAGCTGGCCGCCCGGGCACAGCACGATCGGCAGCTCGGCCTCGTCGACCGAGAACCGTTCGATCAGCACCTTGGCGCAGTCGACGGCGTCGGGGTCCAGGTGCTTGTAGGGATGGCCGTTGCGGCCCAGGAAGCCGGACAGGCGGATGACCTCGCCGTCGGCGGCGCGGCCGATGATCACCGGGCCGCCGGCCCCTGTTTCCAGCAACCCGACCCGGCGCAGGATCAGGGCCCGCATGATCCGCTCGCCCAGCTCGGCCTCGGCGATCAGCACCGCGCGCAGCCGTTCGGGCTTGATGCGAAGCACCTCCAGGTCGGTCACGGCGTGGACGTCGACCAGGGACGGCCGGCCCGACAGCTGGGCCAGTTCGCCGATGAAGGCCCCCGGGCCGTGCTCGACGATCAGGTGGGTTTCGTCCAGCGCGTCGCGGCGGGTGACCCGGGCGGCGCCCTCCAGCACCACCATGACCCCGGGCGAGACCTCGCCGGCCTTGGCCAGCACGGCGCCGGCCCTGGCGTGGGCGATGTCGCCGAACCGGCGGATGCGGTCGATCTCCTCCGGCTTGAGGATCGGGAACATCTGGTCGCGGCGGGTGTCGATGATGGCCATGGCCCTAGAGTGCGTCAGGATCGCCGTTTGGTCATCCGCCACGCGCGACGGAATTTGAACGTTCATGTCGTCCTGAACGGGCCGAAGGCTTCGGGGTTGGAGATGGGGGCGGCCAGGCGGTAGACTCCGGCCATGTCGAAAGCCGCCGCTCAACGCCGTTCCGCCCTCCAGTGGCGGGTCGCGGCCGGGTCCCAGACCGTCGCTCGCGCCACGCCCCAGGAAGTCGCCGTGGGCCTGTCGTTCGATGGCCGGCCCCACACCGTGCTGATGGCCACCCCGGACGATGTCGGGGACCTGGCCCGGGGCTTCACCGTGACCGAGGCGGTGGCGCGCGCCGAGGATATCGTCGATGTCGAGGTCACCGAGACCGACCTGGGGATCCTGGCCGACGTCCGGCTCAAGGCCGGGACGATCCAGCGCAAGGCGCGGCCGCGCACCCTGGAGGGGCGGTCCAGCTGCGGGCTGTGCGGCGTGCAGCGCCTGGCCGACGCGGTGCGGCCGCTGCCGCGCCTGGAGGCCGGCGCACGGGTCTCGCACCAGGCCGTGCAGCGGGCGGTCGACGCCCTGGACGACGTCCAGGCCCTGGGCCGCCTGACCCGGGCCACCCACGCCGCGGCGTTCGCGGACGCCGACGGCGCGCTGATCCTGGTCCGCGAGGACGTCGGCCGCCACAACGCCCTGGACAAGCTGGCCGGGGCGATGGCCCGCGAAGGGCGCGACGCCTCGGAGGGCTTCGTGCTGGTCACCAGCCGCTGCTCGTTCGAGATGGTCGAGAAGACCGTGCGGATGGGGTGTTCGATCCTGGTGGCGGTCTCGGCCCCCACCGACCTGGCGATCCGCCGGGCCGAGGAGTCCGGCCTGACCCTGGTCGCCCTGGCCCGCGCCGACGGGCACACCGTCTTCACCTATGCCGAGCGCCTGCTCGACGCTGTTCCGGAGCCCGCTTAAATGGCCGATCGCAAACCGAACGCGGGCGTTCCCGGCATCCACCGCTACGACAACGCCGCCGGCGGCTGGGGCGCGCTGAAGGCGGTGGCCGGGGCGCTGACCGACCAGGAGACGGTGATCGAAGGCGGCAAGACCCTGCTGCGCGCCAACCAGCCGGAGGGCTTCGACTGCCCCGGCTGCGCCTGGCCCGACCCCAAGCACACCTCGTCGTTCGAGTTCTGCGAGAACGGAGCCAAGGCCGTGGCCTGGGAGGCGACCTCCAAGCGCGCCACGCCGCAGGTGTTCGCCGCCCACACGGTGACCGAGCTCCTGACCTGGAGCGACCACGCCCTGGAGGACCTGGGCCGCCTGACCCATCCGATGGCCTATGACCGGGCGACCGACCGCTATGTCCCCATCGCCTGGGACGAGGCGTTCGGGCGGACGGCCGACGCCTTGCGGGCGCTGGACCATCCCGACCAGGCCGAGTTCTACGCCTCGGGCCGGGCTTCGAACGAGGCGGCGTTCCTGTTCCAGCTGCTGGGCCGGCGGGTGGGGACCAACAATTTCCCCGACTGCTCGAACATGTGCCACGAGCCGACCAGCGTCGGCTTGCCGGACTCGATCGGCATGGGCAAGGGCTCGGTCACGCTGGACGATTTCGACCACGCCGACCTGATCCTCAGCTTCGGCCACAACCCCGGCACCAACCATCCGCGGATGATGACCACCCTGCGCGACGCCTCGCGGCGCGGGGCGACGATCCTGGCGTTCAATCCGCTGAAGGAGCGCGCGCTGGAGAAGTTCGCCGCGCCGCAGGACCCGGTCGAGATGGCGACCCTGGGCTCGACCCCGATCGCCTCGGCCTATTACCAGGTGGCCATCGGCGGCGACGCCCTGGCGGTGCAGGGGATCATGAAGGCGGTGCTGGCCCTGGACGCGGAAAGCCAGGGGACAGTCCTCGACCGCGCCTTCATCGCCGAGCACACCGAAGGCTTCGAGGCGGTCAAGGCCGTCGTCGAGGAGCTGAGCTGGGACGAGATCGAAGCGGGCTCGGGCCTGTCGCGGGCCCAGATCGAGGAGGCGGCCCGGGCCTACGCCAACGCCAAGGCGACGATCCTCTGCTACGGCATGGGCCTGACCCAGCACCGCAGCTCGTCCAGCACCGTGCAGCAGCTGGTCAACCTGCTGCTGCTGAAGGGCAATATCGGCCGGCCGGGGGCGGGGATCTGCCCGCTGCGCGGCCACTCCAACGTCCAGGGCGACCGCACGGTCGGGATCTGGGAGAAGCCCTCGGCGGCGTTCCTGGACTCGATGGACCGGGTGTTCGCCTTCAAGTCGCCGCGCGAGCACGGCCACACGGTGGTCGAGACGATCGCGGCCATGGAGGCGGGCCAGACCCGGGTGTTCCTGGGCCTGGGCGGCAATTTCGCGGTCGCCGCGCCCGATCCGACCCGGACCTTCGCGGCGATCCGCAAGGTCGGGCTGACGGTCCATGTCGCCACCAAGCTGAACCGCACCCACCTGCTGCACGGCGCCGAAAGCCTGCTGCTGCCGTGCCTGGGCCGCACCGAGATCGACGTGCAGGCCGGCGGCCGCCAGGCGGTGACGGTCGAGGACTCGATGTCGATGGTCCACGCCTCGCGCGGCCTGAACGCCCCGGCCTCGGATCAGCTGAAGTCCGAGCCGGCCATCGTCGCCGGCATCGGGGCGGCCCTGTTCGGGCCGGACGACATCGTCGACTGGCCGGGCCTGGCCGCCGACTACGACCGGATCCGCGACCTGATCGAGGCGGTCTTCCCCGAGGCGTTCGCCAATTATAATGCGCGCGTGCGCCAACCGGGCGGCTTCCGCCTGCCGGTCCCGCCGTCCGACCGCGTCTGGAAGACTCCCAGCGGCAAGGCCCAGTTCCTGGCCCATCGCCGCGACGGCCAGGACGCCCGGCGCAGCCAGGCCGACGTGCTGCTGCTGACCACCTTGCGCAGCCACGACCAGTACAACACCACCATTTACGGCCAGAACGACCGCTATCGCGGGGTGTTCGGCCGCCGCGACGTGGTCTTCGCCCATCCCGACGACATCGCCGCGCGGGGCCTGAAGGCCGGCGACCGCATCGACCTGACGGCCGCCTTCGACGACACCGGACGACGGGCGGTGCGCGGCTTCACCCTGGTCGAGCGGGACATCCCGCGCGGCTGCCTGGCCGCCTACTATCCCGAGACCAACGTGCTGGTGGCGCTGGAGGACCATGACCGCCGCAGCGGCACGCCGGCCTACAAGTCGGTTCCCGTGCGGCTGGCCGCGAGCGTCGTGAACGAGAACGTCATGCCGAACTAAGCAATTGCGGCCCAATCATGACAACCGGGTCATGACCTCGAATTAAGTCGTTTCTCGATGGGGGCGCGGCTAGCTTTCCCTCAACAAACGTTTTGCTTCGAGGGAACACCGATGCGCGCTCTTCTGCTCCTGGCCACCGCCACCACCGCCGCCGCTGTGGGCTTCGCCGGGGCCGCCGCCGCCAATCCGTCCGTGAAGATCAAGGACGCCGTGGCCCGGGTGGTCGTGGTGCCCGAGGCCCGCGGCGACGTGAAGGTCGAATTCCTGACCACCAACAAGAGCCTGCCGCTGAACATCCGCCAGAACGGCTCCGACGTGACGGTCGACGGCGGCTTGCGCCGGAACCGCATCAACGGCTGCAACACGGTGATGGGCAAGACGGTGGTCTACGTGCGCGGCGTCGGCGACGTGAAGTGGGAGGATATCCCGCAGATCGTGGTCCGCGTGCCGATGGACGCCGAGGTCGGGGCCGCCGGCGCGGTGTTCGGCAGCGTCGGTCGCACCGACCGCCTGGAGCTCTCCAACGCCGGCTGCGGCGACTGGACCGTGGCCAACGTCAGGGGCAAGCTGGAGCTGAGCCAGGCCGGTTCGGGCGACACCAAGGCTGGCAGCGCCGGCTCGGCCGAGATCAACATCGCCGGTTCCGGCGACGTCAAGACCCAGGAGATCGGCGGCGACCTGGAGGTCAACATCGCCGGCTCCGGCGGGGTGACCAGCGCCAGCGTCAACGGCAAGCTGGAAGCCAACATCGCCGGCTCCGGCGACGTCACGGTCAACGGCGGCCGCTCGCGGTCGGTCGAGGTCAGCATCATGGGCTCGGGCAATGTCGATTTCGGCGGCGAGGCCGACGCGGTCGAGGTGTCGGTCGCCGGCTCGGGCGACGTCCGCATCGCCAAGGCCAACGGCCCGGTCCACAAGTCGGTGGCCGGCTCGGGCGAGGTGATCATCGGCCGCTAGGGCGGGGGCCTCTATCATTGTCATCCCGGCTTTCCGCTCCGCTCCAGCCGGGATGACAATTGCCGGAGTAAATGCTCTCTCTCGGACCCTTCGCGGCGAGGCGCCGTGTTCGTCTGGGAAGCGGCATGAAACGACTGGCGTTGGCTCTGATCTGCGCGCTGGCGCTGCCCGCCGTTTCTCAGGCCGCGGCGGCCCCCAAGCCGCTCTATCGTGATCCGGTCACCGACGGCGCGGCCGACGTATCGATCGTGTTCGACCAGGCCCGCCGCGAGTGGGTGATGTTCTACACCAACCGCCGCGCCACGATGAAAAGCCCCGACCCCCAGGACGTGGCCTGGGTCCACGCCACGCCGATCGGCATGGCGACGTCGAAGGACAGCAAGGCCTGGCGCTACAGGGGCGTGGCCAGGATCCCCGCCGCCTGCACGGGCCAGACCCTGTGGGCCCCGGAGCTCTACGCCGAGGGCGGCGTCTATCACATGTGGCTGACCGTGGCGCCGGGCGTGTTCCATCGCTGGGGCGAGCCGGGCGCGACGGCGCGGATCGTCCACCTGACCAGCAAGGACCTCAAGGCCTGGACCTGCGGCGACACGCTGGACCTGGGCTCGGACCGGGTGATCGACGCCAGCGTGGCCAAGGTCGGCGGCCGCTACCGCCTCTGGTACAAGGACGAGCGCCAGGGCAGCCGGATCGTGGCGGCCGAAAGCCCTGACTTGGTTCATTGGAAGACCGGCGGCAAGCCGGTGGTCGACATGGCCGCCGAGGGGCCCAAGGTGTTCCGCTGGAAAGGCGCCTGGTGGATGGTCGCCGACGCCTGGAAGGGCCTGATCGTCCTGCGCTCGGACGATGCCGAGACCTGGACCCTGCAGCCGACGCGCCTGCTGGAGCAGCCTGGGGGCCAGCCCACCGACACCGCCAAGGGCCAGCACCCCGATGTGGTGGTCAGCGGGGGCAGGGCGTTCCTCTACTATTTCGTCCACCAGTCGAACGAACCGCAGGCCAAGACCGACCCCTATTACGGCCAGCGAACCGTCATCCAGGTCGCGGAGCTGAAGGAAGCCGACGGCGTGTTGTCGGTAGACCGCGAGGCGCCGGTCGAGCAGGGGCTGGCGGCGCCCGAGCCTCACCCTTGATCCGCTCATCCCGGCGAATGCCTGGACCCAGATCCTAAAGCTGAGAGACTGATTGGATGGGCTCAGCGCTCTTGGCGTCAGCCACACCGTTTGTCCATCTGGGTCCCGGCGTTCGCCGGGATGAGCGGAGATGGGGACGTATATATAAAGTGAAACGCCCCGGAGCCTGAGCCCCGGGGCGTTCCTTTGTCCACCGTAGGGCGAACGGCGGCCGCTTAGCGGACGCCGAAGCCGAACAGGGTGTCGGCGTCGATCAGGTCGGCGCCCGAACGGTCGCGAGTCTTCAGGCTGCCGCCGAAGGTGTAGCGGAAGCCAACCTTCACGGCTTCGGCGTTCAGGTCGGCCAGGTCCTTGGACTCGGTGTGGGTGTACTTGCCGAAGGTCGACCAGCCGGTGTTGGCGAACTTGTATTCGCCGCCGACATTGACGTCCCAGATGTCGGCTTCCAGGCCGGCGTCAGCGTCCAGCTTCGAGTAGCCGGCGCCGGCGTCCAGGCGGAAGTCGTCCGAGACGAAATAGCGGGCTTCGCCGCGCACGGCGTACAGGTCGGCGTCCAGGTCGTTCGACTGGCCGTAGGCGACCAGGCCGTTCAGGGTGACCTTGTCGAAGTACTTGGAGGCTTCGGCGCCGACGGCCCACAGGGTGTCGTTCGACGGACGCGACAGGGCGGCGAAGCCGCCGACGCGCACGGTGTCGCCGGCGACCAGGGTCGTGGCGTGAGCGGCGGTCGAGGCGACGGTTTCGTCGCTCAGGTCGTTGTCGTTGACCGAGACGTTGCCGTTCAGGGTGACGGTCCAGGCGCCGGTCGGGATGGCGACGTTGCCGTCGACCTTCACCGAGGTGCCGTCGGCGTCGATGCCGGTGGCCTTGACGTCGCTGTAATTCACCGCGGCGCCGATCGAGCCGACGTTCTGGGCGAAGGCGGGAGCCGAGACGGCCAGCGCCAGGACGGCGGCGGCGGCGAAGAGTTGGGTCTTCATAGTGGGTAATCCCCTTACTGTGTGGCCTCGATCGGCGGGCGGTCGTTTTGGGGAGGGCCGCCCGTCCGTCGAGGAGCGGCGGATCTATGGAGCTTCGCCCGGGGCGGCAAGGCCGAACGGTGCGGTCATAGAGAATTGATGCAGTTTTATGACACTTGCGCGGGCAGGTTAACGTGCCTATCGCGCGCGCCAGCGTGTTCATAACTTTGCGCCGTATTTCGAGCCTATTTCATGTGACGGCGTTATATTTGGACTAACCTCAGCGACCCTGGGTTCCTCCGGCGAATACCGGGCCTCCAGTTGAGAGCGGGTGTCGCATCGGACGGATGATCAAGCTTGGCGGGGGGCTCGGCGCTCGCCGGATAGGCCGGGGGAGGGCGGGGCGGGGAAGTCCAAAGACCCTTCCGAAACCCGCCCCGAACCGCTTGACGAAACCGATTCACACACGTAAAAGCCCCCCTCTGTTGGACCGGCTGTGAGCTTTCGGGCTCAGACGCGGTTCGCGAACGACTGCCGATCGCGCCTTCTGGGGCGCAGTTTTCAGTCACCGGCCCTCACGGGAGACCGTGCGGGCCAATTTGTTTTGCGGACGCTGCGTTCGGACCCCTCGCGGGGACCGAGTTGGTCTTTGAAATGGTTCGAGACGCGGGCGCAGCCCACTAGGAAACCGAGCGATATGGATCGTCAGAACATCCGCATCCGGCTCAAGGCCTTCGATCACCGCGTGTTGGATCATTCCACGCGCGAGATCGTCAATACGGCCAAGCGCACGGGTGCGACGGTACGGGGCCCGATCCCCCTGCCCACGCTTATCGAGAAATTCACCGTCAACCGCTCGCCGCACGTCGACAAGAAGTCGCGCGAGCAGTTCGAGATCCGTACGCACAAGCGCGTCCTCGACATCGTTGATCCGACTCCGCAGACCGTGGACGCGCTGATGAAGCTCGACCTGTCGGCCGGCGTCGACGTCGAAATCAAGCTGTAAGGAGGGCCGAACAGATGACTCTCCCCGCTAATCGTACTGGCGTGATCGCCAAGAAGCTGGGCATGACCCGCTTCTTCGATGAAACCGGACAGCACGTCCCGGTCACCGTCCTGTCGCTGGACGGTTGCCAGGTCACGGGCCAGCGCACGGTCGAGAAGGACGGTTACACCGCCCTGCAACTCGGCGCCGGCGCCAAGAAGCCCAAGAACACCTCCAAGGCCCTGCGCGGCCACTTCGCCAAGAACTCGGTCGAGCCCAAGCGGATCGTCGCCGAATTCCGCGTCGAAGAGTCGGCCCTGATCGAAGTGGGCGCGGAATTCACCGCCGACCACTACGTCGCCGGCCAGAAGGTGGACATCCAAGGCATCACCGTCGGCAAGGGTTTCGCCGGCGCCATGAAGCGCTGGAACTTCGGCGGTCTGCGCGCCACCCACGGCGTCTCGGTCTCGCACCGTTCGCACGGCTCGACCGGTAACCGCCAGGATCCGGGCCGCACGTTCCCGGGCAAGAAGATGGCCGGTCACCTGGGTCAGGAAACCGTCACCACCCTGAACGTCACCGTCTGGAAAGTGGACGTCGAGCGCGGCCTGATCCTGGTCAAGGGCGCTGTCCCCGGCTCGGAAGGCTCCTACGTCAAGGTTCGCGACGCGATCAAGAAGGCGGCTCCGGCCGACCTGCCGCGTCCGGGCGCCTTCCGCAAGGCTGGCGAGGCTCCGGCCGCCGCCGCTGAAACCCCCGCTGAGGAAGCCCCCGCGGCGACGACCGAAGAGGGCGAAGGCTAATGAAACTCGACGTCATCAAACTGGACGGCGGCAAGGCCGGCTCCGTTGATCTCGACGACGCCATCTTTGGCATCGCCGACATCCGCGGCGACATCCTGCAGCGCGTCGTCACCTGGCAGCTGGCCAAGCGCCGCTCCGGGAACCACAAGATTCAGGTTCGTAACGAGGTCTCTCGTACGAGCAAGAAGATGTACAAGCAAAAGGGCACCGGCTCGGCCCGTCACGGTTCGCGCCGTGCGGCCCAGTTCGTCGGCGGCGCCAAGGCCCACGGCCCTGTCGTCCGCAGCCACGCGTTCGATCTTCCCAAGAAGATCCGCGCCATGGCTCTGCGCCACGCTCTGTCCTCGAAGGCCAAGGCCGGCGCGCTCGTCGTGCTGGACAGCGCCGTTCTGACCGACCCGAAGACGGCCGCCCTGCGCGCCAACTTCGACAAGATCGGCCTGAAGAACGCCCTGGTCATCGCGGGTCCGGAAGTGGACGCGAACTTCAAGCTCGCCGCCCGCAACATTCCGAACGTGGACGTGCTGCCGAACGCCGGCCTGAACGTCTACGACGTGCTGCGTCGCCAGACCCTCGTCCTGACCAAGGACGCGATCGAGGCGATCTCGGCCCGTTTCGCTGAGAAGGAAGCCGCGTAATGGCCGCTACCGCCCGCCACTACGACACGATCCTGTCGCCGGTGATCACCGAGAAGGCCACCCTGCTCAGCGAGCAGAACAAGGTCGTCTTCCGCGTGGCCGCCGATGCGTCGAAGGACGAAATCGCCGCCGCAGTCGAAGAGCTGTTCAAGGTCAAGGTCACCAAGGTCAACACCCTGGTCACCAAGGGCAAGACCAAGCGCTTCCGTGGCATCGTCGGACGCCGTTCCGACGTCAAAAAAGCCATCGTGACCCTGGCCGACGGCCAGTCGATCGACATCACGACGGGGCTCTAAGACATGGCCTTGAAGCACTTCAACCCGACCAGCCCCGGCCAGCGCGGCCTGGTGCTGATCGACCGCAGCGAGCTCCACAAGGGCCGCCCGGAAAAGAAGCTGGTCGAAGGTCTGACCAAGTCGGGCGGTCGCGGCGGCAACGGCCGCATCGCGGTCCGCTTCCGCGGCGGCGGCGCCAAGCGCCTGTACCGTCTGGTCGACTTCAAGCGTCGTAAGCAAGGCACGGCCACGGTCGTCCGCCTCGAGTACGACCCGAACCGCACCGCCTTCATCGCCCTGATCAAGTATCAGGACGGCGAGCTGGCCTACATCCTGGCCCCGCAACGCCTGAAGGCCGGCGACGAAGTCGTCACCGCCGACAAGGTCGACGTGAAGCCGGGCAACGCCTCGCCGCTGCGCACCCTGCCGATCGGCACGATCATCCACAACGTCGAGCTGAAGCCCGCCAAGGGCGGTCAGATCGCGCGTTCGGCTGGCGCCTACGCCCAGCTGGTGGGTCGTGACGCCGGCTACGCCCAGATCCGCCTGAACTCGGGCGAGCTGCGCATGGTGCTGGACACCTGCATGGCCACCGTCGGCGCCGTGTCGAACCCGGACCACATGAACGAAAACCTCGGCAAGGCCGGGCGCGTTCGTCACATGGGCCGTCGTCCTCACGTCCGCGGCGTCGCCATGAACCCGGTCGACCACCCGCACGGCGGTGGTGAAGGCCGCACCTCGGGCGGCCGTCACCCGGTGACCCCGGCTGGTAAGCCGACCAAGGGCGCCAAGACCCGCGTCAACAAGGCCACGGATAAGTTCATCATCCGTTCGCGCCACAAAGCGAAAAAGGGCCGCTAAGCCATGACCCGCTCCGTCTGGAAAGGCCCGTTCGTCGACGGGTACCTCCTGAAGAAGGCCGACGCCGCTCTCGCGTCGGGCCGCAAGGACGTCATCAAGACCTGGTCGCGCCGCTCGACCATCATGCCGCAGTTCGTCGGCCTGGTGTTCGGCGTGCACAACGGTCAGAAGCACGTTCCCGTCTCCGTGTCGGAAGACATGGTCGGCATGAAGTTCGGTGAGTTCGCGCCCACCCGCAACTTCCCCGGCCACGCCGCCGACAAGAAGGCGAAGAGGAAGTAGGCCATGAGCCAAGCTAAACAACCTCGCCGCCTGCCGGCCAATGAAGCGATGTGCAAGGTCCGCACCCTGCGCACCAGCGCCCGCAAGCTGAACCTGGTCGCTCAGTCCATCCGTGGCCTGAACGTCCAGCGCGCTCTGAACGAGCTCGAGTTCAGCCACAAGCGTATCGCTCAGGACGTCCGCAAGGCGCTGTACTCGGCCATCTCCAACGCCGAGAACAACCACAACCTCGACATCGACTCGCTGGTCGTCGCCGAGGCCTATGTGGGCAAGAACCTGGTGATGAAGCGCTTCTCGCCGCGTGCGCGCGGTCGGGCCACGCGCGTGGAAAAGCCGTTCTCCGAGATCACCATCGTGGTCCGCGAACTGGGTGAGGCCGCCTGATGGGTCAGAAAGTCAATCCGGTCGGGCTGCGGCTCGGCGTCAACCGTACCTGGGACAGCCGTTGGTTCGCCGACGGCGACCAATACGGCAAGCTCCTGCACCAGGACCTGGCGGTCCGTGCGATGCTCAAGAAGCGCCTGTATCAAGCCGGCGTCTCGCGCATCATCATCGAGCGTCCCCACAAGAAGTGCCGCGTGACCATCTACGCGGCGCGTCCGGGCGTGATCATCGGCAAGAAGGGCGCCGACATCGACAAGCTCCGCAAGGATCTGTCGGTGATGACCGAAGGCGAGGTTCACCTGAACATCGTCGAGATCCGCAAGCCGGAAACCGACGCCCAGCTGGTGGCCGAGTCCATCGCCCAGCAGCTCGAGCGCCGGATCGCCTTCCGTCGCGCCATGAAGCGGTCGATCCAGTCGGCCGTCCGTCTCGGCGCCAAGGGCATCCGCATCAACGTGTCGGGCCGCCTCGGCGGCGCGGAAATCGCGCGGATGGAATGGTATCGCGAAGGTCGCGTGCCGCTCCACACCCTGCGCGCCGACATCGACTACGGCTTCGCGGAAGCCAAGACCACCTACGGCATCATCGGCGTGAAGACCTGGATCTTCAAAGGCGAAGTGCTGGAGCATGACCCGATGGCGCTCGACAAGCGTCTGGCGACCGAGTCCGGCCCGGCCGGCGAGGGCGGCGGACGCGAGCGCGGCGATCGTCCCGACCGGGGCGACCGCGGCCGTCGCGATCGGGGCTAAGGATAGAGCGCTATGCTGTCACCGAAAAAAACCAAGTATCGCAAGCAGTTCAAGGGCCGCATCCACGGCACCTCGAAGGGCGGCACCCTGCTGAACTTCGGTTCGTACGGCCTGAAGGCCGTCGAGCCGGAGCGCATCACGGCTCGCCAGATCGAAGCTGCTCGTCGCGCCATCACCCGCCAGATGAAGCGTCAAGGCCGCGTCTGGATCCGTATCTTCCCGGACGTGCCGGTCACCGGCAAGCCGGCCGAAGTCCGGATGGGTAAGGGCAAGGGCGCCGTGGACCACTGGGCCGCTCGCGTGGCTCCGGGCCGCATCATGTTCGAAATCGACGGCGTGCCGGACGATATCGCGCGCGAAGCCCTGCGCCTTGGCGCCGCCAAGCTGCCGATCCGTACCCGCGTCGTCACCCGCATCGACGCCGGTGCGGCTCTGGAGGCCGAAGCGGCATGACCAAGATCCAAGACATCCGGGGCATGACTCCCGACCAACTCGCCGAGCAGCTGCTCAACCTGAAAAAGGAGCAGTTCAACCTGCGCTTCCAGGCGGCGACCGGTCAGGTGGAAAAGACCCACCGCGTCGGCGAGATCCGCAAGGAAATCGCCCGCATCAAGACCGTGCTGCGCGCCAAGGCCGCGGCTTAAGGAGAACGATATGCCCAAGCGTATCCTCGAAGGGGTTGTCGTCTCCGATAAGGGCGACAAGACCGTGGTGGTTAAGGTCGAACGGACCATCGTTCACCCGCTGCTGAAGAAGATTGTGCGTCAGTCGAAGAAGTACCACGCGCACGATGAGAGCAATGCGTACAAGGCGGGCGAAGTGGCCCGTATCATCGAGTGCGCTCCGAAGTCCAAGCTGAAGACCTGGGAAGTCCTTCCCAAGGCTTCCGCTTAATCTGGAAGGTTTGAACCATGATCCAGATGCAAACTAACCTGGAAGTCGCCGATAACTCCGGCGCCCGCCGGGTCATGTGCATCAAGGTGCTGGGTGGCGCGGGTCGTCGCTACGCCAGCGTCGGTGACGTGATCGTCGTGTCCGTGAAGGAAGCCATTCCGCGCGGCCGCGTGAAGAAGGGCGACGTGCTCCGCGCCGTCGTCGTTCGCGTGAACCAAGGCATGAAGCGTAAGGACGGGTCGCTGATCCGTTTCGACAAGAACGCCGCGGTCATCGTCAACAAGCAGAGCGAGCCGGTCGGCACGCGGATCTTCGGCCCGGTTCCTCGCGAACTGCGCGCCAAGAACCACATGAAGATCATCTCCCTCGCCCCCGAGGTGCTGTAATGGCTGCCAAGATTAAGAAGGGCGACCGCGTTGTCGTCCTGGCCGGCAAGGACAAGGGCAAGCAAGGCGCTGTGACCCAGGTTCTCCCCAAGGAAAACCGTGTCCTGGTGCAGGGCGTGAACCTGGTTCAACGCCACACCAAGCCGACTCAAGCCGAACCGCAAGGCGGCATCAAGAGCAAGGAAGCGGCGCTGCACGTCTCGAACGTCGCGCTCGTTGACTCCAACGGCAAGGCCACCCGCGTCGGCTTCAAGATCGAAGGCGACAAGAAGGTGCGCGTCGCCAAGACGACGGGCGAGGTGATCAATGGCTGATCAAGCTTACGAACCCCGGCTGAAGTCCGAGTATCGCGCGCGCATCCGCGCCGCGATGAAGGAACAGTTCGGCTACACCAACGAAATGCAGATCCCCAAGCTGGACAAGATCGTCCTGAACATGGGCATCGGCGAGGCCGTGGCCGACTCCAAGAAGGCCCAGACCGCGCTGAAGGATCTGATGGCCATCGCCGGCCAGAAGCCGGTCGCCACGAAGGCCCGCAAGTCGATCGCCGGCTTCAAGCTGCGCGAAGGCATGGTGGTCGGCGCCAAGGTGACCCTCCGCAAGGACCGGATGTACGAGTTCCTCGACCGCCTGGTCACGATCGCGCTGCCGCGCGTGAAGGACTTCCGCGGCCTGAACGGCAAGAGCTTCGACGGCCGTGGCAACTACGCCATGGGCCTGAAGGAGCACCTGGTGTTCCCGGAAATCAACTATGACCAGATCGAACAGATCTGGGGCATGGACATCATCGTCTGCACCACTGCGAAGACCGACCAGGAAGCCAAGGCTCTCCTGAAGGAATTCCAGTTCCCGTTCACCAATTAAGAGCGGGCAGGGAAACACACCATGGCCAAGAAAAGCGCCGTTAACCGTAATCTCGCGGTCAAGGCCCTCGTCAAGCAATACGCCGACAAGCGCGCCGCGCTGAAGGCGATCGCCAACGACGAAAGCCTGCCGCTGGAAGAACGCTTCGAAGCCCGCCTGAAGCTCGCGAAGCTTCCGCGCAGCTCGTCGGCCGTTCGCATTCGCAACCGCTGCGAAGTGACCGGCCGCCCGCGCGCCTACTATCGCAAGCTGAAGATGAGCCGGATTGCTCTGCGCGAACTGGGTTCGCAAGGGCAGATCCCCGGCCTCGTCAAGTCGAGCTGGTGAGGACGATCAGATGTCGATGAACGATCCCCTGAGCGATATGATCGCTCGCATCAAGAACGCCGCCACGCGCAAGCGCGCCAAGGTCGCGACGCCGGCTTCCAAGCTGCGCGCCCGCGTCTTGGACGTGCTGGCCGACGAAGGCTACATCCGCGGCTACTCGCTGGTCGAGAAGCCCGGCGCGTTCCCCGAATTCGAGATCGAGCTCAAGTATTTTGACGGTGAGCCCGTGATCGCCGAGATCAGCCGCGTGTCCAAGCCTGGCCGTCGCGTCTATTCGTCGATCAAGGACCTGAAGCCGATCAAGAACGGCCTGGGCATCTCGATCCTTTCGACGCCGAAGGGCGTCATGTCGGACTCCGCCGCACGCGACGCTAACGTCGGTGGCGAAGTCCTCTGCCGCGTCTACTAGGCGCGGGAGGGAAAGAGCATGTCACGTATCGGTAAGAAGGCCGTCTCGATCCCCAAGGGCGTCACCCTGACGCTCGAAGGCCAGACGGTGTCGGTGAAGGGGCCCAAGGGCCAACTCTCCTGGACGGTTCCGGAAGAAATCGAGATCAAGGTCGAAGGCGAAGAGCTGACCCTGGTCCCGCGGAACGAGTCCACCCGCGCCAAGTCGATGTGGGGCCTGTCCCGCACGCTGGTCGCCAACATGGTGCACGGCGTCACCACGGGCTTCGAGGAAACCCTCGAGCTGGTGGGCGTCGGTTACCGCGCCGCGATGAAGGGCACCGCGCTCTCCATCCAGCTCGGTTTCTCCCACGACGTGGACGTCGAGGCTCCGGCCGGCGTCACCTTCGCGGTGCCCAAGCAGACCGAAATCAAGATCGCCGGCGCTGACAAGCAGGCGGTCGGCGAGATTGCCGCGAAGATTCGTCGCATCCGTCCGCCGGAGCCCTACAAGGGCAAGGGCGTGCGTTATGCTGGCGAGAAGGTTCGCCGCAAGGAAGGCAAGAAGAAGTAAGCCATGGCGCTCTCTCCTCGTGAATCCGTCGCTCGTCGCGCCCAGCGCACGCGCACCCGCCTCAAGGCCCTGTCCAACGGTCGTCCGCGCCTGTCGGTCTTCCGTTCGTCCAAGAACATCTACGCCCAGGTCATCGACGATGAACGCGGCGTGACCCTGGCTTCGGCCTCCACCCTCGAGGGTGAAGGTTCGGCCAAGGGCGCGGACAAGGACGCGGCTGCTCTGGTCGGCAAGCTCGTCGCCGAACGCGCCATCGAAAAGGGCGTCAAGGACGTCGTCTTCGATCGCGGCGGCTACATCTTCCACGGACGGGTGAAAGCCCTGGCCGACGCCGCGCGCGAAGCCGGCCTGAACTTCTAAGGGAAACATCATGGCTCGTGGTGACCAACAGCGCGGTGAAGGCGGCCAACGCCGGGACCGTCGCGACCGCAACGCCCCCGAGGAGCGGGTCGACAGCGACATCGTCGAAAAGCTCGTCCACATCAACCGCGTCGCCGCCACCGTTAAGGGCGGCCGTCGCTTCAGCTTCGCCGCTCTGATGGTCGTCGGCGACCAGAAGGGCCGCGTCGGCTACGGTCATGGCAAGGCGCGTGAAGTGCCGGAAGCCATCCGCAAGGCGACCGAAGAAGCCAAGAAGACCATGGTCCGCGTCCCGCTCCGCGAGTCGCGCACCCTGCACCACGACGGCTACGGCCGTTGGGGCGCCGGCAAGGTCATGATGCGCGCGGCCCCTCCCGGCACCGGCGTCATCGCCGGCGGTCCGATGCGCGCGGTTCTCGAAACCCTGGGCGTCCAGGACGTCGTGGCCAAGTCGACGGGTTCTTCGAACCCGTACAACATGGTCCGCGCCACGTTCGAGGCCCTGAAGGTTCAATCGTCGCCCCGCCAGATCGCCGCCAAGCGCGGCAAGAAGGTCGGCGACATTCTCGGCCGCCGCGCCGACGGGGCCTCGGCTCCGGACGCCATCGAGGGCTAAGACATGGCTACCGCTAAGCAAGCTAAGACCGTGAAGGTTCGCCAGACCGGCAGCCCGATCCGTCGCAACGCCATCCAGCGCGCGACGCTGGCCGGTCTGGGTCTCAACAAGCTGGGCCGCGAGTCCGAGCTGGAAGACACCCCGGCGGTCCGCGGCATGATCCGCAAGGTTCAGCACCTGCTGGAAATCGTCGAGTAGTTCTGCTACGAGACGTCGAAATCGCCACCCCGGTGAAAGCCGGGGTGGTTTTCGTTTGAAACCTCGACCTCGGTCGAGGTTCGGCGAAGCCAAATTCTAGATCGTTTTTTCAAGCCGAGTCCGGCCGCTGGCCGGGCGCAGATCTCCAAGGAGAGGCACACATGACCAAGCTGAATGAACTGGCTCCGGCTCCCGGCTCGACCAAGGGCCGCATGCGTATCGGCCGCGGCCCGGGCTCGGGCAAGGGCAAGACCGGCGGTCGCGGCGTGAAAGGCCAGAAGGCGCGCTCGGGCGTCGCCATCGCCGGCTTCGAAGGCGGCCAGATGCCGCTGCACATGCGCATGCCCAAGCGCGGCTTCAACAACCCCTTCCGCCTGGAGTTCGCCGAGGTGAACCTGTGGCGCCTGGAGCAGGCCGTGGCCGCCGGCAAGCTGAAGGCCGGCGCCGAGCTGGCCGCCGCTGACCTGGTCGCCGCCGGCGTGATCCGCCGCGAACTGGACGGCGTGAAGCTGCTGGGCAAGGGCGAGATCAAGTCGGCCCTGAAGCTGACCGTCTATTCGGCGACCGAAGCGGCCATCAAGGCCGTGGAAGCCGCCGGCGGTTCGGTGACCGTGACCAAGAAGGCCAAGGCGCAAGCCGAAGCCTAAGACCATAATGTCATCCCGAATACGGCGCCTGGCGCCGTCGCCGGGTCGCGCGGAGCGGGCAGGGGAGACCCCGCCAGGTCCGCGGTTTCCCGCCGGGATGACAGAATAACGAGGCTCGCCGTGACATCGCGGCGGGCCTCACCTATGTACGGCTCCGTACTCGGGCCTTGTCCGGCCCCCGGCGATTCACCGCCGCCCGGACCCGGCTCGGATTTATGCTTGGAGCGCGACCTGGCCGCGGACGCGGCGCGCGCTCTCGACGTGGGGATTTGAATGGCCTCGGCCGCCGAACAACTCGCAGCCAACATGAACTTCGGGTCCTTCCAGAAGGCCACCGAACTTCACAAGCGCATCTGGTTCACGCTCATCGCCCTGATCGTCTACCGGCTCGGCACCTATGTGCCGATCCCGGGGATCAATCCGGAAGCCTTCGCCGCCGCGTTCTCGCAGCAGTCGAAGGGCATCCTGGGCATGTTCAACATGTTCTCGGGCGGCGCCGTGCAGCGCATGGCCGTGTTCTCGCTGAACGTGATGCCCTACATCAGCGCCTCGATCATCGTGCAGCTGATGGGCTCGGTGTATCCGCCGTGGGAGAAGCTGAAGAAGGAAGGCGGCGAAGCCGGCCGCAAGACCCTAAACCAGTACACCCGCTACCTGGCGGTCGTGCTGGCCGTCGTGCAGTCGTTCTCGATCGCCGTGGGCCTGCAGAGCCAGGCCAACATGGTGGTGGGCGGCATCGCCCCGGCGTTCTTCGTCATCTCCACGGTCGTGGCCCTGACCGGCGGCACCCTGTTCCTGATGTGGCTGGGCGAGCAGATCACCAGCCGCGGGGTCGGCAACGGCGTTTCGCTGATCATCTTCACCGGCATCGTCTCGGCCCTGCCGCTGGGCGTGGTGCAGATGTTCACCCAGGTGCAGACCGGCGCGATGTCGGGCTTCGCCCTGTTCGCCGTGGCCGTGCTGGCCGTGGCGGTGATCTTCTTCATCGTCTTCGTCGAGCGCTCGCAGCGCCGGCTGCTGGTGCACTATCCCAAGCGCCAGCAGGGCAACCGGATGATCGGCGGCGACACCTCGTTCATCCCGCTGAAGCTGAACACCGCCGGCGTCATTCCGCCGATCTTCGCCTCCAGCCTGCTGCTGCTACCGACCACCGCCATGGGCTTCCTGGCGACCGCCAACCTGCCCAACTGGCTGCAATGGCTGCCGACCGTGGTCGGCGCCCTGCAGCACGGCCAGCCGCTGTTCATGGTGCTCTACGCGGCCCTGATCATCTTCTTCTCGTTCTTCTACACCTCGGTCGTGTTCAATCCCGACGAGACGGCGGAGAACCTGCGCAAGTACGGCGGCTTCATGCCGGGCATCCGCCCGGGCAAGCGGACGGCGGAATATCTGGACTATGTCCTGACCCGCCTGACGGTGATCGGCGCGGCCTACATCACCGCGGTCTGCATCCTGCCGGAACTGCTGATGAACAGCATGGGCCCGACCAAGTTCGCCCTGGGCGGCACCTCGATCCTGATCGTCGTGACCGTGACCATGGATACGGTCGCCCAGATCCAGTCCCACCTGCTGGCGCACCAGTACGAGGGCCTGATCAAGAAGTCGAAGCTGCGCGGCGGCAAGGGGCGTTAAACCCTCTTCCGCGCGACGGAAGGCAAGAGCGCGGAAGCCGGTTTGTCACAAACCGGCTTCCGTTTTTATCGAACCCACTCTAGGTCTGAGCGGGGCGCGGGCGGCAGATCCGCGGAAACGCAGGAAGCGCATTGATGAACTTGATCCTGTTCGGTCCGCCCGGGGCGGGGAAGGGCACTCAGGCCAAGCGCCTGGTCGAGCAGCGCGGCATGGTCCAGCTGTCGACCGGCGACATGCTGCGCGCCGCCATCGCCTCCGGCTCGGAGCTTGGGACGAAGGTCAAGGCCGTTCTGGATCGCGGCGACCTGGTCACCGACGAGATCGTCATCGCCCTGATCGAGGACCGTCTGCCCGAGGCCGAGGCGGCCGGCGGCGCGATCTTCGACGGCTTCCCGCGTACGGTCGCCCAGGCGCAGGCCCTGGACGCCATGCTGGCCAAGCGGGGGCAGAAGATCGACTCCGTTCTCCGACTCAAGGTAGACGAGCCCGCCCTGATCGAACGCATCACCAAGCGGTACGCCGAGCAGGGACGGTCGGACGACAATCCCGAAACCTTCGTGAACCGCCTGGACCGCTACAACGCCGACACGGCGCCGCTGCTCCCGTACTACCGGGAGCAGGGCAAGCTGTCGGAAGTCGACGGCATGGGATCCGTGGAAGCGGTGGCCGGCTCCATCGACGCCGCGCTTTCGGTCGTGGCTTAAGACTTCGTTGGAATCCTCTCGATTGAGCGGATTCCGCCATTGACGGACGCGCAACTATCCCTATAACGGGGCGCTTCCGCGAAAGGGCGCGATCTGTGCGCGCCGGACTGGGTCGAAAGACCGGGCCGGGCGCGCCGTTCGCGTCTTTAGTGCGTGACTAGGAGAACATTAGACGTGGCCCGTATCGCAGGCGTCAACATCCCGACGAACAAGCGCGTTTTGATCGCGCTTCAGTACATTCATGGCATTGGCCAGAAGTCCGCTCGTGACATCGTCACCAAGGTGGGCATCGACGACGCTCGCCGGGTCAACCAGCTGACCGACGCCGAAGTGCTCGCGATCCGTGAAACGATCGACAAGGACTTCACCGTCGAGGGCGACCTGCGCCGCGAAAACTCGATGAACATCAAGCGCCTGATGGACCTGGCCTGCTATCGTGGCCTGCGTCACCGCAAGGGCCTGCCGGTCCGCGGTCAGCGCACGCACACGAATGCTCGTACCCGCAAGGGTCCGGCCAAGCCGATCGCCGGCAAGAAGAAATAAGGTAGCCTGACGATGGCCAAGGAACCGGCTCGCGTTAAAAAGCGCGAACGCAAGAACATCACCTCGGGCGTGGCGCACGTGAACGCCTCGTTCAACAACACCATGATCACCATCACCGACGCTCAGGGGAACACCATCTCCTGGTCGAGCGCCGGCATGATGGGCTTCAAGGGCTCGCGCAAGTCGACCCCGTACGCCGCTCAGATGGCTGCGGAAGACGCGGGCAAGAAGGCCGCCGAGCACGGTGTGAAGACCCTCGAGGTCAACGTGTCGGGTCCGGGTTCGGGCCGTGAGTCGGCCCTGCGCGCCCTCCAGGCCGCCGGCATGACCATCACGACGATCCGCGACGTGACGCCGATCCCGCACAACGGTTGCCGTCCGCCCAAGCGTCGTCGCGTCTAGTACTTTTTAGACTCAATTCTCCTTCGCCGGCTGCGCAAAACGCGGCCGGCGAGCCGCGTTCAAGGGATCGACCACGTGATCGAAAGAAACTGGAACGAGCTGATCCGTCCTGAGAAGCCGCAAATCGAGACTGGCGCCGACGCGACCCGCAAGGCTCGCATCGTGGCTGAGCCGCTCGAGCGCGGCTTCGGTGTGACGCTCGGCAACGCTCTCCGCCGCGTCCTGCTCTCCTCGCTGCAAGGCGCCGCCGTCACCGCCATCCAGATCGATGGCGTGGTGCACGAATTCTCCTCGCTCGAAGGCGTCCGCGAAGACGTCGTCGACATCGTTCTGAACATCAAGCAACTGGCCGTGCGGATGCACGCCGAAGGCCCCAAGCGCATGACCCTGCGCGCCACGGGCCCCGGCCCGGTGACCGCCGGTCAGATCGAAACCCCGGCCGACATCGAGATCCTGAACCCCGACCACGTGCTGTGCACGCTGGACGACGGCGCTTCGGTGCGCATGGAGTTCACGGTCAACACCGGCAAGGGCTACGTCCCGGCCGACCGCAACCGTCCGGAAGACGCGCCGATCGGCCTGATCGCCGTCGACGCCCTGTACTCGCCGGTCAAGCGCGTCGCCTACCGCGTCGAGCCGACTCGCCAGGGCCAGTCGCTGGACTATGACAAGCTGATCCTGGAAGTGGAAACCAACGGCGCCGTGACGCCGGTGGACGCGGTGGCCTACGCCGCCCGCATCCTGCAAGACCAGCTGCAGATCTTCATCACCTTCGAAGAGCCCAAGGCCAAGACCGCCGACGAGGCCAAGCCGGAACTGCCGTTCAACCCGGCCCTGCTGAAGAAGGTCGACGAACTGGAGCTGTCGGTCCGCTCGGCCAACTGCCTGAAGAACGACAACATCGTCTACATCGGCGACCTGATCCAGAAGACCGAAGCCGAGATGCTGCGCACCCCGAACTTCGGCCGCAAGTCCTTGAACGAGATCAAGGAAGTGCTGGCCGGCATGGGCCTGCACCTGGGCATGGACGTGCCGAACTGGCCGCCCGAAAACATCGAAGACCTGGCCAAGAAGTTCGAAGACCAGATCTAAGATTTAAGTACCGCGCTTAATCCGGGCCGTTCTCTCTGGAGAGCGGCCTGGGCCTTTTGAAGCCGCAACAGCGGTGGAGGGCCCCGGCGCTTCGTTCTGAACCCGGCCGGGACGCCGCCGGGATTGGTGACAATCAGCGCTTTTTCTTCGCGCGACAGCGGGCCAAGGCCCAGGAGAGACCACAATGCGTCACGGTAAAGCTCACCGTAAACTGGGCCGTACGTCCGCTCACCGCACCGCCATGTTCGCCAACATGTCGGCCTCGCTGATCAAGCACGAGCAGATCGTCACCACCCTGCCCAAGGCCAAGGAACTGCGTCCGTTCGTCGAAAAGCTGGTCACCCTGGCCAAGCGCGGCGACCTGCACGCCCGCCGTCAGGCCATCTCGACCGTCCGCGACGTCGAGCAAGTCGGCAAGCTGTTCGCCACCATCGGTCCCCGCTACAAGGACCGTCAGGGCGGCTACATCCGCGTCCTGAAGGCCGGCTTCCGCTACGGCGACAACGCCCCGCTGGCCGTCATCGAGTTCGTCGACCGCGACGTTTCGGCCAAGGGCAAGGACTCCGGCCCGGTGTTCACCGCCGACTCGGAAGACTAGGATTTTCAGCCTCGGCTGACGGAAAAGGCCCCGGAGCGATCCGGGGCCTTTTTTGCGTCCAGTCGCCGGGACGGGTTGCAATGCGCCCCGCTTTCGCTCCGGTAGAGGTTTGTTCACCTCATCGCCGCATCCTTCACCGTTAAGAACTCTCGGGGGAGGGATGGAGATGAAGATCTCCGGCGTCATGCGCGTCTTCGGCGGCGCGCTCGCGGCGGGCGTGGTCCTGGCCGGCGGGCTGGCCCTGTTCGCGATCGAGGGCCTGCGGGTCGGCGGGCCGCTGTTCCGCCAGATCGTCGACAACAAGGACATCGTCGCCGACATCCTGCCGCCGCCGCTTTATGTGGTCGAGGCCGATCTGGTGGCCACCAAGCTGATGGCCCACCCCGAGACGGTGGACGCCGCCGCCGACAAGCTGGCGGCCCTGCGCAAGGACTACGACGCCCGCCGCGCCTATTGGACGACCGCGCCGATCGACCCGGAGATGCGCACGCTGCTGGTCGACCAGTCCGCGGCCCCCGCCATGGAATTCTGGCGCGAGATCGATCAGGAGATCCTGCCCGCTGTCCGGTCCGGCGACCTGGAGCGGGCTCGGCGAGGCCTCGCCCGGGCCGACGCCGCCTACGAGGCCCATCGCGCCGTGATCGACAAGGTCGTGGTCATGGCCAACCACCACGCCGCCGCGGTCGAGGCGCGCGCCGCGGCCCAGACCCGCCTGGCCTTCGTCCTGCTGGCGGGGGCGGGGGCGCTGATGCTGTTGGTGGTCGGCGGCGGGATCGTGCTGACGAGCCGCCGCATCGTCCGGCCGATCCAGGCCATGACCGGCTTCATGGGCCGGCTGGCGGCCGGCGACTACGACCGGGCCGTGCCGTTCGCCGGGCGGGGCGACGAGATCGGCGAGATGGCCAGTTCGGTGGCCGTGTTCCGCGAGGCGATCGTCGCGCGACGGACGGCCGAGGACCGGATCGCGGCCGAACGCGACGAGACCGAGGCCGCCAAGGCCCGGCACGACGCCGAGCGGCGGGCCGAGGAGGCCGGACGCCTGCGGGTGGTCGAGGCCCTGGGCGCGGCCGTGGGCCGGCTGAAGGCCGGCGACCTGACGGCGCGGCTGGAGACGGTCTTCCCCGACGCCTACGAAGGGCTGCGCGGCGACTTCAACCGGGCGATCGCCGGGCTCGAGGCGGCCATGGTCGAGGTGGTCGAGGGCGCGGGCGGCCTGCGGGCCGGGGCCGGCGAGATCAGCGGCGCGATCGGGGACCTCTCGGCCCGCACCGAGCGCCAGGCCGCCAGCCTGGCCGAGACGGCCGCCGCCCTGGGCGAGGTCAGCGCCAGCATCAGGCGCACCGCCGAGGGGGCGAACGAGGCCAACGCCGCGGTGATCGACAGCCGCGCGGTCGCCGACCGTTCCAGCCAGGTCGTGGGCCGCGCGGCCCAGGCCATGGGCCAGATCGAGAGCTCGTCGGCCAAGGTGTCCCAGATCCTTGGCGTGATCGACGAGATCGCCTTCCAGACCAATCTTCTGGCCCTGAACGCCGGGGTCGAGGCGGCGCGGGCGGGGGACGCCGGCCGGGGCTTCGCGGTCGTGGCCCAGGAGGTCCGGGCCCTGGCTCAGCGATCGGCGGAGGCGGCCAAGGAGATCAAGGGGCTAATCTCAGAATCGTCCGATCATGTCCGCTCGGGCGTGACCCTGGTCGGCGAGGCCGGCGCGGCCCTGGGCGACATCGTCGAGCGGGTCGGGGCGATCGGCGGCCTGATGGAGCAGATCGCCCAGTCTAGCCGCGAGCAGGCGGCGGGCCTGGCCGAGGTCGACCTGGCGGTCGGCCAGATGGACCAGGTCATCCAGCAGAACGCCGCCATGGCCGAGCAGGCCACCGCCGCCAGCCGCGGTCTGGCGGACGACGCCGTGCGCCTGGAGGCCCAGGTCGAGCACTTCCAGGTTTCGAGCGAGCGGAACATCTGGGCGGCGGCCTAGAACCGCCGTCGAGCGGCTACTCCTTGGTCAGATCCTGGCGGCGGAACAGCGCCACCGCGCCGCAGGCCAGCACGACCAGCCAGACCAGAAGCAGCACCAGCGCCAGGCCGGCGGGACCCGCTTCTGGCCGCACCTCGTCGGGCGCAGCGACGAAGGCCTTGAGGATACGACCGCCATAGGCCGGGATCGCCAGGCTCTTCCAGGTGGTGGCCTGCATGGTGGCGGCCAGGGTCGACTGGACGAAGACCACGACCAGGCCGGCGATCACCGCGCCCATGGTCGAGCGGGTCAGGATCCCGACCAGCCCGGCTAGGACTCCGATCAGCAAGACCTCCAGCCAGGTGATCACGAAGACGCCGGCGAAATGGCCCGGGAAGGCCGAGCCGTCCGGCGGCGCCACCAGGCGGCCGTGATCGATCACGCTGCCGAACAGTCCGGCCAGAACCGCCGTGAAGGCGGTCAGCAGCAGGCTCCAGGCCGCGACCTCGGCGAAGACGATCAGCTTGGCGGCCAGCAGGTTGGTCCGGCTGTTGCGGGGGGTGATCAGACGCCAGGTCTCCCAGCGATAGTCGCCGGCGAAGATCGCCGCCGCGCCGATCAGCAGGAACAGGGCGGTGACGGGACCCGAAGCGCCGGCCACGGCGCCCATCGCCCGGTTCGCCAGGTCCACGGTGGTTTCGCCGGGCATGCCCCTGCGAAGCACGATGCGGACGAACACGTCTCCGGCCATGCTGAACAGCATGGCGACCAGCGGCATGAAGCCGAATCCCCAGAAGAGGGCGGTTCGGTCGCGGGACAAGCGAAAGCGCTCGGCGGCGATGGCGTCAGCGAGCATCGACGAGATCCTCATTCTTTCGGTCGGCGGGTTCGAGCGCGCCCAGATAGGCGCTTTCCAGGTCGCCCTCGCGCCAGCGAGCCTCGGTGATCTCGACGCCGGCCTCGACCAGGGCGCGGATCAGGGCCGGGGTCTCGGCGCGCAGCACGTCGGCCAGTACGGCGTTCTGGCCGTCGGGCTCGCCCTTGGCGCCCAGCACGGCCAGGGCCTTGTCGACCGGCGAGACGGTCAGGCGCAGGCGCGGCTTGCCGCCGGTCAGGGCCTCGACGTCGCCCTCGGCGGCCAGCTTGCCCTTGGAGAAGATCGCCACCCGGTCGCAGACCCGGCGGACCTCGTCCAACTGGTGGCTGGCCAGGATGATCGTCACGCCTTCCTTGGCGGCCAGGTCGCGGATCAGGGCGCGGATCTCCTGGATGCCGGCCGGATCCATGCCGCTGGTCGGCTCGTCCAGGATCACCAGCTCCGGGCGGGTGAAGAAGGCCGCGGCCAGGCCCAGGCGCTGCTTCATGCCCACCGAGAAGGTCCCGGCCTTGCGGTCGGCCGCGCCGCCCAGGCCGACGCGCTCGAGCCAGTATTCGATATCGGCGGATCCGGTCGCGCCGCTCTCCATCGCCAGCATCCTCAGCACGTCGCGGGCGGTCAGGTAGGGCGGGTAGCGCGGGGTCTCGATCATCGCCCCGACCCGACGCAGGGACGCGGTCTGGCCGGCGGGGTTCCCGAACAGGCGCGCCGTCCCGCTGGTCGGCCGCACAAGGCCCAGGGCGATGCGGAACAGGGTGCTCTTGCCGGCCCCGTTCGGGCCCAGCACGCCGAACACGCCGCCGGCCGGGATGCGCAGCGACAGGCCGTCCAGGGCGCGCACCGCGCCATAGGTCTTGACCAGGCCCTCGGCCTCCAGGGCGAAGTTCATGCGAAGCAGGTTCCGGCGGCGGTCATGCGGGCGACTCCCTGAAAGATGCGGCGACTATGGCCGGGCGGCCCGCCATCGCCAAGTTAAGTCGCCGACAGACATGGCGAGCCGTCACAAGACCGGGCTATAGGGCGGGCGTCCCGGGACGAGGTGCGTATGATGGTCGTTGTGTATCGCTGGATGGCCCTGATCCTGGCCCTGATGTTGGGCGCCTGCGCCTCGATCCCACAGGCGGAGCCGGCCAAGGCGCCGACGAAGTCGGCCCTGACCATCCTGATCTCGCTGGACGGTTTCCGGCCCGACTATCTGGACCGGGGCGACACCCCGACCCTGAGCGCCCTGGCCGCCGACGGCGCGCGCGGGGCCATGCGGCCGTCGTTCCCGTCCCTGACCTATCCGAACCACTACACCCTGGTCACCGGCAAGCGGCCCGATCACCACGGCATGGTCAACAACACGCTGGAGGACGAGGCCATCCCCGGCGTCAGCTTCAGCATGTCCAACCACGACGCGGTCGGCGACGGGCGCTGGTGGAGCCAGGCCAGGCCGATCTGGGTCAGCGCCGAGCAGCAGGGCGTTCACGCCGGCGTCCTGTTCTGGCCGGGATCGGAAGCGGCGATCGACGGCGTGCGGCCCAGCTATTGGAAGGTCTATGACGAAAAGCTGGCCTATGCCGACCGGGTCGACGCCGTGTTGTCGTGGATCGACGCCAAGGCCCCGCCGCTGGGCCTGGCCACCCTCTATTTCGACGCCACCGACACCGAAGGCCACCACTATGGGCCGGATTCGCCGGAGGTGAACGCCGCCGCCGCCAAGGTCGACGCCGCGATCGGCCGGCTGGTCGAGGGGCTGAAGGCGAGGGGGCTCTACGCAACCACCAACATCGTCGTCGTCGCCGACCACGGCATGGCGCCCCAGCCGCTGAGCCGCCTGGTCGACGTGGCGACCCTGGTCGACCCGGCCAAGGCCAGGTTCGTCAGCACCGGCTCGATCGTCGGCGTGCGCGCCTTGCCGGGCTTCGAGGCCGAGGTGAAGGCGGCGATGCTGAAGCCGCACGACCACCTGACCTGCTGGGAGAAGGGCAAGATCCCGGCCCGCTACGCCTACGGGACCAATCCCCGCGTCCCGCCGATCGTCTGCCTGGCCGAGCGCGGCTGGTACTTCGCCACCGCCAGCGCGATCGCCAAGCGCTGGAAGGAGCATCCGCGCGACGGCGGGGCCCACGGCTACGACCCGTTCGACCCCGCCATGCGGGCGGTGTTCGTCGCCCACGGTCCGGCCTTCCGGTCCGGCGTCGTGCTGTCGGTGTTCGACAATGTCGACGTCTATCCGCTGCTGACCCGCCTGATCGGCGTGAAGGGCGACAAGGGCGACGGTTCACTGGGGCCGGTGAAGGCGGCGCTGCGCTAAAGCAGGGTCATCAGTCGCTGTTCCATGCGCGCCAGGCCCGCCGTGAAGACCTCCGGGTCGTCCAGGGCCCGGCACAGCACCAGCGCGCCCTGGACCTGGATCAGGGCGTCTTCGGCCGCCTCCCGCGCTTCGGGAGCCGCCACGCCGCCGCGCTCGAGCATTCCGGCCAGGGCGTCGCGCCAGGCGGCGAAGTAGTCGCGGACCTGGCCGGGAAAGCGCTCCCGGACATTGTCGAGCGCGAAGGCCCCGACCAGGCAGACGCGCCGGCCGGAGCGAAAATAGGCGTCGACGGCCGCGCGCATTGCCGTGATCGCCGCGCGCGGGTCGCCGGCGGCGCGCAGCGGCGCGAACACCTCGGCCTCGAACCAGGCGTCGATCGCGGCCAGGACGGCGGCCCCCATCTCCTCCTTCCCGCCGGGGAAGAAGTTGTAGAGGCTGCCCTTGCCCAGGCCGGTTCGCTGACTGATCACCGACAGGCTGGCGCCCTCGAACCCGCATTCGCGGAACGCCTCCGCCAGCAGCGGAACCACCCCGCCGCGATCACCGACTGCCTTGCCCACGCGGTCACAACCCCATTTCGGTCAAGCCCGGATGGTCGGCCGGGCGCGGCCCCAGCGGCCAGAAGAACCGGCGCTGGTCCTCGCTGATCGGACGCTCGTTGATGCTGGCCTCGCGCCGCCGCATCAGGCCGTCGGCCTCGAACTCCCACTGCTCGTTGCCATAGGCCACGTGCCATTGATGCGAGTCGTCGCGATATTCGTAGCGGAAGCGCACCGAGATGCGGTTGCCCGTGAAGGCCCACAACTCCTTGATCAGCCGGTATTCGAGCTCCTTGTCCCATTTGCGGGCCAGCAGGGCCTGGGCGGCCGCGCGGCCGTCCGCGAACTCGGCGCGATTTCGCCAGCGGGTGTCCTCCGTATAGGCGAGCGCGACCTTCTGGGCGTCGCGGCTGTTCCAGCCGTCCTCGGCGGCCCGGATCTTGGCGACGGCGGTTTCGTGCGTGAAGGGCGGAAGCGGGGGGCGGACGGCAGACATGGGAGCTCTCCTGCTTTGTACCGAGGGGTACAATTGTACTGATTGGTACAGGGCGCGGTGAGGTCCGTCAACCACGATCGCTTGCGATTTTAGTTTCTATATGCGTTAAATATTTCGACAAATCGCAAATGGAGTTTCGCCGTGCCCCGCGCCTCCCTGACCTCGGCCCTCTGCTATCGCGACCCCAAGGCGGCGCTGAAATGGCTGGAGGCGGCCTTCGGCTTCGAGCTGGTGATGCTGATCGAGGACAACGACGGCAATCTGGCCCATTCCGAGATGAGCTTCGGCGACAGCCTGGTGATGATCGGCGCCGAGTGGACCGAGAAGCACAAGAGCCCGGCCTCGATCGACGGGTTCAACACCCAGAGCGTCCACATCCATCTGGACGGCGACATCGACGCGCACTGCGAGCGGGCCAGGGCGGCCGGGGCCGAGATCCTGATGGAGCCGGCCGACCAGTTCTACGGCGACCGCACCTATCGCTGCCGCGACCTGGAAGGCCATTTCTGGACCGTCGGCGCGCCGATCCGCGCCGTGAGCGTGGAGGAGGCCGAGGCGGCGTCCGGCCTTAAGGTGGTGAAGGGCTGGGCGTGACGGCGCCGATGACTCCAGACGATTTCCGCCGCCTGGCCCTGGCCCTGCCCGAGGCCGTCGAGAGCTCGCACATGGGCACGGTCGACTTCCGGGTGGGGCGGATCTTCGCCACCCTGGGCTATCCCAACGCCAGCTTCGGCATGGTCGCGCTGACCCGCGACCAGCAGGAGATGGTGACGGGCGTCGAGCCCCGGACGTTTCGGCCCGTGCCGGGCGCCTGGGGGCTGAAGGGCGCGACCCTGGTCGTGCTGGCCGAAGCCGACGAGCCCACCCTGCGTGGGGCGCTGGAGGCGGCCTGGCGGCTGAAGGCCAACAAGCGGCAGATCGCCTTGCTGGAGGCCGGCCGGGTCTCCGCGGCCTTCCCGGCGGCGGCCTCGTGACCGCCTCGCTCGACGCCACCCTGGCGGCCCTGGCCGACCCGCATCGGCGTGCGACCGTCGACCTGCTGCGCCGGGGGCCGCGCAGGGCGGGCGAACTGGCCCAGGCCGCCGGCCTGTCGGCCCCGGCCATGAGCCGCCACCTGCGCGCCCTGCGCCTGGCCGGCCTGGTGGAGGAGACCCACCCGCCGTTCGACGCCCGGGTGCGGGTCTACGCCCTGCGCCCCGCGCCGATGGCCGAGCTCAAGGCCTGGGCCGAGGCGGCCGAGGGCCTGTGGAGCGACCAGCTTCTGGCGCTGAAGGCGCATGTCGAGGGCGGCAAGGTCGGCGGAGAGGGGGCATGAGCTCCAAGGTCCTGGTCGCCCTGCGCATCAAGGCGCCGCCGCTGCGGGTCTTCGAGGTGTTCACCGCCGACATCGGCGCGTGGTGGAGGCCCAACCCCCTGTTCTCGTTCACCCCGCGCTCGCCGGGCGTGCTGGCTTTCGAGCGCACGGGCGAGGGGACCCGCCTGGTCGAGCGCCTGTCGTCCGGCAAGGTGTTCGAGATCGGCCCGGTCCGTATCTGGGATCCCGGCCGGCGGCTGGTGTTCGGCTGGCGCCAGGCCAGCTTCGCGCCGGGCATGGACACCGAGGTCGACGTCCGCTTTGAGCCGGTGGACGACGAGACCCGCGTCACCGTCGAGCACCGCGGCTGGGACACGGTTCCGATCGAGCACGTGGCGCGGCACCGCTTCCCGGACGCGGTGTTCCTGCAACGCCACGCCGAATGGTGGCGCGCGCTGCTGACAAGTCTCGCCAGCCAAGCGGCTATGGACGTACAAGAACGCGCCAAGGAGGGCGACGCATGACCAAGACCGTCAGCAGGAACCACAGACAAGCCGCGCTCGGCTTCATCTTCATCACCGCCTGCCTGGACGTGCTGTCGCTGGGGGTGATGATTCCCGTGCTGCCCGAGCTAATGAAGCGCTTCAACGGCGGCGACACCGCCTCGACGGCCCTGTGGGTGGTGCTGTTCGCCACCACCTGGGGGGTGATGCAGTTCTTCTGTTCGCCGATCCTGGGCCTGATGTCCGACCGCTGGGGCCGTCGGCCGGTGATCCTGACCTCGATCTTCGGCCTGGGCGTCGACTTCCTGTTCATGGCCTTCGCCCCGACCATCTGGTGGCTGTTCGTCGGCCGGGTGTTCAACGGCATGACGGCGGCCAGTTTCTCGACCGCCGGGGCCTATGTGGCCGACGTCACCCAGCCGCAGGACCGGGCCAAGGGCTTTGGCCTGATGGGCGCGGCGTTCGGGGTGGGGTTCACCTTCGGTCCGGCCCTGGGCGGCTGGCTTTGGCATTTCGATCACCGCCTGCCGTTCCTGGTCTGCGCGGGCCTGGCCCTGTGCAACTGGCTGTACGGCTTTTTCGTGCTTCCCGAGTCCCTGCCGGTCGACAAGCGGGTCAAGCGCTTCGACTGGAAGAAGGCCAACCCGGTCGGTTCGCTTAACCTGCTGAAGAGCAAGCCCAACCTGCTGGGCCTGGCCGGCGTGGGCTTCCTGTTCCAGCTGTCGCACAATGTGCTGCCCAGCGTTTTCGTTCTCTATATGGGCTATCGCTACCACTGGCCGGTCAACGTCATCGGCCTGACCCTGATGGGCAGCGGCATCGCCGGCATCCTGATGCAAACCGTCGTGGTCGGGCCGGTGGTCAAGAGGGTCGGGGAGCGCGGGGCGCTGCTGATCGGCCTGTTTTCCGGGGCGGTCGGCTTCCTGATCTACGGCCTGGCGCCGACGGGATGGCTGTATCTGTGCGGCCTGCCGATCTTCGCTTTCACCGGTCTGATCCAGCCCGGCCTGCAGGGCCTGATGACCCGGCGGGTCGAGCCGTGGGAGCAGGGGCAGCTGCAGGGCGCCAATTCGGCGATGATGGGCATCACCGCCATCGTCGGGCCGTCGCTCTATCTGCTGCCGTTCTCCTGGGCGGTGCGCCATGACGCGACCCTGCACATGCCCGGCCTGCCGGCCCTGATCGCCGCCGCCCTGCTGCTGGGCGCCACCGTCCTGGCGATCCGCGTGGCCCGGCCCGTGGCGGTGGAACCCAGCGTGGCCTGACCGCCTTTGAAGAGCGGCGGGAAGGCCTTCGCGACGAAATCCCGAACCTTGGCCGCCATCAATGCGCCCGAAAGCTCGGCTGATCTTGCGGGCTGGAATCCACGGAGTCGCCCAACAACCATGCGATCCTATCGCGTCGTGCTTCCCGCCCTGGCCCTGCTGGCCGCCTGCTCGCCACAGGGGCCGTCGAAGGCCCAGACGATCCCGGACCTGGCCCAGCCAACCCGCCGGGTCCCGTCCGACCCGATGTCGATGAAGGCCTCGTTCTCGCCGGTGGTGAAGAAGACCGCCCCGGCCATCGTCAACGTGGCCAGCAAGCGCGTGGTGCGCCAGCGCGTCGATCCGTTCTGGGACTTCTTCATGGGCGGCGGCGGCGGGGCCACCCGCGACCAGGTGCAGGGCTCGCTGGGCTCCGGCGCCGTCGTCCGCGCCGACGGGGTGATCATCACCAACCACCACAACATCGAGGGCATGAGCGACGTCACCGTCCAGTTGGCCGACCGCCGGGAGTTCCCGGCCACGGTGCTGCTGGACGACCCGCGCTCGGACCTGGCGGTGCTGAAGATCGACACCAAGGGCGAGCGCCTGCCGGTGATCGCCATCGACGACCAGGAGCAGTTGGAGGTCGGCGACCTGGTCCTGGCCATGGGCAATCCGTTCGGGGTGGGCCAGACGGTGACCAACGGCATCGTCTCGGCCCTGGCGCGCACCGATGTCGGCGCGGCCGAATTCGGCAGCTACATCCAGACCGACGCGGCGATCAATCCGGGCAATTCCGGCGGCCCGCTGGTCGACATGGACGGCGACCTGATCGGGGTGAACACCTTCATCATCTCGCGCTCGGGCTCGTCCAGCGGCGTCGGCTTCGCCATTCCGGCATCGGTCGTGCGGCAGGTGGTCAACACCGCCCTGGGCGGCGGCCACAGCGTGGTGCGGCCCTGGCTGGGCGTGAAGGGCCAGCCGGTCACCGGCGACATCGCCCGCAGCCTGGGCCTGGCCGCGCCGCGCGGCGTGGTGATTTCCGACGTCTATCCCGGCGGCTCGGCGGAGCGGGCCGGCATCCGCGACGGCGACGTGATCCTGTCCATCGACGGCCAGGCGGTGAACGACGAGGGCGGCGGCGCCTTCGCCATCGGCACCCACAAGGTCGGAGACCGGGTCTCGGTGTTGATCAACCGCAACGGCAAGGAGCAGACCCTGACCCTGCGGGCCGAGGCCGCCCCGGAAAGCCCGCCCCGCGACGAGCGGGTGCTGAAGGGCCGCAACCCGTTCGACGGCGCCACCGTGGTCAACCTGTCGCCCGCCGTGGCCCAGGACCTGGGCGTGGACGCCTTCGCCGGCCGCGGCGTGCTGGTCACCAAGATCGGCCAGGGCTTCGCCCTGAACGCGGGCCTGCGGCCCGGCGACTTCGTCCGCGAAGTCAACGGCCGGGCCATCAACACCACCGCCGACCTGGCGGCGGTCGCCAATGTGCCCGCCGCCGCCTGGACCGTGACCATCGAGCGCAACGGCCAGCGGATCACGGCGCGGCTGCGGGCCTAGCGGCGTCTTCCCGCCAGGTGCTGCTCGCGACGCTTGTTCAGCGGGCGCGCGAGCAGTACCGTGGCCGCGCGGACCGACTGACGATACGAAAGTCGAGGAAACGCCATGACCCATGTCGGAAGCTGCTTTTGCGGCACGGTCCAGTTGGAGGTCACCGGCGAGCCGGAGGCCATGGGCTATTGCCATTGCGCCTCGTGCCGCTCGTGGTCCGGCGGACCGGTCAACGCCTTCAGCCTGTGGAAGCCCGAGGCCGTGCGGATCACCGACGGATCCGACGAGGTGGCGACCTACCAGAAGACCGGCTTCAGCCAGCGGCAATACTGCGCCAAGTGCGGCGGGCACCTGATGACCCGCCATCCGACCTTGGGGTTGGTGGACGTGTTCGCCGCCACCCTGCCCACCCTGGCCTTCGCGCCCGGCGTCCACGTGAACTACGCCGAGACCGTCCTGCCGATGCACGACGGCCTGCCCAAGCTGAAGGACTTCCCGGCCGAGTTCGGCGGGTCCGGCGAGACGATGGCGGAGTAGGCTCTACGCCTTGATCTTCGACGCGATCGACCAAGTGTGGCCGAACGGGTCGACGACCTGGCCGTAGCGGTCGCCCCAGAACTGGTCGGCCAGCGGGAAGCGCACGGTCGCGCCGGCCTCGACCGCCCGGCTCCACCAGGCGTCGGCGTCGTCGACCTGCAGGTGCAGCGTCACCGCCGAGGGCGGGACGTAGTCGCCATGGGCCATTTCGCTGAAGTGGTCCGACAGCATCACCCAGTCGCCATTGATGATCAGCCGCGAATGCATGATGCGCTCGCCGTCGTCGGCGGTGTTGCGAAACACCTCTTCGGCCCCGAACGCGCGCTTGTAGAAGTCCACGGCCGCCTTGCCGCCGACGACGGAAAGATAGGGGATGACGCCGGTCGTCGGAGCCCGGGTCGGATCGCCTTCGTTGGTCATGGTGGTTCCTCCCATGATTAAGTAAACCTACTCCATGTCCGATCTTTTCCAAGCCGCCGGCCTGACGCCCCACGCGCCGTCGCCGCTGGCCGACCGCCTGCGTCCCCAGACCCTCGACGAGGTTGTGGGCCAGGAGCACCTGCTGGGCCCCGACGGCCCCATCGGCCGCATGGCGGCGGCCCGTCGCCTGGCCTCGATGATCCTGTGGGGGCCGCCCGGCACCGGCAAGACCACCATCGCCCGCCTGCTGGCCAAGGCTGGGGGCTACGAGTTCATGCAGATCTCGGCGGTGTTCTCCGGCGTCGCCGACCTGAAGAAGGCCTTCGAGCAGGCCCGCATGCGCCGCCAGGCCGGCCAGAGCACCCTGCTGTTCGTCGACGAGATCCACCGCTTCAACCGCGCCCAGCAGGACGGCTTCCTGCCGTTCGTGGAGGAGGGGATCGTCACCCTGGTGGGGGCGACCACCGAGAACCCGTCGTTCGAGCTGAACGGCGCTCTGCTGTCGCGCTGCCAGGTCTTCGTCCTCAAACGGCTGGACGAGGAGGCGCTGGAGGCCCTGCTGGTCAAGGCCGAGACGGCCGAAAACCGGAAACTGCCGCTGGACGCCGAGGCCCGCTCGACGCTGATCGCCATGGCCGACGGCGACGGCCGCTACCTGCTGACCCTGACCGAGACCCTGCTGGCGATCGGCACGGACACGCCGCTGAATCCGACCCAGCTGACCCAGTTCTTGCAGAAGCGCCGTCCGGCCTACGACAAGAACCGCGAGGAGCACTACAACCTGATCTCGGCCCTGCACAAATCGGTGCGCGGCAGCGATCCGGACGCGGCGCTGTACTGGCTGGCGCGGATGCTGGAGGGCGGCGAGGACCCGCTGTTCATCGCCCGCCGGCTGGTGCGCATGGCGTCGGAGGACATCGGCGCGGCCGATCCCTTGAGCCTGCTGCTGACCACGGCCGCCAAGGACGCCTACGACTTCCTGGGCAGTCCGGAGGGCGAACTGGCCCTGGCCCAGGCGGTGGTGCACATGGCCAGCGCGCCCAAGTCCAACGCCGTCTACAACGCCTACAAGGCCGCCCGCCGCCTGGCCAAGGAGACCGGCAGCCTGATGCCGCCGGCCCACATCCTCAACGCCCCGACCAAGCTGATGAAATCACTGGGCTACGGCGACGGCTACGCCTACGACCACGACGTCGAGGGCGGGGTCTCGGGCCAGAACTATTTCCCGGACGGGATGGAGCGGCCCAGCCTCTACGAGCCCAAGCCGGTCGGGGCCGAGGCCAAGGTCAAGGAACGACTGGACACCTGGAACCGCCTGCGGAGAGACGGCAAGTGAAGCTTACCCCTGCGGTCCGCGTAATCGCCGCGATCGCCCTGGTCCTGCTGCTGGCGGGCGGCGTCCTGTTGTGGCTGGCCGCCGTCACGCCCTGGCACACCGATTCCGGCGCCTATTTCGCCGCGTTGCAGAAGCTGCGCGCCACGCTCTATTTCGGCCAGCCCGACGCCGAAACCTTCAAGCGCGCCACCGCTCGGTTCGCCGCGCTGCAGAGCCAGTACGCCACCCGCAAGTGGCTGTACGCCGACCTCGCCTACGCCTGTTTCGGCCTGGGGGCCTGCGCGGTCGTCATCGCCGGCCTGGCCTTGCGGTTCGGGGCGCGGCTGCTGCGGACCCAGAAGAACGCGCTGGTCGTGCTGGGCGTGACGCTGCTGGCCCTGGCCGCCACCCTGGCGGGGCTGGCGGCCGATCCCCTGCACCGGTTCTATCGCGAGCAACTGCCCGAATGGTCCGACACCCTGGAGATTCCGCTGGCCGGGGCGCTGGTGGCGATGATCCCGATCGCGACGATCACCCTGCTGCTGGTCGTCCCGCCGCTGGTCTTCCGGCGCCGGGCCAGCGGGCCGCTGCTGGTCTTCACCCGGCCGCCGCATTGGCCGTCGATCGTCGCCAACGCCGTCTACGCCCTGCCGCTGGCCTTCGCGGTGTTCCTGCTGACCAGCTTCGCCTCGCGGGGCGGCTGGGCCCTGGCGCCGGCGGGCCTGATGCTGCTGTGGCTGTTCCTGAACGGCCGGGCGCTGTGGATCGCGCCGAGGGGGGAGGCCGCATGAGCCGTCCGCCCCCCGGCAAGCCGCCCAGGCGTCCGCCCGGCGTCGCCGCACCCAAGGCGTCGGACGCGCCCATCGTCCTGACCCCGGAGGAGATCGCGTTCACCCGGTCGCTGGTGATCCACGAGGACGACAGCGTCTTCGTGCTGAACAAGCCGGCGGGACTGTCCAGCCAAGGCGGGCGCATCCGGGCCCATACGTTGGACGACCTGCTGTGGGCCCTGGCCCGGCGCGACCGCCCGCGTCCGCGCCTGATCCACCGGCTGGACCGCGACACCTCGGGCGTGATCCTGACGGCCCGCACCAAGCCGGCCGCGACCTTCCTGGGCAAGGCCCTGATGGGCAAGCGGTTCCGCAAGACCTACCTGGCCATCGTCACGCCGGGCGCGCCCGAGCCGCGCGGCGGCCAGATCGACAGCTCCCTGCGCCGCGAGTCGATCGGGCGCGAGGCCTATATGCGGGTCTGCGCGGCCGACCACCCCGACGCCGAGACGGCCCGCAGCCGCTATCGCACCCTGGCGTCGACCGAGGGCGCGGCCCTGGTCGAGCTGAGCCCCGACACCGGCCGCATGCATCAGCTGCGGGTCCACATGGCCTCGATCGGCCGGCCGATCGCCGGCGATAGCCGCTATGGCGGGGCGCTGATGCTGGGCGGGGCGCCCGTGCCGCGGCTGATGCTGCACGCCGCCCAACTGGTCTTCCCGCACCCCGAGGGCGGCGAGCGGCGGATCAGCGCGCCGATTCCGGACGACATGCGCGCGGTTCTGGCTAAGCTGGGCCTGGAGGTTTCGGAACAGGGGCGCCCGGAAAGCCGTTAAGCCTGGCAGGAGATCCGCCATGAAACGTCACAATGCGAAGGGTTTGATCGCACTCGCCTTTTCCGCCGCCTTGCTGACCGCCTGCGCCAGCGCCCCGACGCTCTATGCGCCGCAGACCGCGCCGCGCGGGGCCGGCTATTCGGAGTACCGCCTGGAGGCCGGCCGCTACCGGGTCACCTTCCAGGGCAATCCCGGCGCGCCGGTCAACCAGGTCTCGGACTACGCCCTGCTGCGCTCGGCCGAGCTGGCCCTGCGCGACGGCTACGACTGGTTCCGGGTCGCCGACCGCGTGACCCAGCAGACCGGCTCGGGCGGCGGTTCGACCCTGTCGATCGGCGGCGGCTCGGGCAGCTATGGCCGCCGCAGTTCGGTTGGGCTGGGCGTGGGCACCAGCTTCAACCTGGGCCCGGGACCGGCGGTGAGCAGCTCGATGGAGGTGGTGTTCGGCAAGGGCCAGCCGCCGCGCGGCGCCGACGTCTACGACGCCCGCGCCATCGTCCGCACCGTGGGGCAGGGCCGGGCGGCGGTTTAACCCGTCGCCTTCTTTGTCGTGGTCGCGGCGATCGGGTGGGCGGCGCGCAGCGCCGCGTGGGTCAGGCCGGCGGTCTCGGCGGCGGCGAAGTAGCCTTCGGCCGGCAGGCCCTGCAGGGCGACCATCGGGGCCAGGCCCCTGGCGTCGCGTCCGAAGGCCATGATGTCGGCGGCGATCTTCTCGGCCGGGCCGCCCAGGTCGCTGGCGTCCAGGGTCAGGCCCTGCAGGCGGGCGTCGCGCAGCACGCGCAGCGCCTCCTTCTCGGGCGGCACGCGGGCGATCACGCCGCGGGTCAGGGCCTTCAGCAGGCCGACGACTTCCAGCAGGCGGCCGGCGGGCGTGCCGCGCGTGACGTCGACCAGCTCCATCATCACCCCGCCGCGCAGCAGCGCCAGGGACAGGCCCGAGGTGCCGGTCAGCATGTCGCGGCCGCGCTGGGTCCCCAGGGTGCGGAACGAGGCCGGCACGATCAGGTCGGGCCGGTCGTGGCCCTGCGAGGCGCGGGCGAAGACGGCGGCGTATTTCAGGGCCGCCTCGTCGATAAAGGCGGCGTCGCGGTCGGGCAGGCGCGAGACGGCGCGAGCGCTGATCTGCTTGCCCGAGCCCAGGTGGGTGACCACCGGCTCGATGCGCACGGCCGTGGCGATGTTGCGCTTTAGGCTGATCACGTGCTCGAGCGTGAAGTCGACGCGCAGAGCCGCGCCGCCGGCGGTGGTGAAGGCCACGGGCGTGCGCCGGGTCTCTTCCAGCGGATCGATGTCGAAGCGGATGGGCGAGCGGGTCGAGTCCCGTCGGGCCCGCGCGGCCAGGATCACGGCCGCGTCCACCGGACGACAGACCAAGCCGCCGGCCTCGACGCCGATCACCGAGCGCACGCCCAGGTCGGTGGGCTCGGCCGCGCCCAGCAGATGGGTCAGCACGTCTTCCAGGATGCGCACGCTGGTGGCCTGGGCCGCCAGACCCTGGTCGTTGTTCATGGCGATCAGGAAGTCTTCCTCGCCGATCCGGGCGCGCAGGTCGCTGCGGTCCAGGTGTTCGGCCAGCTTGCGCTCGACATAGGTCCAGACGTCGACGCGCTTCTTGTCCCACCAGTCGCCGGCCCAGCGGCGGATGGCCTTGACGCTGATGACGTTGACCGAGCCGCGGGCGATCAACTCCGACCCCGCCAGTCGCTGGAGTACGGGGCCGCTGAGAGCCAGGCGCTCGTTCCGGTCGTCGTTATGCATCGAATCGAAGGGCATGTTCGCCTTGGCGCGGGAGGAGCCCATAGGATGCCTTTTACAGCCTTAACGGTCGGTGCAGGAACACGGTTTGCAAACGAGGTTACCGCAACGCGCTCAAACGTTAAGGCGCCCATTTTCCGGGCCTTTTGCCGCGTATCCGGGGCCGCTTTATGGCTTTCCGAGGCGCCTGGACCACCGACGGCGCCCGGCGGGGTTAACACTCGCCGAGGCGGGCCGCGAAGGCGGTTTGCGGCGCGGCTTGGCGTTCGTGGCCGCGCGGCGCATAAGGGCGCGATGACCAAACTTCTCCTTGTCGCCGCCGGCGGCGCGTTCGGCGCCGTCGCCCGCTATCTGGTGGGGGTGCAGACCCTTCGCCTGTTCGGGTTCAACTGGCCCTACGGCACCTTCATCGTCAATCTGACGGGCGGACTGCTGATGGGGATGCTGGTCGGCTGGCTGGCCCATCGCGGCGACGCCAATCAGGAGCATTGGCGCGTCCTGCTCGGCGTCGGCGGTCTGGGCGGCTTCACCACCTTTTCGGCCTTTTCGCTGGAGACCGCGCTGATGATCGAGAAGCGCGCCTACGCCCAGGCCTTTACCTATACGACCGCCAGCGTGATCCTGTCCGTGGCGGCCGTTTTCGCGGGCCTCTTGGTCGCCCGCAGGATTTTCGCGGCATGAAAGAAGTACGCACGATCTATGTGGACGCTGGCGAGGACGGCGTTCGCCTGGACCGCTGGTTCAAGCGCCGCTGGCCGCACCTGAACCATATCCAGCTGAACAAGCTGTTCCGCTCCGGCCAGGTGCGGGTCGACGGCTCGCGCGCCAAGGCCGACACCAAGCTGGCGGCCGGCAGCCAGATCCGCGTGCCGCCGCTGCCCGACGCCCCTGATCCGTCCGAGAAGGGCAAGCTGTCGCCGCGCGACATCGCCTTCGCCAAGTCGCTGGTGCTGTATGAGGACGAAGAGGTCCTGGCCCTGAACAAGCCGGCCGGCCTGGCCGTGCAGGGCGGGACCAAGACCACCCACCACATCGACAAGCTGCTCAGCGCGTGGGGCGAGGGCGTCGACCGCCCCAAGCTGGTCCACCGCCTGGACCGCGACACCTCGGGCGTGCTGCTGCTGGGCAAGACCCCGGCCGCCGCCGCCCGCCTGTCGGGCGCCTTCGCCAAGCGTCGGGCCCAGAAGACCTACTGGGCGATCGTCGCGGGCAATCCGCACCCGACCGAGGGCGTGATCGAACTGCACCTGGCCAAGCGGGGCGTCGGCGATCGCGAACTGGTGGTGCCGGCCGAGCCGAAGGATCCCGACGCCCAGCCGGCCGAGACCGAGTTCGTCTCGATCAGCCGCGCCGGCCCGCGCGTCACCTGGATGGCCCTGCGCCCGCACACCGGCCGCACCCACCAGCTGCGCGCCCACATGAAGGCCATCGGCCACCCGATCCTGGGCGATCCCAAGTACAGCGACGACAAGTCCGCGCCGCTGTCGGAAGGCCTGAAGCTGCAGCTGCACGCCCGCTCGATCATCCTGCCGCACCCGACGGTCGGCACCCTGGCCATCGAGGCGCCGCTCAGTCCGGAGATGAAGGCCGGCTTCGCCAAGTTCGGCTTCTCGGAGGACGAGGCCGAGTACGATCCGTTCGCGCGGCGCCAGACGAAGCGGCGCTAACGCTTGAGCACCTCTCTGCGCTGTGAGATGGTTTTTCCTCAACCTTGAGGATTGTCTCATGGCCTTCGTCAGCTTCACGCGCCCGGACGACGCGACCGTCTCGATCAACACGGTCGAGGTGCTGAGCTTCGCGCCCGTGCCGACCGACGGACCCTTGATGGGGCCGCTGAAGGTCGGCACGCGGATCGCCTTCAGGAACGGCAAGCACCAGGACGTTCAGGAATTGGTCGAGGCGGTCGAGCGGAAGCTGAACGCGGCGGGGTAGGGCGCTTCTCCGAAGCGTCGCCGAACCTTCTCATGCGACATCGCACCGCAGGCGGGCGGGCGCGTTCTTCATCAACTTATTAGCGACGATCTCCGACCCTGCCGTCGTGGGCAGACAGAGGTTTTCGCCATGAGTTCGAAGGTCATCGCGCTGGACGTCGAGCGGCGGTCGGCCGGCATGCCCGCCGCGGAGATCGCCTTGCGGGCCGCGCTGAGCGGCGCCCCCAGCCCCATCGCGTTGCTCGACCTGGACCTGCGACCCCTGCTGTTCAGCCAAGGCTGGCGCGACCAGACCGTGACGCTGCGGATCTCGCCGTCGCAGGAGGCTCGTCCCCTGGCCCTGAGCGCCGACTTCACGGCGGCCGCGCGCCGCTGCCTCGAAACCGGCGCGGTGGAGACCTGCCGCGTCGAAATTCCGGTCGCCGACGGCGAGCCCGAGCGCTGGTTCAGCTTCGAGCTCAGCCCCTGGCCGCGCAACGGGGCGGCCTACGGCCGGCTGGTCGTCGTGGGGCGAGACGTGACCGAGGCGGTGCTGGCGGCGCGCGAGACGGACGCGGCGCGTCAGCGCCTGGCCGAGCAGAACGCGCGCTTCGACGCGGCCTTGAGCAACATGCCCCACGGGCTCTGCATGTTCGACGCCGAGAAGCGCCTGATCCTGTGCAACACCGCCTATCGCCGGCTCTACGATCTTCCGGACCGGCTCAGCGTCCCAGGGACGCCGCTGGACGACATCCTCGATCACCGCCGCTCGATCGGCAAAGGCCCCCGCAGTTTCGCGGCGTTCTACGCCGCCACCGTCGAAGCCGCCCTGAAAGGCGCGGCGGCGACGCGCGACGTGGAGCTGGACGATGGGCGCACCATCCGCATCACCCACAACCCGATCGCCGACGGCGGCTATGTGGCCACCCACGAGGACGTCACGGAGTCGATCCGCTCCGCCGCCCAGATCGAGTTCCTGGCCTTCCGCGATCCCCTGACCGGCCTGCCCAACCGCGCGGCCTTCCAGCGGGCCTATGACGACGCCGTGGCCGCCGCCGAACAGGGCGAGATGTTCGGCCTGATCATGCTCGACGTCGACCACTTCAAGGCCATCAACGACACCCTGGGCCACGACGCCGGCGACGCGTTGCTGAAGGCGTTGTCCGGCCAGCTCAAGCGGGCCTTCCGGCGCAGCGACACCGTGGCGCGGCTGGGCGGCGACGAGTTCGCCATCGTGCTGCGCGACCTCAAGTGCGAAACGGACATGACCCGTCCGATCGAGGTGCTGCAGGATCTGCTGCGCACGCCGATCGAACATGCCGGCCAAAGCTTCACCATCTGCGCCAGCATCGGCGCGGCGGTGCATGGCGATCCGGAAGCCGATCCCACCCACCTGCTCAAGAACGCCGACGTCGCGCTCTATCAAGCCAAGTACGACGGTCGCAACCGCAGCGTCGTCTTCCGGCCGGAGATGCGGACGCAGGTCGAACAGCGTATCGAACTGCTGCGCGAAGTGCGCCTGGCCATCAGCCAGGGCGAGTTCGACCTGTTCTATCAGCCGGTCGTCGACCTGGCCGCCAACAGCGTGGCCGGCTTCGAGGCCCTGATGCGCTGGAACCACCCGGAGCAGGGCGTCCTGCCGCCGGCCGCCTTCATGGCCGCCTTCGAGGACAACGACCTGTCGCTGCAGCTGGGCGAGGTGGCCTTCGAACGCGCCCTGGGACAGATGCGCGCCTGGCTCGACCAGGGCGTGGAGTTCGGCCGCGTGGCGATCAACATCTCCTCGGCCCAGTTCCGCACGGGGCGGCTGGCGGCGGAGATCACGGCCAAGCTGGCGCGCTGGAACGTGCCGGCCGACCGTCTGACCGTCGAGGTCACCGAGAACGTCTATATGGGCTGGGGCGCCGAGGTGGTCAGCGACACTGTCAGGCAACTGCACGACGCCGGCGTGCTGATCGCGCTGGACGACTTCGGCACCGGCTACGCGTCGCTGGCCAACCTGCGCCAGTTCCCGGTCGATCGCCTGAAGATCGACAAGTCCTTCGTCCAGAACAGCCAGGACGAGGCGATCGTCCGCGCCGTGATCAATCTCGGCTCCAGCATGGGCATGAAGGTGGTGGCCGAGGGGGTCGAGCGGCCCGAACAACTGGCGACCCTGACGCAGTACGGCTGCGACCAGGTCCAGGGCTATCACTTCGCCAGGCCGATGCCCGCCACCGAGGTGGCCGGCTTCATCGACGCCTTTTCAAGGCGCGGCTAGACCAGCCCCGTCACCGCCTTGGCGTCGGCGCTGTTCGGGAACACCTTGGTCTCCAGGGCCGCGCGGTCGACGCCCATGTGGTCGGCCAGCACGCCCTTGAACAGGCCGCGCATGTCGAGGGTGGGGCGCACGTCGCGGTTCTCGAACAGGGCCTCCTGTTTCAGGGTGGGCCAGTCGCCGATAATGCCGCCAGGCTTGAGGCCGCCGCCCAGCACCAGGGCGGTCGAGCCGGTGCCGTGGTCGGTGCCGCCGGTGCCGTTGGCCCGGGCGGTGCGGCCGAACTCGGTGGCCGCCACCACCACGGTGTCGCGCCACGCGTCGCCGAGGCCGGTGTTCAGCCCGTCCAGCACCGCGTCCAGATAGGACAGGCGGGTGTTCAGCTGGCCGACCTGGCCGGCGTGGGTGTCCCAGCCGTCCAGCGAGACGGCGGCGATGCGCGGCCCGCCCTCCTGCACCATGAACCCGGCCAGGGTCGCGCCCAGCTTGCGCGCGGCCTCGCGGCCCTGGCGCTGGCCGGCGATGGCCTGGGCGTTCGGGGCCATGGCCGGCGGAGCCATGACCTGCGGCGCCGCGCCCGGCGACATCGGGGCCGAGACGGGCGTCGGGGCGAGCGCGGTCGTCGCCGCCTGGGCCATGACCTCGGTCTCCAGGCCGCGCGCGAAGGCCGGGCCCATCAGCGGGTCGGCCTTGTAGAGATCCTGCAGCAGGGTGGGCAGGCGGCCGGTCTCGTCGACGCCCTTGCCCGGCGACCAGCTGGCGGCCTGGACCTTGCCGCGCAAAATCAGCGGTGCGGTGGCGCCCACCGACAGGCCCTCGACCTTGGACGGCCCCAGGACCTCCAGGGTGCGGTTCAGCCAGCCGGTGCTGACGCCATAGACCTGGGCCGCGCCGGTCTCCAGCACGTCCTGGGCCTCGAAATGCGAGCGGGCGCGGTCGGGGCTGGCGATGGCCGGGGCGACGCGGGCCTGGCCCTTCAGCGCCAGGGCGTGGACCGACTCCAGGGCCGGATGCAGGCCGAAGGTCCCGTCCAGCTTCAGCGCCTGGTCGGGCGTCACCGCCACCGCGCCGCGCAGGGCCGCATAGTCGGGATCGCCGATCGGCGGGCTGACGGTGAGACCGTCCATGCCGCCCCGGCAGATGACCACCACCATCTTGCGCCGGGCCATCGGCCCGTCGGCGGCGGCGAAGGCCGATCCGCCCAGGAAGCTAACGGAAACGCCCAGGCCGGCGGCCTGCAGCAGCAGCGAGCGGCGGGAGACTTGAGCGGTCATCGGCGTTGGAACTCCGGGCTCATCAACAGCAGCGCCACGGCCTCGCGGCGAGTCTCGGCCCGGGCCACCGCCTTGGCGACCGGCGGGGTCAGGCGTGCGCCCAAGGCGGTTTGGGCGAGGAGGTTCGGGTCCAGACGGTCGGCGACCACGGCGGCGAACCCTTCGCTGAACCGCAGGCGCTTGATCAGGGCGTCCGGCGCGCACCAGACCTGGGCCTCGTCGGCCCAGCCCTTGGGGGAGGGGGGCGAGAACGGCTTCTGGCCCAGGCCCGTCAGCACCGGCGCCAGCTTGTCGATCCCCGACGGCTGGGCGTCCACGGCCCGCCAGGTCGAGATCGCGAACTCGTAGGGGGTCTTGAACTTGACGGGAGCGGGGTCCCAGGCCTCGGGCGCGGCGACCAGGGCGCGGGCCATGTCGTCCAGGCGGCCATTGCTGTCGAGATAGGTCTTTTCCAACCGCGCCACGAGGGCCGGCGGCGGGACATCGCTGACGAAGTGGGCGGCCAGCTTGGTCGCGACGTGGCGGGCGGTGTGGGGGCTGGCCGCTAGGTCGCGCATCACCGCCAGGGCCTGGGCCTGGCCGTCCTGCGGATAACGCCGGCCCATCACCGTCCGCGCGCCCGGCTCGTGGGCGTTGTCGCGGAACAGGAACTGGTGCGGGCTGGGATCCCGCGGCCGGCCGACGCTGAAGCCGGTCATGGCCCGGGCGAACTCGGTGACGTCGGCCTGGCCGTAGCCGGCGTCGACCCCGACCGTGTGCAGCTCCAGGATCTCGCGGGCCAGGTTCTCGTTCAGCCCGCCGGCCGTCTTGCCGGTCTTGCGCTGATACTGCGCCGCCCGGCTGTCGGGACCGAGCGACTGGGCCTGGTCCAGATACAGCAGCATGGCCGGATGGGTGGACGAGGCGACCAGCAGGTCCTCGAACCGGCCGAAGACGTGCGGGCGGATCGCCTCCTGCTCGAACGGCCCCGCCACCGCGGCGACGGCCAGGCTGGTGGACGAGACGGTGAAGTGGTTGGCCCAGAACAGCGCCCAGCGCTCGCGGAACGCCGCATCGGTCGCCGCGCCCAGCCGGGCCCGGGCAAGGAAGTCGTCGCCGGCCTGGGCGCGCAGGTCCTTCTGGAGGTCCCTGACCGGCGGGCTCTTGGGGTCTCCCGCCATCTTGGCGTCGCGCTTCTGCATTTGGTAGTCGCTGACCTGCGCCAGGCGCTGGGCCGAGCCTTCGCCGCCCCGCGGCTGGTCGGCGCCTTCGGGACGGATCTGGGCCGCCAGGAAGCCGCGCGGGTCGCCCCGCGCCGCATCGATCTCGCCGGGACGCGCGCCCAGGCCGAAACGGGTCGCGGCGATGGCCGCCATCATGTCGTTGGAGGGCAGGCTCACGCCGTTTCGCTCCGTTGCCTCGCCCTCTCTTGCCTTGGGCGCGTTGTTTGATCATTCAACGGCTCGAAATCGCTGTTTTGATGTCCGGACCGAAAAGAAGTCTCGCCTTGGCCGACAAGCCCGACCTGCTGCAACGTCCCCGCCGCTTCTACAAGGCCGCCACGGCGGGGCCGGCGGACGGCGGTTTCGCCGTGCTGCTGGACGGCCGCACGCCCAAGTCGCCGGCCAAGTCGCCGCTGGCGCTGCCGACCCTGGCCCTGGCCCAGCTGGTCGCCGCCGAATGGGAGGCCCAGGTCGAGGTGATCGACTCGACGGCCATGCCCGCCACCCGCCTGGCCTTCACCGCCATCGACCGGATCCGCGAGACCCGGGCCGAGGTGGCCGCCGAGGTCGCGGCCTATGCCGGCTCGGACCTGCTCTGCTACTGGGCCGACCATCCCACGCCGCTGGTCGAGCGCCAGAAGCGCGACTGGGGCGCCATGCTGGACTGGGCCCGGGCCGAGCTGGATGTTCACCTGACGCCCGCGTCCGGCGTGATTCACACGGCCCAGCCGCCGGCCGCCCTGGCCAGCGTCGAGGGCCTGGCCCTGACGATGGACGACTTCACCCTGGCCGGCGTGGCCTATGGCGCGGGCCTGTTCGGCTCGACCGTCCTGGCCCTAGCGCTGCGGGCGGGCAAGGTCACCGGCCGCAAGGCCCTGGACCTGTCGCGGCTGGAGGAGATCTTCCAGGCGCAGACCTGGGGCCAGGACGCCGAGGCGGCCGCCCGCGCCGAGGCCCTGGCGGTCGAGGCGGAGGTGTTGGAGCGCTGGTTCGCCGCGCTGCGCCGCTGAGGCCGCGGCCGAACGAGGATCATGGCCGCGCTGCCCCAGGGTACGCCTTGCCACGGAAAGCTCGCGCCATTAGGGCTCGGCCCATAAGGTGGAAAAACCGCCCAGGTGAGAGAGCAGGGGAGCGTCCGCGTGCAGCATATTCTCGAGGAACTCGACCGTCGTCGTGAGCAGGCCCGGGCCGGCGGCGGCGAGGCGCGGGTGGCCGCCCAGCACGCCAAGGGCAAGCTGACGGCGCGCGAGCGGATCGACCTGCTGCTCGACGAAGGCTCGTTCGAGGAGTTCGACATGTTCGTCGAGCACCGCGGCGTCGAGTTCGGCATGGCCGAGCAGAAGGTGCCCGGCGACGGCGTCGTCACCGGCTGGGGCACGATCAACGGCAAGGTCGTCTACGTCTTCTCCAAGGATTTCACGGTGTTCGGCGGCAGCCTGTCGGGCGCCCACGCGGCCAAGATCGTCAAGGTCCAGCGCCAGGCCATGAAGGTCGGCGCGCCGATCATCGGCCTGTTCGACGCCGGCGGGGCGAGGATCCAGGAGGGCGTCGACAGCCTGGCGGGCTACGCCGACATCTTCCTGGAAAACGTCATGGCCTCGGGCGTGGTGCCGCAGATCAGCGTGATCATGGGCCCCTGCGCCGGCGGCGACGTCTACAGCCCCGCCATGACCGACTTCATCTTCATGGTGAAGGACACCAGCTACATGTTCGTGACCGGCCCGGACGTGGTCCGGACCGTCACCAACGAGGTGGTCACCGCCGAGGAGCTGGGCGGGGCGCGGGTGCACGCGTCCAAGTCGGGCGTGGCCGAGGGGGCGTTCGAGAACGACCTGGAGGCCCTGACCCAGGTGCGCCGCCTGATCGACTTCCTGCCCTCGTCCAACCGCGAGACCGCGCCCGAGCGCGAGAGCTTCGACGAGGCCTACCGCGCCGAGCCCAGCCTCGACAGCCTGATCCCCAGCGATCCGGGCAAGCCCTACGACATGAAGGAACTGATCCTGAAGATCGTCGACGAGGCCGATTTCTTCGAGATCTCAAGCGAGTGGGCCAAGAACATCGTCTGCGGCTTCGCCCGCATGGACGGGGAAAGCGTCGGCGTCGTCGCCAACCAGCCGCAGGTGCTGGCGGGCGTGCTGGACATCGACTCCAGCCGCAAGGCCGCCCGCTTCGTGCGGTTCTGCGACGCTTTCAACATCCCGATCATCACGCTCGTGGACGTGCCGGGCTTCATGCCGGGCACCAAGCAGGAGTACGGCGGCCTGATCAAGCACGGCGCCAAGCTGTTGTTCGCCTATGCCGAGGCCACGGTGCCGAAGATCACCCTGATCACCCGTAAGGCCTATGGCGGGGCCTATGACGTGATGAGCTCCAAGCACCTGCGCGGCGACTTCAACTACGCCTGGCCCACCGCCGAGATCGCGGTCATGGGCGCCAAGGGGGCTGTGGAGATCATCTTCCGCCAGGAGGCCAAGGATCCGCAGGCCCTGGCCGCTCGCGAGGCCGAGTACAAGGACCGCTTCGCCAACCCGTTCGTGGCCGCCTCCAGGGGCTATATCGACGACGTAATCATGCCCCACGGCACCCGCCGCCGCATCGTCCGGGCGCTGAAGAGCCTGAAGGGCAAGGAACTGTCGAACCCCTGGAAGAAGCACGACAACATTCCGCTCTAGAGGGCGGCTAGAGCGCGCCTCGCGCGTGCAGATAGTCGATGGCTTCCCGCAGCGTGACCCCTTCCTGCTGTTGCAGGACAAGCGGGTGGTCGGCTTCGTGGAACCTGATCAGCGGACGTTTGCGATTGTCCTGGGGCAGCACGTCGCAGGCCAGGCTCAAGGTGTCGGGATAGCCGCCGAGCCGATTGGCGAACCATCCGAACATCGGACCGAGCTTCGATTGGTCGGTGTCGTCGAACGTGTCGTAGTAGCGGCGGAAATTCTCGGCGCTGAGCGTGCTCCAGACCCCAAACTCGAAGACCTCGGTTTCGGAGTCCGTGATCGGAATTTGCAATACGCAGCGAATGAAGTAGTGCTCGTCGCGGAAGCTGCAGAAATCGTCGCTCAGGCGGAAGTCCTGTTCGCGTTCCTGCTCGCTGGCGGTCGCCCAGAGATCGGGCGCGCGACAGGCCCAGACCGGAAGGTCCTCGTGGGCGACGCCGCACTGACTGCAGACATATGACATTGCGGTTGAAACTCCTGACGATCGTCTAGTAGACGACCTCGGCCTCGGTGCGGAGCGGCCTGAGCGCTTCCGCCCGAGCCGTGTCACCGGCCCGCCGTACGCCGATCGCGCCGTCCATGGTCCTGACCGTCACCACCCCGTCCGCCCCCGGCGCGACGCGCAGGGCGCGCAACAGCTGCGGGCCTTCGCCCCAGTCCAGGCGGACCTCCAGCATCAGCGAGCCTTGCTCGCTCCAGCCGGCGAAGACGTAGGAAAGGGTCATCGGCGGCAGGTCGATCGGGCCGCGCTCGACGTCCAGGGCGTTGGTGGTGCGGCTGCCGTAGAACCACGACAGGTTGACGCTCATCATTGCCGTCTGGGCCTCGACCCAGTTGGCCTGGGTGGCGCTCTGCGGCAGGCAGGCGGCGGCCCAACGGGTGGGCGACTTGCCCTTCGGCTTGTCGTCCTGGCGCGGGGCGCACCAGACCAGGCCCGTCGTCCCGGCGCCGGCCATCGGCACGCCGTAGAGGGGCTGGCCGACCGGCAGGGCCTTGTCGAAGAACCAGCCCTTGCCGCGCACCTCCTGCCTGAGCACGCCGGTCACGCCGTGGCGCACGCCCACCGTGAAGAACGGCTGGCCCTTGGCGACGTCGCCGGCGACGACGACCGGGGCCGCGCCGGCCGCGACCAGCGGCTTCAGGGACAGCTCGGGCGCGGGCGGGACGACGGCCCGGTCGACCTTGGGAGGCGGCGCGGCCGACAGGTCGGCCAGGCCCGACAGCACGGGCTGGGGCAGGGACGCGGGCGGCAGGCGGCCCTCGACCCTGTAGCGCAGCGCGCCCGGCGTCGCGCCGGTCGAGGCCGTCACCTTCAGCGGACCCAGGTCGAAGGATCCGCCGCCGAGGGGAGCGGTCGCGCCGCCCTGGCAATAGGCGCCGGCCACGAACCAGCGGGTGTCGCCACCGGCCTGCAGGGCGCGGGCGAAGCGGGCGGGCTTCTTCACCCCGTCGCCGTCGCACCACTGGAAACCCAGGAGCAGGGTCGGATGTTCGTCGGGCCGGGCCTCGCGCCAGGTCGCCTTGCCGGCCAGGGTGCGGGGCGAGCCGACTACGTTGAAGCCGGCCGCGGCGAAATAGTAGGCCGAAAGCCCGGCCCAGCCCTGGTCGAAGGCGCCGGTCCCCTTGGTGTCGGTCAGGCACTCGAACGAACCGCGGCTGGTCCACTTGGTGTTGGCCCGCAGGTCGCACCAGACGACCAGCCCGGCTTGGCTGGCCACCTCGACCCGGGCCAGGGGCGTGCCGGCCGGGATCTCGCGGAAGCGGCCCTGGACCGGGCTGGTCAGCACGCGGGCCTGATCGACCCGCAGCACATGCTGGGCGATCACCCCGTCCCGGGACACCTCGCCCTCGACGGCGGTCGGCGCCGCGTCGGTCAGGGACATCGGCATCCGCGCGGTCTCGCCCGCCGCGCCGTACGAATAGACGGCCGGCGGCGAGCCATAGATTAGCGGCTGGTATCGGTAGCTGGAGGCGGCGACCGCGCTGGCCGCGCCGGTCAGCGACACCAGGCCGGCGATCGCCCAGGGCGACCGCCGGCGCGGGATCGGAGCCATGGCCGACCTAGGACGCGGCCGGCGCGGCGGCAGGAGCCGTCGGCGCGATCGGAGCCGAGGTCGGCGTGATGGCGGCCGCCGGCGCGGCGTCGACCGGCGGCGTCGAGGCCGGGACGGCCGCTTCGGGCGCCGGGGCGACCCCCGCCGAGGCCGTGGGGATCGGCTGGGCCTTGGAGCCCAGGGCGTAGCCTTCGGCGAACGGCCGGCCAGCGGTCTCAAGCGCGTACATGTAGGCGCCTTGGCATTGGCCAGTGGAGCCGTTGACGTAGGACGCCGGCCGCATCTTCTCGCCTAGGCCCGAAAGGGCCGGGAAGACGGCGCGATAGGGCTCCAGGGTCATTTCCGGGCCGATGGTGTTGGTCGCCGAGGCGGGGTCGAACGCGCCGGCATAGACCACCTCGCCGGCGGCGACCTCGAACGAGGGCGCGCCCAGGCACAGGCTGACCGTGAACAGGCCGGCGCTGAGGCGAGCGATCTTCCAGCGGCCGGGGGGCACGGCGAACACCAGGGTCGTGCCCTGGGCGCCGCCGGCCGTGGCCGTGGCCTTGACCGGCTGGGCGGCCGTGAAGCCGCCCGGACGGCCGTCGGCCCAGGCCGGCGTCTTGGCGTCGGGACCTTCGCGCTCGAAGCCCACCGACAGCGCGCCCGTGCCCTGGAGGTTGACGACGATCAGCGCCGAATTGGCCGGGATCTCGCCCAGCTGCTCGGCCTTCAGCGGCGCGGGCGGGCGGGCGCTCTTGGCCAGCTTGGGGGCTGGGGCCGGCTTTTCCTTGGTCGGCTTGTCGCTCTCGGGCGGGTCGCCCATGGCCTCGACGCTGAGCGCCGACTTGATGGTGTTGCGGGCGGGAGAGAACATGCCGGCGGTCTGGGCGGCGGCGGCGTCGTTGGCGAACACCCGCACGACCGTGCCCTCCGGCTCGGCGGCGCTGATCAGCGGCGTCATCCGGGCGGCCTTGGCGGCGGTGTCCAGCTTGCTGGCGGCCTCGCCGGCCACGGGGTCCAGGGCCACGACGCGCCAGCCCTTGACCACCATGCAATTCTCGACGTTCACCGGCCGGGCCTTGGCGTCGTTCATCGCCATCACGATGGCCTTGCCGATCGCCGCCCCGATGGCGCCGGCCAGGCCGGGCGCATAGACGGGCGGACTGGTGTCGGGCTGGTGCAGGCGGGCGGCCTTGACCTTGCAGTCGCGGACGTCGGCGTCATGGACGGCGACCTGGGCGCCGGGCTTGTTGAAATAGGTGTAGCCGTCCGACGACTTGGCCAGGTCGCTCGCGCACACCGGCGTCGCCGCCGCGGCCAGGGCCGCGGCGAGATAGAACTTACGCATGGAATCCCCCGATCAAAACGGGACCAGATTGCACTGGTTTGTGACAAGCGCAACCTTAAGTCGGGCGAGCGCGCGGGGAGGCGCGCCCGAAGTTACTTCAGGTCCATCCGCACGCTGAGCGTCCCGTCCGGATTGCCCGGCGACTTCGGGGCGTCGCCGAACGCGCCGGCATAGGCCGGGGCCAGCAGAGCCTGGAACGCCGAGAGGGGAACGACGACCTCGTAGTCGCCCTCGGAATAGGGACCGACCACGTAGGGATCGATCAGTACCGTCAGCCCGCCGATCTTGCCCGGGACGGTCGACGGGGCCGGGACCAGCACGGTCTGGCTCCACTTGGGGCAGGCGAACATGGCGTTGAGGGGCGCGGCGCCCTCGCGATGAGTCTTGGCCTGGGCCACCGCGTCGCAGATCGCCTTGTCCAGGGCGGACATGTCGGCGTCCGGGCGGAACAGGGCCTTGGGCTGGATCTCGCGGTCGGCGGCGCTGTCCCAGATCAGGCTCGCGCCGCCGTGATTGGGGTGCGCCCCGCCGGTGTCCTCGAACCACAGGGCGCGCAGGGCCGTCAGCGGCGCGGCGTCGGCGGCCAGGAACCATTGGCTCTGGCGATTGTAGGGCCGCCAGGGGAACTTGCCGTCAGAGGCCTTGTGGTCGGCCTGGGCCTTGGCGGCGAAGGCCTTCAGGCCCGCCGTCTCGCGGTCGTAGAGCAGGGCGTGCAGGGCGGGATGGTTGGCGATCTCGGCCGGCAGGCGCAGGGCGACCTTGGCCGCGTCGTCGGACTGGTCGAAGGTCAGGGGGCGCGCCATCGGCGCTGGGGCGGCGGCCACAGGAGCAGCGGCGGGCGGCGTTTTCGGCGGCGGGGCGGCCTTGCGCTCGCAGGCGCCCAGCACGGCGACCAGGCCGAGGACGGCGAGGGGAATGGATTTCGTGGACAGCATGGGCATCACTCCTGAACGCCGCCCCGGCCGGCGGGCTCCACCCTGCCTTGCGTCGCCGGACCCGTCCATGGGGCGCTTTCCGGACGCCGCGAACGTGGTTAGATCAGCGAAGGGCTGACAAGGGGACAGGGCATGGGGCGTCGGGGATCGTGGCTGTTGCTGGCGGCCAGCGCCGCGGTGCTGGGCGCGTGCTCGACCACCGCGCCACCAGCGGGGCCGGCGGCGCCCGCCGGGATGAAGTGGAACGCCTTCACCACGCCCGACAAGGAGCAGCGGCTGGCCTACGGCCTGCCCGACAGCGACGTGGTGGGGATCATCTTCTCGTGCCGGCGCAAGGCGGCCGCCGTGGACTTCCACACCAACCTGGTCGGCGGCAAGCCTGGAGCGGGGACGGTGCGGTTCCGGTCGGGCAAGGCCCAGGGCCGCTACGCCGCCAGGCTGACCCCATCCGAGATCTCCGACGGCCTGGATGCGATCGGCCAGATCCCGCTGGCCGACTCGGTGCTGGCCGCCTTCGAGAAGACCGGCCTGATCAGCCAGGTCGAGGACAAGGCCTATCCCCAGGACGCCCGCACCCCGGCCGAACGGGCCGACATCAGGCGCTTCTTCGGCTTCTGCCGGGGCTGACCGGCGCTTTCCGACCTTTCGGTTGACGCCCGACGGGAGCGCCCGTCAAATGCCCTCCGCCCGCGTCGGGGCGGACAGCAGGTCACGACCCGCGAGATGGACGACCAGGCCGCCTTTCTCCAGAGAGTCGAGACCCTGCGCGCCGGGGTGGACCGGCGGCTGGCCGAGCTGGCGCCGCCCATGGGCTCGGCGCCCGACCGCCTGGTCGAGGCCGTGCGCTACGCGTTGCTGGCCCCCGGGAAGCGTTTCCGCCCCATGGTGACCCTGCTGGCCGCCGCCGAGCTGGGCGCGCCCGAGGGGGCGGCGCTGGACGTGGGCTGTGCGTTCGAGATGATCCATGCCGCCTCGCTGATCCTGGATGACCTGCCGTCGATGGACGACGCGGGGCTGCGTCGCGGCTTGCCGACCATCCACCGCGCCTTCGACGAGGCCACGGCGATCCTGGCCGGGGTCGGGCTGCTGAACCAGGCCTATGCGGTGATCGCCGCCGACCAGGGCCTGCCGGCGCCGCTACGCGCCGAGCTGGCCGGCCGCGCGGCCCAGGCCGTGGGCTTTTCGGGCCTGATCGCCGGCCAGGCCCGCGACTTGTTCGATCGCGACCATCTGCGCGATCCGGCCGTCCTGGACCGGCTCAATCACGAGAAGACCGGGGTGCTGATCATCGCCGCGGCCCAGGGCGGGGCGATGGTCGCCGGCGCCGCCGAGGCGGCGGTCGAGGCGATGGGCGCCTTCGCCCGCCATATCGGCCTGGCCTTCCAGATCCGCGACGACCTGATCGACGCCGAGGGCTCGACCGAGGCCGCCGGCAAGGACGTGGGCAAGGACGCGGCCATGGCCACGGTGGTCTCGACCCTGGGTCCGGCCGGAGCCCGCCAGGTCATGGACGAGCATCTGGCCAAGGCCGCCGACGCCTTGACCCAGGCCGGCTGCGGCGATCTGTTGGGCCGCTACGTCGGCGAGCTGTTCGCCCGGCGCAAGGCGGCGGCGTGACCGCCGAGCCCCTTTCGCCGGAGCCCATCGCCGCCCTGCCCATCGTGACGGTCAGCGGCGCGGTCCACGCCTATGGCGGCCAGCCGGTGCTGCGCGGCGTCGACCTGGCGCTGCGCCCCGGCGAGATCTACGCCCTGCTGGGGCCGAACGGCGCCGGCAAGACCACCTTGATCCGCGTCCTCTGCGGCCGCATCCGGCCCGACGGCGGCGCGGTGCTGCTGAACGGCCGCGATCCCGCCCGGGTCCCGGCCGCCCGCGCGGGGCTGGGCCTGGTGCCCCAGGAGATCGCCCTCTATCCGAACCTGACGGTGGCCGAGAACGTCGAGACCTTCGCGGTCCTGGCCGACGTGCCGCGCGCCGGCCTGCCGTCGGCCGTGGCTCGCGCCTTGGCGCTGACCCGCACGACGGATCGCGCCCACGTGCCGGTCAAGCACCTGTCGGGCGGCTACCGGCGTCGGGCCAACATCGCCGCCGCCATCGTCCACGAGCCCAGCCTGCTGATCCTCGATGAGCCCACGGTCGGGGTCGACCTGGACGCCCGCGAGGCCGTGGACGCGGTGATCCGCGGCCTGCGCGACCTGGGCGTGGCGGTGCTGATGACCACCCACGACCTGGACCAGGCCGGCGCCCTGGCCGACCGGGTCGGCTTTCTGCGCGAGGGGGAGCTGGTGCTGGAGGGACGGCCCAGGGCCCTGATCGCCGAGGCGTTCGGCGAGCGGATGGAGATCCAGGTCCACCTGGCCGAGGAGGTCGACGCCGCCGGCCAGGACCGCCTGGCCGCCGAGGGGCTGGAGCCCACGGGGCGGGCGACGGTCTGGACGCGGCTGGACGCCGACGGCTACGCGGCGGCGGGGCGGCTGGACCAGCGCCTGCGCGAAGCGGGGCTGGCCCCGCGCGAGATCCGGGTGCGCGAGCCGTCCCTGGCCCATCTGTTCACCCTGGTGGCCGACCGGAAGCTGGCGGCGTGATGCGATCGGTCTGGAAGATCGCCGCCATGATGCGAGTGATGGCGCTGGATCTCTGGCGCGACCGCGGCGCCCTGCTGATGACCTTCCTGCTGCCGCCGCTGGTGTTCCTGATCTTCTCCTCGGTGTTCGCCGGGACGACGGGCGACGACATCCAGCTGAAGCTGGCGGTGGCCGACACGGCCCATACCCCGGATTCCGGCCGGCTGGCCGCGGCCTTGGCCCGCTCGCCCGAGGTCCGCGCCGAGACCGCGCCGACGGCCGATGCGGTGCGGCGGCGGGTCAAGGCGGGACAGGCCGACGCCGGCCTGGTGATCCGCGCCGATCCCGCCTCGGCCGACAAGCCGTTCCTGATCATCGCCGACCCCAGCCGCGCCGTGGCCGCGCCCCTGGCCCAAGCCCGGGTGCAGCAGGTGCTGGCCAACGCCCTGCCGGACGTCACCCTGCGCCGCACGATCACCCAGCTGGAGCCCGCCCTGGGCGGCTTCACCGACGAGCAGGTCGAGAACGCCGACAGCGCCGCGGCCCTGATGCGCCAGGATCCGACCCACGACGACGGCGGCTTCTTCGAGCGCGAGGCGGTCAAGGACGCCAAGGTCGGCGGCGGGGTGATCGCCTACTACGCCGGAGCGGTGATGATCCTGTTCGCCCTGTTCTCGGCCATGCAGGGGGCGCTGGGCCTGATGGACGAGCGCAGCACCGGCGTGGCCGACCGCCTGCTGGCCGGCACGGCGGGCATGGGACCGGTGGTCAGCGGCAAGTTCCTGTTCCTGGTCGGGCAGGGGACGGTCCAGGCGCTGCTGATCTTCGCCACCGCCCAGGGCGTCTACGGCGTGGCGGCGGCGCAGCACGCGGTCCTGTGGCTGCCGACCACCCTGGCGGCCTCGGCCTGCGCGGCCGGCGTCGCCCTGGGGCTGGTGTCGGTGTGCCGCACGCGCGAGCAGGCCCAGATGCTGTCGACCTTCGTGATCCTGGTCCTGGCGGCGGTCGGCGGCAGCATGGTGCCGCGCTTCCTGATGCCGCCCTGGCTGCAGTCGGTGGGCTGGCTGACGCCGCACGCCTGGGCCATCGAGGCCTATCAGGCGATCCTCTGGCGCGACGCCGGGATCGGGGCGGTGTATAAGGCCTGGTGCGTGCTGACCGCCGCCGGCCTGGCCGGCCTGGTCCTGGCGCATGTGTTGGCGCGCCGGCTTCGGCGGTAAACGGGACGACGATGGCGACCCTTGGTCTGCACCTGGCCCTGTTCCTGGCGGCCCTGGCCTTCATGGAGGGCTTCGCCTGGGTCATGCACCGCTACGTGATGCACGGCTGGCTGTGGGCCTGGCACCGCTCGCATCACGAGCCGCGCACCGGACCGTTCGAACTCAACGACCTATTCGCGGTGGTGTTCGCCGCGCCGGCCATCGCGGCGATCTATTTCGGGGTGCACGGCGTGCCCTGGCTGTTGCCGGTCGGCCTGGGGGTCACGGCCTATGGCGCGATCTATTTCGTGTTCCACGACGGCATGGTGCACCAGCGCTTCAAGGTTCCGCTGGGCCGGTCGCGCTACTGGAAGCAGCTGATCCAGGCCCACCGGATCCACCACGCGGTGCACACCAAGCACGGGGCGGTGTCGTTCGGCTTCCTACTGGCCCGGCCGGTGCGCGAACTGAAGGCGAAACTGCGGGAGCGGGGCGTCGACGGCGCGCTGCTGTAACAACAACCAGACCGTCGGCCAGGGGAGGCTGGAATGACAGGGGTGAACACGATCAGCGGGGCGCCGACCAGGACCCCATGGCACCTGTGGCTGGTGGGCGTCGTCGCCGTGCTGTTCAACGCCATCGGCGTCTTCGATTTCGTGATGAGCATGACCCAGGGCGCGGCCTACATGAAGAGCGCGGGCATGACGCCGGAGCAGATCGCCCACTACCAGCAGATGCCGGCCTGGATGACGATCGACTGGGCGATCGGGGTGTTCGGCGCGTTGCTGGGCTCGGTGCTGATCCTGCTGCGCCACAAGCTGGCCTGGCCGGTCCTGGCCGTCTCGCTGGCCGCCTTCCTGCTCAGCCTGGCCTACACCTATGTGCTGACCGACGGGGGCAAGATCATGGGTCAGTCGATGGCGATCATGAGCGCGGTCATCGCGGGGCTGCTGGCGTTCTTCATCGGGTACGCTTGGTGGATGACGCGGCGAGGGGTGCTGCGATAGGGGGCGAGCGGCGAACGCTTGCCCCCTACTGGCCTTCGGCCGTCTTCCCCCATAGGGGGAAGAGCCTGATACGCGAAGGCTCCGCCCCCTATGGGGGCGGACAGGCGGCGAAGCCGCCAGGTGGGGGCAAGTCAGTGCGCCTGGGCGTTCAGATCCTCGACCACATCGCCGGCCGCTCCGGCGCCTTCCCCCAACGGTCCAGCGTCGCCGAGCGCAGCGCCACGACGCCGCCTTCCAGCGCGCGCCAGGCCTTCATCCGGCCGCTGACCACGACCCGTTCGTCCCAGGCGCTAGCCCCCGCCTTCACGACGTCCAGCCCGATCTGGCGGTAGACCCCGCGCGCCGCGCCGATCGCCCAGGCGCAGCGGACCGGCAGGTCGCGCAGGCCCCAGCGGGCCGAGGCGTAGTAGGGTTCGGCGGCGTCGACCAGGCGTTTCGCGAGCACGGCCACGGCGGCCCGGTGAGCCGGATCGGCGACGGCGATGGCGTCCGGCGGCACGCCCAGCTCGGCCAGCCAGTCGCCGGGTACGTAGACGCGGCCGTTGCGGGCGTCCTCGACGACGTCGCGGGCGATGTTGGTCAGTTGGAAGGCCAGGCCCAGGTCCTGGGCGCGGCGCAGGGTGGCCAGGGCGTCGGGCTTCACGCCCATGACCAGGGCCATCATCGTGCCCACCACCCCGGCCACGCCCCAGCAGTAGTCCAGCAGGTCATCGAGCGTGGCGTAGCGCCGCCCGGCCACGTCCATGGCGAAGCCGTCGATCATGTCCAGGGCGTAGCGCTCGGGAATGGCCCGGCGCAGAGCCACGGTCTGGAAGGCGGCGAACACCGGGTCGGTCGGCCTCTCGCCGGCCATGGCCGCGCGGGTCTGGGCGTACAGCGCCTCCAGCCGGGCCGGGGCGTCGGCCACTGGGCTCATGCCATGGCCCAGGGTCTGGCCGTCGATCACGTCGTCGCAGTGGCGGCACCAGGCGTACAGCATCTCGGCGTCGGCCCGGGTCTGGGCGTCGAACAGGGCGGCGGCGGCGGCGAAGCTCTTGCTGCCCTTCTGGATCGCCTCGCGACTTTGCGCTTCGAGGTCGCTCATGCCGGGACGTAGTCGTCGATCATCAGCCCCGCCGTCGCCTTGGCCGAGCTGACCACGCCCGGAATGCCCGCGCCCGGATGCGTGCCGGCCCCGACGAAATAGAGGTTGGGGATCACGTCGTCGCGGTTGTGGGTGCGGAAGAAGGCGCTCTGGGTCAGGATCGGCTCCAGCGAGAAGGCCGCGCCCTTCCAGGCGTTCAGGTCGGCCACGAAGTCGTCCGGGGTGATGAAGCGGCTGGTGACCAGATCCGCCGAAAGCCCCGGAATGTAGTGCTTTTCCAGATAGGCCAGGATCTTGTCGCGGTATTTCGGCCCTTCCACCGACCAGTCGATGTTCGCGGTCTTCAGGTTGGGCACCGGCGACAGGGCGTAGAAGGCCGAGCAGCCCTCGGGCGCCATGGCCGGGTCGCTGGCGGTCGGGTGGTGCAGGTACAGCGAGAAGTCGTCGGCCAGGCCGTCCTTGCCGTAGATCTCGCCGATCAGCTCGCGATAGCGATTGCCGAAGCAGATGGTGTGGTGGCGGATCTCGGGGTGGGGGGTCTTCAGCCCGAAATAGACCACGAACAGCGAGGGGCTCCAGCGCTTGGCCTCCAGGGCCTTGCCGACCTTGGCGCCCCTGGGATCGTCGGCGAGAAGCTCGCGATAGGTGTGCATGACGTCGGCGTTGGAGGCGACGGTGTCGAAAGCCTCGAACTGGTCGTCGGCGCGGATCACGCCGGTGACGCGGCCGGCCTTGGTGGTGATCTTCCGGATCGGCTGGCCCAGGTGGATCTTGCCGCCCAGGTCCTCGAACAGTCTCACCAGCGCCCGGATCAGGGCGTGGGTGCCGCCGCGCGGGAACCAGACGCCGCCGCGCCGCTCCAGGGCGTGGATAAGGGCGTAGATCGACGAGGTGGCGAACGGGCTGCCGCCGACCAGCAGGCTGTGGAACGACAGCGCCTGGCGCACGTGCTCGTCCTTCACGAAGCCTGAGACCTTGTCATAGACGCTGCGCCAGGCCTGCAGCTTCATCAGGGCGGGGGCGCTGGCGACCATGCTGCCGAAGTCGAGGAACGGCACGGCGCCCAGCTCGACATAGCCCTTCTGGTAGAGCTCCTCCGAATAGGCGTGGAAGCGGCGATAGCCCTCGACGTCGGCCGGGTTGCGGGCGGCGATCTGGCGGTCCAGCCCGGCCTGGTCGTTGACGTAGTCGAAGACGTCGCCGTCTTCCCAGACCAGGCGGTAGAACGGATCGACCGGCAGCAGCTCGACATAGTCCTCGATCCCGCGGCCCGAGAGCGCGAACAGCTCCTTCAGGCAGTCGGGATCGGTGACGACGGTCGGGCCGGCGTCGAAGGTGAAGCCCTGGTCGTGCCAGACATAGGCCCGGCCGCCCGGCTTCTCGCGCCCCTCGAAGACGGTGACGTCGAAGCCCGAGGACTGCAGGCGGATCGCCAGGGCCAGGCCGCCGAAGCCCGCGCCGATCACCGCCGCCTTGGGTTTGCTCTGCGTCATGCGTCTTGTCCTCCGAACACCGAGCTTTCGTCGATGCACTTGATGGCCGCCGAGATCGGCACGGGCGGCTTGCCGATCAGGATCCGCGTCTTGTCCCAACGGGTCAGCCGCGCGGCGTAGAAGCGCTGGATCAGGCCCGGCGACAGCCGGTAGAACCGCTCCAGCACCTTGTAGCGGTCCTGTGGCGCGCAGGCGCGGAACAGCATGCGGTTCAGCAGGCGCAGGAAGCGCCGCCGCCGCCAGACCGTCTTGGACTGGGCCTCGACGCTGGCGCGGACGCTGGCGCTGGTGATGCGGGGCAGGGCGGCGATGGTCTCGGCCAGGCGGGCGGCGTCGGGCAGGGAATAGCCGGTGGTCGGCTGGAACAGGGCCGCGCGCAGCCCCACCTCGGCGACGTGCGGCCGCGCCTCGCGCCAATAGGCGTCGATGTCGCCGCCCAGGGCGATGGGCAGGACGCCTTCCTCCTCGCGCTCGACCTGGGCGATGGTCCAGCCCTGGGCCTGGGCGTAGGCGGCGATGGCGCGGCGCAGGGCGGGCCGGTCCAGGGCCGGGCCGTCGCTGTAGCGGGTGTCCTCGATCAAGAGGCGCGTGGCGTCCAGCGGCAGGACGTAGACGAAGCGGTAGCCGTCCTCCTGCGAGACCGTGGCGTCCATGATGATCGGCCGGGTCAAGCCGTGGGGCGCGGACAGCCGCACGCCCTGGCCGACGAACTTCTGGTAGCCCAGGGCCAGGCTGCGGCTCTTGCGCGGACCGCGGCCGTCGATCACCGCGCCAGCGGCGATGGTCCGGCCGTCGGCCAGGGTCACCTGGTGCGGATTGACGTCCGACACCGTGGCCGACAGCCAGGCGTCGGGGCCGAGGGCGGCGCCGACCACCTGGTGCAGGCGCTGGGAGGTGATGGCCAGATAGTCGGTCGACAGCTGTCGTCGGTGGCCCGGAAAGCGGACCTCGTAGCCCGACCAGCGATGGACGATCAGCGGCCGCAGCCAGCCGGCCTCGACCACGTCGACATCGGTGGCGAAGTGGCACCAGGTGTGCTCGCCGCCTAGGGTCGGACCCTGTTCCAGCAGGATCACGCGCAGCCGCGGCCACAGGCTTTTCAGCCGCAGGGCGATCAGGCCGTTGGCCAGGCCGCCGCCCACCAGGACGACGTCGGCGCGTTGGGTCGGGAGCGCGGAGACCATGCTCCGGCTCTAGCATGATTGGGCGAAGCTCAAGCGACTTCTGACGCGCGTCCGGACATATTGCGCGCGAACGGGGGAGGGGCTAGGCACGCGCCAACAGGAGACGTCCATGTCGCAAGCCAGAATCATCGACGGCAAGGCCTTCGCGGCCCAGCTTCGCGAGCAGGTCGCCGCCGACGTCGCCAACCTGAAGGCGCAGCACGGCCTGACGCCGGGCCTGGCGGTGGTGCTGGTCGGCGAGGACCCCGCCAGCCAGGTCTACGTGCGCAGCAAGGGCGAGCAGACCCTGGCCGCCGGCATGCATTCGGAAACCCACCGCCTGCCGGCCGAGACCAGCCAGGCCGAACTCTTGTCGTTGGTCGAGCGGCTGAACGACGATCCGGCCATCCACGGCGTGCTGGTGCAGTTCCCGGTGCCCGACCACATGAGCCAGGCGGCCATCGTCGCGGCGATCTCGCCCGACAAGGACGTCGACGGCCTGACCGTGACCAACGCCGGGCGCCTGGCCAGCGGCCTGCCGGCCCTGACCGCCTGCACCCCGGCCGGCTGCATGGTGCTGCTGAAGGACGTTGTCGGCGACCTGCGCGGCAAGCGCGCGGTGGTGGTCGGCCGCTCCAACCTGATGGGCAAGCCGATGGCCCAGCTGCTGCTGGCCGCCGACTGCACCGTCACCATCGCCCATTCGCGCACCCAGGACCTGGCCGCCGTCTGCCGCGAAGCCGACATCCTGGTGGCGGCCGTCGGTCGCCCTCAGATGGTCAAGGGCGACTGGATCAAGCCGGGCGCGACGGTCATCGACGTCGGCATCAACCGCATCCCCAAGGAAGACGGCAAGACGCGCCTGGTCGGCGACGTCGACTTCGAGGCGGCGAAAGAGGTGGCCGGCGCCATCACCCCGGTGCCGGGCGGCGTCGGGCCGATGACCATCGCCATGCTGCTGGCCAACACCGTCAGCGCCGCCAAGCGCCTGAACGGGATCGCGGAGTAGGGCGGGAGCCTCGCGGGGCGCGAAGATCCCTCCAGGCGCAAAGAAAAAGCCCCGGCGTGACCGGGGCTTGTCGGAATCTTCGAGGCGGGGCCGGTCAGCCCGCCAGGTACTCGGTCACACGGCCTTCCAGCTCGGCCGCCAAGACCTTGCCCACCGGGTGGGTGTCGACCTTGATGTCGTCGCGCACACAGGCCTTGATGGCGTCGATGTGGGCGTCGACCAGGAACATCGGGGCCGAGAGGCGGGTCGCCGGATCGTCGATCAGCTTGCACAGCGAGCCGGCCAGGCGGGTGATCAGCGGGAATTCGTAGGTGGTTCCCAGGCCCTTCAGGTCGTGGGCGCGCAGGTAGAGGGTCTCGACCGTCTGGGCGGTCAGGCCCTGGGCGCGGACGTCCTGGCGGGCGGCCTCCAGCTTGACGATCTCGTCGTTGAGCCACTGGGCGAAGTTGCCCGACAGGCTTTTCAGGGCGGCTTCGGCCTTGGCGATGGCCGCCATGTCGATACCGCCTCGTCCGCCAACCTTGAGCTTGAGCATGTTCGGCACCTGAATCACTTCCGCGGCGGACTTGTTGGTCACGGACGCTTCTCCCTGGGCATTGGTCTGGAATATAGGGTCAAGGCGTTAACATTAGATGAGACGCCCATTTCTATCTGACCAATGGACAGGGAGTGCCCTGACCAATAATCCTTCGTGTTGTCAGGCCGAGAATTGCTCCGTCAGAACCCGCTCCTCTAGGCTTCGACCCGCGTCGAAGAGCATGGAAAGGCTGGCGCTGCTGTCCTCGGCGATGTGAACCTCGACGACGTCGCGAACCTCGAAATTGTCGGCCACGGCGCTTACTGGTCTCTTATCGCATTCCAGGATCTCGAACGTCACCCTAGCTGTCTGCGGCAAAAGCGCGCCACGCCAGCGCCGCGGACGGAAGGCGCTGATCGGGGTGAGGGCCAGGACCTGGGCGCCGATCGGGATGATCGGGCCGTGGGCCGACAGGTTGTAGGCCGTCGAGCCGGCCGGGGTGGCCAGCAGGGCGCCGTCGCAGACCAGCTCGCCCATCCGCACCTTGCCGTCGATGCTGATGCGCAGCTTGGCGGTCTGGCGGGTCTGGCGCAGCAGCGACACCTCGTTGATGGCCAGGGCCCGGTGCTGCTTGCGGTTGGCGTCGATGGCGACCATGGCCAGGGGATGGATCACGGCCCGTTCGGCGGCGTTGATCCGCTCCAGCAGGCCGTCCTCGCTGTATTCGTTCATCAGGAAGCCGACCGAGCCGCGGTTCATGCCGTAGATCGGCGTCTGGCGCTGCAGGGTGTCGTGCAGGGTCTCCAGCATGAAGCCGTCGCCGCCCAGCGCCACGATCACCTGGGCGTTTTCGTCGCCGACGTCGCCGTAGCGCGCGATCAGCCGCTCGCGCGCCTCCTGCGCCTCGGGGCGGTCACTGGCCTTGAAGGTCAGGCGAGTCACGAAGGGCAGGGGCTGGAACATGCCGCCAAGTGGCTGGATCGGCGTGGGGTTGTCAAACCTGGGCTTGGGGGCGCTTTGCGTGAGCTGTTCCCGGACAAGCCCGGCAGAGCCGGGCGCAGATCCGGGATCGCCGGAAGCGCCGCGTTCACGCGTCGGTCCCGGATCTTCGCGCCGCGCGCTTCGTCCGGGATGACAACGAAATTGGGAAGGATCGAAGAACGGCCGCTCAGGCCGCGCTGACCGCCTGGCGGAAGGCCATGGCCGCGATGTCCGGCGCGAAGGGACCGAAGGCGCCGCTGGCCCGGCGGGCGGCCTCGGCCCCGCCGCCGGGGCGGCCGCCGTTCAGCTCGCGCACATGGGCCAGGATGGTCGGGAAGACGCTGCGGTCGATGCCCACGGCCGAGCAGGCCAGGGCCAGCAGTTCGGGGCGGTTGCTGTCGACCGCCCGCCGCACCTGGCGGACGTCGAAGCGGCCCAGCCGGGCCAGGGCGAACAGGAACAGCGGCAGGCGGCGCTCGCGCAGCACCCGCAGCAGGTAGCCGGGCCGCAGCTGGCCGGCGGCGTCCAGCTTCTCGACCAGGGCCGCCTCCATCTCCTCGCGGTCCTCGGACTGCTCGACGGCGGGCTGGTCGGCGACCACGGTCGCGCCGGAATGGGCGCCGCGCAGGGCGGTCTCGACGGCCGCGGCCATCTTGTCGGGATCCAGCTGGAAGCGGGCGGTCAGGCTGTCGCGCAGGGCGCGGCCGACCCACAGGTACAGCTGTTCGGCCAGGTCGCCGGAGAGGTTGGGGTGCCGGGCCAGGGGCGAACGCAGGGCGACGACCTCGCGGGCCTTGTCGACCAGGCGGCGCAGGCCCTCGGGCGAGATCTGGGCGGTCGGGTTGGAGGCCAGGGCGGTCAGCACGGCCGACTCGTCCTTGGCCAGGATGGCCTCGACCACGGCCGGCGACAGCTGCGGCCGGCGAGCGATCTCGATCTGGTGCTCCAGCGTGGCCTGGACCAGCAGGCGGATCAGGTCGTGGTCCTGCAGGATCGGGCTGCGGGCGATGATCGGGCGGGCGATCTCGATCTCGTCCAGGGCCAGGATGTTGATCAGGGCCGGCGGGGCCCAGGCGGCGTCGGCCAGGCTCTCGGCCAGGCGGGCGCGGATGTCGCGCTCGGCCTCGACCACCAGGGTCATGAAGATCGAGTCGAGCAGGATCTGGACCTCGGGCGCGGCGGGGCGGCCCTGGGCCTGGCCGGCGTCGCACATCTCCACGATGCCGGCGAGCAGACGCTCGCGATCGGCCGGCTCGCGGCTGCGGGCCAGGGACAAGAGCTGCGCGGTCTGGGCGGACTGGCTCACCAGCCTCCTCGAAATCCAAGCTTTACCAAGACGGACCTTGGCGGCGTCAGATGAAAACATGCTTAAACAGGGGAATCCACGCACGGACGATGACAAGCGTCGCGATGCCGCAGAAATAAAGACCGTCGAAAAGACCGCCAGGGAGACGCAAGACGCATGGGCCAACCTCTGATCCTCGCGCTCGATCAGGGCACGACCAGCACCCGGGCCATCCTGTTCCAGGCCGACGGCAAGCCGGTGTGCGACGCCAGCCGGCCGCTGCGCCAGAGCTATCCGCGTGACGGCTGGGTCGAGCACGACGCCGAGGAGATCTACGCCGCCTGCGTGGGCGTGCTGCGCGACACGGTCGAGACGTGCGACCGCGACAGCGCCGACATCGCCGCCCTGGGCGTCACCAACCAGCGCGAGACCGTGGTGGTCTGGGACAAGGCCACCGGCCGCCCGATCCATCCGGCCATCGTCTGGCAGGACCGGCGCACGGCGGATGTCTGCGACCGCCTGCGCGCCGAGGGCCACGAGCCGGCCGTCACCGCCGCCACTGGCCTGCTGCTGGACCCCTATTTCTCGGGCACCAAGATCGCCTGGATCCTGGACAAGGTCCCCGGCGCGCGGCGGCGGGCCGAGGCGGGCGAACTGCTGTGCGGCACCATCGACAGCTGGGTCATCTGGCGGCTGACCGGCAACAAGGCCCACGTCACCGACGCCACCAACGCCTCGCGCACCCTGCTGTTCGACATCCAGGCCCAGGACTGGTCGGACGAGATGCTGGCCCTGTTCGACGTGCCCCGCACCCTGTTGCCAGCGGTGCTGGACTGCGCGGCCGACTACGGCCAGGTGACGCCGGACATCCTGGGCCGCCCCCTGCCGATCCGCGGCGTGGCCGGCGACCAGCAGGCGGCGCTGATGGGGCAGGGCTGCATCCGGCCCGGCGAGATGAAGGTCACCTACGGCACCGGCGGCTTCATGCTGGTCAACACCGGCGAGAGCCGCCCGCATTCGGCCTCGCGCCTGCTGACCACGGTGGCGGCGCGCGTCTCGGGCAAGACGACCTATGCGCTGGAAGGCTCTATCTTCGTGGCCGGGGCGGCGATCCAGTGGCTGAACGAGGGGATGGGCGTCACCGGCGGCCCGCGCGGGGCCGAGGCCCTGGCCCGGGCGGCGCGGGCCGACCACGGCGTGGTGGTGGTCCCGGCCTTCACCGGCCTGGGCGCGCCCTGGTGGGACGCCGAGGCGCGGGGCGCGATCTTCGGTCTGACCCGCGACGCGGGCCTGGCCGAGATCGCCCAGGCCACCTTCGATTCCTGCGTCTTCCAGGGACGCGACCTGATCGAGGCCATGCGCGCCGACGCCCCCACGGCCTTCGAGGACGCCGCCCTGCGCATCGACGGCGGCATGGCCAAGAGCGCCTGGTTCAGCCAGCGCCTGGCCGACCTGACCGGCATCCCCGTACACCGCGCCAGCTACCAGGAGACCACCGCCCTGGGCGCGGCCCTGTTCGCCGGGGTGGGGGCGGGGGTCTACGACTCGGTCGAGGAGGCGGTGAAGGCGCGGCCCGAGGCGGAACTGCTGACGCCGGGCGTCGGCGTCACGGTGCGCGAGGAGGCCTACGCCCGGTGGCTGGACGCCCTGCCGAGGGTGCGGTCGTGAGCGTGAGTTCCCAGGTGACCTACAAAACCGTCGGCCGGATCCACCGGCTCTCCCCAAAGCTCGACGCCGTCATCGCCCCGGACGCCGAGATCCAGCAACTGGCCGACGGCTTCATCTGGACCGAGGGGCCGGTCTGGGTGCGGGATGGCGCCTACCTGGTGTTTTCCGACGTGCCGGGCAACGTCATGTACCGCTGGAGCGAGGCGGACGGGGTCAGCGAAGTGCTGAACCCGTCGGGCTATGACGGCCCGCCCACCGACGCTTTCGCCGAGCCGGGCCAGAACGGCATGGCGCTGGACGCCGCCGGCTTTCTGCTGGCCTGCGACCATGGCAATCGGGCCCTGGCCAGGATCGATCTGAAGACGCGGAAGAAGACCCTCTTGCTGGAGCGCTGGCAGGGCAAGCGGTTCAACAGCCCCAACGACCTGGCGGTGGCCAGGACGGGGGCGATCTATTTCACCGACCCGACCTATGGCCTGAAGGGCCGCAACAGCTCGCCGCTGCGCGAGCTGGATTTCAACGGCGTCTATCGCCTGGCGCCGGACGGGACGCTGGAGCTGCTGGACGCCGACCTGACCTTTCCGAACGGGATCGCCCTGTCGCCGGACCAGAGCCGGCTCTATGTTTCGGTCTCCGATCCGGACGCGCCCAAGCTGGTGGTCTACGACCTGGGGCCGGACGGGCTGCCTACGGCCAAGGCGCTGTTCTTCGACGCCATGCCGCTGCGCGCGGCGGGCGGCCCGGGCCTGCCCGACGGCCTGTGCCTGGACACCGACGGCCGGCTCTACGCCACGGGTCCGGGCGGGGTGCTGGTGCTGACGCCTGACGCCGAACTGATCGGGGTGATCGAGACGGGGACGGCCATCGCCAACTGCGCGTTCGGCGAGGACGGAAGCACGCTGTTCCTGGCTTCGAACCACACCCTGGCGCGGGTGCGGCTGAAGACGACGGGGCTGGTGTGGTGAGGTCAGGCGGCCAGCAGGGCGATGATCGCCAGGCACAGCGACACGGCGGCGGCCAGGTCCAGCAGCAGTCGCCAGCCGCTGGCGCGGACCCAGGCCATGGCGCGGGCATGCTGGTCGGCGTCGAAATCGCCGGCCTTTTCGAACGCAAACGCGCGCGGAATGAAATAGGCGAACGACCAGGCCCGCATCGCCCCGTGGGCGGCCAGAGCCGCCAGCAACCATTGGCGCGCATCGAGACGGGGCCAGGCGGTCCACAGCGCCGCGCCCAGCAGGGCCTCGAAGGTGAAGTGCGCCGGTATCCAGAACCGCTTGCGATCAATGCCGCCTCGGCTGGGTTGGACCAGGGCGGGATTGTCGGGCCACAACCGGTCGATCAGCGCGGTCTCGTAGACGCCGCCGCCCAGGCTGCCGGCGACCAGGATCAAGGCGGCGAAGGCCGTGACGACGGCGATGTCCATTCCCATTTGGTCGGTTCCTTCGACGAATGTATCTTAGTTGCAGAATATCTTAGTGAGTAAGATAATATGACGAAGGCGTCAACGGGCGGCGAGGACGGTCGCCAGGCCTTGCTGTGGCGACTGCAGGCGGCGATGCGCGAAGCCAGCGCGCAAGGCGTGCTAATCAGCCAGACGATCGCCGACCGGGCCGGGTTGAACGCCAGCGACCTGGAGTGCCTGGACCTGATGCAGTTGCAGGGCCCTCGCACGGCGGGTGAACTGGCCAGGGCCACGGGCCTGACCAGCGGCGCGATCACCGGACTGATCGACCGGCTGGAGCGCGCCGGCTACGTCACGCGCGAGAGCGATCCCGCTGATCGCCGCCGCGTGGTGGTGCGGGTGAAGGCCGAGAGCCTGACCGCCCTGAACGCGCTGTACGCCCCGCTGCAGGCCGCCAGCGAGGACTTGAACGCCCGCTATTCGGACGAGGACCTGGCGCTGATCGTCGCGTTCATGGAGCGCAACATCGCCATGGCGCGCGACTTCATCGCGGGCTTGAAGGCCGCGTCCTAGGGATTGGCGTCCAGATAGGCCTTCACCCGGGCGAACAGCTCTTCGAACATCGGCGTCGTCAGCCGGCCGGTGTTCGTGTTCAGCCGCGAGCAGTGGTAGCTGTTGAACACCCGGTACGGCCCGGCCTGGAACTCCGTGCCGTGGCCGGGAAGGCCGGCCGAGGCCTTCAGGCCCAGGGCCTTGAGCAGGTTGCGGCGCGAGACGTCGCCCAGGGTGACGATGGCCTTCAGCCTGGGGAACATCTCCAGCCGGCGGGTGAGGAACGGCCGGCAGTTGTTCTCTTCGCTGGTCTCGGGCTTGTTGCCGGGCGGGGCGCAGCGGACGGCGTTGGTCACCGCGCTGCCGATCAGCCTCAGGGAGTCGTCGGGCCGGGCCTCGAACTTGCCGGTCGCGAAGCCGTACTTGACCAGGGTGTCGTAGAGCAGGGTCCCGGCATAGTCGCCGGTGAACGGCCGGCCGGTGCGGTTGGCGCCCTTGCGGCCGGGGGCCAGGCCCACGACCAGCAGTCGCGCCTCATGGTCGCCGAACGACGGGGCGGGGCCGTTGAACCAGTCCGGATAGAGGTCCTGGTTCTCGCGGCGATAGGCCACCAGGCGCGGGCACAGCGGGCAGTCGCGCGGCGGCTCGGCCGGCGAGGGCACGACCTCGCCGGGGATGTTGGAGTGCTGGCCCATGCTCAGTCCTCGTCGGCGTCGTCGGGCTGCGCCGGACCTCGGGCCGGGTCGGTGACGAAGCGGGGCAGGCTGCTGGAGCGCTGCGGTCGGCCGATGATGGCGCCCAGGTCGGCCAGATCGACGAAGTTGTCGGCCTGGCGGCGCAGGTCGTCGCTGGTCATCGGCGGCTGGCTCTTCATGGTCGAGACCACGGTGACCCGGCGGCCCTTGCGCTGCACGGCCGCGACCAGGGCCCGGAAATCGCCGTCGCCGGAGAACAGCACCAGGTGGTCGACGGTCTGGGCCATCTCCATCATGTCGACGGCGATCTCGATGTCCATGTCGCCGCGCCAGCGCTTGCGGCCCTGGCTGTCGGTGAACTCGCGGGCCGGCTTGGTCACCAGGGTGAAGCCGTTGTAGTCCAGCCAGTCGACCAGCGGCCGGATCGGAGAATACTCCTCGTTCTCGGCGATGGCGGTGTAGTAGTAGGCGCGCACCAGCAGGCCGCGCTTGCGGAACTCGTCCAGCAGCTTGCGGTAATCGATGTCGAAGCCCAGGGCCTTGGCGGCCGAGAAGAAATTGGCCCCGTCGATGAACAGCGCCAGGCGCTCGGTCGGGTAGAAGGTCACGTGATCGGAATTCCTTGAAAAATCAACACGATCAAAAATGGCTCGATCAGGCGGTGGTGATCGCCCTGGGCTGCAGCCTGCCCGGATCATACCCGAGTCGCGAAGTCTTGCTCGACGCGGCGGTCGACGCCCTGGCGTCGGAGGGCCTGGCCGTGGCGGGGCGGTCCTCCTGGTGGACCTCGGCCGCCTGGCCCGACCCGGCCGCGCCAGCCTATTTGAATGGGGTTGTCCTGGTCGAGACGGCGTTGCCGGCGGAGGCGGTGCTGGCGACCCTGCACCGCCTGGAGGCCCGTTTCGGCCGGGTGCGCGCCGAGGCCAACGCGCCCCGCACCCTGGATCTCGACCTGATCGCCCATGGTCGGACGGTGCTGGACGGGGCGGTGGTCGTGCCCCATCCGAGGGCCCACGAGCGGCTGTTCGTGATGGGACCACTGGCGCAGATCGCGCCGGCCTGGCGTCACCCGGTCAACGGGCGGACGGCGGCGGACCTGGCGGCGGGTGCGAGCGTGGGGACGGACGCGACGCCGCTCGCGGACATTGCCAAACTTTAATTCGCTCCCTGCCCAAGGCGGCGGGATAGTCCGCGCCAAATCGTGCTGAGCGCCGCCGCGCTCGCGCTTCGTGGGACCTCCTGCATGACCCTGACCCGTTCGCTGCTCGCCTGCGCCGCCGCCTGCGCGCTGCTGTCCGCCGCTCCGGCTTTCGCCGCCGACCTGAAAAGCGGCGTCGACAAATCCGCCTTCGACACCGCGATCAAGCCCGGCGACGACTTCTGGACCTACGCCAACGGCGCGGCGATCAAGGCCAATCCGATCCCCGCCGACCGCAGCAGCTACGGCGTCGGCGCCATCCTGATCGAGAAGACCGCCAAGCGCACGGTCGACCTGATCCAGGCCGCGGCCCAATCCGGGGCCAAGGACGCCGGCTCGGCCGACGCCAAGAAGGTGGGCGACTACTACGCCAGCTACATGGACGAGGCGGCCATCGAGAAGGCCGGCCTTGCGCCGATGAAGGCGGGCCTGGCGCGGATCGCGGCGATCAAGACCCGCACCGGCCTCGCCGCCGTGCTGGGCGGCAACGTCCGCGCCGATGTCGACGCCCTGAACGCCACCGACTTCTACACCGACAACGTGCTGGGCCTGTGGGCCTCGCCGTCGTTCGACGACACCAGCAAGTACGCGCCGTTCCTGCTGCAGGGCGGGCTGGGCATGCCCGATCGCGAATACTACCTGTCGGACAAGGCGGCGATGAAGACGGTGCGCGACAAGTACGTCGCCCACATCGCCAGGATCCTGACCCTGGGCGGCGTCGCCGACGCTCAGGCCAAGGCCGCGCGGATCATGGCGCTGGAGACGAAGATCGCCCAGGCCTCGGGCAGTCGCGCCGACAGCGCCGACGTCCAGAAGGCCAACAACAGCTGGACGCCGGCCGACTTCGCGGCCAAGGCCCCGGGGCTGGACTGGAAGGCCTTCTTCGCCGCCGCGGGCCTGGCCGACCAGCCGCGCTTCATCGTCTGGCATCCGACCATGGTCACGGGCCTGGGCAAGGTCGCCGCCGGCGAGACCCTCGACACCTGGAAGGACTACCTGACCTTCCACTATCTGGATCACTATTCGAACCTGCTGCCCAAGGCCTTCGTCGACGAGCGCTTCGCCTTCTACGGCCAGGCCCTGCAGGGCACGCCGCAGCTGTCGGCCCGCTGGAAGCGTGGCGTCAACTCGACCAACGCCGTGCTGGGCGAAGTGGTCGGCAAGCTCTATGTCGAGCAGTATTTCCCGGCCCGGTCCAAGGCGGAGGTGTCGGCCATGGTCGACAGCATCAAGGCCTCGTTCGAGCGCCGCATCGACGGCCTGGACTGGATGGCGCCGGAGACCAAGGCCGAGGCCCGCCGCAAGGTCGAGGTGCTGAAGGTCGGGGTCGGCTATCCCGACCAGTGGCGGGACTATTCGGCGCTCCGGATCGTGCGCGGCGACCCGGTCGGCAACGTCCAGCGCTCCGAGAAATTCGAGACCGCCTACTGGATCGGCCAGCTGGGCAAGCCGGTCGATCGCGGCCAGTGGGTGATGACGCCCCAGACCGTCAACGCCGTGAACCTGCCGATGCTGAACGGCCTGAACTTCCCGGCCGCCATCCTGCAGGCCCCGTATTTCGACGCCGACGCCGATGCGGCGGCCAATTACGGCGGCACGGGCGGCACGATCGGCCATGAGATCAGCCACAGCTTCGACGACCAGGGCGCCCAGTTCGACAGCCAGGGGCGCCTGCGCAACTGGTGGACCCCGACTGACCTGGAGCATTTCCAGAAGGCCGGCGCGGCCTTGGCCGACCAGTTCGACGGTTACAAGCCGTTCCCCGACCTGGCCGTGAACGGCAAGCAGACCCTCAGCGAGAACATCGCCGACGTCGCCGGCCTGGCCGCGGCCCTGGACGCCTACCACGCCTCGTTGGGCGGCAAGCCGGCCCCGGTGATCGACGGCCTGACCGGCGACCAGCGGTTCTTCCTGGCCTACGCCCAAAGCTGGCGCGGCTATTCGCGTCCGGAAGCCGAGCGCCAGCAACTGGTCACCGATGGCCACGCGCCTGACCAGTACCGGGCCGACACCGTGCGCAACCTCGACGCCTGGTACGCCGCCTTCGACATCAAGCCGGGCGACGCGCTGTACCTGCCGCCAGAAAAGCGCGTGAAGGTCTGGTAGGGGGAGTCTTCCGGTCCCGGGCCTCGCGCCCGGGGTGTCCGCTTGCCTGAGAGCTGTTGATGGCCGCCATCGAGGTCAATCCCGCCCACGTCCAGGAATTCATTGACGCCGACGCGTTCCACGACTGGCTTTCGCGCCACCACGACAAGCAGGGCGAGGTCTGGATCAAGATCCACAAGGTCGGGTCGGGCCTGCCCTCGATCACCGCCAAGCAGGCGATCGACGTGGTGCTGTGCTGGGGCTGGATCGACGGGGTCAAGAAGAGCTTCGACGAGCGGAGCTTCCTGCAGCGCTACACGCCGCGCACGAAGACCAGCATCTGGAGCCAGATCAACGTCGACAATGTCGCGCGGCTGATCGACGAGGGCCGGATGACGGAGCACGGCCTGCGCGAGGTGGAGGCGGCCAAGGCCGACGGGCGCTGGGACCGCGCCTACGCCGCCGGCAAGGACATGAAGGTCCCCGACGGCCTCCAGGCGGCGATCGACGCCAGTCCGAAGGCCAGGTCGATGCTGGCCAGGCTGTCGGCGCAGAACCGCTTCGCCCTGGCCTTCCGCGTCCACAACATGAAGACGCAAGCCGGGCGAAAGAAGAAGATCGAGACCTTCGTCGCCATGCTGGAGCGCGGCGAAACGATCTATCCGCAAAAGAAGAAGTAGGAGAAGGCACCCTCCGCGCCGTCCCGCTGGACTTCTCCGACCAAACCCGGCATAAGCGCCCCCTCGCGAAAGCCGGGACTTAAGCCGATGCGGCGTTGTGTAACGCCGCCGCAGACCCTATTTTGCGATAACCAAGGCTCATAGCCCGAGGAATTCATGGCCCGCGTCACCGTCGAAGATTGCGTCGAGAAGGTTCCCAACCGCTTCGCTCTGGTCTTGCTGTCCGCCCATCGCGCGCGCGGCATCTCGGCCGGCGCCTCGCTGCTCGTCGATCGCGACAACGACAAGAACCCCGTCGTCGCCCTGCGCGAGATCGCCGACGACGTGGTCGATCACGAGGGCCTGAAGGAACAGCTGATCACCACGCTGCAGCGCGTGGACGAGCACACCGAAGCCGAGGAAGAGGCCGAAACCCTCGCCCTGCTGGCCGATCCCACCCACATGCAGATGAGCGAACTGGAACTGGTCCGCGCCCTGCAGAGCGACCGCGACGGCGGTCAGGAGGAGCGGTACTGAGCCCCGACGGCGCAGACCCTCTCATTCTCGAAGCGGCGCCCGCCGCCGCTCCTTCCGAACGCGCGCCCGATTCCGAATCGGGCGCGTCTTCGTCTGCGGCTTCCGCCAACGACACCGCGCCGGCTCCCGCTCCCGCGGCCAAGCCCCGCCAGAAGTTCCTCCGCCAGTACGAACTGATCGAGCGCGTCCACGCCTACGATCCGACCGCGGACGAAGCCCTGCTGAACCGCGCCTATGTCTACGCCATGCGCATGCACGGCAGCCAGACCCGGGCCAGCGGCGACCCCTACTACGCCCACCCGATCGAAGTGGCCGGCATCCTGACCGAGTACCGGCTGGACACCGCGACCATCGTCACGGCCCTGCTGCACGACGTGATCGAGGACACCCCGGTCACCAAGGACGAGATCGCCAAGCTGTTCGGCGAGGAGATCGCCGAGCTGGTCGAGGGCGTCACCAAGCTGTCGAAGCTGGAACTCCAGGCCGAGCACGCCCGCCAGGCCGAGAACCTGCGCAAGTTCATCCTGGCCATCTCGCGGGACGTCCGTGTCCTGCTGGTCAAGCTGGCCGACCGTCTGCACAACATGCGGACGCTGCACTACATCAAGAGCCAGGCCAAGCGCGAGCGCATCGCCCGCGAGACACGCGATATCTACGCGCCCCTGGCCCGCAACATCGGCTGCCACCGCATCTGCACCGAGCTGGAGGAGCTCAGTTTCGAGCACACCAATCCGGTGGCCCGCAACGCGATCATCCGGCGGCTGGACACCCTGCGGGCCGAGCAGGGCGGAGCCGTGGCCCTGGTCAGCCAGGAAATCTCCGCCCGCCTGGAATCGGCCGGCCTGCCGGCCCGGGTCTTCGGTCGCGAGAAGTCGCCCTATTCGATCTGGCGCAAGCTGCAGCGCAAGTCGATCGGCTTCTCCCAGATGTCCGACATCTACGCCTTCCGGGTGATCGTCGACAGCGAAGAGGACTGCTACCGGGCCCTGGGCGTGGTGCATCGCGCCTGGTCCAGCGTGCCCGACCGCTTCAAGGACTTCATCTCGACCCCCAAGCGCAACAACTACCGCTCGCTGCACACCACCGTGGTGGGGCCGCGCGGCATGCGCATCGAGATGCAGATCCGCACCGAGGCCATGGACCGGGTCAACGAGGAGGGCGTGGCCGCCCACTTTCGCTACAAGGACGCCTCGTACGGCCTGGACCTGGAAGGCATGGAGGCGGCCGGCGGCCGTGACCCCTTGGCCAACCTGCGCCAGCTGGTCCAGGTGCTGGAGCACGGCGGCGACGCCGAGGAGCTGGTCGAGCACGCCAAGCTGGAGATGTTCCTCGACCAGGTGTTCGTCTTCACCCCCAAGGGCAAGCTGGTCAGCCTGCCGCGGGGGGCCATGCCGCTGGACTTCGCCTATGCGGTCCACACCAGCGTCGGCGACACCTGCATCGGGGTGAAGATCAACGGCGAGCTCAAGCCGTTGCGCACCCTGCTCAACAATGGCGACGTGGTCGAGGTGGTCCGGGGCTCCAAGCCCGTGGTGCCGCCGGACTGGCGTTCTCTGACCGTGACCGGCCGCGCGCGCTCGGCCATCCGCCGGCATATCCGCCAGACCGAGAAGGAAGAGTTCCTGCGCCTGGGCCGGGCCTCGGTGGAGCAGGTGTTCGAGCGGGCCGGCAAGAAGCTGAAGGACGTGTCGCTGCGGCCGATCCTGGAGCGCTTCGCCCTCGACACCGAGGAGGCCCTGTTCGACGCCGTCGGCCGGGGCCGAGTCTCGCCCAGCCAGGTGCTGGAGACCGCCTTCCCGGGCATGAAGGACACCGACGTGGCCGTGGCCACGGCGCGGCGCAAGATCGAGGGCGGCACGGCCGCGCGGCTCTATGTGCGCGGCGGCGGCCTGACCCCGGGGGTGTCGCTGCACTTCGCCCACTGCTGCAGCCCGGTGCCGGGCGACCGCATCGTCGGCATCCTGCGCGAGGACGGGGCGGGTCTGGACGTCCACACCATCGACTGCCCGAAGCTGGCCGAATACGAGGACCGCGAGGACCTCTGGCGCGACCTGAACTGGACGCCCGAGGCCGAGCGCGAGACCGTCTCCCTGGCCCGCCTGCACGCCACCATCGGCAATGCGCCGGGCGTGCTGGGCCAAGTGTGCACGATCATCGGCGAGGCCGGCGGCAACATCGTCAACCTGCGCATGCACCACCGCCAGAGCGACTTCTTCGACGTCGACATCGACGTCGAAGTCCGCGACGCCAAGCACCTGACCAACATCTCGGCGGCGCTGCGCACCTGCCCGACCGTGGAGACGGTGGACCGGACGCGGGGGTAGGGGGGCAGGCGCCTTGCCCGCACCCCCAAAAAACGTCCTTCCTAAGCCCGCACCACTCCGTGCAGCGCCTTCAGCGTCTTCAGCAGGCCCGCTGCGTCGCTCAGCGGCAGGCAGCTGGGGCCGTCGCACAGGGCCTTGTCGGGATCGGTGTGGAATTCCAGGAACACGCCGTCCGCGCCCGCCGCCACGGCGGCCTTGGCGATGATCGGCACGCCCTCGCGACGACCGCCCGTGGAACCGCCGGCGGTGCGGGGATCGGCGCCCGGCAGCTGGACGGCGTGGGTGGCGTCGATGGTCACCGGCACGCCCAGGCTCTGCATCTGCGCGATGCCCAGCATGTCGACCACCAGGTTGTTGTAACCGAACGAGGCGCCGCGCTCGCACAGCACGATCTGCAGGTCCGGGGCGGCCTCGCGGGCCTTGTGGACGATGTTCTTGCAGTCCCACGGGGCGATGAACTGGGCCTTCTTGACGTGCAGCCAGCCGCCGGCGGCGGCCGTGGCGCGCGAGGCGGCGACGATCAGGTCGGTCTGGCGGCACAGGAAGGCGGGGATCTGCACCAGGTCGGCGACGGCGGCCACCGGCTCGGCCTGGTCGACCTCGTGAATGTCGGTGGCGATCGGCACGTCCAGCTTGGCCTTGACCTCGGCCAGCATGGCCAGGCCGTCCTTCAGGCCCGGGCCGCGATAGCTGGTGATCGACGAGCGGTTGGCCTTGTCGAAGCTGGCCTTGAACACATAGGGCAGGCCCAGCTGCGCGGTGATCGCCTTCAACTCGCGCCCGACCTCGAGGGCCAGGTCCAGGTTCTCCAGCACGTTCAGGCCCGCGATCACCGCCAGCGGCTGGCCGGCGCCCATCGAGAGGTTCCAGCGCTTCAGGGTGACGACGGACATGGCGGTCTTCCTCGCAAATCAGGTGGCGAGCTTATGCCCTAAGCGCGGCGACCGCGTCGAGGGTGGCGGCGGTCAGGGGCGAGGGCAGGGCGTCTAGGGCGAACCAGCCCCAGTCGGCCAGGGCCTGCGGCTCCCGGATCGCCGGCTCGCCCACGCAGCCGTCGGCGCGATAGGTCACGGCCACCCAGTGGCTGTCTTCGGCGATCATGTCGGTGACGCACAGCACCGGGCCGGCCACGATCGTGATCCCCAGTTCCTCGAGGATCTCGCGTTCGGCGCAGGCCCGACCGTTCTCGCCCCAGTCGAGCTTGCCGCCGGGCTGGCCCCAATGGCCGGCCTCCGGCTGACGCTTGCGCTGGACCAGCAGGATGCGGCCCTGGCCGTCGAGGATCGCCGCGCCGCAGCCGACGCGGGGGCGGGGAGGAGAAGTGTCGTTCACGCAAACTGTCCGGTCACTTGAAGCCTGGCGCGCCAGGGCGCACCTTAGGCGGACATCTGACACAAGGCGCGACCCATGGCGACTAGCGTCCAGCTTACCGACGACCTCGAACGCTTCGCCCGCGATTGCGTCGATGCCGGACGGTACGACACGGTGACCGACGTGGTTCGGTCGGCGCTGAATCTGATGCGCGATGTCGAACGCCAACGCGCAGAGTTTAACGCCATGCTGGCGGCGGCCACGGCCGAAGCGGATCGTGACGGCGTGTTCACGGCCGAAGAGATTTTCGCGGAGATTGATGCAAAGCGTGCCGGCGAACGGTGAGCCGGGCGGAGTTTTCGCCGCTTGCCCGGCGTGATTTGATTGAGGCGGAGGCTTGGATTCGTGCTGATCGCCCGACGGCCGCCGCGGCCTTCCGATCAGCGGTGTTGCGGGGCGCGCAACTCATCGCCGAACGACCGAGAAGCGGGGTCGAACGTCTAGAAATTGCTGACCTGCCCCACCGCTTTCTGGCCGTTCACGGCTTTCCCTATTTGCTGATCTACAATGCCGAGCGACGGCCGCCTCTGATCGTCAGGGTGCTGCATGGCGCGCGCGATCTACCGTCGCTACTGAGCGGTTTGTAGACTCGCCGCCACCGGCCTATATCCAGCCCTCATGACCAACGACGACGTCCTCGACGAATTCCGCGCCGCCGGCGCCCTGCGCGAAGGCCACTTCGTGCTGTCCTCCGGCCTGCACAGCCCCGTCTTCCTGCAGAAGAACCTGGTGTTCATGCGGCCCGAGCGCTGCGCGCGCCTCTGCAAGGCCCTGGCCGAGAAGATCGTGGCCACGGTCGGCCAGCCCGACGTGGCCGTCTCGCCGGCCGTGGGCGGGATCATTCCCGGCTACGAGACCGCCCGCTGGCTGAACGTCGCCTCGATCTATGTCGAGCGCGAGGGCGGCGGCTTCAAGTTCCGCCGCGGCTTCCATCTGGAGCCCGGCCAGAAGGTCGTGATGGTGGAAGACATCGTCACCACCGGCCTGTCGTCGCGCGAGTGCATCGCCGCGATCCAGGAAGCCGGCGGCGAGGTGATCGCCGCGGCCTGCATCGTCGACCGCTCGGGCGGCAAGGCCGACGTCGGCATGCCGCTGGTGGCTCTGGCCAGCCTGGAGGTCCCGGCCTATCCGGCCGACGCCCTGCCGCCGGAACTGGCGGCGATCCCGATCGAGGATCCGGGCAGCCGGCGCCTGAAGGGCTGACGGGCATGCTGCGGCTCGGCGTCAACATCGACCACGTGGCCACGATCCGCAACGCGCGCGGGGCCAGCTATCCCGAGCCGGTGCGGGCCGCCGAGCTGGCCCTGGCGGCCGGCGCCGACGGCATCACCGCCCACCTGCGCGAGGACCGCCGCCACATCAGCGACGCCGACATCGTCCTGCTGACCGACCTGTGCCTGAGGCGCGGCAAGCCGCTGAACTTCGAGATGGCGGTCACCGACGAGATGGTCGGCATCGCCCTGCAGGCCCGGCCGCACGCCGCCTGCCTGGTGCCCGAGCGCCGCGAGGAGGTCACCACCGAGGGCGGACTGGACGTGGTGCGCGGCGCCGATCGCGTCGCCGAGGCCACCGCCCGCCTGCGCACGGTCGGGGCGCGGGTGTCGCTGTTCATCGAGGCCGACCCGGCCCAGATCCAGGCCTCGGCCGACGCCGGCGCCCAGGTGGTGGAGCTGCACACCGGCGCCTATTGCGACGCCGCCCGCGAAGGCCACGCCGACCGCGCCGCCGCCATCCTGCAACGCCTGAAGGCCGGGGCGGAGCTGGCCGCCGGCCTGGGCCTGGAGGTCCATGCCGGTCACGGCATCGACTACGCGACCGTCAAGCCGATCGCCGCCATCCCGCAGATCGCCGAGTTGAACATCGGCCACTTCCTGATCGGCGAGGCGATCTTCGTCGGCCTGCCCCAGGCCATGCAGCGGATGCGGGCGCTTATGGACGCCGCCAGGCTCGAGATCGCAGCGTGATTATCGGGATCGGCTCGGACCTGTGCGACATCCGCCGGATCGAGAAGACCCTCGAACGGTTCGGCGACCGCTTCACCCACAAGAGCTTCACCGAGATCGAGCGCAGACGGTCCGAGCGCAAGCCCGACCGCGCCTCCAGCTACGCCAAGCGCTTCGCCGCCAAGGAGGCCTGCTCCAAGGCCCTGGGCACGGGGCTGAAGGGCGGGGTGCACCTGTCCGGCATGGGGGTGGTGAACCTGCCGTCCGGCAAGCCGACCATGGCCCTGACCGGCGGCGCGGCTGAGCGTCTGGCCGCGATGGTCCCCGAAGGCATGACCCCGGTGATCCACCTGTCCCTGACCGACGACCACCCCTACGCCCAGGCCTTCGTGATCATCGAAGCCGTGCCTGCGGCCTAGGTTCAGATCCTTCCCCTGTGGGGCGGGAGAAACGCATCTGGATTTCTGAGAAAAGAGCTGTCATCCCGGACAAGCGAAGCGCAGATCCGGGACCGCCGGAAGCACTCGCGTTCACGCGTCGGTCCCGGATCTTCGCGCTGCGCGCTTCGTCCGGGATGACAGCCGTTTTTGGATAGATGCGTTTCCCTTGCCTCACAGGGGAGGACCTGCAGGGCCCGGCCCCCGCCTTGCACCGCGCTCCCCAAGCGCCGCCTACGGCGCCGTTCTGGGACGGGGAAACACATGGCCATCTGGAGCGATGTCGAGACGAAAACAGGGCGCGGCCATCAGCCGAAGCCTTGGCAGGCGCGGCCGTTCGCGGGGCTGCTGGTCGGCTGGGGCTTCTTCGCCTTCGTGCTGGCGGCGATCCTCGCCACAATTTGAGTCCGGATTCCACGGTCAAGCTGGTCGCGCGTCGTTCGGGGCGCGACGTCGCGCCGCGTACGCCATGACGGCGAGTTAACGGGCGCCACGCTTGCCCCCGTCGTAAACCCCGTCTAGCTAGGCGCGTCGGGTTCGCCCGCCGTCCATTCCGTCGAGAGCCCCACAGCGCATGACCGAAGCCGCCGAAACCGAAACGCCCGACGACAAGGCCGGGGCGGTCAAGGAGTTCATCGAGATCGTCAAGACGGTCGCCTACGCCCTGGGCATCGCCCTGGTGCTGCGGGTGCTGCTGTTCCAGCCGTTCACGATCCCGTCGGCGTCGATGGAGCCCAACCTCTACCAGGGCGACTACATCATCGTTTCGAAATACAGCTACGGCTGGTCCAAGCACTCGATCCCGTTCAGCCCGCCGCTATTCGACGGCCGCATCCTGGGCAAGGCGCCCACCCGCGGCGACATCATCGTCTTCAAGCTGCCGCGCGATCCGAACGTCGACTACATCAAGCGCCTGATCGGCCTGCCCGGCGACAAGGTCCAGGTGCGCGGCGGCGTGGTCTACATCAACGGCAAGCCCTTGCCGCGCAGGGAACTGCCCTCGGCCCTGGTCGACACCGGCTACGGCACGATCCGGGCCGGCCGCTTCGAGGAGACCAATCCCGAAGGCCGCAAGTACGCCACCCAGGACTACGGCCCCGACAGCGACGCCGACAACACCGGCGTCTACACCGTGCCGGCCGGATGCTACTTCTTCATGGGTGACAACCGCGACAACTCGCTGGACAGCCGCTTCGACCCGGGCGTCTCGGCCTTCAAGACCGGCCCTGGCACGTGCAAGTGGGACTACGCCAACGACCAGTACATCGGCATGCAGGAAGGCGTCGGCTTCGTGCCGGCCGAGAACCTGGTGGGCCGCGCCCAGCTGATCCTGCTGTCGTGGAACGCCGACGCCCACCTGTTCAAGCCGTGGACCTGGTTTACCGACGCCCGGCCCAGCCGCTTCTTCCGCGTCCTCAAATAGCGGCCGGATGACCATGGACAGGCGCGCCGTCGCCGTCGGCGACCTGGAGCGCCGGATCGGTCACAGCTTCCAGGACCGCCAGCTGCTGGAGCTGGCCCTGACCCACGCCAGCGTGGGCGACGGGGCCAAGAAGGCCGGCGACAACGAGGTGCTGGAGTTCATCGGCGACCGCGTGCTGGGCCTGCTGGCCGCCGAGGCCCTGGCCGAGCGCTTCCCAAAGGCCAAGGAAGGCGAGCTGGCCCCGCGCCTGAACGCCCTGGTCAGCCGCGAAACCTGCGCCCGGGTCGCCCGCGCCGCCAGCCTGGGTCCGGCCCTGCGCCTGTCGGCCTCGTCCAGCAAGATCGGCGGCCGCGAGACCGATTCGATCCTGGCCGGCGCCGCCGAGGCGCTGATGGCCGCCCTCTATCGCGACGGCGGGCTGGAGACGGCCCGGCGGGTGTTCCTGGACCTGTGGGCCGACGAGTTCGAGCGCGCCAACCAGGGCAAGCCGCGCGATCCCAAGACCGCCCTGCAGGAATGGGCGCAAGGCCAGGGCAAGCCGTTGCCGACCTATCGCGTGCTCGACCGCGCGGGGCCGGACCATGCGCCGGTGTTCACGGTCGAGGCCACGGTGAAGGGCGTCGACCCGGCGATCGCCAAGGGCAAGTCGCGGCAGGAGGCCGAGAAGGCGGCGGCCAAGGCGCTGCTGGAGCGGGAAGGGGCGGGGATCTAGGCGGTTAGCACTTGCCCCCTACGGGTCGCTTCGCGACCGTCTTCCCCCAGAGGGGGAAGAGCTTCGCACTTTCGGCTCCGCCCCCTATGGGGGCGGACAGACCGCGCAGCGGTCAGGTGGGGGCAAGTGTTAGCCCCCGGGCCTCATCGGTGCTACACGCACCCGCAATGACTGAAACCACCTCCCAAAACCCCTCGGGCCAAACCACCCGCGCCGGCTTCGCCGCCATCATCGGCGCGCCGAACGCCGGCAAGTCCACCCTGGTCAACCGCATGGTCGGGGCCAAGGTCTCGATCGTCACCCAGAAGGTCCAGACGACGCGCTTCCCCGTGCGCGGCGTGGCCATGACGGGGTCGACCCAGATCGTCCTGGTCGACACCCCCGGCATCTTCACCCCGCGCCGGCGCCTGGACCGCGCCATGGTCCGGTCCGCCTGGAGCGGCGCCGAGGACAGCGAAGTCGTCGTCCACCTGGTCGACGTCCAGGCCGAGCTGGCCGTGCGCGAGCGCCGCGCCACCCCCGGCGAGCACCGCTCGGTGCAGGACGTCCAGACCATCATCGAGGGCCTGAAGGCCGCCGATCGCCAGGTGATCCTGGCGCTGAACAAGATCGACGGCGTCAAGCGCGACACCCTGCTGGCGGTCACCCAGGACCTCTACGACACCGGCGTCTATTCCGAGGTCTTCATGATCAGCGCCGCCACCGGCGCCGGCGTCGACGACCTGATGGCCAAGCTGGCCTCGCTGATGCCGGAAGGCCCGTGGCTGTATCCGGAAGACCAGACCGCCGACCTGCCGGCCCGCCTGCTGGCCGCCGAGATCACCCGCGAGAAGATCTATCTGCGCGTCCACGAGGAACTGCCGTACGCGGCCTCGGTCGAGACCACGGCCTTCGAGGAACGCGCCGACGGCAGCGCCCGCATCGAGCAGACCATCTATGTCGAGCGCGACGGTCAGCGGGCCATCGTGCTGGGCAAGGGCGGCGAGGTGATCAAGTGGATCGGCAAGGCCTCGCGCGAGGAGCTGGAAGACATCCTCGACCGCAAGATCCACCTGTTCCTGCACGTGAAGGTGAAAGAGAACTGGGCCGAGGAACGCGGCCTGTTCAACGACATGGGCCTGGATTTCGACGTTTAGCCCCCAAACTCCGCTCATCCCGGCGAACGCCGGGACCCAGATCCTATGGCGGTGTGGCTGATGGGACAGGCTCGGCGCTTCTGGCGTCAGCCTTCAAGCTATCCCATCTGGGTCCCGGCGTTCGCCGGGATGAGCGGCGTAGGGAAAGCTTGACTCCGCCTTCCACACCCTGTCCATGAACCGTGAACAGACAGGGAATATCGCGCTCGTGAGCAAGCTCGACATCGCGCCCGCCGCGGCGGTCCAGCCTTCGGTCGACCTGGACGCCTATTTCGCCCGCATCGGCTATGACGGCCCGCGCGAGCCGACGCTGGACGTGCTGCGCGCCCTGCACCAGAAGCACCCCGACGCCATCGTCTTCGAGAACCTCGACGTGCTGCTGGGCAAGGCGATCAGCCTGGATCCGGCCGATGTTGACGCCAAGCTAATCGGGGCCGGGCGAGGGGGCTATTGCTACGAACAGAACGGCCTGTTCAAGCGGGTGCTGACGGCGCTGGGCTTCGAGGTCACCGGGCTGATGGCGCGGGTGCTGTGGATGGTCCCCGAGCATCTGCCGCCGCGCCCGCGCTCGCACATGGTGCTGGCCGTGCGCGTTCCCGGCGACGACACGGTCTGGCTGGCCGACGTCGGCTTCGGCGGCTGCGTGCTGACCGGACCGCTGGCGCTGTTCTCCGACGCGGTCCAGGCCACGCCCAACGGCGACTTCCGCATCCTGCCGATCGACGAGCTGGGCGGCGAGCGCCAGGTGCAGGCCGACCTCTCGGGCCGCTGGGCGGCGGTCTATCAGGTGGCGCCCGGCGCCTGGGCCGACCAGGACTACGAGCAGGCCAATTTCTACACCTACGCCCATCCCAGCTCGCACTTCACCTTCAGCCTGACGGCCGGCCGCACCACGCCGGCCGCCCGCTACGCCCTGAAGAACAACCGCCTGACCCACCGCGACGCCACGGGCGCCCTGGTCGCGCAGCGCGACCTGTCGGCCGACGAACTGGAGGCGGCCCTGCGCGACGTGCTGGGCCTGCCGGTCGAGCCGGGCTGGCGGCCGCTGATCGAGACGATCGTGGGCTGGGGGACCCCGGCCTAGATGGAGTGGGAAGACGAGGCCTTCGTGCTGTCGGCGCGGGTCCATGGCGAGACCGGGGCCATCGTCGAGCTGCTGACCCAGGACCGGGGCAAGTTCGCCGCCCATGTCTCGGGCGCGGCCTCGCGGCGGATGAAGCCGTTCCTGCAGGCCGGGGCCAAGGTGATCGCCCGCTATCGCGCCCGCACGGGCGACCAGCTGGGCGCCGCCAGCCTGGAGCCGATCGGCGAGGGGCCGTCGTCGCTGTTCGACGAGCCGCTGGCCCTGTCGGGCCTGTCGGCCGCCGCCGCCGTCGCCGCCGGGGCCCTGCCCGAGCGCGAGGCCCATCCCGGGGCTTTCCACGCCCTGGAGGCCCTGATCGCCGCCCTGGCCATTCCCGAGATCTGGCCGGCCGTCTATGTGCGGTTCGAGGCCGGCCTGCTGCAGGACCTGGGTTTCGGCCTGGACCTTTCGAAATGCGCCGCCACCGGGTCGCTGGACGACCTGGTCTATGTCAGTCCGCGGACGGGCCGGGCGGTCAGCCGCGCGGCGGGCGCGCCCTATCGCGACAAGCTGCTGCCGTTGCCGCCGTTCATGCTGTCGGCCCAGGGCGGCCTGGCCGAGGGCGACGTCAAGGCCGGCCTCGACATCACCGGCCACTTCCTCGAGCAGTTCGTGTTCCACCCCCTGAACAAGCCCCTGCCGCCGGCCCGGGTGTGGCTGCTGGACCGGCTGGGCGAGGCGGGACGGCTTTAGGCTTTCCGATCCGGCGAGAACAAAACGCGTTCGGAGGAGGATTTGCCGCGCGGGATTGGCTAGGATGGCCGCCACGCGTAACGAATCTCCCCGATGAACAAACCAGTCCTACCTCCCCCCGGCGGCCCGGAAGACGGCCGCATCCTCGACGAGCCGCTGAGCGAGGCGCTGTCCAAGCGCTACCTGGCCTACGCCCTGTCGACGATCGGCTCGCGAGCCCTGCCCGACGTGCGCGATGGCTTGAAGCCCGTGCACCGCCGCGTGCTGCACGCGATGAACAACATGCGCCTCAACCCCGAAGGCGCCGCGCGCAAGTGCGCCAAGGTGGTCGGCGAGGTGATGGGCAACTTCCACCCGCACGGCGACCAGTCGATCTACGACGCCCTGGTCCGCCTGGCCCAGGACTTCGCCCAGCGCGTGCCGCTGGTCGACGGCCAGGGCAACTTCGGCAACATCGACGGCGATAACCCCGCCGCCATGCGCTACACCGAGTGCAAGATGACCGCCGCGGCCATGCTGCTGCTGGACGGCATCGACGAGGACGCGGTCGACTTCAAGCCGTCCTATGACGGCCAGGACGAGGAGCCGGTGGTCCTGCCGTCGGGCTTCCCCAACCTGCTGGCCAACGGCTCGTCGGGCATCGCCGTGGGCATGGCCACCTCGATCCCGCCGCACAATCCGGCCGAGCTGATCGACGCCTGCCTGCTGCTGCTGTCCAAGCCCGAGGCGACCACGGCCGAGATCCTGGAGCGCGTGCCGGGCCCGGACTTCCCGACCGGCGGCGTGATCGTCGAGTCCCGCGAGAGCCTGCTGGAGACCTACGAGACCGGTCGCGGCGGCGTGCGCACCCGCGCCCGCTGGGAGAAGGAAGACACCGGCCGCGGCACCTACCAGATCGTCGTCACCGAGATCCCGTACCAGGTCAAGAAGTCCGACCTGGTCGAGCAACTGGCCGACCTGATCGACAGCAAGAAGGCGGCCCTGCTGGGCGACGTGCGCGACGAGAGCGCCGAGGACATCCGGCTGGTGCTGGAGCCCAAGTCCAAGAACGTCGAGCCCGAAGTGCTGATGGAGAGCCTGTTCAAGCTCTCGGCGCTGGAAAGTCGCTTCCCGGTCAACATCAACGTGCTGGACGCCAAGGGCACCCCGGGCGTGATGGGCATCAAGTCGGCGCTGATGGCCTTCCTGGCCCACCGCCGCGAGGTGCTGACCCGCCGGGCCCGCCACCGGCTGGCCAAGATCGAGGCCCGCCTGCACATCCTGGACGGCCTGCTGATCGCCTACCTCAATCTGGACGAGGTGATCCGCATCGTCCGCTACGAGGACGAGCCCAAGCAGAAGCTAATGGCCGCCTTCGCCCTCAGCGACATCCAGGCCGACGCCATCCTCAACACCCGCCTGCGCCAACTGGCCAAGCTGGAGGAGATGGAGATCCGCCGCGAGCACGCCGAACTGGTGGAGGAGCGCGACGGCATCCTGGCCATGCTGGCCAGCGACCGCAAGCAATGGGACCTGGTCGGTACGGGCCTGCGCCAGGTGCGCGCCGTGCTGGTCAAGATCGCCCACCCGCACGACAAGCCGCGCCCGACCGGCGTGATCGGCCGCTCGATCTTCGAGGACGCCCCGCAGGTCGACGCCGACGCCGCCCTGGAGGCGATGATCGTGCGCGAGCCGATCACCGTCATCCTGTCGGACCGCGGCTGGATCCGCGCCGCCAAGGGCAAGATCGACGACCCGTCCGAGCTGAAGTTCAAGGAAGGCGACAAGCTGGGCTTCCTGGCCCCGGCCGAGACCACCGACAAGCTCCTGCTATTCACCAGCGACGGCCGGTTCTTCACGATCAGCTGCGCCAACCTGCCGTCGGCGCGCGGTCACGGCGAGCCGGTGCGGATGATGATCGAGCTCGACGACAAGGTGAAGATCATCGACATGTTCCCGTTCAAGGCCGGGCGCAAGCGCTTCCTGGCCTCGAAACAGGGCTACGGGTTCCTGATGCCGGAAGAAGAGGCCGTGGCCAACCGCAAGGCCGGCAAGCAGGTGCTGACCGTCGATGCGGCCGGGGCGGCCTTCTGCCTGGAGGCGGTAGGCGACCAGATCGCGGTGGTCGGCGACAACGGCAAGATCCTGATCTTCCCGCTGGAGGAACTGCCGGAGATGCCGCGCGGCAAGGGCGTCAAGCTGCAGTCGTATCGCGAAGGCGGGCTGCGAGACGCGATCTCGTTCACCACCGAGGGCGGCGCCTTCTGGATCGACACGGCCGGTCGCCGCCGCGACTGGACCGAGTGGAAGGACTGGATCGGCCGCCGGGCCGGGGCCGGCAAGCTGTCGCCCAAGGGCTTCCCGACCTCCAAGCGGTTCCGGCCCAAGTGACGAACGCCTTCTCCGTCATCCCGGACGAGCGCGCGGCGCGCCGATCCGGGACCGCCGCAAGCTCCGGGCTTGGGGTCGGTCCCGGATCTCCGCTACGCTTGGTCCGGGATGACAGGATCTGATCATATGAGCGCGGTGTTCAGGCGCGCCGCCAGCGCCCTGGCCGGGCTGCTGGGGCTGGCGGCCGCCGGGTCCGTGGGGGCCGCGCCCTTGCCCGCGGCCAGGCCGGAAGCCGCCGGCTTCTCGGCCGAAAGGCTCCGCAAGCTGGACGAGACCATGCAGGCCCTGGTCGACCAGGGCCAGATCGCCGGCGGCGTCACCGTGCTGGGCCGCCACGGCCGCGTCGTGTCGATGAAGGCGTTCGGCAAGCGCAGCCTGGAGACCGGCGAGGCCATGCCCGCCGACGCCCTGTTCCGCATCCGCTCCGAGACCAAGGCGGTGACCGGGGTGGCGATGCTGATCCTCTACCAGGAAGGCCGGTGGCGGCTGGACGATCCGGTCACCGAATATCTGCCGGAACTGGCCGATTTGCGCGTGGCCTCCGGCGTCGACGCCCAGGGGCGGCCGATCCTGACCCCGGTCAGCCGTCCGCCGACCATGCGCGAGCTGATGACCCACACGGCCGGCTTCGCCTACGGCCTGGCCGACGATCCGGCCAGCGTGGCCGACCAGGCCTACTACCGGGCCGGGGTGCTGCAGTCCGACAGCCTGGACCACCTGGTGCGCAAGGTGGCCATGCTGCCGATGTACGCCCAACCCGGGGTCATGTGGCGCTACAGCGTCGCCGCCGACCTGCAGGGGCTGATCGTCGAGCGCCTGACGGGCCAGACCCTGCCGGTGTTCATGGAGGAGCGGATCTTCCGTCCCCTGAAGATGAAGGACACCGCCTTCTGGGCCCCGGCCGAGAAGCTGCCGCGCCTGGCGGCCCTCTATGACGGCGATCCGGCCACCGGCCGGCTGATCCCCGCCAACGAAGGCCCCTGGCGTGACGTTTCCCGGCCGCCGGCCGCGCCGTCCGGGGGCGGGGGGCTGCTGTCCACCGCCGGCGACTTCGCCCGCTTCGCCCAGATGATCCTGAACGGCGGCGAGCTGGACGGGGTGCGCGTTCTGCGGCCCGAGACCGTGGCCCTGATGCGCTCGAACCACCTGCCGCCCAGTTTCCAGGTCACCACCAACGGCACGGCCGGGGTGCTGCGCCCCGACCAGAAGCCTTTCCCGTTCGGCGCGGGCATGGGTTATGGCCTGGACGTGGCCGTGGCGGTCGAGCCACGCCTGTCGGGCGCGCCCGTCGGCCCTGGCACGATCAGCTGGGGCGGCAGCGCCGGCACCTGGTTCTGGATCGACCCGGCCAACGACCTGTTCTTCATCGGCATGATCCAGCGCCTGGGCGGGGTGGGCTCGGGCCTGGACGCCACAACCCGCACGGTGGTCTACCAGGCGCTGGAACGGCCGCCGATCAAGGAAGCGCGGCTGAATTCTTCTTCGCGCTAGAGGATTACAAGTCGTTCACTCTGTGAATACGACGTCATGAAGCAGACGTAACGCGTATTCGCGAAGAAGTCTGGTCATTCTATCCCTCGAAGGCGACGCGGACGGCGTCGCCAGAACAGGGGAGGACGACATGGGCCGTTTCATCGCCAAGCTGTCGACGGTCGCGGTGCTGGGTCTGGCGGCCCTGCCGGTGCTCGGCCTGATCCAGCCGGCCGCGGCCGCGCCGGCCAAGCCGGCGGTGCTGGCTGCGATCCCGGTCGGCGACCTGGACCTTTCCCGCCCCGACGACGCGCGCCGGCTGCAGGCCCGCATCGACGCCGCCGGCCAGGCGGTCTGCGAGGCCCGCACGCGGGCCGAACGGCTGGACCGCTGGTCGGCCCGGGCCTGCCGCATCGACATCCGCGACGAGGTGCAGTCCAAGCTGTCGGCCCGGCAGGTCAAGGCCCTGCGCGCGGTCGGCGGCTGATCCACGAGATCCTCCCTCCGGGGAGGTGGCGGGAGCGCCGGACGCGCCACGCGGCCCGGCCGTTCCATCCCTCAGAACGCTCACGGCGTCGCATGTCCCCAGCCCCAATGGGAGACGCCACGAGGCTCCCGCCGAGTTGTCGACGTCATCAGCGCCCTGACGCGCGCGTCTTCACCCTCTCCCTCTGGGAGAGGGTTCAAGGAGGTTATGCTCGGCGGATAGCGAACAAAGTCTCGCGATTTCAACGTCCTGCATTTTCTCGACCTCAATCTGTCCCCACCTTCCAAACCCGCCGTATCCTGGTCTCACCTCGACGCAGGGAAAGGGCGCATGGCCAGCGACCGATGCGGCGGCGGGGGGCGATCGAGCGGGACTGGGCTGGAGGGGGTTACT
>NZ_FORN01000084.1 GCF_900114015.1 Caulobacter sp. UNC279MFTsu5.1 | reverse complement strand
TGGCGGGACAGGCGGGTCGACGGGGCCGGGAGGTTCAAACCGGCCTGTTCCAGGATCTGTCGGAGTCGCCGACGGCCCCTTCCGGGCGACTTTGATCCTGCCCGTCCGAGGGGAAACGTCGACCGGGATGAAACAAGCCCTCAGTCGACGTCCCTTGAGAAAAACGGTTTCGCGGAGCGGTCAGTCCAAGCCGAAACGCACAAACACGACTCACGGTCTCCGGGCCTGGCCCGGCCGCTCCGCGCCTCCTCATCCCCTCAGCGGTTTCCGCGTGAGCCGCGAAGCCGCGCCCGCCGCAAACCTTCCAGGAACGGAGACTCCCATGCCCAAGTCCAAGCCGCCCCGTCGCCGCAAGATCCGCCGAGCCAACGAGCTTCGCGTGCTGATGATCGAAAGCGTCCAGGCCGCGCTGCTGATGAACGACGCCCTGGTGGCCAAGATCGACGAGCTTCTCGGCCGAACGCCGCCGGGTCGGCTGAAGACCAACCTGCTGGCGCTGCGGGCGGAGGTGAAGTCGCATCGGCCGGGCCTGCTGGAAAGCCGCGCCGACGCCATGGCCCCTTAGGGCGGATCGATATTCAAGGCCGTGCGTCGTCCTCGTCCTTCGACAGGCTCAGGATGAGGACCATTGTGCGGGCCTGGGCGCTCGAAAACCTCATCCTGAGCTTGTCGAAGGACGAGGTTTTCGCCCCTGGATCCCGGACAGCCTCTGCGAGGCTTGCGGGATGACAACTCGATCAGCCCTCGACCACGACCCCCACCCCGAACTGCAGCCAGACGGCCTTGTCCTTGAGGTTCTTCTGCACGAAGGCGGCGTGGATCTGGCGTTCTTCCTCGGTGGAGCGCGGGGCCAGCGGCCGGGGGCGCGCGCCGTACGATCCGGCGCGGGCGGCCGAGATGGCGGTCGCGGTCACCACCTGGGTCAGCTCCAGCGCCCGCTCCTTGCCGCCCTGCAGCTCGAGATAGACCTCGGCCAGCAGGTGGGCGTCGATCAGGGCGCCGTGCTTGTCGCGGCTGTCGAGGCTGATCTTGAAACGCTTACAGAGCGCGTCGAGCGAGTTGTACATGCCCGGAAAGCGCTTCTTGGCCAGGGCCAGGGTGTCGACCCAGCGGCTCTCGGGCACCGGCGCGCGGCCGCACTTCTCCAGCTCGAAATTGACGAAGCTGCGGTCGAAGCCGGCGTTGTGGGCGATCACCGGGCTGTCGCCGACGAACTCCAGGAACCGGTCGGCGATCTCGTGGAACTTGGGCTTGCCGGTCAGGAAGGCCGACGACAGGCCGTGCACCTTCTCGGCCTCGGCCGGCATGTCGCGCAGCGGGTCGCAATATTCGTGGAACGACCGGCCCGTGGGCATGTAGTCGACCACCTCGATGCAGCCGATTTCGACCAGGCGGTCGCCGGTCTTGGGGTCGAAGCCGGTGGTTTCGGTATCGAGGATGATTTCCCGCGCCATCGGCTTTCAATGAGCCTGTTCGCCGCCGCCTTCAAGCGGGGCCGCGGCCCGCAGGCGAGTCAGGATGTCGCGGACCTGGTCGCGGGCCGCGTCCAGGCCCCGGCCGGTGTCGATCACGAAATCGGCCCGGGCGCGCTTTTCGGCGTCCGGCGTCTGGCGGGCGAGGATGGCCTCGAACTTGGCGGGATCCATGCCCGGCCGGGCCAGGACCCGCTGGCGCTGGACGTCGGCGGGGGCCGAGACCACCACCACCTTGTCGACCTTCTTCTCGCCGCCGGTCTCGTAGAGCAGGGGAATGTCCAGCACGACGATGTCGGCCCCCTTCTCCCGCGCGGCCTCGAAGAACCCGATCCGGTGGGCGCCGACCAGGGGGTGGACGATCGACTCCAGCATCGCCAGGGCCTCGGAGTTTCCCATCACCGCCGCGCTGAGCCGGGTGCGGTCGATGGCTCCGTCGACCACCACGCCGGGAAAGGCCGCCTCGACCGGAGCGACCGCCGCCCCGCCGCTGGCGTAGAGCGCGTGCACCGCCGCGTCGGAATCGTAGACCGGCACGCCCTCATCGACGAACATCCGGGCCGTCGTCGACTTGCCCATGCCGATGGAGCCCGTCAGGCCCAGGACGATCACTTCGCGGCCTCGCCCAGCTGGGCCAGGGCCAGGGCCCGGACGTCGACCTCGACCGGCGGGACGACGCCGAAGAAAGCTTCGAAACTGGGGACCGCCTGGCGCAGCAGCATCTCCAGCCCGTCCACCGTCCGGCGGCCGGCGGCCTCGGCGCGGCGCAGGAACTCGGTGCGCAGCGGCTTGTACACCATGTCGACCACCACGGCCGTCTCCGGCGTCAGGTCCAGGCGCGCCGCCGGGCCGGTCCCGCCGCCCAAGCCCAGGGAGGTGGCGTTGATCACCAGGCCAGCCTGGGCCAGCAGGGCGTCGAGCTCGTCGTCCGACGCGGCCTCGACCACCCCGCCGATCGAGGTCGCGATGGCCTGGGCCCGGGCGAAGGTGCGGTTGACGACGCTGACGCGGGGCGCGCCGGCCAGGGCCAGGGCCGCCGCCGCGCCCCGGGCCGCGCCGCCGGCCCCGAGGATCACCACCGGCGAGGTCGTCAGATCGAAGCCCGGCGCCTGGACGGCGATGGCGTCGATCAGACCCGGGCCGTCGGTGTTGTCGGCGACGATGGTCCCGTCAGCCTCGAAGACCAGCAGGTTGGCGGCGCCGGCCAGCCTGGCCAGGTCGCTGCAGCGGTCGGCGCAGGCCAGGGCCTGCTCCTTGAACGGGATGGTGACGTTGAGCCCCCGGATCGCCCCGCCGCGCAGGCCTTCGACGAAGGTCTCGAAGCGGTCCTCGCCCGGGGCGAACGGCACGTACGCCGCGTCCAGCCCGGCCGCGGCGATCCAGGCGTTGTGGATCACCGGGCTCATCGAGTGGCGGATCGGCCGGCCGCACACGCCCGCCACGATGGCCGCTCCCCCAATTCTTTGTAGAGAGGCGCTCATGCCTCAAGGGCTCCATGCAGGCGAAGAAAGTCGAACAGGCCGACGACGGGCAGGCCCAGGATGGCGAAATAGTCGCCGTCGATGCGGTCGAACATCTGCACCCCCTCGCTCTCGAGGAAGTAGCAGCCGACCGAGGACAGGACGTCGGGCGTGTTGCGGGCCAGGTAGCGGTCCAGCCAGGCGTCACTGAATTGGCGGACCGACAGCCGGGTGGTCTCGACCACGCGCCAGATCGGCCGGCCGTCGCGGGCCACGACCACGGCCGAGTGCAGCTTGTGGACCTTGCCGCGCAGGGCCAGGAGGCGCTCGCGGGCGGCCTCGGCGGTGTCGACCTTGTCGAACAGCACGCCGTCCAGCTCCAGGGTCTGGTCCGAGCCGATCACCAGGCCGGGGCGCTTGGTCGAGACCTTGAACGCCTTCAGCTCGGCCAGGGCGTCGGCGACCTCGCGCGGCGAGGCCCCTTCGGCCAGCAGGCCGGCCTTGGCGGCGTCCTCGTCGACGCCGGAGCCGACGGCCTCGAACGCGACGCCGGCGTTGCGCAGGATCGCCTGGCGAGCGGCGCTCTTGGACGCCAGGGTGACGGGGGTGAGCGGTGAGGCGGTCATCCCAGCACCTCGACCTGGCCGCGGCCGCCCGACAGCAGGTTGATGATCGCCGCCGCCGTCTCCTCGACCGAGCGGCGGGTGACGTCGATGATCGGCCAGCCCTGGCGCTCGAACAGCCGGCGGGCGGCGATGATCTCCTGCCGCACCGCGTCGGTGTCGATATAGTCGCTCTCGCGGTTCTCCTTCAGCGACAACAGGCGGTTGCGGCGGATCTGGATCAGCCGCTCGGGCGAGGTCATCAGGCCGACGATCAGGGTGTTCTTCAGGGTGAACAGCTCGTCGGGCGGCGGCCGGCCCGGCACCAGCGGCACGTTGGCGGCCCGCACGCCGCGGTGGGCCAGGTAGATGCAGGTCGGGGTCTTGGAGGTGCGCGACACCCCTACCAGGATCACGTCGGCCTGGGTCAGGTCCTGGCCGCCCTGGCCGTCGTCGTGGGCGATGGCGTAGTCCAGCGCCTCGATGCGATCGAAATAGTCATTGTTCAGCGCGTGCTGGGCGCCGACCCGGGTGGAGATCCGCGCGCCCAGATAGCGCGACATGGCGCTGACCACCGGGTCCAGGGCGGCGATGCACGGCATTTCCAGCCGCCGGCAGCCTTCCTCCAGCGCCGCGCGCAGGCCAGCGTCGATGATCGTGTGCATGACCACGCCCGGAGCCCCGGCGATCTCCTCCAGCGCCCGGTCCAGCTGGCGCGTCGAGCGCACCAGGGCGTAGATGTGCTCGATCGGCAGGATGTCGGTGAAACGGGCGCAGACGGCCCGGGCCATGGCGTTCAGGGTCTCGCCCGTCGAGTCCGAGACCAGGTGGATATGGAAATAGGTCGCGAAGCGCGGCGCGCTCCTTTCTCCCTCGGGGGCGCCGGTTTCCTGTGGATCATCCGTTAACGGTTGCTTAACCACTGGCCTGGCCCCTGGGGATGAGCGGGGGTGAATCCCGGCTCGTTACGGTGCGTCGAACTGCCCCTGTGTTAAACGGTCGCGTTGATCGCGGACAATCCCCAGTCTCCGATCGTCTTCACAGCCCGTGCGAATCCGATTCCCCCAAACCGGGGATGAGCGGACGCTCATGGTTACGGCGCCGTTCACCATCTTAACGTTTCATTAGGAATTTCGAAGCTCTAGCGAGCTATCCCCAAAGTTCACAGGCCCGCGCCCACATGTGGGCCGAGCTTGGATGGTTTTGTGACGGGCAGGTGACAGGCAGCGTCGCGAACGGGTTTTCCCCGTTAGGCACTTGCTCACCATCTCCTACAATCTTCCTTAAAATCTTCTTAAAGAAAGAAGGAAGAAGGGAAGAAGGCCTCCGGGGAGATACGGGCTTGAGCCCACGGGCCTGACGGGATTTAAGGCCAGCATGACCTCGCTCCCGAAACCCAAGCTCCTTTCCGTGCTCGACGGCGCGAAAGCCGAACGGCCGCCCGTCTGGTTCATGCGGCAGGCCGGACGGTACCTGCCCGAGTACCGGGCCGTGCGGGCGACCGAGCCGACCTTCATCGATTTCTGCCTGAACCCGGAGAAGGCCGCCGAGGTGACCCTGCAGCCGATGCGACGGTTTCCCTACGACGCGGCCATCGTCTTCGCCGACATCCTGCTGATCCCCCAGGCCCTGGGCCAGAAGGTGTGGTTCGAGGCCGGCGAGGGGCCCAGGCTGGGCGAGCTGCCGTCGATCGAGTCGATGCGCGAGCTGACGGGCCAGGCCGGCCAGGCGCTGGGCGCGGTGGGCGAGACCCTGAACCGCGTGCGTTCGGCCCTGGAGCCCGAGCGGACCCTGATCGGTTTCGCCGGCGCGCCTTGGACCGTGGCGACCTACATGATCGAGGGCGGCTCCAGCGATCGCTCCGGCGCGCGGACCTTCGCCTACCAGAACGCCGACCAGCTGGACGCCCTGATCCAGGTTCTGGTCGACGCCACCATCGACTACCTGGCCATGCAGGCGGCCTCGGGCGCCCAGGTGCTGAAGCTGTTCGAGAGCTGGGCCGAAGGCCTGTCCGAACCGCTGTTCGACCGCCTGGTGACCCGTCCGCACACCGCCATCGTCGAGGGCCTGCGGGCCAGGGGCGTGACCACGCCGGTGATCGGCTTCCCGCGTGGGGCCGGAGCCCTGGTCGAGACCTACGCCAAGGTCGCGCCCGTCCAGGGCGTGGCGCTGGACACCCAGGCCTCGGCGGCGCTGGGCCAGGCGATCCAGAAGACCAAGGCCATCCAGGGCGCCCTCGACCCGCTGCTGCTGCGGGCCGGCGGCGACGCCCTGCTGGCGCGGGTCGACCAGCTTCTGGAACAGTGGGGGCAGGGCCCCTACATCTTCAACCTGGGTCACGGCATCCTGCCCGACACACCGATCGCCCACGTCGAGGCGGTGCTGGCCCGGGTCACCGGGAAATGACCAGCGTGATGGGGACGAAACGGAAGATCGCCGTCGTCCTGTTCAACCTGGGCGGGCCAGACGGGCCGGACGCGGTGCGGCCGTTCCTGTTCAACCTGTTCCGCGATCCGGCGATCATCGGCCTGCCGGCTCCGCTGCGCTATCCGATCGCCGCCCTGATCGCCGCGACGCGCGCAAAACTGGCCAAGGAAAACTACGCCCTGATGGGCGGCGGCTCGCCGCTGTTGCCGGAGACCGAAAAGCAGGCGAGGGCGCTGGAGGCCGACCTGGCCGCGCGGTTCCCGGACGCCGAGACCCGTTGCTTCATCGCCATGCGCTATTGGAAGCCGCTGACCGACGAGACCGCCAGGGCCGTCGAGGCCTTCGCTCCGGACGAGGTGGTGCTGCTGCCGCTCTATCCGCAATATTCGTCGACCACGACCGGCTCGTCGCTGAAAGCCTGGGAGCGGGCCTATCGCAAAGGTCCCGGCCGGGTCTCGACGGTCTGCTGCTATCCGGCGGACGAGGATCTGGTCCAGGCCCATGCCGACCTGATCAGGGCCGCCTACGACCAGGCGGGACGTCCCGGTCGGGCCCGCCTGCTGTTCTCGGCCCACGGCCTGCCGGAAAAGGTGATCCTGGCCGGCGATCCCTACCAGAGCCAGGTCGAGGCCACGGCCGCGGCGGTGGCCGCCCGGCTGGGCGAGGGCTGGGACTGGCGGGTGACCTACCAGAGCCGGGTCGGACCGATGAAATGGATCGGACCCTCGACCGAGGACGAGATCCGCGCCGCCGGCCAGCAGGGCCTGGCGCTGGTGGTCACCCCCATCGCCTTCGTGTCCGAGCACATCGAGACCCTGGTCGAGCTGGACCACGAGTATCGTGAAGTGGCGACGAAGGCGGGCTGCCCGGCCTATGTCCGCGTGCCGGCCCTGGGCGTGACGCCGGCCTTCATTCGCGGCCTGGGCGGCCTGGTCCAGCAGGCGATCGTCGCCGAGCATCGCAAGATCGACTGCGCCTGGCGCTGCGGAGAACCCAAAGGAGCCCGCGCATGATGGATTTCCTGGCCGGCCATTTCGACCTGATCCGCGGCCTGCACATCATCTTCGTCATGGCCTGGATCGCCGGCATGCTGATCCTGCCGCGCCTGTTCGTCTATCACATGAAGACCGAGCCGGGCTCGGAGATGGACGCGGTGTTCAAGCTGGCCGAGCTGCGGACCCTGCGGATCATCATCAATCCGGCGATGATCCTGGCCCTGCTGATGGGCCTGCTGCTGGCGATGATCGACACCCAGCGCCTGGGCCACGACTTCTTCCTCAAGCCCTGGGCCCTGACCAAGATCGCCGCCCTGGTCTTCCTGTTCGCCTGGCATGGCTTCGTCTCCAAGGCCCGCCGCCAGTTCGCCGCCGGGACCAACACCCGCTCGGAGAAGTTCTGGCGGATGACCAACGAACTGCCGTTCCTGGCGGCCATCGTCATCGTGCTGTCGGTGACGACCAAGTTCCTGGGCCACTGAGACTCGGTGGTCGCCCGGCGGCTTTGCTTGACCGGCGAGGCCGCTTGTGGTTCCCATCCGGGAGACATGTCGCCTCGCGGCGTGTTCCCGCCTCTTACGGACCGGCGCTCGTCCTGACGCGCCCCCGGAGCTCCTGCTTCGAAGGTCTGTCCCCCGATCGATACGCGCCGTCGTCATGGCGCGACCCGCTCGCCGCCTCGCCGCGACGAGTCCGTTCTAGAACCAAGGCCCGGCTCGCGCCCTCGCGGGCCGAGCGACGTTGAGTGTCACTATGACCGACCAAACCGAAAACCAACCTGGCCTCGCGCTGGAACCCGTCGTCGACACGACGGTCGAGCCGGCCGCCGAGACCCCGCCCGTCAATGGCGACGAAGGCGACGACGACTCCGAGATCAGCGCCACCGTGGCGGCCATGGGCCTGAAGACCATGTCCCTGCAGGAGCTGAAGGAGAAGTCCCCGGCCGACCTGCTGGCCTTCGCCGAGACCTTCGAGGTCGAGAACGCCAACTCCATGCGCAAGCAGGACATGATGTTCGCGATCCTGAAGACCCTCGCCGAGGAAGGCGTGGAGATCTCGGGCTCGGGCACCATGGAAGTGGTGCAGGACGGCTTCGGCTTCCTGCGCTCGCCGGAAGCCAACTATCTTCCGGGTCCGGACGATATCTACGTGTCGCCCTCGCAGATCCGCAAGTTCGGCCTGCGCACCGGCGACACCATCGAAGGCGCCATTCGCTCGCCGCGCGAAGGCGAACGCTACTTCGCCCTGACCGGCGTCTCGAAGATCAATTTCGAGAGCCCGGACAACGTCAAGCACAAGGTCCACTTCGACAACCTGACGCCGCTCTATCCCGAAGAGCGCCTGCACATGGAACTGCCCGATCCGACCATCAAGGATCGCTCGGGCCGGGTCATCGACATCGTCGCCCCGTTGGGCAAGGGCCAGCGCTGCCTGATCGTCGCCCCGCCGCGGGTGGGCAAGACGGTGATGCTGCAGAACATCGCCAAGTCGATCGAGACCAACCACCCCGAGTGCTATCTGATCGTCCTGCTGATCGACGAGCGGCCGGAAGAAGTCACCGACATGCAGCGGACGGTGAAGGGCGAGGTCATCGCCTCGACCTTCGACGAACCGGCGACCCGCCACGTGCAGGTGGCCGAGATGGTCATCGAGAAGGCCAAGCGCCTGGTCGAGCACAAGCGCGACGTCGTCATCCTGCTGGACTCGGTCACCCGCCTGGGCCGCGCCTACAACACCACCGTCCCGTCCTCGGGCAAGGTGCTGACCGGCGGCGTCGACGCCAACGCCCTGCAACGTCCCAAACGTTTCTTCGGTGCGGCGCGCAACGTGGAGGAGGGCGGCTCGCTGTCGATCATCGCCACCGCCCTGATCGACACCGGCAGCCGCATGGACGAAGTGATCTTCGAAGAGTTCAAGGGCACCGGTAACTCGGAAATCGTCCTGGACCGCAAGGTCGCCGACAAGCGCATCTTCCCGGCCATCGACGTGCTGAAGTCCGGCACCCGCAAGGAAGAGCTGATCACCCCGCGCGATCAGCTGCAGAAGACCTACGTCCTGCGCCGCATTCTCAATCCGATGGGCGCCTCGGACGCCATCGAGTTCCTGCTGGAGAAGATGCGCCAGTCGAAGACCAACGGCGATTTCTTCCAGAGCATGAACACTTAAGCTTGGTGTTTCACGTGAAACACGAAGGGCGGCTGGAGCAATCCAGCCGCCCTTTCTTTTGTGTGGTGAGCGCGGTCCCCCTCCGGCCCTTTGGGCCACCTCCCCCAGAGGGGGAGGATCTAGTCCGCGCAGATGCTCCCCCTCTGGGGGAGCTGTCGCGCAGCGACTGAGGGGGTCTTTCGCAGGCACGGCTTTTCGACCTCGGGCTTGCGCAACGAGTGGTTGGGGAGGCGCGGAGCGGTTCGGGCCGAGCCTGGATGACCGTGGGTTTTGTGTGTGCGTTTCGGCTAGACCTGACCGCTCCGCCGAACCGTTTTGACCGAGGGACGGCGACTGAGGGCCTGTTTCATCCCGGTCGACGTTCCCCCTCGGGCGGGCAGGATCAAAGTCGCCCGGAAGGGGCCGTCGGCGACTCCGACTGATCCTGGAACAGGCCGGTTTGAACGTTCCGGCCCCGTCGACCCCGGCTGTCTCGCGTCCGTCCGTCCCGGGCCTTGGATCCTTCTGAGACCCGCTTCCCGCGACGATCCGCCCGCCAGGCCAGCCAGGCCCCGCTCGGTTCGATCCCCATCGCCTGCTTGGGCCGGTACCAAGAGCCCTCCCCCGCGATGGGGACGG
>NZ_FORN01000057.1 GCF_900114015.1 Caulobacter sp. UNC279MFTsu5.1 | reverse complement strand
GGCCAGAGCCTGAGCCATGTCGAAGGCGCGCCCCGATCGGTCCAGACTTCCACCGATCCCGGTCTCGCCTTCGCCTGGACCCAAGGCCGGATGGTCTGCGACGACGAAACCCTGGGCGATATGGTCGCCTATCTCAACCGCCGCTATCCGACGCCGATCAGGATTTCACCCGCCCTGGCCGGCAAACGCTTCTCGGGCGTGCTGGAGCTGGGGGACCAGGATCTGGTGGTCAAACGGCTGGCCGGCTATTTCTCGCTGTCGGTGCATCGCACCGACCGACAAATCGAACTACGGTAGCGCCGTCCTGGAGGTTGGAGGGCGTTTCGTTGCGAGCTGACGCATGGCGGCGCTGGGCGCTGGCTTCCAGCTTCGCGTGCGTGGCCGGATGGGGCGGCTGCGCCTCGGCGGCCCAGCCTCGCCTGAGCTTCGATATTCCCAGCAAGCCCCTGAAGACGGCGCTGGTCGATCTGGCGGTCCAGGCCGGCGTCTCGATCAGCACCCAGGCCGCCGCCGGCTGCGCCCCGACCAGCCGGCCCGTGCGGGGGCGCTTCACCCTCCAGGGCGGCCTGGCCAGGATGCTGGCGGGCACCGGATGCGGCTTTCGGATGATCGACGCCGACGCCGTTGAGATCGTCAGGCTGCCTGTCGCCAAGCCCGTAACCCGAACGGTCGCCCGGGCGGAGCCCCGTCCGTCCGCCGCGCTCGACGAACTGGTCGTGGTCGCCACGCGCCGCCCGACCCCGGCCGACCGCCTGGCCTACGCCGTCAGCGCGGCCGAGCGCTCGGTGATCGCCGGACAAGGCCTGCGCGACGCCAACGACCTGACGTACGCGGTACCGGCCATGACGGTGACCAACCTGGGTCCCGGCCGCGACAAGATCATGCTGCGCGGCCTGTCGGACGGGCCGCTGACCGGCAGCACCCAGTCGATGGTCGGCCTCTATCTCGACGACACCCGGCTGACCTACAACGCTCCGGACCCGGATCTGCTGTTAATCGACATGGCCCAAGTCGAGGTGCTGCGCGGACCGCAGGGCGCGCTTTATGGCTCCGGCTCGCTGGGCGGGGTTCTGCATTTGGTCACCGAACCGCCGACCCCCGATCGCTTCGAGGCCTGGATCGCGGGCAATGTCGGCGCGACGCAAGGCGGCGACGGCTCGAACGGCCTGTCCGGCATGGTCAATCTGCCGGTCTTCAACGGCCGGGGGGCGGTTCGCGCCGTCCTCTACCGCGACCAGCAAGGCGGCTATATCGACGACGCCGGCCTTGGCCTGAAGAACGCCAACCGCGCCCTTCGCTCGGGCGGCCGCCTGAACGTGAAGGTCGACCTGGGCGGTGGCTGGACCCTGATCGGCGGCGGGGCCGCCCAGTTCATCAATTCCAACGACACCCAATACGCCCTGACGACCGAGCCGCCCTACACCCGCCGCAACCAAGTGCGCGAGCCGCACGACAACGACTTCGCCGAGGCGCACCTCAACCTGAAGGGCGAGATCAGGGGGATCCAAGCGCGGTGGACGATCTCGGCGGTCGATCACGACATCATGAGCCGGTACGACGCCAGCTCGGCGCCGCCCATCGCCTTGGCGCCGGGCCCCGCCGCCTATGACGACGACGACCGCACCCACAGCGTGGTAACCGAGGGTGCCCTGGCCTCGCCGGAAAACGCCCGGGTGCAATGGCTGGTCGGCGCCTTCCTGGCGAGAACTCATCAGGACATCGACCTGGCGCTGACGCGCCTGGCCGACGCCCCCGTCCAGGCCTTCGCGGAGACGCGGCGCGACACGCTGAACGAGGCGGCGCTCTATGGCGAGGCGACCTTGCCGATCGGCCGATCCCTCAGCGCCACGCTGGGCGGCCGGCTGTTCAAGTCCAAGACGCGGGTGACCAGCCGGTCCACGACCCTGGCCGGCCCGACCGCGCCGTTTTCCGGCGCGCTGGAAAGCTCGGGCTTCGCGCCCAAGCTGGTGCTGGCCTATGCCCCGTCGCCCAGCGCCATGATCTATGTTCAGGCGGCCGAAGGCTACAGGGCCGGCGGGTTCAACACCACCGGACCGCCCGGTCAGGTGTTTTCGCCCAGCGATGAGATCGAACCACGTCGCCGTTATGACGGCGACGAGCTGTGGAGCCTGGAGGCTGGCGGCAAGGTCTCGTTGCTCGACGGCCGTTTGCGTCTGCGGGCCTCGGCCTTCCAGGTCAACTGGAAGGACATCCAGAGCGACCAGCTGCTGCCCTCGGGCCTGCCCTTCACCGCCAATATTGGCGACGGACGCAACCTGGGTCTGGAGTTCGAAGGCAGCTATCGCGTGGCTGGGCTGCAGTTGGGCGCCAACCTGTTGTTCAACACGCCCGAACTGGAGAAGGCCAATCCCGCCTTTCCCGTCCGCAAGGACGTAAGCCTGGCCGGCGTGCCCCATCGCGCCGGCGGCGTGACGGCGCACTATGACCGGCCGCTAGGCTCGGACATGACCTTGGAACTCGATGGTCGCTACGCCTATGTCGGCCACTCCCACCTCACCTTCGACGCCGCGACCGCGCCCTTGATGGGCGACTATGCGACCGGCCGCCTGGCCATTGGCCTCTCCACGCCACGCTGGCGCGCGACGCTAGCGCTGGACAATCCGACGAACGCGCGGAGCGACACCTTCGCCTATGGCAATCCCTTCTCGCTAAGATCGACCGACCAGGTGACTCCGCTCCGCCCCCGCACCCTCTCCCTCAGCGTCCGCGTCGCCTACTAGGCGGCGGGTCGCCGCATCCATGGAGAACATCGCCATGCCCAGGTCCTTTCGCCATGCCGAAGCCCACATGGTCTCGCGGATCGGCTGGCTGCGCGCCGCGGTCCTGGGCGCCAACGATGGCCTGGTCTCGACCGCCAGCCTGATCGTCGGCGTCGCCGCCGCCTCGGCAAAGTCCAGCGAGGTGCTGGTCGCGGGGGTGGCCGCCCTGGTGGCCGGCGCCATGTCGATGGCGGCCGGGGAATATGTCTCGGTCAGCTCGCAATCCGACACCGAAAAGGCCGACATCGCCCGCGAGACCAAGGAGCTGAAGAACGACGGCGAGGCCGAGCACGCCGAACTCGCCCGGATCTATGTCCAGCGCGGTCTCGAGCCTGAGACCGCCAAGGTCGTGGCCCAGCAACTGATGGCCAAGGACGCGCTGGACGCCCACGCCCGCGACGAACTGGGCATCTCGCTGGCGACGACGGCGCGGCCGGTGCAGGCCGCCCTGGCCTCGGCGGCCAGCTTCACGGTCGGGGCGGCCGCGCCCTTGTTCGTCGCCGCTCTGGCGCCGAGCCAGGCGATCGTGCCCAGCGTGGTGCTGGTGGCGCTAGCCTGCCTGGCGCTGCTCGGCGTGGCCGGGGCGAAAACTGGTGGAGCGCCGCCCTGGCGCGCCGCGGCGAGGGTCACCTTCTGGGGCGCGCTGGCCATGATCGTCACGGCCGGCATCGGCCGGTTGGTCGGCACGATCATTTAGCACCAGCACGGCGTCGGGGACCGATGAACCGGGCCGTGAGATTGAGCAGAGCCTCTTCAGAGACAAGATCTTGATGGCCCAAAAGCCCAGGGTCACCGCTGGAACCTCGCTGGCGGCGTCACGATCGGCGCCAGGCATCTAATCTCTCTTGATGACCGCGATGGCGGCGACGGCTTCGAGCTGAATCGCTGGATTTCCCGCTCTAGGATCAATCGACGCGTCGCCTCCGCGTCTGATAGAGCGTGCGCCCCGTGAGATCGCGGAATTCCAACCGAAGCGTTTCGCGGTCGAGGCCGAACATCGCAAAGCCTGGTCGAGACAGGCAGTAGCGAGTGCCCTTCACCGGCGTCACGCTGCCGACGGCGTCCGATCCCGCGCCGGCGCAGACGTAATCGACGCGGCCGCGCCGGATGTGCTGCAAATTGTGGTCGTGGCCGTTGATGTAGACTTGAACGCCATGGGTTTCGAGCAGCGGCGCTACCTGGGCGACCAGCGCGGCGGAGTCGCCGTGGTCTCCCGAATAGACCGGGTGGTGCCCCACCACGATCTTCCACGGCGCGGTCGATCGGCGGAGTTCATTCTCGAGCCAGGCGATTTGACGAGCGCCGTCATAGGCCTCCAGATGCCCGTGCGCCAACTGCTGCAGCATCTCGTCATAATTGCCGCGATCGACCAGGGGCGAGGTGTCGATCACGAAGATATCCAGGAGGCTCACCCCCAGAGCCTGACCGGCGACCTTGTAATACCGACTGGGCATTCGCCAGCGGGAACTAAGGCGAGTGTAGTCGATCTGGGCCTGGGCAACGCCGCGATAGTCGTGGTTTCCGAGCGCGGCATACCAGGGGGTCTGCAGGGCCGGCGCCGTATAGACCTCCTCGAACGAGCGCCGCCAATGGGGATCGGTCACCGACTGGACGCCCGCTGGATAGAAGTTGTCGCCCGCCGAGATGACGAACCGACTGGCGATCTCCGCCGCGGCGGCGCCCATGGCTTCAGCCACAACGCCTTGCGATCGCTGGCCTTTCCGCCCCCAATCGCCAAAGGCGACGAAGTTGAGCACCTCGTGGTCGGCCGCCGCGAAAACGCCTGTGGGCCAGGCGGCGCTGGCGGCCAACCCCTGCAGCAGCCCGCGCCGGTGAAACCGCGATGGAGGCGTCGAGCCCTCTCGCCTTGATGACGACCTGGCGGGACGTTTCACGCGGCCGGGCTCGCGGCAACTGTAAACACGGCGTCGCGCCGGACAGGAAGCTGGGCGAAGATTTCGGCTCCCGTGGCGGCGAAGCGCGCCTGGCCGAACCGGTCCAGCACCCGCGATCGCGCGACCTCGCCCATTCTCGCCAGCTTGAAGGGCGAACGCAGAAACCACTTCAGCGCCTTGGCCAGCTCTTCAGCGTCGCAGGGCGGCACGACCCGCCCCATCAAGCCGTCCACGACGCTGTAGGGCATCTCGCCCACGGCGGTCACCAGGGTCGGCAAGCCGGCCTGCATCGCCTCGTGCGCCGCGATACACAGACCCTCGCGCCGCGACGGCTGAAGATACAGGTGCAGCCCGGCCAGGAACTCGCGCGGCGCATCGCAGAACCCGGTGAGGAAGACGTTGTCCAGACCGGCCTGGTCGATCATGGCCTGCAGCCGTTCCCGTTGAGCGCCCTCCCCGGCGATCCGGACCTCGAAGGGCGTGGGAGACCTGAAGCCCGCGGCGCGCAGATGCGCCAGGGCCTTGATCAACACGTCATAGCCCTTGGCGGGATGCAAGCGTCCGAGCGCGCCGAGCTGCAACGTCTCGCCGGGCCGCCAAGGCCTGGCCTGGGGCGCGGCCGGATCCGCGGCGAACAGGGGCCAGGTGGCCAGACGATCGGCCTTTACCTTCAGGCGCGAGGCCGTCAGGGCCGTGACGCTGTGGGAGTCGCCGATCCAGAGGCTCGAGAGCCGCCGCGTCGCGCGCAGCAGCAGGCGGTTCGCCGGCTTCAGGAAGGCGTTGTGCTGCCAGCTGACGACCGGCACGCCGCGGCGAAGACCGACGATCTGGCCCAGCAGTGTGGCGCGGGTCAGCGAGGTCCATAGCAGGTCGGGCCGCTCGTCGGCGACAATCCGGTCCAGCCAGGCCAGCGCGTCGAGATGATCCTTCTCGCCGCCGGGGCGGACGCGAACGTCCAGGCCTTCCCTGACCATCGGCTGCAGCGCCCGGCCGTCGCGCCGGGTCAGGGCCAAGATTTGGACCTTCGCGCCCTGGGCCGCTAACACCCTGGCCACGGCGGGGATCGGCAACGCCGCCCCGCCGCCCTCGAGGGAGTTGATCACGTAAAAAATTCGCATCAGTACGTCCCCGTTCGGGTTAGGGCCGCGTCGTCGAAGACCGCTGGCGGAGCGGGCCAGGCCAGTCCGGCGAACCGCGCCACCGCGCGGGCCGCCCGCTCGGCCGAGGGTTGTTCGGTCAGGTCGAAGCTCTGGCTGAACAGGACCTCCTGGATCGGCCGCCAGACGGCTTCATGCTCGTGACGGGATCGAGCCATGGCCGCATCCAGGCCGCCAACGTCCTCGATCACCGGGCCGGCGCACCAATGGGCGAAGTTGGGGTCGCCGCGCCAGGCGAAGCGGTGACTGTTGAGGAAGGCGCACGGCCGGGGTTTGAGCAAGAACTCGTAGACCTGACTGCTGACGTCGCCGAGATAGAGATCGGCGCGCTGGGTGTAGGCCATGGTCGTCGAGAGGCGGCTGCCCAGGTCGATGTGGATGTTGGGCGCGCGCAGATAGCGCTCCTCGATCCGTCCGGCGCGATCGAGCCGCAACTTGTCGATCGTCGCCACGAAAGGCCGCTCGAACAGCATCACATGCGGCGCGAAGATCAGGTGGTGGTCGTCGTGCTCGACGAACCAGTCCAGTATCCGGCGACCGACCTGGTACCAAGACGACAGGTGCGGCGAGACATGCGGATTGTAGAGCACCACCGGTCGGCCGTCGTCGAGCAGCGGGTGGGTCGTTCCCCGCGCCGGCGGCAGATCGAACTTGGGATAGCCGACGATCGAGATCCTAGCCGGATCGAGACCGGTCTCGTGGATCAGCCGGTCGCGGATCTTGCGGCCTGAAACCAGCACGTGATCGAAGCCGGCGCTGGCCTTGTCGAACCCGATGGCCCGATCGCCGGCGCCGTGGCGGGTGTGAACGATCCGAAGGTCGCGCAGGCCATGGCGGGTCTTGAGGATCAGCGAGGTCTTCTCGGCGACCACGAGGATGTCGAGCGACCGGAAGAAATCGAGGTTGTCGCCGTAGACCAGCAGCTTGGTCGCCGGCAGCATCGTCTCGGTCGCGGCCGCGAGCAGCTTGGATGCGCGCCGGGTCAGGCCAAGCTCGACGAGGCGCACGTCGTGGCCGATCCTGCCGCCGCCCAGCCGGATCACCTCGTCGGTCAGCCGCCGATTGGTGGTGGCGACCACGATCTCGAAATCGAGGCCGCCGCGCGCCAGGGCCAGTGCGATCGGCAGGCTGTGGGCCACCTGATGGATCTGATCGTGATTGAAGAGAAATCCGATGCGCATGGCCCAACGACGCCATGCCCCTCGGGGTCCCTCAAAACTTCTTTCGATGCGCAAGATGGCCCACGCTCAGACCGCCGCCAGTGCAAGCCCGCGCTCGCCAACCCGGAGGGTCGATCCGAAAGGACCAGCACCAACGGCTCCTCTCCGACGCCGACGAACCAGTCATCTGCTCAACACCCCCTGAAGCGCGCTGACAGGCAGCGGCGCTGAATTCACAGCGACTTGACGCCTACGCAGCGCCATCGTCGCGTAGACATCACGTAAACCTAGCGGCCGGGAATTCGCTCGTAGACGATCAGCCGTGTCCTCTGCAGCCGCACCACTTTCACCGGCCTGTAGGCCCGCCGCAGTTCCGCCTGAACGATGGCCACGACCTCGAAATTGAAGTCGCGCGCCGCCGGCTCGTGATCGACGATGACCCTGGGCCGTCCGGCCAGAATCCGCTTCACCTCCGTGGCCTGATCGACGCCGATCGCGCCGTTCTCCCGCAGCAAGTTCAGGTGGCCCGCGAACGGATAACGCGTGGGCAGGCAGGAGCCAGTCAGGTGGTAGAGGAGCGGGTCGCCGTTCCACACGTAGAGGCAGCCCTTCAGGCGAGGCCGGATCGCCTCGACCATGGCGGTCATTTCCGCCTGGTGGCCGCGCTTGAGCCACATCTTACGGACCACCAGGCCGTTGGCGACCGCGCCGGAGAGCAACATCAAAGCCGCGGCGACCAGTCCCAATCGGTAGGGGCGATAGATGAACAGCGGCGCGCAGGCCGCGGCCAAGGGCGCGAACAGCGGCAAGGCGTAGTGATCGAAATAGGTGCCGAACGCCAAGTAGCCGACGACCGCCGCCGCGAGCCAGGCCAGCGCGAACTTCATCGTCGCGGCGCCGTTTGGAAAACGCCGCCACGGCTCCAACAGGGTTGCCAGGACGACGGCGAAGACCGGTACGTGAAGAAGCTTCCAGGCCTTGGCCAGCCGCCGCGCGAGTTCCCCGGCCGGCGCGCCGGAACGGTCGCCGATCGACAGGAAGTTGGCGTAGACGAAGGCGTCGGCGTGGCCGATCCAGGCGTACCAGTACCAGGCGATCAGGGTCGGGGCGATGGCGATGGCGATCCAGATCGCCGCGTCGGCCGCCAGGCGGGCCGGCCAGGGGTTGGCGCGCCACGAGGCCCACATCAGCGCCAGCCCCATGAAGACCCCTTCGAAGACCGCCGTATATTTGAGCTGCATCGCCAGGCCGATCAGCCCCATGGCCAGGGCGCCCTCGCGCCGGATCCGTTCGGCCGACACGTCGCGCGACGTCAGGGCGGTCAAAGTCGCCAGGGCCGCGCCTGCGACGAACAGGTTGTAGAAGACAGGAGCCTGCCCGCCAGATCCGCCGACTAGACCGAGCAGCAGCAGATAGATGACGCCGGCGATGGTCGCCGCCTTCAGCCCAGCCATCGGCGCGGCGATCCGGGCGACGATCATAGCCGTGCCGGCCGCGAAAAGGGTCGCCACGACCTGGTATTGGACGATCCCGTCCCCGCCCAGCAACCGGATCGCGGCGAACAGCACGAACAGGCCGACGGGCTTGCGGTCCCATATGTCCACATACGGAACGGCCCCGTGAAGCATGCGATCGCCGACCAGCAGATAGAAGTTCTCGTCGACATGGATCAGCGGATTGCCGAACTGCGCGCACCGGATCGCGAAAGCGGCCAGCAACAGGATCAGGCCCACGACGGCCCAGCGCCGGCGCTCGTCGAGCGTAGACAATCGCTTCAGCAACGAGCGGCTCATCGGATGATCCTCCCGGTCCAGGCGGCCAGGACCATTCCGGCCTGCCGCGCCGCCTTGGCCGGACGCCAGGTGAGGCGCTGCACGGCGCGGTAGTTCCAGAATGCGCCCGCCACCGCACCGGCCACGCCGGCCGCGAACCAGGGGACGCCCAGCGCATGCAGCGCCGCGCCGACCGCTTCACTGATGGCCGCGCCGCCCAGGCAGGCGACGTAGAAGCTCAGCAGGCCTTGCCAGAGCGCGCGGCCGCGCAGGCGATGATCTCGAAACGTCAGGCCATTGTTGAGCATGAAGTTCCAGTTCATGGCCATGAAGATGGCGCTGCTCTGGCCCAGCCAGAACGGCGCGCCCAGCACCCGTCCCGTGCTCAGGACCGTCAAGTGGACCAGCAGGCCCGTCAGGCCCACGAACAGGAACTGGGTCATGCGCGCCGACAGAGCTCCGCCCGTCCGTTTCTCGACCAGCAGCGCCAGAAGATCGAACACGACCCGCAGGTCCAACTTCGACACCCCGCCGACCCGTGGGCGCAGGGCGGTCGGCATCTGCTCCAGGCGCGGCCGACGTCGCGTCGAGGCGACCACGTCGATCAGGATCTTGAACCCCAGGCCCGACAGGCGCGGCCTGACGGCTTCGTACCAGGCGCGGGTCATGGCGAAACAGCCGCTCAGCGGATCGGCCAGGCGCAGGCCCAGCAGCAGGCTCGAAGCCATCACCCCGGCGCGGCTGCCCCAGTGACGCAGGCCCGTAAGGCCTGACCCGTTGTCGTCCAGGTAGCGGCTGGCCACCACGACGTCGGCGCGGACCTGGGCCATCCGCTCCAGCATTCGCCGGATCAGCCGCGGGTCATGCTGGCCATCGCCGTCCATGATCGCGAGGGTCTCGCCCCGCGCCGCGTCCCAGCCCGCGATCGCAGCCGAGGCCAGACCGCCGGCGCCGTTGCGGCGGATCAGGCGAACGGCGGGGTGACGGCGGGCCCGGCCGAGGACGACCTGGGCCGTGGCGTCATCAAGGGAATCATCGACGACGATGATCTCGTGGCGAACGCCGGCCAGGTCGGCGATCAGGTCATCCAGGACCCCGCCGATCGCCTCGTGTTCGTCGAGGGTGCAGATGACCACCGACACCTTCGGAACGGGCGGGGGCGTCACCATGGGAACATCGCGGCGCGACGCGACGAGCGCGCCAGAGAGGGAGCGTGAGAGCATGATCGGGTCCGGGTTGCGACCGGCTGAGCCGTCGCCTGAGGAGTGAAAGCCCAGGCCTGATCGGTGGACGGACCACACGCCTCGCGAGGGCGCGTGACCCCTGGGCGGCGTCACTCGAACCCTATGTCGAATAATTTTAGATTGTCTAGTTCTTACTATACATGGCGACGTGGCGTCGCCTCGTCGCAGGCACCGGGCGACGATTCCCTCAACCTATAATGTCTGTCCAGCCCGACCAGCTCTCGCAAGGAGCGATCACGCAAGGGTCAAAGCCGGGCTCGGCCGGCGCAGCGTCGCCTTGAGGCGCGATGAGCACATAGCCGTCGATATGCCCGTTACCGTCGAGATCGACCTCGATCTTCTGGCCGCCACGGGCGTCCTTCGGCGTTTCGACAGGTTCGTTCGATGGCGGCGCGCCGACGGCCTCGCCCTTGGCCGTCACCAGCCGGTCGCCTTCGCGGGTGCTGTAGTCGAGGATGGTGCCTAGCAGGGTCTCGGCATGATCCATCACCTTCGGCGCGCTGATCACGAAGGTGTCGGCTCCGCCGCCGCCGGAGGCGAGGGCCTCGGACGTCAGAACGATCCAATCGTCGCCCGCCCCGCCCTCGAGGACGTCGCGTCCGCCGCCGCCGATCAGCACGTCGTCGCCATCCCCGCCGACCAGATGCTCCGCCTCCGCGCCGCCGATCAAAACATCATCGCCGCTGGTCCCATGGATCTGCACTAACAGCGCAGCTGGTCCGTCCGCCCGCGTGTCTCCCTGGGCCTGCCGCCAGATGGTCTGCTGCTCCTGAGCAACCTGGGCGGGCGCGGCGGCCGGAGCGACCGCGGCGGGTCGCGCAACGGCAAGCGGCGAGACATCCGCCTCGATCGGGGGCGGCGTCAGCGCGGCGACGGCCCGCTCGGCCGAACCGCCAACATCATTGTCGCCAAGCCCATGCCGCAGGGCGTGACTCGCCGTCTCGGGCGCGATCGGGGCCAGGTGCTCTGTCGGCGCCTTCGCCTCAAGGATCGGGGCGTCTGCGATCGACCAGGCGACCCCGTCCATCCCTTGCCCGGCGTGATGGCGCAGCGTCTCCTCCAGCAGGGCCACGACGGCGACCAGGATCATTATGTCCACGCCGCTCCGCAGCCTGCCGAACGGCACCACGACGCCCGGGCGGTCCGGCTCGGGTCTCAGCCAGCGCCCCAGGGCGTCGCGCAGGTTGTCGCCGCGCGAAACCACCTCCTCGCCGGCCACGTGCACCAGGAACTGGTTGGCGAGGCGGGCGACGTGGACGAGGACCTCGCCCTCCCCATTCATCACCGCGCACCACGGCGCGCCGTCATCGGTGGCGCCAAACACCACCTCCAGGTCGCCGCCGCCCGGAAAATGTTCGGTCAGCGCCTGGAGGCGGCCGCGCTCGGTCGCGGTCCATTGGCCGCTGTCGCGGATCCAGTCGGCCAAGGAAAGGATGGTGCCCACGTCCGGAAGCTCGCCGCGGTCTAGGCGCGCGCCTGGCTTGCCGAGGCAGCCGCGCCGAACAGCAGCCGGTGCAGCTCGGGTTCATAATAAGCCAGCAGCGTCTTGGCGAACTCCGCTTCGTCCAAGCGCAACGCCTTGGCCCAGGCGGCTTGGGTCTCGATCGGCAGGCGACCGACACCGCTCTCCACCTGCGAGACAAAGGTGTAGTAACGCAGCCCGATCGCGTCGGAGAGCTGGGCCTGTGTCAGGCCCGCGCGCTCCCGCGCCGCCTTGAGCCAGCGGCCAGCCTCTTGCCTTAGGACTTTAGTCTGCGCGACCTTGGCGGCGTCGGGAGCTGATCGAGACATGCGGGTCCTGAAGTCTGGCGGCGTCCGCTGGGCGGGCGCTCCTTGATAACAGTAATTATGCAACGCTTTATCACGCAATGCCGGCGCACGCCCGAGCAATCTGACATTGACTTCAGTTATAACTAGATGCAATAAAATGAATAGCCGCCGGATCACAGATCCAAGATCACCGTGATCAGCTTCCCCCCAGCCGATCGATGGCCGATCCGGCGGCGCCTTGCGCACAACGCGACCCTTTGGCCGCTCCCACTCTGCCCTACCCGATCATGACATCTGTGTGGATGGCGATGCTGCGCCATCCGCCGACATTGAGGCGCCTGCCGGAAACGGACTTCGACGCGCTCTCCCGGGCAGGCCGAGGCGGCGTCGACCGATCCCTGCGGCTTCAGTCCAAAAAGACGCCCCTCGGGCAAGGGGCCCAGAGGGGCGTGGAGTTCGGTCGAACGTCCAAACGGACGCCGTCAACCTGACGGGAAGCGCGAGACGCAACGGAAGCCGATATGGCTGGTGGCGCTCTCCACCGTCTGAGGGATGCGAGCGGCCGGCCGGTATCGCTGGCAGTAGTTCTCGGCGCAAAGGTGCGAGCCGCCCTTCAGCACCTTCCGCGGGATAGGCGCGTTTGGCTGGCCAGGGTCGAGGCTAGCCTCCGGGGTTCCGCCGCGCGGATTGCTGGGCGGGCAGCACCCGGGGGCCTTCGGCGTCGGCAGCGACCACCAATCCGAGGTCCACTCCCAGACATTGCCGATCATGTCGTGGACGCCGTAGCCGTTGGCGGGGAAGCGCCGCACCGGCGAGGTCCGCTCGAACCCGTCCAGCCGCAGGTTCTGCCGCGGAAACGCGCCTTGCCAATAGTTGCACATCATCTTGCCCCCCGGGGCCAGCTCATCCCCCCAGGCGAATTCGACGCCCTCCAGGCCGCCTCGCGCGGCCAGTTCCCACTCGGCCTCGGTCGGCAGCACCTTCCCGGCCCAGACGGCATAGGCCTCCGCGTCGCGATACGAGACGTGAACCACCGGGTGGTCCTGCAGGTTCAGGGTGGAGCTGCCCTTGCCATACGGCTTGCGCCAGTTGGCGCCGAAGGTGAAGGCCCACCACGACAACGGCGCGTCCAGTGAAACGGGTCCCTTCGGTGGTTGGAAGACCAGCGAACCGGCCCTGGCCATCTCGGGCGCCATGCCCGGATAGTCGCGCGGGTCCGGCGCGATCTCGGCGTCGGTGACATAGCCGGTGGCCCGAACAAAGGCCGCGAACTGCCGGTTGGTGACCGGCGTCTCGTCGATCCAGAAGCTGTCGACCAACACGCGACGGATCGGCGCCTCCTCGGGATAGAAACCCGCCGACCCCATGGCGAAGGCCCGCCCCTCGATCCGGACCATGCCCGCCGTCCGCGCCTCCCGCATCTCCACGACCACGCCCATCACGATCTCCTAGCGGCGGGGGAAGTAGGGCTTGCCCTCGCGCTCGGCCTCCAGCTTGGCCGGCGTGTCGGGGAACAGCCCGTTGAAACGGTCGACGGGATTGGCCGGCCGCAGCCAGGTCTGCGGGAACTCGGCGGCCTTGGCGCCGTCCAGGCCGCGGAACACCTGCCCCTGGCTGGTGCGCTCGGTGAACGGCACCACCCGCTGTCCCTTGGCGTTGCTCAGTTGCTCAAACAGCGCCTTGCGCAGCTCGACCTTGGTCTGGAGATAGGCCGGATCGTCGATGAGGTTGTTCATCTCGTCCGGGTCCTTGGCCAGGTCGTAGAGTTCATCCAGGTCCCAGACGCCATGGTACTGGATGTACTTCATCCGGCCACGCTCGATGGCGAAGGTCGTCGGGGTCTGGGGGAAGGTCCACTCCCAGTAATATTCGTAGATGAAGTCGTCCTCCTTCCAGTCCTGGGGCCTGACCCTGCCCTCGGCCAGCGGCAGGACGCTCTTGCCCTCGAACTGCGGCGGGCGCGGCGCGCCGGCGGCGTCCAGGAAGGTCGGGGCCAGGTCAAGGTTGCGCACGCGGCTTTGGATCACCGCGCCCTTGGGGAAGCGTCCGGGGGCGTAGGCGACCATCGGCACCCTGATCGAGGCCTCGTAGGCGTCGCGCTTGTCGATCAGGCCGTGCTCGCCGAACTGGAAGCCATTGTCGCTGAAGAACACGATGATCGTATTGTCCTCCAGGTGGTTGTCGCGCAGGTACTTCAGGATGCGCCCGACGCTGTCGTCGACCGGGCTGAGACCGCGATAGTACTCACGCACATAGTCCTTCAGTGGGCGGTCCTGATTGTAGAAGAAGTCAACGCCGTGCCAGCTGTTGCGCTGGTTGCGCACCCACATCGGCTTGCCGCGGTTGTTCTGCGGCGTATCGGCCATGCTGGCCGGAAGCTTGATGTCGAGGTCCTTGTACTGATCGGCATAGCGTTCGGGAGCCTTGATCTCCGAATGCACGGCCTTGTGCGACAGGTAGAGGAAGAACGGCTTGGACCTGTCCCGACCGTGCTCCAGCCAGTCCATGGCGTAGTCGGTCAGTTCGTCGGTCATGTAGCCCTTCTGGGGGACTTCCTTGCCGTCGACATTGAGCATGTTGCGCCGCCCCGCCGCGATCTGCTGCGGCGTCAGCCCGTCGGTCGGCAGGTAGTTCCCCTGCCCCAGGAAGCTGATCCAGCGGTCGAAGCCCGGCCGAGGGTTGTCGGTGGCGTCGCCCATGTGCCACTTGCCCACGAAGGCGGTCTGGTAGCCGGCGTCCCGCAGGTATTTGGGAAAGAAGGTGAGCCCCGCCTCCGACGAATTGTTGTTGTCGATGACGCCGTGATTGCGGGCGGTCATCCCCGTCAGGATGGTCGCGCGGCTGGGCGAGCACAGCGACGAGGTCACCACCGCATTGGGGAAGTAGACGCCGTTGCGGGCCAGGAAGTCGATATTGGGCGTGCGCAAACCAGGCGTCAGGAAGCCCATGGCGTCGTAGCGCAGGTCGTCGACCAAGACGAAGACGATGTTGGGCCGCGCGGGCGGCGGCTCGGCGCGAGCCAGGCCCGCCCAGGCCGCGGCCAGCAGCACCGCGCCCAAGGCGCGCAGGGTCGAGAGCAGAGGCTTCATCACTTGGTCTCCGGAGCGGCCCAGCCGCGTGGATTGGCTTCCGCCTCAGCCCGGAAGGCGGCCAGGCGCTGAGACAGCCGCTTGGCTGCATCGGGGTGCTTGGCGCTGACGTCGAAGGACTCGTTGTCGCCGTTCAGCCGGTAGAGCGCCGGACGGGCGCCGTGCGGCGGGGGCGTGCCGGCCGGGGCCAGCGGCCACTTTTCGGAGACCATGGCGCGGTACTTGAAGTCGCTGTCGCGCACCGCCTGGTACTCGCCCGAGAAGGCGGTGACGTAATAGAGATAGTCGTGCGGCGAAGCCCCGCCCGACAGCAGGCCGGCCATGTCGCGACCGTCGATCGTCCGGTCCTTCGGCAGGGGGATGTCCAAGGCCGCCAGCAGCGTCGGGAACAGGTCTATGTTCATGGCCATCGCGTCGCTGACCGCGCCCGGTTTGACGCGTCCTGGCCAGACCACGAAGCATGGCACGCGCATGCCGCCCTCGAAGGTCTCGCCCTTGCGGCCGCGCAGGTTGCCGACGCTGCCGCCCTGGTCGCCGCCGTTGTCGCTGGTGACGATGACGATGGTGTCGTCGGCGATCTTCAGCTCGTCCAGCGCCTGGAGGATACGGCCGACATTGTCGTCCAGGTCCTCGACCACGTCGCCATAGGTCCCGCCTTCCGACACGCCCTGATGCTTGGGGTTGGGATAGTGCGGCAGGTGCGGGGCGGTGAACGGCACGTAGGCGAAGAACGGCTGGCCGGCGCTGGCGCGCATGAAGCCGATGGCCTCGTCGGTGAAACGCTCGGTCAGGGTGCGCTGGTCGGTCTTGTCCGCCGGGGTGTCGACGCTGGTCCCGCGCCAGACCGACATCGGGTTCATGTCGTTGCTGTAGAGTACGCCGAAATAGGTCTGGAAGCCCAGGTCGGTCGGGCGATGGCCCGGCGTGTCGCCCAGGTGCCACTTGCCGAAGGCGCCGGTGCGGTAGCCGGCGCGCGACAGCACCTCGGGCAGCAGCACCTCGTCGGCGGGGATGGCGTTGGCGTAGCCGGCCGAGCGCCGGATCCTGGCCATCGGGTTGTCGCTGGGGAAGAAGACGTGGTTGGCCGCGCGCGCGCGGGTCGGATAGCGCCCGGTCAGCAGCGCCGCGCGCGAGGGCGTACATACCGGCGAGCCCGAATAGAACTGGGTCAGCTTCACGCCCTTGGCCGCCAGGGCGTCGATATTGGGCGTCTTGATCAGCTGATTGCCGTACGAGGAGAGGTCCCCGTAGCCCAGGTCGTCGAACAGCAGGACCACGATGTTGGGCTTGCGCGCGGCGGTCGGCCTGATGGCGTTCAGATAGGCCTGCTTCTGGGCCAGGTGCTCGGCCGCCGGCTCGGCGTTCATCGCCGCGGCCTTGGGCAGGGCCGTGTTCGGGGCCAGCTGGATGTCCAACTTCACAAGACCGTCCTGCGGGACAGTCGCCCGGCGGGTCTGGCTGGCCAGGCCCATGGCCGTGACCGAGACCTCGTACTCGCCAGCCGGCAGGCGCGGCAGATCGAAGGCGCCGTCGGCCTCGGTCGTATCGCCGCGCAGCAGGTCGTTGATCACCACCCTGGCCCCGGCCACCGCCGCGCCGCTGGGTCCTGTCACCTTGCCGCTTATCTCGCTCGCCGTGGCCGGCGCGGCCAGTGCGAGGGCCGCGGCTCCGATCAACCACTTCTTGCTCATGGTGCGCCTCGAAATCTGGGAAAGCAGTCGAGCGCCCGTCCGGCCAGGACGGGCGCCCTCCCCGTCAGTTGAACTTCGCCGACAGCCGCATGCCGTAGAGGCGCGGCGGGGCGTAGAAGGCCGTGCCGTTGGTCGAGACCCCGGTCGTGGCGTTGGAGTTCGAATTGGTCTTCACCGCCTCGTCTTCCAGATTGCGGACATAGGCCATCAGCGACCAACGGCCGTTCTGGCTGGCGTAGGTCACCGACAGGTCGGTCTTGGTGAAGGCGTCCTGGCGATTGGTGGTGAAGCCATGGAACTCCAGGTCCTTGGCGCTTTCGTAGTGACTCTGAATCCGCCCGGTCAGGTTCGCCCCATTGGCCAGCTCGAAGGTGTGGGCGTAGCCGACGGTTACGCTCCAGTCGGGCGTGCGCGCCATGTGGCAGCCCGAGAAGTCGCCCGCCCGCGGCGCGGCCTGGGCGTAGTCGGCCTTGAAGCAGTGCGTGGTCGTGGCGTTCAGAGCGTTGTTCACGAACGGGTCGCCCAGCGGCAGCACGAAGGTGTCGTAGCGGCCGTGCAGCCACGACAGCGTCAGGTCGACGGAGTCGGCGCGGGTGATCTTGAAGTCGCTCTCGACCTCGACGCCGTAGATCACCGCCTTGCCGGCGTTGCGGGTGACCAGGGCGTTCTGGCCGGCGATGTTCTCGACGGCCGAGACCTGCAGGTCGCGATACGCATTGTAGAAGCCGGCGACGTTCAGGCGCAGGCGGCGGTCGAAGAACCGGTTCTTGGACCCGACCTCGTAGGCCGTGATGTGCTCGGGCGCGTAGGCGTTCGGCGGCAGGCCGTCGAAATAGCCGCCGGCCTTGTAGCCGGTCGAGGCCTGCGCGTAGAGCATCGAGGTCGGGTTGACATCGTAGTCGACGCCCAGCTTCCAGTTCGTGGCGTTCCAGGTCTCGTCCGACAGGTTGCGCACCACCAGCGACAGGATCGAGAAGTCCGGCTTCAGCAGGTAGGTGTTGCCGCTGCGGCCCTTGTGGTCGCGGGTGTAGCGCGCGCCGGCGGTGACGCGCAGCTGATCGGTGACCGAATAGGTCGCCTGGCCGAACGCCGCCGCCGAGCGCGAGAAGATGTAGGGCTGGAAGAACGCCAGGTAGTTGCCGTTGGCCTGCAGGATCCGGGTGTCGGTCGCGCTCTTCTCCATGAAGGAATAGAGGCCGGTCACCCACTTCAGCTTGCCGCTCCCGCCGCCCAGGCGCAGCTCCTGGGTTTCGCTCCAGTTGTCCTGCGACTGGTAGGTCGGACGGTGATTGTCCGAGGCCATGTTCTCCGTGACGGTGTTGACGTCGACGTCGCGGTGGCCGGCCAGATAGGTCAGGGTCGCCCAGTCGAAGTCGTAGCTGGCCTCGAGGGTGATGTTCTTGAACGTGTTGTCCTGCGAGGTGTTGACCTTGGCCTTGGCCGAGTAGGGGTCGCCCGTTTCCAGCGGATAGGCCACGTCGACGAAGCCGGCCCCGCCGCGATGCAGGTAGTCGCCGCGCACCAACACCTTCAGCTTCTCATTCGGCTGGTACAGGGCCGACAGGCGATACGAGGTGTCGTCCTGGTCGTTGCGGTCGTTGCCGCCCGTGCCCGGTCCCTTGTTCACCGCCTTCAGATAGCCGTCGTGGCGGCTGGTCTGAAAAGCCGCGCGCACGGCCAGGGCCTCGCCCAGCGGCACGTTGACCATGCCGGAGGTCGTCAAGGCGGCGTAGTTGCCGACCTCGACGTCCAGCGCGCCCTGATAGTCGTGCTTCGGCGCGTTGGTGATGATGTTGATCGCCCCGGCCGTGGCGTTGCGGCCGTACAGCGTGCCCTGCGGGCCGCGCACGACCTCGACCCGATCCAGGTCGTAGAACAGGGCGCTGACCGCGTTGGCGCGCGAGACGTAGATGCCGTCGACATGTACGGCCACGGCCGGGTCGCCGACCACCGTTGTGTTGGTGCTGCCGACACCACGCATGAAGATCTGGGCGTTGCCGCCGCTGCCGTTGCTGATCTGCAGGCTGGGCGCCTGGGCCGACAGGTCGACGATGTTCTTGACGCCCTGCTTGGCCAGGGACTCGCCGGTCGCGGCCGAGACGGCCAGCGGCACGGACTGGACGGTTTCGGCGCGGCGCTGGGCGGTGACCACCACCTCCTCGACGAAGACCGGTTCGGGCGCGGCCTCGGCGCGGATCTGGGCCGGCGTCGCGGACGGAGCGGCGGCGGCCTGGCCGGCCACCTTGATCACCTCGGGCGCGTCGTTGCGCACCACGGCGAAGCCGTTCTGGGCGCGGACGAAGGTGAGGTTGGCGCCCTGCAGCAGGCGACGTAGCGCCGTTTCGTCGTCATAGACGCCCATCACGGCGTTCGACCGCAGACCCCGCACGCGATCCTGGGTGAACGAGATCGGGCGACCGCTCTGCAGTCCGAACTCCTTGAGCGCGCGACCCAGGTCCTGGGCCTTGATCTGGTAGCTGCGCTCCTCGCCGTGCGCCGCGGTCGCGATCAGCGCCGCGACGGCGCCTCCCATCAGCCACGGCGACAGGCGGCCCCTCGCATGATGCGTCATCTCTTGCTCCTCCCCACGGCATGTTCGCTGCCGTTTCAGGGTTAGAGCCGCCCCTGACGGAACACCTCAGCGCCGGATGCGAAAAAAGTTCAAGAGCTGACTCAGGGCCCCGTCAGGGCGTAGCCGCCGCCCGGCGCGCGCCGGGCCAGGCCCAAGGCCTCGGCCGAGGCGACGAAGGCTTCGGGGTCCTTGGTCGGCAGCACCGCGCTCATCCGCCGATCGGCCACGTCGGGCGCCACGGTGATCGGCGCGGTCGAGTAGCGGCTGAGCTCGGCGGCGATCACGGCCAGCGGCGCGTCGTCGAAGACCAGCCGGCCCGACATCCATCCCTCGGCGCTGCGGGTGTCGACGCGCGAGAGGTTCCAGTTCCCGTCCCGGGCCACCAGCTGGTAGCCCGCGTTCATGTCGACCGAGCTGGCCGCCCCGCCCACGGGGCGCTCGGACTTCACCCGCACGCGTCCTTCGGACAGAACGACCTTGAAAGCGGCCGGCCGCAAGTCGACGTCGAACTGGGTGCCCAGCGCGGTGACGCTGTGCTCCCCGGCTCGCACGACGAACGGACGAGCCGGATCCTTGGCGACCTTGAAGAAGGCCCGCCCGCGGGCCAGCTCCAGGCGCCGCGTCTTGCCCGGAGCCCAGGCGCGCAGCTCGGAATTGGTGTCCAACACCGCGAGGCTGCCGTCCGGCAGGCTGACGCTCATCGTCTGCCCCACCCGCGTGGCGTAGGTGGTCGGCTGAGGCGCGATGATCGCGAGAAGATCGCGCCCGCCCCGCCAGGCGGCCACGCCGCCCAGGACCAGCGCCGCACAGGCGGCGATCGCGCCGATGCGGCGACGGACGCGCTGCCGCCCCAGCGCGCCCTTGGCTTCCTCGCGCAGGCGCATCAGACGCGGATCGGTCCGCAGACCGTCGAAGTCGTCCCACAGGTCGGACGCCGCCTCGAACGCCTCTCGATTGCCCGGATCGGCGTCCAGCCAGGCCTGGAACGCGTTTTGGTCATCCCGGGTCAAGGTCCCGGCGCGACGGCGCGCGAACCACGCGGCGACCTCGGCGGCCCGGTCTTGCAACGCCGCGCTCATCGCGTACGCCCCTCTCGCAGGAACAGCGCCTTCAGGGCCGCCATCATGTGCTTCTCGACCGCGCTGACCGAGATCCCGAGCTCCCGGGCGATGCGCTGATAGGTCATTTCCTCGAAACGATGCAGCAGGAAGACGTGCCGTGTGCGGGCCGGCAGGTCGTCGAGGACCGCCAGCATCGCCTCGACGCCCTGCTTGCCGATCAGCGAGCGCTCCGGCGTCAACTCGTCCGGCGGACCGAAGTCCTCGATGTCGTCCATCGCCCGCCAGGGCGGTCGCCGCCGATGCTGTCGCGACAGGACGCTGGCGGCGACGACGAAGATGTAGCGCTCCAGGTCCTGCACGGCCGCCGGATCGCGCAGGCTCAGCAAGCGTGTGAACACCTCCTGCACCAAGTCGTCGACTTGCCCCGCCGGCGCGCGACGGCGGAAATATCGCCGCAGGCCAGGCTCGTAGGCCAGCACATCCAACTGCGACGGTTGCGATCGGGCTGGGAGAGGATCGTACGTCATGAATCCTCCGGACGTGGAACACCGTAAAGCTAGAGTCCACGGATCGGAAAGACCTCACCCCCGCCATCGATTTTTCGGATGTGCCGCGCCATGGGCGGACCTCGGACCGCGCCCCCTTTTCGGCCAGGGGTGCTGGAGCACCCGCCCCAGCGAGATAATGAAGCCGTGGCCGCGCTTTGATGATGGATTGGTCGGAAGGCGGCCGCCGTCGGTGGCCTTAACCTGACAACACTGCCGATCGGCATGCCGATCGCGCCGGGGCGACGATCGGATCGGTCCAGGGTTTTGGCTTTCAACGGCGCCTTCGCGCCGCGTTTCGTCGCCTGATCAAGTCAAATCCTCGGACGGAGGAAGGCCGATCAAATTACGCCTTCGCCGGTGATCTTCAGCACGGGCGTAAAGGCCGGTCTCGCCTCCGGAAGCTTGACCGTCAGGCCGTCCATGCCCAGTTCGAACGGGACCGGGCCATGGCCCAGAAGCTCGACCTTCCCGATCCTGCCCTTACGCTGCGCCGAGCCCTCCGCCATCGAATAGATCGTCAGGTACGGCGCGTTGGGCCATTCCGCCGCCAGGGCGTAGAGCACGCCCGCCTTGGTGGTGAAGCGGATATCCTCGTGAGACAGGCCGGTGGCCACGTCTTCACTCTGGTAGCCTTCGGCAAAACGGGTCGGGCCTTCGCCATAGATGTCCCAGGGGCGGGTCTCGAAGATCGCCTCGGCGTTGACCTCCATCCAGCCGGCCATGTCGGTCAGGACCTTTTCTTCCTTGTCGTCGATCTCGCCATTGCCGCGCACCGGGATGCTGAGCAGCAGCGTGCCGTTCTTCGACACTGTGTCGATCAGGCGCTGGATTACCTGCTTGGCGGTCTTGTAGCCGTCATTGTCGTAGAGGCGGCGATCATAGTGCCATTGGCCGATGCAGGTGCAGGTCTGCCAGGGCTTGGCGCGCAGGTGGTTCGAGAAGCCGCGCTCGACATTCTTGACCAGGGCTTTGGTCTGCTCGTCATCCAGCCCATTGCTGGTGACGACAGCCTGCAAGCCGTTATTCCACTTGGCGTTTTCGTTGTAGAAATGCGCCACCGCCTCCAGGCCGGTCTGGCCCAGCGGCATGACGTAGTCGTCCATGAAGATGAAGTCGGGGTGGTACTGCTCGACCAGATCCTTGTGCCGCGCCAGCCAATGCTTGGCGTACCACGGATTGTTGGGCGGCGGGATTTGCAGCCACTGGTCCGAGCGACCGTTATAGGCGTTCATGTCCTTGATGGTCTTGAGGCCATCGGGTGGCGTGAACGCTCCGGCCGGGCCGGTATAGAGCTCTTGCGGATCGAGCCCATTCCACCATTTGCCCTTGCCGTCTTCCTTGCGGCGCGTGGCGGCGTCATAGCGCACCCCGTGCATGACGCCTTCGGCGTCGTAGCCATAGGCGGTCTGCCACCAGAGCCAGGCGTGGGCCGCATGGTTCGAGACCCCAAACCGCAGGCCATGCTCGCGCGCCACCTTGGCCCACTCGCCGACGATGTCGCGCTTTGGACCGACCTTCGTCGAGTTCCACGCATGGTGTTTCGAGTTGAAGTTGTCGAAATTGTCGTGGTGACTTGCCATGGAGACGAAATACTTCGCCCCGGCCTTCTTATAGAGCCCCATCAGGCGCTCCGGGTCCCACTTGTCGGCCTTCCAGGTATTGATGATGTCCATGAAGCCATGGACGCTGGGGTGACCATAGGTGGCGACGTGGTGGTTATAGTAGTCGCTGCCCTGAATATACATCCGGCGGCCGTACCAGTCGCCGAACTCGGGCACGCATTGCGGCCCCCAGTGCGCCCAGATGCCGAGCTTGGCGTCGCGGAACCAGTCCGGTGTCTGGTAGCCGGCTTTTAGCGATTCCCAACTGGCCTCGAAGACGGGTCTTGTGGTCTTGGCCTGGGGCTTGGCCCGAACGGAGGCGACGGCCTCGTTCGTGACGACCAAGCTCGAGGCCCCGGTCAGCAGGTCGCGGCGAGAAGGTTTCATTCGATGGCGTTCCAGAAAAGAGGAGATGCGCAGGCGGGTTGTCGTTGTCATCAGGTCGTCCTCCGGATTTGGCGACTGCGGCGACCGGCAGGCCGACCGACTGAAGGAGGCCAGCTTCGGGCGTCCTCGCGAATGGGGGCTCGGCCTGAGTCGCAAATTCTGAGGCGGCGTCGGCGGCGGGGTTGGCGGCAGGCCTAGCGCTTGAAGACGTAGTCGCCGGAACCGACGTCCAGGACCAGCCGCTCGCCGACCGCGTTGAGAATCCGGATGTCGGCTCGCCCTTGAACCGCCCGCCCGCCCTCCCGCCAGCGTCGCGCGGCGGGCAAATGGACCTCGGCCGTCGCGTTCGGCGGTACGGTGAGCCGAAGGCTGGTCAAGCCGCCAGCGTCGCCGCTCACCTCGGTGGCGATCAAGCCGAGACCGGACCGATAGGACGCCTTGACGCCGCCCACCTGCGGCAGGAACAGCGGATCGACCTTAATCCTCCGGAAGCCAGGACTGGCTGGTGCGATGCCGGCCAGGCGCCGATAGTAGAAGCCGCACACCGCGCCGTAGGCGTAGTGATTGAAGCTGTTCATCGTCAGGTCGCCGGTGTCGCCGTTCCACCGCTCCCACATCGTCGTCGCCCCCTTGATCGGCATATAGCCCCACGAGGGATAGCCGGTTTGCAGCAGCAGGCCGGCGACCACGTCGTCGTGACCGGCGTCGGCCAGCACGTCGAGCAGGTACGGGGTCCCAAGGAACCCCGTCGACAGCTTCATGCCGCGCCGCTTGATGTCGTCGGCGAGAACCTGGGCCGAGCGCGCCCTGTGCGCCTCGGGTACGAGACCAAAGTGAAGCGCCAGCACCTGGCTGGTCTGACTGCCGTTGCCGGCCGCGCCGTCAGCCCGCATCAGGTTGGCGGCGAAGGCTGTCTTGATCTTGTCGGCCAGGCCGCGATATCGCGCCGCTTCCGGGTCGCGTCCGGTCGCCGCCGCCATCTCGGCCATGATCCGAGCGCAATGGCCCCAGTAGGCGGTGGCGCATAGCACGCGCGGCGTCGTCTCATCGCCCGCCCAGGTCCCGTCGACCGAAAGCCAGTCGCCCAGGTCGCAACCCCGGCCATTGCGCCAGATGAAGTCCGGATTGCGTGAGCCAAGGTAGTCCATCCACCGGGTCATCGCCGACCAGTTCTCGTCGATGACGGCGGTGTCCCCGTAGCGCCGCCACAGGGTCCAGGGCAGGATCACGCCGGCCTCCGACCACCCGGCCGTGACCGTCTCGCCGAACGACCGCGGCGCCGGCGTCACGATGGGATAGGCGCCTGACGGGTCCTGGCCGGCGCGGACCTCCGCTAGGTAGCGGCGGATGAAGGCGTCGACGTCCATGTTGAACCCGGCCGCGTCGAGGAAGACCTGGATGTCGCCCATCCACCCCATCCGTTCGTCGCGCTGCGGACAATCGGTGGGCACGCCGAAGAAGTTCGATCTCTGGCTCCAGAGCGCGTTTTGCCAGACCTGCTGCAGCAGGGCGTTGTCCAGCGACATCTCGCCGGTCGGCGCGCAATCGCTGAAGACGACGACGCCCACGACGTCCGCCGCCGAGGGCTTTCCCGGATAGCCCTCGACCTGGACGTAGCGGAAACCGTGATAGGTGAAATGCGGCTCATAGACTTCGCCGGCCGCATCGCCGCGCAAGGTGTAGACGTCGCGGACCAGCGCCTCGCGTAGATTGGCCTGGTCGACCTCGCCCGTGGGTTTCAGATACTCGGCGAACTTGAGCGTGACCGACCGCCCCGCCTCGCCACGCGCCTTCAAGCGGACATGACCCGCGAAGTTCTGCCCGAAGTCGAAGACATGCACGCCGGGTCTCGGCTCGGTGATTTTCTCGGCCATCCGGGTCATCTGGGCCTTCAGGCGCGGGCTGGTCTGGGGGACGAGGCGGCTGGGAGGCGCCTCGCCGACCTTGGCGACCGTCCAGCCGCTGGCGTCGAAGTCCGGCAGATCCCATCCGGGAACCTTCAGCCGCGCGTCATAGACCTCGCCGTTATAGATCTCCGACTGGAGGATCGGCGACGGCTCCATCCGCCAATCGCCTCCGGTCAGGACCCAGTCATGGCTCCCATCGGCATGGTCCAGGCGCAGTTGCATCATCAGGCGACGCGGCGGCGGACCCAGGCTGTAGCGCTGGTTGTGCCAAGTGAAGGCGCTGGCGTAGAAGCCGTCCCCGACCAGGGCGCAAAGGCTGTTGGCGCCGTCGGTGATCAGGTCGCCGACGTCGTAGACCTGGTAGAAGAGATGGTCGTCGACGACGCTGATCTCCGGGGCCAGCCGCGCTTCGCCGACCGGCCGGCCGTTGATCGACGCCTCGTAGGCGCCCAGGGCCGTGGCGTACAGCCGCGCGCCGACGACGGGCTTGGCCGGCGTGAACGTCGTGCGCATCTGCAAGGCCGGCTCGGCGGGCGAGGGATAGGTTTTGGCGCGGTCGTTGACGACCCGCGCGGCGGCCCACCCCTTCGGCTCGAAGTCGGGTTCGGTCCAGCCTGTCGGCGGCTTGTCCGTTCCCTTCCAATTCGATCCGCTGCCGATCCGCTGGATCGAGCCATCGGCGAGATACAGGCGGATCAGGCTGGCCACCGCCCCGCCTGTCACCGGGAAGAAGTCGCCCGTCTGCTGCGAGACCAGCAGGCAAAGCGAGTTCTTGCCCGGTCGAACTTCCATCGGCGCCGGTCGCAGCACGCCCCAGCTGGGATTGAGCGGCAGGCTCCATGGAACCGGCTGGCCGTTGGCCCATACAGCGCGCAGCACGTCCTTGGCCGTCACCAGCACCTCGGCCCGGACCAACGTCGGCGGGGCCTCGAAATCCAGCCGGTAGGCGCGCGGCTTGTCGTCCAGCCCATCGTCGGCCCACACCCAATCGACCCCCGCGGCCCGGTCGGCGGCCGCGAACGGATCCTCGGCCACCAGCCACTGGGCGCGCCAGTCGCCCGGCTCCGTCAGGCCGGCCTCGAACCAGTCGGGTTCGGACACGACGACGCGCCCGCGATTGTCATGAACCTCGACGCTCCACCAGACCCGCTGTTGGGAGCGCAGGTCCGCGCCGCCGAACGGGATATCCAGGCTGAGGCTGGACCGGACCAGCCCGCTGTCCCAAAGATCGGCCTTGCCCGCCGCCACGTCGCTCCGCTCCGCCCCGGCCCGGATCCGATAGGCGGTCTGCGTCAGCCCGCGCTCGGCCCCGTTCATTCGCCACGAGAGCCGGGGCTTGGAGACGGCCGTACCGAGCAGTTGCGCCGTGTTCTCGGCTCTCAGATCGACGACGGCCAGCGTCGGGGACGCCGCGTTGGCGGACGTCGAGGTCGCAACGGCGGAGGCCGCGGTCGCGAGACCGGAGGCGGCCAGAAAACGGCGACGATTCATGAACGGCATGCGAAGACTCCCGTCGGGCGGTGAGGAAACAAGCGTCGGAGAAGTCCGGCCGGCGCTCGCCCGGCGCCTGGCGTTGCGGCCCGAACAGCCGAAGCGACCTGCATGTCCGCCCCCTTTATGACGCGGGCCATCGCCAGCGCTTTCATACTATTAGTCCGATAAATGGCCCGAGGCGCCTCTATGTCAAAGCGCGATTGAGGGCCGTGATCTCCGACGCCCCTCGCGCGTCGGAGATCGCAAACAATGCAATCACCTGGCGTCACGGCGCCAACGGCCTCGCCCCTGGCGCGGCCCCCAGGGAGTGGAACCGTCACCGCCCGAGGGGTGACAGCCTACTTCGGCAAGACGTAGGCGCCGTCGATCTTGAGCTCCACCGTCTGTCCCGCCGCCTGACCAGGCTGGCCGCCGCCCAGGGTGATTTGGTAGATTCCAGCCTCTACACGGCGCTCGCCCTTTTCATTCACCTGGCTCAGCCGTCGCGGATCGAGCGTCAGCTTGACCCGCCGCGCCTCCCCGGGCTTCAGATCGACGCGCGCGAAGCCAGCGAGCTGGAGGCGCGGAGCGCCGGGCGCCTGTGGGACCTGCACATAGGCCTGCACCACCTCCTCGCCGGGGCGCGAGCTGTTGTTGCGCACCTCCACGCTGACCTCCGCGGGCTCATCGGCCTTGATCGCCGCCGAGGTCAGCCGAGCGTTCGAATAGGCGAACCGCGTATAGCTAAGCCCATGCCCGAACGGATAGAGCACCGGGCCCGCGAAATAGCGGTAGGTTCGCCCTGCCATCCCATAGTCCCCAAAGGGGGGAAGGTCGGCGGCGCTGCGATAGAAGGTGACGGGCAGCCGGCCGGACGGATTGTTGCGGCCAGCCAGGGTCTGGGCGATGGCCGTCCCGCCCGCCTCCCCCGGATACCACGCCTGGATCACCGCATCGGCCTTCTCCGCCAGCCAAGCGTCGCCGATGGCCCCGCCGCTCATGGAGACGACCACCAGGGGCTTGCCCGTCGCCTTGACCGCCTCGAGCAGCCGCCTTTGCGCTTCGGGCAAGGCCAGGTCGGTGCGGTCCCCGCCCCGGAAGCCGGGGAAGTCCACGGACATCTCCTCGCCTTCGAGATCGGGCGACAGGCCGACGAAGGCGACCACAACGTCACTTTGACGAGCGGCGGCCACGGCGGCCTCGATCTGCGGAGCCTCGGGGGCGAGCCATTGGAAGGCGAAGGCGGGCTCGATCCCGCCCCCGCCCGGCTGGACGTAGTCGATACGCAGCCGATGCGGCTTGGCGTCGGCGAAGCGGTGGGTCACCGTCTTCTGGGAATCCCTGCCTTCATGGACGAGGACATCGTCGATCCAGAGCCGGGCGCTCTCCGACGGCTTGGACTTGTCCCAGGGCTGCGAGAGACGAAAGTTGAACACGTAGTCGCCGGGTCCCGGCGGGGTAATCCGGCCCTCCCAGCGCACCGAATAGCTCTGCTTGTCCACACCAGGCTTAGGCGCGGCGTGGATCCAGTCGAAGTTGAGAAGCGCGTCGCGCGTGCTGACCTTGGGCGCGCCCTGGAAGGCGGGATTGTCCCAGTACTGGGCCTTGAGCCCCGGCGCGCCGTCGGGGCCCGAGAGCGCCGAGGACGGCACGGGCATGCGCATGCCGGTGGTCAGCGGTCCGCCGGGCGCATAGGCGATGCGCGCCCGGCCGAACTCCGTTCGCATGCCCCGAAGCGGCGTGATCGGATCAACGGCCGCGCCGTTGTAGTTGGCCTCCAGCGATTGCAGCAACTCGGCGTTGGGTCCGATCACGGCGATCCTGCCCTGCCCCTTGAGAGGCAACAGATCCCCTCCGTTCTTGAGCAGCACGATGGCTTGCTTGGCCGCCCTGAGCGCCAGGGCGGCGTGGGCCGGGGAATTGACCTCCTCCAGGCCGATGCCGCCGAAGCGCCCCTGGCCGGGATCGAGCAGCCCCAGGCGGAACCTCGCCGTGAACAGGCGCACGAGGGCGCGATCAAGGTCGGATTCGGAGAGCTGCCCCTGCTTGACCGCATCGACGAGCGCGACGTAGGTCCAGCCGCAATCGAGGTCGGCGCCCGCCTTGACCGCGACCGCCGAGGCCTGCGCGGCGTTGGGTTGGGTCTTGTGGCCGCTGACCATGTCGTCGATGGAGTCGCAGTCGGAGACCACGAAGCCCTTGAACCCCCAATCCTTGCGCAACCGATCGCGCAGCAGCAGCTGGCTCCCGCAGGCGGGCTCGCCGTAGACGGCGTTGTAGGCGCACATCACCGATCCGGCCTTGGCGTCGACCAGCGCCGTCCGGAAGGCGGGAAGATAGGTGTCTTCCAGATCATGCGGGCTGGGGTCGACGTTGAAGCCGTGGCGCAGAGGCTCGGGTCCGCTGTGCACGGCGAAATGCTTGGGCGTGGCGATCGCCAGGGGGTGCTCCGGATCGTCGCCCTGGACGCCCCCGATGAAAGCCTGCGCCATGGAGCCCGTGAGGAACGGATCCTCGCCATAGGTCTCCTGGCCGCGCCCCCAACGCGGGTCGCGGAAAATGTTGATGTTGGGCGTCCAGTAGTTCATCCCGAAATAGCGGTCCGTCCCGCCCTCCGGCGTGAAGGCGGCGTTGTGCTTGGCCCGTCCCTCGATGGCGATGGCGCGTCCCGTCTCGAACATCAGCCGCGTATCCCAGGTCGCCGACAGCGCTATGGCCTGGGGAAAGACTGTCGCGTGACCGGCCCGGGCCACCCCGTGCAACACCTCGTTCCACCAGCCGTAGGGCGGCACGGACAGGCGCGGAACGCCGGGCGCATGGTCCATCATCTGGGCGACCTTCTCCTCCAGGGTCAGCCGCCCGATCAGATCCTTCGCGCGCGCCTCCGGCGAAGCGGCGGGATCGAGATAGAGGCAGGCCTCGGCCGCGCATCCGGCCGGTGTCGGCAGGGCGGCCGCGGCGGCAGAACCCGCCATGGGGAACGCCAAACCCAACGCCAGGACCCCAGCCGCCGCGGCCTTGCAAAGCCGCAAGCGCAACGCCCGACCCGGCCGGCGACGATCGGCGGACAAGATGTTCGCGCCCCAACAGCAATCCATGATTTCCCTCCAGTATGCTTCTGCGGCCTCGACGCCCGCGGCCTGGCTTGACCTTTCGGCCCGCGGGCGAGTTGTTCTCGCAATTTGACTTTCACGACGTTGGCGGCTCGGCCCAGGTGGCCCCGCCTCTTCACGTGCGGCGTGGAGCGTCCGGCGACCGCTGCGTGCCTCGGCTGACGCGTCGCCCCCGATCATCGGGCGGCGAAATCCAGGACCGATACGGAATAGGCCGGCACGGTCAGCGTGAAATCGCGCGACAGACCCGAGAACCCTACCGTCTTTGGCGTCACGCGCGCCGGGTCGTCGATCGTATTGACCGCTTCGGGATCGTCGGCGGTCAACACGGTCAGCGTCCCCCTGGACGCCACGGATTTCAGACCCGAGAGCACAAGGTTCACGGGCTGAGGCGTCGTCCCGCGGTTGACCAGCTTGATCTGGATGTGGCGGGTCTTCTCATTGCGCGTGACGACCCAGTACAATGAGGGGAAGGTCTTGTTGTCGATGGTCCATTTCGGGATCGCCGCGCCGGTCGATTCCAGCACGACATCGCCCTTCGCCTCGGCGAACATCTTCTGCACATAGTACGAAGGCGTGCCGAAGGCCTTCAACGCGTCATAGCCGATCAGGTTGGTCGCCCACTGCATGGAGTTGTCCAGGCTGGACCCGCCGACATGGCTGATATTGGCCAGCAGCGGCGCATAGGCCGACAGCAGAACGACGTCCGAATTTCGCTCCAGTCCAGTCAGGAAGGCGGCGTCGGCGACAGCCGCCTTCAGGTTCGGCATGGGCCAGCCGCTGTGCGTGGCCCATTCGCCGACGAACACCTTGGGCGCCTCGCGCGGGCGATGGTCATAGTCGTTCACGTGCTCATACATCTGGCCTTCGCCCCAGGCGTAGGTGTGCTCGTCGACAAGATCGGGGCGCTGGGACGGGGTCGATTCAGCGCTCATGGTCGAGATCAGCTGCAGCCGCGGATGCTTGGCCTTGATCGCCTTGTAGAAGGCCGAGAAGCGCTTGTCGTATGACCCCGAGCGGTCGAAAACGTCCTCGTTGCCGATCTCCACATAGCGCAGGGCGAACGGCGCGGGATGGCCGTCCTTGGCGCGCTGCGCCCCCCATTTGGTGGTCACGTCGCCGGTGACATATTCGATTTCGTCCAGCGCATCCTGAATATGGGGCGCCAGTTCCTCGGGCGAGGACACATGCTCGCCGTTCAGCGCGTAGCCGGCGAACACCCCAAGCACGGGCTCCATTTTCAGCTCTTCACACCACAGTAGAAACTCCATCAGCCCCAGGCCGTCGGTCGACCAGTAGTTCCAGGGGCTGCGATGGCCGGGGCGCGTTTCGGGGGGGCCGAGGGTCTTCTTCCAGTCGAAGCGCTGGGCGAAGGTCTCGCCTTCCAGATAGTTGCCGCCCGGAAAGCGCAGGAAGGTCGGCTTCAGGGCGCTCATCATGGCCATCAGGTCGCGCCGATTGCCATTGGGCCGATCCTTGTAGGTGGGGCCGAATAGCGACACCTGCTGCAGCCACAGCTTGCCCGGCGTGGTGGTGGTCAGGGTGAAGACGTTATCCTTCGAAACGGCCAGCGCTCCGGTGGTCAGCTTCAGCTCGTATTTCTTCCATTCGCCCGAGACGCTCGCCAGGCTGGCCGAGGCGACGACCGCGCCGCTGGCCTTGGCCAGGGCCACGGTGATCGGCCCGCCGCGCCCCTCGGCCTTGGCGTAGAACGACACCGTGTAGGTAGTGTCGGGCGTCACGGCTATCCCCCAGAAGCCGGGATTGGAAACGCCGACCGGATGACTGTCGGAGGCCCCCTTCGCGTCCAGCTTCAGGCTGACGTTCAGGGCCTCGTTCAGCGGCGTTTTGCCGTCGAGCGAGATGTCCGCGCCACCGAGCGGCGTCCAATAGATCGGCTCGTCGGCGGCATAGGCGACGCCGCGCTGGCCCACGAAGCTGCGGTTGCGCAGCAATTCGCCGTACAGCCCGCCCTCGTACGAGAAGTTGATCTCCTCGGTCATCAACCCGTACAGGGTCGGGCTGACCCTGGTCTTCACCTTGTCGGCGTGGACGGTGATGGTGGGCGTGTTGACGGGATTGGGCGCCGCCCAGGTCTTGGCCGGCAGCCAGACCGCCAGAACCGCCAGCAGCACCATGCTCCAATGGGTCTTCTTCATGTTTCAAATCCTCTGAAGCGGGCAAGCAAGCCCGCCGCATGTTACTTTTGCAGGAGGTCGCCCCTGGACGGCTCCGGACGGAGGACGGCGGCCTCGGCTTGCGGCCCGCGAAGGTCGAGCGCGGGCCTTGGGCCCGACCACGTCCTGCGCGTCGGGGCGCCGACGCCATCGCAGCGCCCGCTCACCGCCTACTGCAGCAGTTCGACGCCGTAGGGTTTGAGGTCGATCTTTCCGGCATAGGTCTGATGCGTGAGCACGCCCGATTTGGAGCCTGAGAAAGTCA
>NZ_FORN01000003.1 GCF_900114015.1 Caulobacter sp. UNC279MFTsu5.1 | reverse complement strand
GGTCCCCACCCTTCCAGACCGGCCGTATCCTGGTCTCACCTCGTCGCGGGGAAAGGGCGCATGGCCAGCGACCGATGCGGCGGCGGGGGGCGATCGAGCGGGACTGGGCTGGAGGGGGTTACTCCAGCGTGTCCGGGGCCTTCCATCGTTGGGAAGCCCGCCCGCCGTCGGCGTCGAACGGGGACAAAGCGCGTGAATTGCCCATAGGCCCGCGCCCCCGGCGTCCGGTTTCTCCCGAAAGGGATCGAGACCGGGTCCGGCTAAGCCTCAACAGGGCTGCCCACCGGACGCTGGCGGAAAACGACCGCGCGGAGCGTTGGCTTCGTCGAAACGGTATTTATCAAAGAACTCCGGACGTCGTCCGGCGCTCCGCGACCCTTTCCAACTCACTGCCGGTTTGGCGTGGGATCACGCCCCCTTGCCCCCACCTGACCGCTACGCGGTCTGTCGCGGCGAGGGGGCGGAACGCTCTTTCCCCTCCGGGGGAAGACGACCGCGAAGCGGTCCGTAGGGGGCAAGTGTTCACCGCACGGCCTGTCGAAAGGAGACATCCCATGGTCCAGCCCCGCTCCAAACGCCTCCGCCCCGCCCGGCTCAAGCGCGCGATGCGCAACTACGTCCGCGCCAGGTTCAAGGTCGGCTTCATCCGCGCGGCGATCGCCAACTTCGCCCAGATCCGCCGCGACCATCCCCGCGACGCGCAACGCGCGATCCTCTTCCTGCCCGCCTGGGTGCGCCAGATGGCGCTGGATGGAATCCCGCCGCCCGAGCCGGACATGTGGAGCTTCTACTGGCGGGGCCGGGGCCAGAAGAACCGGGGCGAGCCTACTCCCCCCGCTTCAGCCGCTCGCGATAGGCCCCCGAGCTCGCCACATAGCCCTCGGCGTCGCCATAGGCCTGGAAGCCGCGGTAGCGGTCGTGGCTGCCCTTGACCTTCAGGGCGTGCTTGATCGGGCACCAGTACTGCTCGGTGCGGGCGGTGATCTCGCGGGCGTAGGCGATGACGCCGTTGCCGTAGCCGCAGAACACGCAGTTCAGCTTCTGCACCGGGTTGAGGTAGCCCAGCCGGTGGCGGTCGATGACAACATAGTCTCGTCTGCGCACCCGCTGGATGCGCCAGGCGGTGAAGCAGCCCAGCTGGTAGAGGCTGACGCTGAGGTCGAGGATCATCAGCGGCAGGGCCATGCCGTAGATCAGCGGCATGGTCAGCAGGGTCGGCCACGGGGTGGCGGCCAGGCGCAGGCCCTTGCGGTGGGCGCGCTGGCGGCGCAGGGCGTCGGCCTTGAAGCAGGGCTTGCCGGCCTCGATGACCAGGCCGGCGGCGGCGGTCCGCTCGGCGTCGCGGGCGGCGAACGCGGCCTCGATCTCGGTTTCGACGGCGCGCAGGCGGTCGATCAGCTGTTCGAGGGTTTCGGCCATGGGAGGAGCATGGCGCGAGTCGCGGCGGAAAGCCCGCCCCACGGCGCCGCTCTTGCTCCGCCGAACCCGCAACGCCCCATTTCGAGACAAGGCCGCCGCCATGTTCGCCAAGACGAAAGACGCCCCGCCCCTGGCCATCGAGCCCCTGCCCCAGCCGGCGCCGGTCCCGCCGGCGCCCGCCCAGCCCGCTCCGCCGCCGCGGCCCAAGCCGGCCTCGATGATCGTCCAGGGCGTGGCCATCAAGGGCGACGTGATGGGCGACGGCGAGCTGCACCTGGACTGCGTGCTGCAGGGCGACGTCCGGGTGGGCAAGCTGGTGCTGGGCCCCAACGCCCGGGTCGAGGGCGCGGTCCACGCCCAGGTCGTCGAGATCCACGGCAAGGTCGCGGGCCAGGTCCTGGCCAAGCAGGTGCGCCTCTATGCGACGGCGGTGGTCGACGGCGACATCACCCACGAGCAGCTGGCCATGGAGACCGGCGCCCAGTTCCAGGGCCGCAGCCTGAGGTTCCAACGCCCGGCGCCGGCCCCCGCCCAGGCGCAGGCCCAGACTCAGGCCCAGACTCAGGCGTCGGCTCAGACGCACCCCCCGATCGCTCCCGCCGCGACCCACACGCCGGCCATGGCCGTCTATCCGGGCTGATCGCGCGTTCCGCTCGATGGGCGGCGCGCGGGAACAGGGCATGGGGCCTTTCCCGCCGGCCGCCGAACGCGCTAGGATTTGTCCATGAGTCACCCGGTTTCGAGCGCCCGCCTGCTGGTTCCGATTCTGCTGGGTCCCGTCCTGCTGGGCCTGGCCGCCTGTTCCCGCACCGACGATCGGGCCCGCGAGCCGGCGACCGCCTCCAGCCCGGCGGCCTCCGCCCCGCAGGACGCCGCCCCGGCGGCCGGCGGCCCCACCACCCTCAAGCCCGGCCTGTGGAAGACGGTCACCCAGACCCCGGCCGGCCCCGAGGATTCGACCCAGTGCGTGGGCGAGGGCTTCGACCCCGGCGCCGAGGCGGCCCGCAAGGTCTCGCCCTGCGGCAATCCCACCGTCACTCGCACGGCCGACGGCTTCCGCCTGGAGCACGCCTGCCAGAAGGACCACATCGACTACCGGCTGACCGGCCGGGTCAGCGGCGACTTCATCACCACCGCCGACACCGACCTGGAGCTCGTCGTCTCGGCCTTCGGGCGCAAGCAGACCCTGCGCATGAAGGCGTCCAGCACTTATCAGGGCCCTTGCGAGCCGGGAGCCCCGATCGCGGGCAAGACGGCGGGAAAACCGCCCGTTTCATAGGAAGCGGAACCACCTCCGCGCGAAGCTGTGGCATGGAGGACACTCAGGCCGATCGATCGCGCGAAACGGCGCGGACCCGGGGAACGGTCGGCCACGGCGCAGCCTTGTATTGGCGAGGGCCGACGCCGCGTCCGGAGTCCGCCCGAGGAGGCGACGACGCCATGAATGGTCCGCTTTTGACCCTGGTCCCCGAACAAACCGCCCCCGTCGAGGTCTACGATCTCGGCCGCGGCCCCGAGACCACCACCCAGCGCGTCCAGCGCCTGCAGCGCGAGGCGCGCCTGCTGGCCCGCGAGCAGGTGGAGGCCCTGGCCCGCGATCTCGACGACCTGGCCCGGCGGGCCCAGGAGATCGCCGAGGGCGGCGACGCCTATGCCGTGGGCGTCCGCGAGATGGCCTCGCGCCTGGCGGCGGACCTGCCTCAGAAGTCCCAGGGCCTGCTGGCCATCCTGAGCCGTTCGGGCAAGGCCTAGGAACCCTCGCGACGGGTCTCCGGGGCTGGTCAAACCGTCACATCGACGCGCTAGATGGCGGCCATGACCCTGCTGACCCGACGCGCCCTCACCACCGCCGCCCTGGCCGGAACCCTGACCTCCGGCCGCGGTTTCGCGGCCGCGCCCCGACGGCCGATCGTCATCGCCCACCGCGGGGCCTCGGGCCTGCGGCCGGAGCACACCCAGCTGGCCTACGACCTGGCCATCGACCAGGGCTGCGACTTCATCGAGCCCGACCTGGTCCCGACCAAGGACGGCTGGCTGATCGCCCGCCACGAAAACGAGATCGGCGGCACCACCGACGTCGCCGGCCGTCCGGAATTCGCCGACCGCAAGGCGACCAAGACCATCGACGGCCAGCAGGTCACCGGCTGGTTCACCGAGGACTTCACCCTGGCCGAGATCAAGACCCTGCGGGCCCGCGAGCGGCTGCCGAAGCTGCGCCCCGGCAACACCAAATACGACGGCCAGGCCCAGCTGCTGACCTTCGACGAGGTCGTGGCCATCGCCAAGGCCGGCTCCCGGCGCACGGGCCGGACGATCGGCGTCTATCCCGAGATGAAGCACCCCAGCTACTTCGCGAGCATCGGCCTGCCTGTCGAGGATCGCCTGGTGGCCCTGCTGAAGAAGAACGAGCTGGACTCGGCGACCGCCCCAGTCTTCGTCCAGTGCTTCGAGGTCACGCCGCTGAAGACCATCCGCGCCCGGACCAAGGCCCGGCTGGTGCTGCTGACCGCCAGCGAGGGCGGCCCGGCCGACCTGCCGAACGTGACCTATTCCCAGCTGGTCAGCCCCTCGGGCCTGAAGGAGGTGGCGCTCTACGCCGACGGCCTGGGGCCGGAGAAGATCCAGGTCGCGCCGCAGGACGCGGCCAACCTGCTGCCGGCCACCTCGCTGGTGAAGGACGCCCACGCCGCCGGCCTGGTCGTCCATCCCTGGACCGTGCGGGCCGAGAACTACTTCCTGCCGACCGCCCTGCGCCGCGGCGACGCGACGGCGGCCGACTACCTGGCCCAGCCGGGCGAGGTCTCGGCGGTGTTCAAGGCCCTGTACGCGGCCGGCGTCGACGGCCTGTTCAGCGACTTCCCGGGCCTGGCGGTCGCGGCGCGGGGCTGAGCCGCAAGGCGCCCTGAAAGCATGTCATCCCGGACAAGGCCCGAAGGGCCGCCGATCCGGGACCGACCTGGAGCGCGGCGCTCAGGCGTCGGTCCCGGATCTTCGCGCTGCGCGCTTCGTCCGGGATGACAGCGTGGGAGGGATCCGCGCCCCTTGCGGTGACCGGCTACGCGAGGCAGCGTGCGCGCCTTCCTCGTCCCGGGACGCCGTCCATGATCCTCCGCCTCGCCGCCGCGGCCGCCGCCGTCGCCCTGCTCGCCGCGCCCGCCCTGGCCGCCCCCCGCGAAGGCGCCAAGTTGGACAGAATCGCCAAGGACTTCGTGCGCCTGACGCTGGAGGCCGGCGAGCGCGAGCCGGGCTATGTCGACGCCTATTACGGCCCGGCCGACTGGGCGGCCGCCGCCAAGGCCAGGCCGCGCGAGGTTCCCGCCCTGCGCGCCGAGACTGACCGGCTGGCCGCCGCCCTGAAGGCTGTCGACGGCAAGGCCCTGAGGCCCGACGAAGTCCGCCGCAAGGCCTTCCTGGTCGGCCAAGTCAAGGCCGCCCAGACCCGCCTGGCCATGCTGGCCGGCCAGAAATTCAGCTTCCAGGACGAGGCCGAGGGCCTGTTCGGGGTGCGCCCGCCGATCAAGCCGCTCGGCGCCTACGACCCGATCCTGGCCGAAATCGACAAGCTGGTCCCCGGCCAGGGCGACCTGGCGACCCGGGTCACCGCCTTCCAGGCCCGCTACACGATCCCCGCCGATCGGCTGGAGCCGGTGATGAAGGCGGCGATCGCCGAGTGCAAGGCGCGGACGGAGGCCCACATCGCCCTGCCCAAGGGCGAGCGCTTCGACCTGGCGTTCGTCACCAAGAAGCCCTGGAGCGGCTACAACTGGTACAAGGGCGGGGCCCAAAGCCTGATCGAGGTCAACACTGACCTGCCCACCCCGATCAGCCGCGCCGTCGACCTGGGCTGCCACGAGGGCTATCCGGGCCACCATGTACTGAACGCCCTGCTGGAAGAGAAGCTGACCAAAGCCAAGGGCTGGGTCGAGTTCAGCGTCTATCCGCTGTTCTCGCCGCAATCACTGATCGCCGAGGGCTCGGCCAATTATGGCGTCAAGCTGGCCTTCCCGGGGACCGAGAAGGTGGCGTTCGAGCGCCGGGTTCTCTACCCGCTGGCCGGGCTGGATCCGGCCACGGCCGAGACCTACGACGCCCTGGTCCGCGCCACCGCCGACCTGGCCAGCGTCCAGAACACCGTCGCCGACCTCTATCTGTCCGGGAAGATGGACAAGGAGGCCGCGGTCGCCGCCCTGGCCAAATACGCCCTGACCACGCGCGCCAAGGCCGAGAAGTCGCTGAGCTTCATCGAGACCTACCGGAGCTACGTGATCAACTACAACCTCGGCCAGGACATGGTCCGCGCCCACGTCGAACGGGCCGGCCCGTCGCTGGACGCGCGGTGGAAGCGGATGGAGGCGGTGATCTCCCAGCCGACCACGCCGGCGGATTTGGCGCGGTAGGCCCAAAACGGTTGTCATCCCGGACGAAGCGCGCAGCGCGAAGATCCGGGACCAGGGCGTGAACGCTTGCGCTTCCGGCGGTCCCGGATCTGCGCCCGGCCACGCCGGGCTTGTCCGGGATGACAGCTCCCTTTGAAGTGAAGTCATCACCCACCCTTAAGCGAGCGGGCTCAGCACATGCCCCTCGTCCGGCCCCGCCATGCCGTCGACCACCCTCGCATAGGCCTGGCCCATCGCCTCGGGGCCCACGCCCTCGATCACCCGCAGCCAGCGCGGCGCGTCGGCGGCAAAGGGGACCCAGGCGGCGTCGTGGCGCTGGTCCAGTCCGCCCGGACCCCAGTCGGCCGCGCGCTTGCGGATGCGGTCGGGGGCGAAGAAGAACACAGGGCGGGGGCCGGGCAAGGGTCCGCTGACGCGTTCGGCCTCCCAGTGGGCGCCGCCGACCCGGCAGGAATAGGCCAGGGTCTCGCCGAACCGTTCGTGCACGGCCTTCAGCAGCGGCGGGTCGCCGGCGAAGTCAACCACGACCACTGGCGTCTCGATCGGCGCCGTCGCCACCGCGTCATAGGCGACCACCTGGTCGTAGCAGCCCAGCCCTTCGACGAAGGCCGTGTTGCGAGCCGAGGTCAGGCCGACCACCCGCGCCTTGCCGCGCTGCTTGAGCTGGAACGCCAGGCTGATCGCCGTCTTGCTGGAGGCGCTGGTCAGCACCACCGACCGCGCGCCGAACAGGTCGTTCTCGTCCAGGAAGTCCTCGATCAGGAAGCCGGTGATGAACAGCGGTCGCAGCAGGGCCTGGTAGTCCTCAGCCGGACTGGCCGCGCCCACGACCTGATACTGGTTGTAGACCGGCGGCAGGTCGGCCCGATGGGGGGCGGCGTCGGCGAAACCTGTGCGGGTCTTGCGCGGCGTCACCGTCAGGTGGGTCGACATCGGATAGTAGCCGTAGAACCGCTGGCCGACGGCGAGGTCCGGATGGTTCGAGGCCTCGACCCGCGCATGGCCCCAGACCGGGACCCGCCCCCAGCCCTCCGGCCCGGGGAAGAAGTCCCAGTAGCGCATCTGGTCGCCGAACACCGCGTAGGTGATGTTGTTGGCCGTCAGGGCGAAGCGCTCGATCGCCAGCCGCGCCTGGCCGTCGGCCAGGGCGGGCAGGTCGACGGGCGCGATCCTGGTCTGGCGAAGATCGGCCTTGGCGACCTGGAAATCCCAGCTGGACATCGTCGTGGCTCCCTTGCTCGGCGGAAGCTAAACGTGCTCCAGGGCCAGGCGTCAAACAATTGTTTGAATTGCAGACATCAAAACACCGACCATGGCGCCGCTTGGCGGGAAGGCCTAGATACGGCGCTGCTGTCCGGAGCCCGCCGATGTCCCTGCCCCTGCGCCACTTCCTGCTCGCCCTGGCCGTGGTGGCGGTGTGGGGGACCAATTTCGTGGTCATCCGCGTAGCGCTGGACCACCTGCCGCCGCTGCTGTTCGCCACCCTGCGCTTCACCCTGGTGCTGCTGCCGGTGGTGTTCTTCGTCAAGCGGCCGCCGGTGTCGTGGGCTAACCTGGCCGCCTATGGCGTGCTGATCGGGGCGGGGCAATTCGGCCTGCTGTTCGTGGCCATGAAGGGCCACATCTCGCCGGGCCTGGCCTCGCTGGTGGTGCAGACCCAGGTGTTCTTCACCATCGGCATGGCCATGAAGATCAGCGGCGAGAAGGTGCAGCCGTTCCAGGTCGTGGCCCTGCTGCTGGCCGCCTCGGGCATCGTGCTGATCGCCGCCCACGGCGGCGGAGCGGCCACGCCGCTGGGCGTGCTGCTGATCCTGCTGGCCGCCGCCAGCTGGGCCGGCGGCAACATCGTCGCCCGCCAGGCCGGCGCGGTGAACATGCTGGCCTATGTGGTCTGGGCCAGCCTGTTCTCGATCCCGCCGCTCTTTGCGATGTCGCTGTGGCTGGAGGGCTGGCCAGCCATCGTGGCGGGCGTGACCCACGCCGACGCCCTGACCTGGGGCGCGGTGGCCTGGCAGGCCGTGGGCAACACCATGTTCGGCTACGCCGCCTGGGGCTGGCTGCTGGCCCGCCACCCGGCCGCCACCGTCACGCCCATGGCCCTGCTGGTGCCGGTGTTCGGCATGGGCGCCTCGGCGATCCTGCTGCACGAGAGCCTGCCGGGGTGGAAACTGCTGGCCGCGGCCCTGGTGCTGACAGGGCTGGCGGTGAACATGCTGTGGCCCAAGGTGCGGACGCGGTTCCTGGCGGCGGCTTGATTTTGATCCGCTCATCCCGGCGAACGGCGTTTAGGGGATGCAGCGGAATCGGCTGATGATCGTTGCGGAGGCGGCGCGCCCGCGCCATCTCCGCATCTGTGGACAACATCGGAAACCCGTTAACGCCTCCACTCGGAGGTCTGGGCTCGAGCCCGACGTGTCTGCATGGTGCCGCCTGAAAGCCCCTAGCCGCCCTCAATGCGTTTCGACGACCACTTCCTCGACGAACTGAAGCAACGTCTTCGCCCTTCCGACGTGATCGGGAAGTCGGTGAAGCTGCGGCGGCAGGGGCGCGAATATGCGGGGCTGTCGCCGTTCACCAAGGAGAAGAGCCCGTCGTTCTTCGTCAACGACGACAAGGGGTTCTACCACTGCTTCTCCAGCGGCAAGCACGGCGACATCATCTCCTACCTGCAGGAGACCGAGCGGCTGACCTTCACCGAGGCAGTCGAGCGGCTGGCGGCCGAAGCGGGCATGGCCCTGCCCGAGCCCGACGCCCGCGCGGCCCAGGAGGACAAGAAGCGCTCCACCCTGACCGACTGGATGGAGACCGCCGCCGCCTGGTTCGAGAGCGAGCTGCGCCGGCCGGTCGGTCAGGCGGCCCGCGACTACCTGGCCCGCCGCGCCCTGCCCGAGGACCAGTGGAGCCGTTTCCGCATCGGCTTCTCGCCCTCCGGACGCACGGCGCTGAAGGACTATCTGGTCGCCAAGGGCGCCAAGCCGGCCGAACTGGTCGACGCCGGCCTGCTGATCGCGCCGGAGGACGGCGGCCAGCCCTATGACCGGTTCCGCGACCGGATCATCTTCCCGATCACCGACACCCGCGGCCGGGTGGTGTCGTTCGGCGGCCGGGCCATGGATCCGCAGGCGCGCGCCAAGTACCTGAACGGGCCGGAGACCACGCTCTTCCACAAGGGTCGGCTGCTGTACGGCCTCTACGAGGCCCGCAAGCTGCTGCACGCCGCCCAGGCCGCCGCCCCCACCGAGCAGACGCCGATGCTGGTGGTCGAGGGCTATATGGACGTCATCGCCTGCCAGCGGGCCGGCCTTCCGGCCGTGGCCCCGATGGGCACGGCCATGACCGAGGAGCAGATGGAGGTGCTGTGGCGCCTGCATCCCGAGCCCACCCTCAGCTTCGACGGCGACAAGGCCGGCCAGCGGGCCGCCAGCCGGGCTATCGACCGCGCCCTGCCGCTGCTGAAACCCGGCCGCTCGTTCAAGTTCTCGATCGTGGTCGGCGGCAAGGACCCCGACGACGTGCTGCGCGAGCAGGGCCCGGCGGCGCTGAAGAGCCAGCTGACCCAGACCACGCCGTTCGTCGAGGCGCTGTTCGCCCGCGAGCGCGACCTGGAGCCGCTGGACACCCCCGAGCGCAAGGCCGGCTTCAAGCAACGCCTGCGCGCCGCCGCCGCGACCATCGCCGACAAGGACCTGTCGGCCGCCTATCGCGACGACCTCTACGCCCGGCTGGACGCGCTCTTCCCCAAGCCCGCCTTCGGCGGCGGGGGCTCCAATGGCTCCTGGGGCGACGGCGGCGGCCGGCCCTTCGTCCCGCGCGGCCAATGGAAGGGCGGCCGCGATCGCGGTCCGCCCGATCCGGGCATCCGCGGCGTGGCCCGGGCCCAGATCACCACGCGGCTCAACCCCTTCCACGCCGCCGTGGCCGTCGCCGCCCTGCGCCACCCCGCCTGGGCCCGGCCCCATGACGAGGCCATCGAGCGCATCGGCTTCGGCGACCCGCGCCTGGCCCCGCTGGCGGTCGAGCTGTTCGAGGCCCTGGCCGACGAGATCAGCGACGACGTCCCGTTCCGCGACATCCTGCACCGCAAGGGCCTGGGTCCGCAGCTGGCCGAGGCCGAGCGCGTGGCCGCCGCGATCGGCGCCCCGTTCCTCGACCCCAAGATGGACGCCCACCAGGCCCGCGCCCTGTGGTCGGCCTGCTACGAGGCCCTGGTCGAGATCGGCGACAGCGAACGCGCCCTGGAGGCCCTGCGCCGCGAGGCGGTCACCGCCGGGACCCTGGCCGCCACCCGCGACTTGCGCACCCGGATCGCGCTGCTGGAACGCCAGATCAGCGGGCTGGAGTTTTGGCAGGCGGCGAGCTAGCCGGATCGGCTCAGAACATCGTGCGGCTCGCCCTAGGCGGCCTGGACGCCGTCCTTCGATGGGCCGTTCACGGCCACGGCCCTTTCGATGGCGCCGAGCAGTTCGGAGATCTCGATGGGCTTGGAGACATGGCCGTCCATGCCGGCCTGGACATAGCCCTCGACCTGGTGGCGCATGACGTTGGCCGTGAGCGCGATGATCGGCGTGCGCCGGAGGCCCATCGCGCGCTCGCGCGCCCGGATCTCGATCGTCGCGTCGGTCCCGGTCAGGACGGGCATCTGCACGTCCATCAGGATCAGGTCGAACGCCTCCCTGCCCCATGCCTCGACCGCCTCGCGGCCGTCGGCGACCACCGTCAGGGCGATGTCGAACGGCTCCAGCAGGGCCCGCAGGATCAGCTGGTTGGTGGGATTGTCCTCGGCGGCGAGAATGCGGGCGGGTCCCGAGGCCTGCTCCAGGGCCTGTCCCCGCCGGGGTTCGCCCGCCGCCGCCGTCCGGTCGTCGCGCGCCAGGGGCAGCTCGAACGAGAAGGTCGAACCGACGCCCAGCTGGCTCCACAGTTTCAGGTCGCCGCCCATCAGCCTGACGAACTGGCGGCAGATCGCCAGGCCCAGGCCGGTTCCGCCGAACCGGCGGGTCATGGAGGCGTCCGCCTGGGTGAACGGCTCGAAGACCAGCGCCTGCTTGTCGTCCGCTATGCCCAGCCCGGTGTCGGCCACCTCGAAGCCGAGACCGTTCGGCGTCGGCGCGATCCGCAGCACGATCGCCCCCCGCGCCGTGAACTTGTGGGCGTTCGAGACCAGGTTCGACAGGACCTGGCGCAGCTTGTCGCCGTCGCCACGCCAGATTCCCCGCGCCTCCGGCCGCCATTCGACGCTGAAGCGCACGTCGTTCTGCTCGGCCATGGCGGCGTGGGCGGCCGTCGCCAGCCGGACGACCTCCTCGATGTCGAACGGCTGAAGCTCCACCTCCAGCCGGCCGGCGTCGATCTTCGACAGGTCCAGCACCCCGTCGAGGACCGAAAGAAGCGTCTGCCCGGCGTCGGCGATCACGTCGAGCCGCTGCTTCTGGCTGGTTTCGCGCTCTTCGCGCCGCATGATCTGCACCATGCCGAGAACCCCGTTCAGGGGCGTGCGGATCTCGTGGCTGACATTGGCCAGGAAGTCGCTCTTGGCGCGGTTGGCCTGTTCGGCCCGGTCGCGGGCCTCGGCCAGGGCCTCGGAGGTGTGAACCCAGACCTTGTGCACCCGCCAGGCCACCCAGACGCCGATCGCGCAGACGGCCAGGCTGAGTCCCGCCACCGCGGCGTAGGCCAACCCGGCCGCCAGGCGCGCGACCTGGCCCATCTGCTCCGAAAACCGCCGCTCATAGGCCGAGGCGGAGCGGTCCAGCGCGGCGGCCTCGGCCAGATAGGCCGCCTTCTCCGCCTCGGTCGATCCGCCGCGCCGGACCCGGTCGCCGAGCCGTTCCAGGGCCATGAACCGCTGGTCGCCCTCGCGCCAGCTTTCGACGGCGTGCGCGAACGGCGCCCAGCGCCGCATGATCACAAAGCCCGAAATGATCGCCGGGACATCGTCGGCGGCGTTTCCGCCCCGCAGGAAGCCGGCCCGGGCGGCGCGGAAATCGGCCGGCGTCGCTTCCAACGCGTATCGCGCCGCCTGGTCGCCCTTGGGCGTCTCCAGCGCGGCGCGATACATCGCGTAGTCGGCCTCCGAGCCCGACTGGACGTAGCGCATCAGGGAGATCACGGCCTCCTTCTGCGCCTTCGAATATTGCGCCTCGCCGGTGACGTAGGCGCGCGCGATGTTGGACACCGCCATGCCCGCGAACCCCAGCATGACGACCAGGCTCTGGGCGATGACGAAAATGACGGCGCTGATGATCAGCAGATGGCGGCTGCGGCGCGCGAAGGAGCGCGGCCGCGGAAGGCCGTTCGCGCTCTGATCCGGGCGGGGTGTTGACTGCATGGCGGCGGGGCCGGTCCTCAGCGCTTCGGCGGAAGAACGCGGCCGTGAAGCCCGCGCAAGGGTCGCTGCCCCCGTCGGCGTTGGTTCCTGCCCATGTGGCGCTCCCTGTGCGCGGTGTCGCAACGTTTCGGCGATCCTTGGCCCGCGATCTTAAGTCTCGCTGAAAAAGCGCGTGAAATGGACGTCATTTCTCGCTTTGGGCGAATATGTCGCAGCGGCACACGCTGGGCGTTTCCCCCCGCGTCGCGGGGATCGCCCGGGCTCGCGCGCGACAAGACCGGCCGATTGCGCGCGTCGCATCTTGACTCGCGCGTCATGCAACGCCATCTGGCGACTCAAGGATTTGCCACGCTGCTGATTGACATCGCTCGGGCCGCCATTCTCATGCGCGCGCCCTCCTTGAAACAGGATGTCACCCTCGCCGCCGCCAGGTCCCAGTGGCCGCCGAAACCCCTCAAGGGTCGACGCTGATCGCGCGTGAAGACGACGCCTCCGCAAAGAGCCCCGCTCGCGGAGCGTTAGCCCATGGCTCTTCGGCGTGTTTCAGGCGTTGTTCTTGATAATTTTTTCAGCGGTTCACTGGACAGCTTGCACGGACGACAGGGCGCGATGCGCAGGCGACCCATCACGGACACATTCTCGACGCGCGCCGCGTTTCGGCGCCGCGTCGTTTCGGAGACCTGAATGAGCACCAATTCCTCGGCCGAGACGGAAGCGCCCGAAGCCACCGGCGGCGACGGCCCCCTGCTCGACCTGACCGACGCCGGCGTCAAGAAGTTCATCAAGCAGGCGAAAGCCCGCGGCTACGTCACGATGGACGAGCTGAACAAGGTTCTGCCGTCGGAAGAGGTGACCTCGGAAGCCATCGAAGACACTCTCGCCATGCTGAGCGAGATGGGCGTCAACGTGGTCGAGGCCGAAGAAGACGCCGAGACCTCGGAAGGCGGCGAAGTCGTCGCGCGCGAGGACAACCAGGCGGTCATCACCAGCGACAAGCCTGCGGCCTATGACCGCACCGACGACCCCGTGCGCATGTACCTGCGCGAGATGGGCTCGGTGGAACTGCTGTCGCGCGAGGGCGAGATCGCCATCGCCAAGCGCATCGAGGCCGGCCGCGACACCATGATCCGCGGCCTGTGCGAAAGCGCCCTGACCTTCGAGGCGATCATGGTCTGGCGCGAGGAGCTGGGCACCGGCCGCATCCTGCTGCGCGAAGTGATCGACCTGGAAGGCACCTACGCCGCGATCAACGGCGTGGCCGCCGCCCCGGCCGCCGACGACGAGCCGGCCGAGCCGGTCGACGAGGAAGCCGGCGGCGAGGCCAAGGCCGAGGGCGAGGGCGAAGGCGAGGACGACGACGATTTCGACGACGGCGCCGGCCCGACGGTCAGCGCCATGGAAGGCGAGCTGCGCGAAGGCGTGATGGCCATCCTCGACGCGATCGCCAGCGAGTTCGAGACCTTCCGCAAGCTGCAGGACAAGCTGGTCGGCAGCCGCCTGAAGGGCACGGACCTCAGCGACGCCGACCGCAAGGCCTATGAGGGCCTGTCGAACACCATCATCCAGCATCTCAAGACGCTGAAGCTGAACAACAACCGCATCGAGGCGCTGGTCGAGCAGCTGTATGCGATCAACAAGCGCCTGATCGGCCTGGAAGGCCGCCTGCTGCGCCTGGCCGACAGCTACGGCATCAGCCGCGGCGAGTTCCTGAAGGCCTATTTCGGCTCTGAGCTGAACCCCAACTGGGTCGAGCAGGTCAAGGCCATGGGCGTGCGCTGGACCAAGTTCGTCGAGAACGACGTCAACTCGGTCAGCGACATCCGCCAGGAGATCGCGGCTCTGGCCACCGAGACCGGCGTGCCGATCGACGACTATCGCCGCATCGTCCAGACCGTGCAGAAGGGCGAGCGCGAGGCCCGTCAGGCCAAGAAGGAGATGGTGGAAGCCAACCTCCGTCTCGTGATCTCGATCGCCAAGAAGTACACCAACCGCGGCCTGCAGTTCCTGGACCTGATCCAGGAAGGCAACATCGGCCTGATGAAGGCCGTCGATAAGTTCGAATATCGCCGCGGCTACAAGTTCTCGACCTACGCCACCTGGTGGATCCGCCAGGCGATCACCCGCTCGATCGCCGACCAGGCGCGGACCATCCGCATCCCGGTGCACATGATCGAGACGATCAACAAGATCGTCCGCACCAGCCGCCAGATGCTGCACGAGATCGGCCGCGAGCCGACCCCGGAAGAGCTGGCCGAAAAGCTGGCCATGCCGCTGGAGAAGGTGCGCAAGGTCCTGAAGATCGCCAAGGAGCCGATCAGCCTCGAAACGCCGATCGGCGACGAGGAAGACAGCCACCTGGGCGACTTCATCGAGGACAAGAACGCCATCCTGCCGATCGACGCGGCCATCCAGTCCAACCTGCGGGAGACCACCACTCGCGTGCTGGCCTCGCTGACCCCGCGCGAGGAGCGGGTGCTGCGCATGCGCTTCGGCATCGGCATGAACACCGACCACACCCTGGAAGAGGTCGGCCAGCAGTTCTCGGTCACCCGCGAACGCATCCGCCAGATCGAGGCCAAGGCCCTGCGCAAGCTCAAGCACCCGAGCCGGTCGCGTAAGCTGCGGAGCTTCCTGGACTCGTAAGGGTTCCGGAGGTGCGAAGATCAGACGCCCGTCCCGGGAGACCGGGGCGGGCGTTTTTCGTTCGGGCGGCTGGACGCCCCCTCCGGCCCTCGGGGCCACCTCCCCCAAAGGAGGAGGATCTACGCCGTGCAGATGCACCCCCTCTGGGGGAGCTGTCGCGAAGCGACAGAGGGGGTTCGTGCACGACCTCAAAAAAAGGCGGCCCCTTTCGGAGCCGCCTTGATGGTCCGACGGAGCGGTCGGGCTCAGTTGCCGACCTTGACGTCGCCCGAGCCGGCGCCGTTGGCCGAGGCGCTGGCGCCGTGGCGCGAGGCCGAGCCGCTGAGGCCCAGCGAGCCGCTGTTGCTGGTCGAACCGCGGTTGGTCGAAGCGTTGCTCGAGCCCGAGCCGGTCAGCGAGCCGGAAAGGCCGTCGCCGGTCAGGCCGCCGGCCGCGTCGGCGTCGCCCGAACCGCCCGCGCTGGCGGAACCGGCGGCGTCACGGGCCGAACCGGCGGCGTTGCGGGCCACGCTGGTCCCCCGCGCGGCGGCCGAGCTCGCCCGGTCGCGCGCCGTCCCGACCGCGTTGCGGCCGGTCCCGGCGACCCGCGAGGTCAAGCCGCTGGTGTCCGGGGCGGCCAGCGAACCGCCGCCCGAACCGCTGCCCGACAAAGCGCCGGTCAGGGACTGGCCGGCCGCCGAGGCGGAGCCGGATCCCGCAGCCGAACCGTTGGCGCTGGCGTTGCTCGCCGCGCCCTGGGCCGCGCCCTCGGTCGCGCCCCGGACGTCGCCGGCGGCGTCGCGGGCCCGCCGCGTCGCCCGGTCGGCATGGTCGCGCACCCGGCCGGTGGCGTCGGTGGCCCGGTCGCGCACCCGCCCGGTCGCCTCGGTGGCGCGCGAGGTGACGCCGCCGATATCAGGGGTTCCGAACTGGCCCGAACCGGTCAGCCCGCCGCCGGCCTGGCCGGTCAGGCCGCCGAGCCCCCCGCCCAAGCCGCCGCCGAGACCGCCGCCCAGGCCGCCCCCGAGGCCGCCGCCCCCGCCGCCGAGGATCTGGGCGTGGGCCATGGGAGCCGCCATCAGCAGGGCGGCGGCCGTGGCGGTCATGAAGAACGAGATCTTGCGCATGGTCTTCTCCTGAGGAATGGCTCGAGGCGGCGCTTCGTCCGCCTCCTGACCCGTCCAACGACCGGTCCCCGCGCTTTCTTCCAACCCCCGCGACTTTTTTCGCAGCCCGCGAAACGGGCTATTTCGCCGCCGCCTCGACGAAGCCCTTGCCGAACACCGGATCGACGCCCGGCGCGCCCAGGTCCACGGCCTCGGCCGCCAGGCGCGCCACCGCCCGTTGGGCCGCCGCCGGGTCGGGGGCGTCGAGCAGGCGCGCCAACCGGCCGGCCACCACCGGGGCGGCGTAGGAGGTGCCGCGCACGCTGGCCGGACGTCCGCCGGGCGCGGCGGCCCTGACTTCGGCTCCGTAGGCCGCGAAGTCGACATGGGCCGCGCGGCCGGCCTCGGGCAGCAGCCGGCGCCGGCGGTCGACGCCGGTCACCGCGATCACCCCCGGATAGGAGGCCGGATAGAGGGCCGGCGCGGCCGGACCGTCGTTACCTACCGCCGCCACGATCAGGCAGCCTCGGGCCAGCAGCGCCTTGACCGCCGCGCCCAGCGCCCCGTTCGGCGGTCCCACCAGGCTGATGTTGATCACCGGCGCGCGGGCCTGGGCCATCCAGGACAGGGCCCCGACGATCGCCGAGGCCGAGCCGCCGGCCGGGCCCTTGCCATAGACGTCGGCGACCAGGATCTGGCCGACGCCCTCCGCGGCGATCAGCGAGGCGGTGGCCGTGCCGTGGGCGCTGGGCCGCGCCCCGCCGTCCGCAAAGCCGCGCTGCTCCAGCCGCACGCGGGTGAACACCGGCTGGTCGGCCGCGACGCCGCCGTCCAGCAGCCCCGCCCGTCCGCTCGCGCCCCCTTTGGCGCCCGCCTTGGCGCTTTCCCCAGCGACGGCGGGTCCGGCGGCCGAGGCCGCGACCACCGCGCCCAGTCCGGCGTCGGCATAGACGTGGTTGAAGTCGTAGTCGCCGCCGGGGTCCAGGTCGCGCAGCCGCCTGACCGCCGCCCGGGCGCTGAGGCCCTTGGGCGGGGTCAGGGTGACCAGCGAAAGGCCCAGCTCGTCGGACCGCGCCTGGCGGGCGACGGCGAAGCCCGCCGCCGCGATCTTCGCCAGGGCCTCCGGCGTGGGCGAGACCGCCAGCACCTCCCCTCGCACCACCGGCTGGCCCTGGTCGTCCAGCTCCAGCGCCCGGGGGTGGGTCCGGACCAGGGCGGCCAACCGGTCCAGCCGCGCGGCGGCCAGGGCGTCCGGGTTCAGGCTGTCGGCCAGGCCGTCGACATCCTGGGCCAGGCGGTCGGCCAGCGGCAACTGCGGCAGCGGCAGCCCCGTCCGGCCGACCACCGACGACGGCGACGGCAGCAGCTGGGCGTCGGCCGGCGCGCCGCCCAGCGCCGCCAGGCCGGCCAGGATCAGGATCAGGGGGGCGCGAAGGCTCATGGCGGTTCAGGGTTTCCCAGACGAGCGAGACGTCACAATGGCCGCATCGCGACGCGCGTGAAATAAGTTTAGGCTCAGGGATTGAACGTCCCCGACGAAACGTTTCTTCCATAGGACGAAGGCGAACCTTGGATTCCTTCCAGACGCAGATGCTGACCCTGCTGCCGCGATTGCGCCGAATGGCGCGGGTGCTGGCCTGGGAACCGGCGGACGCCGACGACCTGACGCAACTGACCGTCGAGCGCGCCCTGCTGCGCCGCGACCAGTGGCGTCCCGGTACGCGATTGGACAGTTGGATGTTCCGGATCATGCGCAACGCCTGGATCGACGAAGCCCGCGCCCGCCAGCGCCGGGGCCGCGTCCTGGCCCCGCCCGAGGCGGGCGCCCTGGCCGCCGACCCCAGCGCGCCGTCGCTGGACGCGCGGCTGGAGGCCACGGCGGTGGAGCGCGCCCTGGACGCCCTGCCCGAGGACCAGCGCATCGCCGTCGCCCTGGTGCTGATCGAGGGGCTGTCCTACCAGGAGGCCGCCGACAGCCTGGAGGTGCCCATCGGCACCCTGACCAGCCGCCTGGCCCGGGGCCGCGCCACGTTGCAGACTGCGTTGATCGACCAAGGAGCCCCGCCATGACCGTTCCGGACGAAGAGCTCTTCGCCTTTGTCGACGGCGAGCTGCCCCCCGAGGACATGGCCCGGATCGAGGCGGCCATGGCGACCGACCCGCAGCTGGCCCTGCGGGTCGAGACCCAGCGCGCCCTGCGCCGGCTGCTGTCGGGCGCCCATGCCGGGGTCCTGCGCGAGACGCCGCCCGAGGCCCTGAGCACGGCGGTCGCCGCCAGGCCGCCAGTCGCGTCCAAGCCGGCCGAGGTGATCGCTTTCCCCGGGGCCAAGGGCAAGGCCAGGCTCAAGGACAAGGCCAGGGCGCGCGAGCCCCGGCTTCCGAAGCCGCCCGGCCTGCCGGGACGCGGCGTTCCCGCCTGGATCGGCCTGGCCGCCTGCCTGGTCGTCGGCCTGGTGATCGGCCGCCTGGCCGCGCCGCCGCCCGTGACCCTGAGCGGGGCGGACGATCCGGCCCCGATCGCCGCCGGCCCGCTGGTCCAGGCGCTGAACACCCAGGGCTCGGGCCAGGCCGCGGGCCCGGTACGAGTCAACCTGTCGTTCAAGACCGCCTCGGGCGTCTATTGCCGGACGTTCCAGGCCGCGGGCCGCTCGCCCATCGCCGGGGTGGCCTGCCGAGACCCGGACGCCTGGCGCGTGCGGGCCGTCAGCCCGGCCGGCCCCGGCCCGGCCGGCGACTATCGCATGGCCGGCTCGGAGACCCCGGCCGCCATTCTGGCCACGGTCGACGCGATGATCGCCGGGCCGCCGCTCGACGCGGCCGGCGAGGCCAAGGCCCGGGCGGCCGGCTGGAAGCCGGCTCTCGACGCCCGGAAATGAGGGGCCGCCCTCCGGCATGGCCGGAGGGCGGCGGGTCCGAGCTCGCGCAGGGGGGAATGCGGGATGAGCCCGGACCGACTCGCGCCGACGGGACGGACGTCCGGACCTAGACCTTCATGTCCAGGAGGGCGCCCGCCATCTCGTCGGCGGTCTTGGCGACGGCGGCGTTGGCCTTGAAATCGGTCTTGGCCGAGACCTGTTCGACGGCCTCGTTGGCCAGGTCGACCTTCTGATCGGCCTGGCTCTGCTCCAGACCCCAGGCGGCGGTGCGCCGAGCGCTGGCGCCAAGACGGTCGGCCGCGGCGAACATGCCGGCGGCGGCGGTGTTGAGGACCTGCACGACCATCTCCCTGGTTGCCAGGCCAATGTCGGGCGCATCGGTTAATCGGCCTTAAGCAAAGACGGTGAAGTTATTCGGTTAACCGCACAAGGCGGTGAGCGCGCGTCGGGGCGCGAAATTCCTTGTCCTTCGACGTTGTTTTTGCGGGGAAGATTACAAAACGTTCAGGTTGCGAAATCTCGACAAGCCGCCGTGGTCTGGCCAAGGTTCAGGCTTTCGCGGGCTCGCCCCGTATCTGGAGCCTGCCTTGATGCCGTTCTCCCGTCGCGCCGCCCTCGCCGGCGTCGCCCTGCTGCTGGCCGTCCAGCCCGCCTTCGCCGCGACCGCCAAGCCCAAGCCCAAGCCCGCGGCGGCCAAGGCCGCCGGCTTCACGCCGTCGGCCGACGCCATCAAGGCGCACATGGGCTTCCTGGCCGACGACCTGCTGGAGGGCCGGGAGGCCGGCACGCGCGGCTACGACATCGCCGCCAACTACGTGGCCTCGCAGTACGCGCTGATGCATGTGAAGCCGGCCGGCGACGACGGCTCCTACCTGCAGCAGGTGCCCCTGACGGCGTTCCGCGCCGCCAACGAGGGCGGGGTGTCCTACACCGGCGCCGACGGCAAGTCGGGCGTCCTGGTCTTCGGCGAGGACTACCTGCCCTCGGCCCAGGCCCGCCAGGCCGAGACCTCGGTCACCGCCCCGCTGGTCTTCGTCGGCTACGGCGTCGTCGCCCCGGAGCGCGGGCGCGACGACTATGCAGGCCTGGACGTGAAGGGCAAGATCGTCGTCATGCTGAACGGCGCCCCCTCCGGCCTGCAGACCGAGATCCGCGCCCACTACAGCAACACCAACGTCAAGCGCGCCGAGGCCGCCCGGCGCGGCGCGGTCGGCGTGCTGACTTTGCCGACCACCAGCTACGAAAAGCGCCGCCCGTTCGCGCGCGGCGTCGGCGGCTACCAGGAATGGCGGATGACCTGGAACGACGCCCAGGGCGTGGCCTATGTGCGCGGCGCCGAGGCCCCGGGCCTGGCCAGCCTGAGCCTGAAGGGCGGCGCCAAGCTGTTCGCGGGCGCCCCGACCAGCCTGGACGCGGTGCTGGCCGCGGCCGACACCCCGGAGGGCCTGGTCAAGGGCTTCGCCCTGCCCGCCAACGTCACCGTCCAGCTGAAGACCGAGATCGAGAAGCGCCGGAGCAGCAACGTCGTCGGCCTGATCGAGGGCTCGGACCCCACCCTGAAGGCCCAGACCATCATCTTGTCCGCCCACCTCGACCACCTGGGCATTCACGGCAAGGACGCCGACAAGATCAACAACGGCGCCCTGGACAACGCCTCGGGCGTGGCCACCCTGCTGGAGGTGGCGCGCGGCTTCAAGGAGGCCCGGACCAAGCCCAGGCGCTCGATCGTGCTGCTGGCGGTCACCGCCGAAGAGAAGGGCCTGATCGGCTCGGAATACTTCGCCAACAATCCGACCGTGCCGAAGGCCGGCATCGCCGCCGACGTCAATCTGGACATGCCGATCCTGCTGTACGACTTCCAGGACGTGGTGGCCTTCGGAGCCGATCGTTCGTCGATCGGCCCGGCGGTGGCCCGGGCCGCCGGCCGCGTCGGCGTCGCCCTGTCGCCCGACCCGCTGCCGGACGAGGGCCTGTTCACCCGCTCGGACCACTACCGCTTCGTCGAGCAGGGCGTGCCGTCGGTGTTCCTGATGACCGGCTTCAAGAACGGCGGCGAGAAGGGCTTCAAGGACTTCCTGGCCACCCAGTACCACAAGCCCAACGACGACCTGAACCAGCCGATCAACTACCAGGCCGGGGCCCGCTTCGCCCTGGTCAACTACGAGATCGCCCGCGAACTGGCCGACGCCCCGGCCCGGCCGAGCTGGAACAAGGGCGACTTCTTCGGGAACCTGTTCGGGAAGAAGTAGGGGCTGCTGCACGGGCGTCCGACCGCCGCGCCCCTCATCCAACCTTGACCCCGCCCCCGCACGGCGCGATCTGTACCCGTCCAATCAGCCGGAGGCCGGGCGAGTGTTGAGCGTGGGTTCCCTGCTGAGGATCGGCCTGGTCGTCCCGGCGATCATGGTGGCCGACGTCCTGGTGGCCCAGCACATGTTTCCCGGCTTTCGGCCCGGCGCCCAGTTCATCAGCGAACTGGGCGGCCCGGCCGCGCCCAATCCGGCGATCTTCAACGTCGGCATGATCCTGGCCGGCCTGGCGGGGATCGCGGCCGGGGCCGGCTTCACCCAGGCCCTGGAGCACGCCGGCGGCCGGCGCCGGGTCTCGGCCTTCGCCGGGCTGTGGGTGGCGATGACCGGCCTGGGCGCGCTCTTCGCCGGCCTGTTCCACTGGCCCGACCCGATGCACCGCGCCTGCGGCGTGGGCCTGGCCATCCAGTTCGCCCCGCTGTTCACAGCCTGGGCCCTGTGGGGCAGGCCCGAGCACCGCCGGCTGGCGCGCTTCTCGCTGGGCTGGTTCTTCTTCCTGCTGCTGGTCCTGGCCCTGCTGACCGGCGTGTGGAACGTGCGGACCGGCAACGACGTCGGGTTCTGGCAGCGCGGCCACGCGGCCCTGGGCCTGCTGTGGCTGGCCATCGCCGCCTTCTGCCTGGACCGCCACTGGCGTTCGCGACCGGCGACGCTGGAAACCGAGGCGGAGGCTGAAGCCGCCCAGGCCCAGCCCGACTACGCCCCCGCCGCCTCGTAGGTGACGATCAGGTCGTCGGAGGCCAGGGCGTCGCCCTTCAGCGCGTTGACCAAATCGGCCAGCGGCGTCTTCTCGTCGAACGGCAGGCGCTCGACCAGGGCGAAGATCTGGAAGTGATAGTGGTGCACGCCGTGTCCAACCGGCGGGCGCGGCCCGAACCAGCCGACCGAGCCGCTGTCGTTCCGCCCCTGGGTGGCGCCGCCGACCAGGCCCAGACTGGCCTCGTTCGGCAGGCCTTCGGGCAGGCTGGAGGCCTCGCCGGGGATGTTCCATATCAGCCAGTGCACGAACGGCCGCTCGCGCGGGGCGTCGGGATCCTCGACGATGATGGCGTAGGCCGCCGCGCCCTCGACGGGCGTCCAGACCAGGGGCGGCGAGCGGTTATCGTGATAGGCGCTGTGGCGGTCGGCCAGGCGGCCGTCGCGGTCGGTGGCCGTCGTGGTCAGCACCAGGCTGTCCTCGCCGAACGGGCGGACCTTCTGCATGGTGATCGCCGCGCCTGAATGGTCGGGGGTATGGGCGTGGGGCATGGGTGTTCTCCTGGGTTCCCAGGAGAACCCGCCGAACGCCGAGCGGGTTTCAACCGCCGCCGGGGTCGGTCCGCTTGCGGCGACGGGTCAGCCGACGCACGCCGATCCAGGCGGCGGCGATGACGACGGAGAGCATAAGGATCGACACGTAATCCGCAGCGGTCGGCGGCATGACGATGCCGCAGTCGGCGAGGCAATGTAGTTCGTGGCTCTTCATCTTCTCGGCGGATGCGACTTCGGCATTCACGGTCGTCCCTCCCGATCGGGCCGCCATCGTCACCAAGGGCGACATCGGGCGCAACCCCGAAGGCGCCCTTACCGCCAGGCGTAGTTGAAGCTGAGGCTGATCCGCTGTTCCTCGGCCTGGTTGGGCGTCACCTCGTGGCGCAGCCAGCTTTCCCACATCAGGATCGCGCCCGGTTCCGGCTGGACATAGACGAACGGCTGCAGCCCCTCGGGCGCGTCGGCCTCGCGGGTCGGGGCGGCCATCATCATCGGCAGCCGAGGGTCCTCGAACTTCAGGGCCGAGGCGCCCAGCGGGATGGTGACGTAGACCGTGCCGGAGATGACGCTGTGCGGGTGGATGTGGCCGGTGTGCTGGCCGCCCGGCTCCAGGATGTTGATCCAGAAGCTGTCCATCACCAGCTTGCCGCCGGCCAGGTCGAAGCACAGGGCCTTGGCGAAGGCCGCCGCGTGCCTGTCGAGCTTCTTCTTGAGGTCGGCGAACAGGCTGTCGCGCTGGGCCAGGTCGTCCAGCGAGGCGTAGGAGGTGTAACCCAGATAGCCCTTCTTCTCGGCCCAGGCCTGGCCGGCCTCGTCGGCCTCGGCGACGGCGATGCAGGCGTCGTGCAGGTCGTCGATGAAGGTCTCGAAGCCCTTCTCGCCGGCGAGGCTGGCTTCATAGAGCGGCGTGACGAAGAGCGGGCGCGTGGTCATGGGGCGGGTCATACAGCCCCACGAGATTGACGACAAACAGGGACGGCCGAACTTCCCCCGCCGGAGCCTCGCCCTCGCATCCGCGAATGAGGACTGTCGAATTCTCGCCGACGGCGAGACGCGACCTGAACCGCCTCAGGCAGTGGCTGGAAGAGCGCGGGCCTCACGTCACCCGCGAGGCGGTCGAGACCATCGTCGCCGCCTACAGGTCTCTGGGCGAATTCCTGAGCGAGGCCGGGTGATCCCAGAGGGTCTGCGCGAACTCATCGTTCCCTTCGGCTCGGCCGGCTATGTGCTCCAATACGATGTGCAGCCCCGGCAGGTGATCGTCCTGCGCATCTTCCACAGCCTCGAAGATCGCTGACCGCGCCAGACTCGCCTATATGTCGCTCGTGACCGACGCGACCACCGACACCCCCGCCAACGCCCTGAAGGGCGCCGCCCTGATCAAGGACGAGGTCTCGCGCCTGCCCGACGCGCCTGGCGTCTACCGGATGATCGGCGAGAACGAGGAGGTCCTCTACGTCGGCAAGGCCAAGAGCCTGAAGAAGCGGGTCGTCCAGTACGCCCAGGGCCGCTTCCACACCAACCGCATCGCCCACATGGTCGACGCGACGCGGTCGATGGAGTTCGTCACCACCCGCACCGAAGCCGACGCCCTGCTGCTCGAGATCAACCTGATCAAGTCGCTGAAGCCGCGCTTCAACGTGCTGCTGCGCGACGACAAGAGCTTTCCCGAGATCATGATCCGCCGCGACCATGACGCGCCGCAACTGCGCAAGCACCGCGGAGCCCACACGATTAAGGGCGACTATTTCGGGCCGTTCGCCAGCGCCGGGGCGGTGAACCGCACGCTGAACACCCTGCAGAAGGCCTTCCTGCTGCGCTCGTGCAGCGACAGCGTCTACGAGACCCGCTCGCGGCCCTGCATGCTGCATCAGATCAAGCGCTGCGCCGCCCCGTGCACCGGCCTGATCGGCAAGGACGACTACCAGGCCCTGGTCGACCAGGCCGAGGCCTTCCTGCGCGGCAAGTCGCGCGCGGTCATGGCCCTGATCGCCCAGCAGATGGAAGCCGCCGCCGAGGACCTGGAGTTCGAGCGCGCCGCCCGCCTGCGCGACCGCATCCGCGCCCTGGCCGCCGTCGCCCAGGAAAGCCAGATCAATCCCGAGACCGTGGAGGAGGCCGACGTCGTGGCCCTGCACGTCGAGGGCGGGCAGGCCTGCGTGCAGGTGTTCTTCTTCCGGGCTGGCCAGAACTGGGGCAACCGCGCCTATTTCCCCCGGACCGCCGGCAACGCGGAGGAAGAGGGTGAAGGAGCGACCGAGGAGCAGCGGATCCTGACCGCTTTCCTGGGCCAGTTCTACGACGACAAGCCGATCCCGCGGCTGATCCTGACCAATCTGGAGCCGGCCGACCGCGACCTGCTGGCCGAGGCCTTCTGCCTGAAGAGCGGCCGCAAGGTCGAGATCAGCACGCCCAAGCGCGGCGAAAAGGCCGACCTGGTCGGCCACGCCCTGACCAACGCCAAGGAAGCCCTGGGCCGGAAGATGGCCGAGGGCTCGGCTCAGACCAAGCTGCTGGCGGGCGTCTGCGAGGCGTTCGGCCTGGAGGCCCCGCCCGAGCGGATCGAGGTCTACGACAACAGCCACATCCAGGGCACCAACGCCGTGGGCGGCATGATCGTGGCCGGGCCCGAAGGCTTCATGAAGGGCCAGTACCGCAAGTTCAACATCCGCTCGACCGAGCTGACGCCCGGCGACGACTACGGGATGATGAAGGAGGTGCTGCGCCGCCGTTTCGCCCGCCTGGTCAAGGAAGAGGAGGAGGGCGACAGCTCCGCCCGTCCCGACCTGGTGCTGGTCGACGGCGGCAAGGGCCAGCTGGACGCGGCGCTGGAGGTGATGGCCGACCTGGGCGTCGACGACATCGCCATCGTCGGCGTGGCCAAGGGCCCGGACCGCGACGCGGGGCTGGAGCGGTTCTTCCTGCCGGACAAGACGCCGTTCATGCTCGAGCCCAAGTCGCCGGTGCTCTACTACCTGCAGCGGCTGCGCGACGAAGCCCACCGCTTCGCGATCGGCGCCCACCGCACCCGCCGCTCGATGGACCTGAAGAAGAACCCGCTCGACGAGATCGAGGGCGTCGGCCCCGGCCGCAAGAAGGCCCTGCTGCACGCCTTCGGCTCGGCCAAGGGCGTGGCCCGGGCCGGGATCGAGGACCTGATGAAGGTCGACGGCGTCAGCCAGCCCCTGGCCGAACGGATCCACGCGTTTTTCCGGAAGGGCTGAGAAAGACCCCTACTCCCGCGCCGACAGCTCCAGCCAGTCGAACTCCTCCTCCAGCGCCCGGTAGGCGTCGTCGCCGATCTCGCCGCGCTTGCGCAGGTCGGCGATGGCCTCGCGCGACACCGTCACCGCCCGCCGCCGCAGGGCGTTCTCGGCCGAGTCGCGGGCGTTGCGACCCTGCCGCGTCTGGCTGAGGGCGTCGTCATATTCGCGGCGCAGCGCTTCGGCGGCCGGCGAATCCTCGCGCTCCAGTTCGGCCAGCACCGCCTTGGCGGCCTTGGCGCGGGCCAGTTTCAGCTCCTTGCGCACCGGATCGTCGTCGGGCAGGCGCAGCAGCGCCATCAGCGGCTTCAGGGTCAGGCCCTGGACGGTCAGGGTGCCGATCACCACCGTGAAGGCGGCCAGCAGGATGAAGTCGCGATAGGGAAAGCGCTCGGGCAGGGCCAGGGCGGCGGCCAGGGTGACCATGCCGCGCATGCCGCACCAGCTGACCACCAGCCCGCCCCGCGCGGTCGGCGCGGCCATGCTGGGCCGGGCCAGGTGCAGGCCGAACCAGCGGTTCTTCAGCCGCACCCCGGTGTTGTAGGTCATCACCCAGGCGATCCGCACGGCGACCACCGTGGCCAGGATCACCAGGGCGGCGCGCAGATAGTCGAGGCGCTCGTGCGGCGACAGGGTCTCCAGGATGGGCCGGATCTGCAGGCCGATCAGGGTGAAGGCCAGGACGTTCAGCACCACCGTCACGCTTTCCCAGACCGCGAAGGACGGGATGCGCAGCCGCGCCGACAGCTGCGCGCCGGGCCGCCAGGCCACGGTCACACCGTAGACGACGATGGTCACCACCCCCGACAGGCCCAGGCGCTCGGCCAGGATCCACACACCGAAGGTGGAGACGAACTGGACGATCACCGAACTGGGCACGTCGGTGATGCGGTGGAAGAACACGCCGGTCACCCGCGCCAGGCCGTAGCCGGCCGCCACGCTGCCCACCGCCACCAGGGCCAGGGTCGGGGCCGCCTGGACCAGGCTGAAGCCGCCGCCGACCGCCCCCACCGCCAGGCGGTAGATCAGCAGGGCCGAGGCGTCGTTGAGCAGGCTCTCGCCCTCCAGGATCTTCAGCACCCGGTGCGGCGGCCGCACGTCGCGCAGCACGGCCAGGGCGGCCACGGCGTCGGGCGGGGCGACGATGGCCCCCAGGGCGATGGCGGCCGGCCAGGGCATGTCCGGAAACAGCAGCCGCGCGACGCAGGCAACGCCCAGGGTGGTCAGGCCCACGGCGACCAGCACCAGCGACGACACCGGCCGCCAGTTGTCCCTCAGGTCGCGCAGGGACGAGTCGTAGGCCGCGTCCAGCAGCACCGGGGCGATGAACAGGGCCAGGATCAGCTCCGGCTCCAGCGCCAGCCGGGGCGCGCCGGGGACCAGGGCGACGGCCGCCCCGCCGAGGGCCAGCAGGGCCGGATAGGGCGCCCCGATCCGCCGGGCCAGGCCCGACAGCAGCACCGCGCCCAGCAGCAGGGCCAGGATCCATTCGAAGATCAGCATGCGGCGAGCGTCGCCGCTGGCGCGCGACTTGGCAAATCCTAAGCGCGAGTTCTCCCCGGGGCGGGCGGCGGCGCAGTTCTCCCGACTTGGGTCGAAAACGGCCGCGCCGCCCCCCTACTCCACGGCGAACGCCAGCCCCGCCCGTTCTCGCAGCCGCTCCACCAGCTTGCCGCGCAACGCCGCGCCGGGGGTCCAGATCCCGCCGGCCACCTCGGGCGTGTCGACCAGGCACAGGGCCGTCTCGGCGATCATCTTGCTGGTCGAGCCGTAGCCGGGGTCCTTGTCGCCCTTGACGCTGGCCCGGACCTGGCGGCCGTCGGGGGCGAGGGCGACGAACAGCAGGTCGTAGAAGCCGGCCTTGCGCTCTTCCAGGTTCGGCCCCTCGCCCGGCTTGGGACCGCCTTCGGCGCCCATCGACGCGTTGGCGGCGGTCACGGCCCGGGCGGCGGCCTCGCCCGCCTCGCCAGGACCGGTCAGCACCATCTCGTCATAGACGAAGTCGGCGCCGTACGGCTGGCCCATCAGCCAGTTGGAGCGGTGGACGTTGCGGGTGTTGATCGCCGCCATCACGAACGGGGCGGTCCACTGGTCCAGGCCTTCGTCGAACGCCACGGCCGCGCCGTGCGGCTGCTTGGGACCGGCGAAGTCGGGGGTCAGGGCGAAGGGGTCCTTCAGATATTCCAGAACCTGCGGGTCGCGGGCCGCCGCAGCCAGGGTGGCCTTCAGGCTGGCCGCCGTGCCGCCGGAGAACGTGCCCCGCATGGCCCGCACCCGGCCCTTCACGCGGGCGACGGGCCCGCCGAACCGCTTGGCCGCCTCCTGCTGCACGAACCAGACGCCCAGCTCGAACGGAATGGAGTCGAAGCCGCAGGAAAACAGGATCCGCGCCCCGCTGGCCTTGGCCGCCGCCTCGTGGGCGTCGATCATCTGGCGCATCCAGGCCGGCTCGCCGCACAGATCCAGATAGTCGGTCCCCGCCTCGGCGCAGGCGGCCACCAGGTCGGAGCCGTAGAGCTGGTAGGGGCCGACGGTCGTCAAGACCGCCTTGGTCCGCTGGACCATGGCCCGCAGCGAGGCGGGGTCGTCGGCGTCGGCGACGATCAGCGGAGTGTCCGCCGAGGCGCCGATCTCATCCCGCACGGCGGCCAGCTTGTCGGCGCTGCGGCCCGACATCGTCCAGCGGACGTCCGGGTGATGCTTGGCGAGATGTTCGGCCACCAGGCGGCCGGTGAAGCCGCTGGCCCCGTGGACGATGACGTCGAACTCGGCGTTGGGGTTCATGGCGCGCCTCCCGGGATCTTGTCGTTGGCGGCAGAGTGGCGCGGAAGAGCGATCGAGGCAAACAAGCGTTCGCAGGCCTCAATAGGTGTTCGATACCGGCCGTTGAAATACGATGTCGCCGTCCCGCTCCAAGCCCAGGATCAGCTTGTTCGGCAAGCTCGATCCAGGATGAACCTTCGCCTCGTAATAACGCACGGTGATCTGGAGGTCCTTTAGCTCTTCGGGATAGTTGGTCAGGCAGTCCTGGTAGACGCCCACAGACCCCGCCTGGCCGCCGGCCTCGCAATAGAAGCTCATCGCCTCTCCACGATCCGGGACGAAGCGGTAACCGTAGCGATAGCTCTTGGTCAGGGTCGCCTCGGTGAAACGCCCAGTGACCTTCTTGACCACGGGGTTGGCGGGCGGCCGCCAGTTGTAGGCTTCGTGATCGCGGTTCAGACGCCAGAGTGTGGACCAGACACAGTATCCCGCCACGAGCAGGAAAAAGACCCAGGCGAAGACCTTGCCCACGATCCCCGCCCGCTTAGCCGATTCCGTCATTGGCGCGGCTTCAGCGCCAGCAGCCCCACGAAGCTCACCGCCGCCGCCACGGCCAGGTAGATCCCCACCGGGACCAGGCCGCCCTTGTCGGCCAGGGCCTGGGCGATCATCGGAGCCAGGCCGCCGCCCAGGATGCCGCCGAGATTGAACGCCGCCGAGGCGCCGGTGTAGCGCACCCGGGCCGGGAACAGGTCGGGCAGGAAGGCGCCCAGCGGACCGTAGACGAAGCCCATGACCAGCAGGCCCAGCGACAGGAAAGCGAAGATCGGCGGCAGCGACCCCGCGCCCATCATCACCGGCAGCAGGGCGCCGACGGCCACGGTCATGGCGCAGCCGGCCATCAGCACCCGGCGCGGATTGGCCGCGTCCGCCCAATAGCCGGCCGCGACGATGCCGGCGGCCATGAACAGGATCGCCCCCAGCTGCACGCCCAGCATGGCCGTGCGGCCGTAGCCCAGGGTGGTCACGCCGTAGCCCAGGGCGAAGGCGGTCATCAGGTAGTAGACGGCGAAGCAGCAGATGGTCGCCAGGGTTCCGCACAGGGTGGCTTTCCAGTGGTCGCGCAGCAGCTCGCCCAGCGGCACGGCCGGCGGCGGTTCGTGGGCGATGGCGGCGGCGAAGGCCGGGGTCTCGGTCAGCTTCAGCCGCACCCACAGGCCCACGGCCACCAGGGCGGCGCTGCCCAGGAACGGCAGGCGCCAGCCCCAGGCCTGGAACTGTTCGGGCGTCAGGGCCAGGCCCAGCAGCAGGAACAGCCCGTTGGCGGCGATGAAGCCGACCGGCGCGCCCAGCTGCGGAAACATGCCGAACCGCGCCTTCCAGCCCGGCGGCGCGTTCTCGACGGCCAGCAGCGCCGCCCCGCCCCACTCGCCGCCCAGGCCGAAGCCCTGGCCGAACCGCAGCAGGCACAGCAGGGTCGGGGCCAGCCAGCCGGCCATGGCGTAGGTGGGCAGGAAGGCGATGGCCAGGGTCGAGCCGCCCATCAGCATCAGCGACGCCACCAGGGTCGACTTCCTGCCGATCCGGTCGCCGAAGTGGCCGAACACCGCCGCCCCCAGCGGCCGGGCCAGGAACGCCACGCCCAGGCTGGCGTACGAAGCCATCAGCTGCAGGCTGGCCGACTTGGATGGGAAGAACAGCGGCCCGAACACGAGCGAGGCGGCCGTGGCGTAGATGTAGAAGTCGTAGAACTCGACCGCCGTGCCCACCAGGCTGGCGGTCAGCACCCGGCGGTTGGAATTGGTCGCGGTCGGATCTCGGCTCATGACGCCCCCTGCAAACTGCGCCCTGCCTTGGCGGGCGAAAGGCGCGACGTCAATCGACCGGAGGCAGAAACGACCTCGATAGCGAAGCTTTCGCAGCACAGACGATGACTTCAGTTCCACACAAGCCAACCCCAAGGACGGACTTGCCCTGCACTCCCCCTTTCGGCCGTCATCCCGGGCCTTGCGCCCGGGACCCCTGTTTCAGCTGACGGTGAAGCGCAATGGCGCACCACCTATCCGCACCCGCGACCGACCGAGGGGTCCTGGGCGCAAGGCCGGAATGACGATGGTTGTGGGCCGGGATGACGGTTGTGGGGATGTAGCCCTTCGCGGCGTTCATGCGTTAGAACCCCCGCCATGAAAGCCCTGCCCAACATCCTGACCTCCGCGCGCCTGGTCATCGCCCTGTTCATGTTCGTGGCCCTGGCCGCGGCGGCCGGCGGCGTGCCATGGCTGAGCGACCAGCTGGACGTCGACCAGCGGATGTCGCTGGAGCGCTGGGCGTTCGTGGCGTTCGTGGTGGCGGCGGTGACCGACTTCTTCGACGGCTGGCTGGCGCGCAAGCTGGACGCGGTCAGCATCTGGGGCGCGATCCTCGACCCGATCGGCGACAAGATCCTGGTCTGCGGCGCCCTGCTGGGCCTGATGGCCCTGGGTCCCAACCCGCTGGTGATCCTGCCGGCCGGCCTGATCCTGTTTCGGGAATTCGCCGTCAGCGCCCTGCGCGAGGTGGGGGCCGGCAAGGGCGTCAAACTGCCCGTCACCCTGCTGGCCAAGTGGAAGACCACCCTGCAGCTGGTGGCGATCGGGGCCGAGATGATCCTGGCCTCGTGGTCGGCCTTCCACCTGCCGACCGACCCGTCGGTGGTGACCCCGGCCACCTACGCGACCCACGGCCTGCTGTGGCTGGCCGCCGCGGTGACCCTGGTCACCGGAGCGCAGTACTGGGAAGCGGCGCGGAAGGCGCTGGTTTAGGCCCTGAACTCCTTAAAGGTGTCATCCCGGAAGCCTCGCAGAGGCTGTCCGGGATCCAGGGGACTGGGCATATGCGGTGCGGTTCACCTGGATCCCGGACAAGCGCTGCGCGCTTTCCGGGATGACAACGTTCTTGATCGGAGGCGCCCTACTCCGCCGCCAGCGACGGCGCTTCGTCGTCCTCGACCGCGTCGGGATCGGCGGAACCCCGCAGCAGCCATTCGGCGTCGGGCTCACGCCCCGCCCGGGTCCGCTCCGCCCGCATCAACAGGGCCAGCCAGCCGGCTCCCGCCGTCAGAAACACCATGATCGCCTCCGAAGCGCTCCGTCATTGTTGAGAATGACTATCAACAACGACGGAGGCAAGGCGTCTTTGCGGCTCAGGTGCGGCTTGGGGAGGGCTTGGGTGTCGCCCATCCACCAAGAGGATCGAAGATCGGTCCGGTCAGGCCGCTTCGGCGGCCGCGGCCTTGCGCTTGGCGGCGGCGGTGGCGCCGCGCTTCTTGGTCGCCGCTTCCAGGTTCACCTGGCGGCGCTTGGAGGCTTCCAGCTCCAGCACGGGCAGGACTTCCGCCGCCGCCAGACGCTGGGCCGGCGTGCCGACGATGTCCAGGCGACGGGCGTTGGCCAGAAGCGTGACCAGCTCCTGGTCGTTCAGCAGAGGAATCCGCTCGATCAGGGTCATGGTGCGCTCCTTGGGAATCAAAAACTCTCGCAGTAGCGCGAGAGAATTAGCTTAACGTTCAAGGCGGCGTTCGGGGTCCAAAACTATTCGCGATTCTCGGCGATTCACGAATTCACTTGCCGGATGGCGTTTGACGGCTCATGGTGGATTATCGAAATTCGCTGACGTTCGGCCTGCTTTTCCATGCTCTCCTTCGCGAGAGCGCCGGACGCGCCTACCGACCCCCAACGAAATTTGATCGTCGCGCGGAACGATTCCGCCGACGAATATTGACTGCAAGGACTACCACTATGGCTACCGGCACCGTGAAATGGTTCAACGGCACCAAGGGCTTCGGCTTCATTCAACCGGACGACGGCGGCGCCGACGTCTTCGTGCACATCTCGGCCGTTGAACGCGCCGGTCTGCGCGGCCTGGATGAAGGTCAGAAGATCACCTACGAACTCGAGCGCGACAACCGCTCGGGCAAGATGTCGGCGGGCCAACTGCAGGCCTAACCGCCTCACGCTCACGAGATTTGGAATGGGTCGGCGCCTGGCGCCGGCCCATTTTTCTTGCGCGCTTTCCTCCAGCGCGTAACAGGGTTCGAAGGTTTCGGCAGCGAGCCACAGCCCCATGCGTCCAGCCCGCCTCCTCGCCCTCGTCCTGGCCGCCTCGAGCCTGTGCGCCTGCGGGTCGCTGTCGCGCCCGGCCTTCCAGGCCAGCGATCTGGCCGGACCGCCGCCCAAGGGCCTGGCCGACATCCGCTTCAACGCCAGCGACAAGGACGCCGCCGTCCGGTTCGGCGACCCGGCCCGCAAGCGCGCCGTCGCCCAACGCACCTTCGACGTGCTGGCCCTGTCGGGCGGCGGCTCGAACGGGGCCTACGGCGCCGGGGTGCTGGTCGGCTGGACCAAGCGCGGCGAGCGGCCCGAGTTCGACATCGTCACCGGCGTCTCGACCGGCGCCCTGACCGCCCCGTTCGCCTTCCTGGGCCCCAGCTGGGACGACCGCCTGACGCAGGCCTACACCGGCAAGGCGGCGGGGCGGATCCTTCAGCCGCGTGGCCTGGGCGTGCTGTTCCACCCCAGCTTCTACAGCAGCGCGGCCCTGCGCCAGCTGGTCGACGCCTATGTCACCGACGACATGCTCCAGGCCATCGTCGCCGAGCACCGGCGCGGCCGCCGCCTGCTGATCGCCACCACCAACCTCGACACCGAGCAGACGGTGATCTGGGACATGGGCGCGATCGCCAGCCGCGGCGGCGAGGCGTCCAAGGACCTGTTCAAGCGCGTGCTGGTCGCCTCGACCAGCATTCCCGGCGTCTTCCCGCCCGCCCTGATCCCGGTCGAGGGCAACGGCCGCCAGCTGTCGGAGATGCATGTCGACGGCGGGGTCACCATCCCGTTCTTCGTGGCCCCCGAGTCGCTGCTGCTGTGGACCGCCGCCAAGAATTCGGCGCGGCCGGGACGGTTGTTCGTGATCGTCAACGGCAAGGTCGACGGCAGTTTCGGCTTCACCAAGGGCGGGGCCCTGTCGATCGTCGGCCGCTCGTGGGACGCCATGAGCAAGGCCCTGATGCGCACCCACCTGGCGGCCAGCTACGGCTTCGCCCGGCGCAACGGCGGCCAGCTGTTCTACAGCGCCATCCCCGACAGCGCCGACGCCGACACCTCGGGCCTGGACTTCGACGCCAAGAACCGCGAGGCCCTGTTCCGGATGGGCCGCGAGCGGGCCGAGGCCGGCTGGGCCTGGGCCCTGCCGGACGACCCGAACGGGCCGTCGGACGTGCCGCCTGTGGTGCCCGCGCCGCCGGTGATCAGCGCGAAGTGAGGGCCATCCCCCTCCGGCCTCCGCGCCAGGTAACCACGGCTGACGAAAGCGGGGTTGCGCCAACCCGACTCCCTCTCTAAACGGGCGGCTTAACCTGCAAGATGGTCGGCAGCGGGCGCGCGGATGTGCGCGACCGTGTCTCTGCGCGCGAGTTTTCCATGCCCAAAAGAACAGACATCTCCTCGATCCTGATCATCGGCGCCGGTCCGATCGTCATCGGCCAGGCGTGCGAGTTCGACTATTCCGGCGTCCAGGCCTGCAAGGCCCTGCGCGCCGAGGGCTACCGGATCATCCTGGTCAATTCCAACCCGGCCACGATCATGACCGATCCGGACGTGGCCGACGCGACCTATATCGAGCCGATCACCCCGGACATGGTCGCCAAGATCATTGAGAAGGAGCGGCCCGACGCCCTGCTGCCGACCATGGGCGGCCAGACGGCGCTGAACACCGCCCTGGCCCTGGAGGCCAACGGCACCCTGGCCAAGTTCGGCGTCGAGATGATCGGCGCCAAGGCCGAGGTCATCGACAAGGCCGAGGACCGCCAGAAGTTCCGCGACGCCATGGACAAGCTGGGCCTGGAAAGCCCCCGCTCCAAGGCCGCCCACACGATGGAGGAGGCCCGCGAGGGCCTGGAGTTCGTCGGCCTGCCCGCGATCATCCGCCCGTCCTTCACCCTGGCCGGCACCGGCGGCGGCATCGCCTACAATGTCGAGGAGTTCGAGGAGATCGTCGCCCGCGGCCTGGACCTCTCGCCCACGACGGAAGTCCTGATCGAGGAAAGCGTCCTGGGCTGGAAGGAGTACGAGATGGAGGTGGTCCGCGACACGGCGGACAACTGCATCATCGTCTGCTCGATCGAGAACATCGACCCGATGGGCGTCCACACCGGCGACTCGATCACCGTCGCCCCGGCCCTGACCCTGACCGACAAGGAATACCAGTGGATGCGCGCGGCCTCGATCGCCGTGCTGCGCGAGATCGGCGTCGAGACCGGCGGCTCCAACGTCCAGTTCGCGGTCAATCCGAAGGACGGCCGAATGGTCGTGATCGAGATGAACCCGCGGGTGTCGCGCTCTTCCGCGCTCGCCTCGAAGGCCACCGGCTTCCCGATCGCCAAGGTCGCCGCCCGCCTGGCCGTCGGCTACACCCTCGACGAGCTGAAGAACGACATCACCGGTGGCGCGACCCCGGCCTCGTTCGAGCCCAGCATCGACTACGTGGTCACCAAGATCCCGCGCTTCGCCTTCGAGAAGTATCCGGGCAGCGAGCCCCTGCTGACCACCGCCATGAAGTCGGTCGGCGAGGTGATGGCCATCGGCCGCACCTTCAAGGAAAGCGTCCAGAAGGCCCTGCGCGGCCTGGAGACCGGCCTGGCCGGCTTCGACGAGGTCGAGATCCACGGCGCCGACGACCCGGACACCGGCCGCGCGGCGGTGATCCGCGCTCTGGGCACCCCCACCCCCGACCGCCTGCGGGTGATCGCCCAGGCCTTCCGCCACGGCCTGACCGTCGAGGAGGTCAACGCCGCCTGCTCCTACGAGCCGTGGTTCCTGCGCCAGATCGCCGAGCTGATCCGCCAGGAGGGCTGGGTCCGGGCCGGCGGCCTGCCGACCGACGCGCAAGGCTTCCGCGCGCTGAAGGCCCAGGGCTTCTCCGACGCCCGCCTGGCCAAGCTGACCGGCGCGACCGAGGCCGCCGTCCGCAAGGCCCGCCAGGCCCTGGACGTCCGCCCGGTGTTCAAGCGCATCGACAGCTGCGCCGGCGAGTTCGCGGCCACCACCCCCTACATGTACTCGACCTACGAAACCGGCGCCCTGGGCCAGGTTCCCGAGTGCGAGAGCCTGCCCAGCGACCGTAAGAAGGCGGTGATCCTGGGCGGCGGCCCCAACCGGATCGGCCAGGGCATCGAGTTCGACTACTGCTGCTGCCACGCCGCGTTTGCTCTCGACCAGATCGGCGTCGAGTCGATCATGGTCAACTGCAACCCCGAGACCGTCTCGACCGACTACGACACCTCCGACCGCCTGTACTTCGAGCCGCTGACGGCCGAGGACGTGCTGGAACTGCTGCACGTCGAGATGAGCAAGGGCCAGCTGGCCGGCGTCATCGTCCAGTTCGGCGGCCAGACGCCGCTGAAGCTGGCCCAGGCGCTGCAGGACGCGGGCATCCCGATCCTGGGCACCAGCCCCGACGCCATCGACCTGGCCGAGGACCGCGAGCGCTTCCAGCAGCTGCTGAACGGCCTCGACATCGCCCAGCCCGAGAACGCCATCGCCCGCACCTGGGACGAGGCCCGGGCCGAGGGCGACAAGATCGGCTTCCCGTTCGTGATGCGTCCGTCCTACGTGCTGGGCGGCCGGGGCATGGAGATCATTCGCGACCACGAGCACCTGGAGCGCTACATCGCCAACGCCGGCGAGATCTCGTTCGAGCACCCGATCCTGCTGGACCACTATCTGAGCCGCGCCACCGAGGTGGACGTCGACGCTCTGTGCGACGGGACCGACGTGTTCGTGGCCGGGGTGCTGGAGCACATCGAGGAAGCCGGCGTCCACTCGGGCGACAGCGCCTGCTCGATGCCGCCCTTCTCGCTGTCGGCCGCCACGGTCGAGGAGCTGAAGCGCCAGACCGTCAAGATGGCCCTGGCCCTGAACGTCCGTGGCCTGATGAACGTGCAGTTCGCCATCGAGGAGCCGCACTCGGCCAATCCGCGCATCTATGTGCTGGAGGTCAATCCGCGCGCCTCGCGCACCGTGCCGTTCGTGGCCAAGACCATCGGCCAGCCGGTGGCCGCCATCGCCGCCAAGGTGATGGCCGGCGAGACCCTGGCGAGCTTCGGCCTGAAGGACGTCCCCTACGACCACATCGCGGTCAAGGAAGCGGTGTTCCCGTTCGCCCGCTTCGCCGGCGTCGACACCATCCTGGGCCCGGAAATGCGCTCGACCGGCGAGGTCATGGGCCTGGACTGGATCCGCGAGGGCGAGACGACCCTGGCCCCGGCCTTCGCCCGCGCCTTCGCCAAGAGCCAGCTGGGCGGCGGCGTCAGCCTGCCGACCTCCGGCACCGCCTTCGTCTCGGTCAAGGAAAGCGACCGCCCGTGGATCGTCGAGCCGGTGCGCCTGCTGCAGGCGGCTGGCTTCAAGGTGATCTCCACCGTCGGCACCCGCGGCTACCTGGCCGAGCAGGGCATCGAGGTCGAGCTGGTCAAGAAGGTGCTGGAAGGCCGTCCGCACATCGTCGACGTGATGAAGAACGGCGACGTGCAGCTGGTGTTCAACACCACCGAGGGCAAGCAGGCCCTGGAGGACAGCTTCGAGATCCGCCGCACGGCCCTGATGATGAAGGTGCCCTACTACACCACCTCGGCCGGCGCCCTGGCGGCGGCCCAGGCCATCTCCTCGGCCCCCGCCGAGGCGCTGGAAGTGCGGCCGCTGCAGAGCTACCAGTAAGTCCCTTCCCTTCTCCCCTTGCGGGAGAAGGTGGCGGCGCAGCCGCCGGATGAGGGGTCGAAAGACAGAACCGCCGCGATCCGCCGAAAGGCCGGTCGCGGCGGTTTTCGTTTGGGCGACGCGTGAAGTTATCCACAGGCCTGCGATGGCTGCTCCCCCTCTGGGGGAGCTGTCGCGGAGCGACTGAGGGGGCCTTCCGGCGAGCGCCGTGCCGCCCCCTCCGGCCCTCCGGGCCACCTCCCCACAGGGGGAGGATTTTACGCTCTATCCCCGCAATTGCCGAAGACGACCTCAACGAATCCAACGCCCTATACAAAAACGCATGTTTCCGATCCCCACCCTCCAGGACGGCCGCACACTAGGGGCATGACCCAAGCTCAAGACACCCCCACCTGGTGCGCCGCCTTCCAGCTCAAGCTGATGGCCGCCCTCGACGCGGCCTGGAAGACCATCGAGGCCGCCACCGATCCCGCCGTCATCCGCCAGGCCCGCGACAAGGCGAAAGCCGTCGGCGAACTGGCCGCCATGGCCCGCAAGGTCGCCCTGATCGTGCCGACGCCCCGCGGCAAGCCGCCGCTGACCGAAACGGCCGCCGCGGGCCTGCACGCCGCCCAAGGCGTGGCGAACGTGAGCGCGATGATCATGGCCTCGCGGCCGACGGCCGACCCTGCGGCCCCCGTGGCCGCCCCAGTGGCCGCCCCAGCGGCCGCCCAAGCCGAACATACCCGCCGCGCGCTGGACAAGCTCAAGGGCGGCCGACGCGGGCGGCTGTGAGGATCATCCTCCCACCGTGGGAAGGGAGGGCCTTTCCGCCCTGACGTCCTCCGCCACGGCGAGGCCGCGCCTTAAAACCTCGATGGCGAGCCTGCTCTGGCGTCCGGCCGAGTCAAGGACCGCCTCTGGCGGCCGCGTCGCGGCGACGCGGCGCGTCGTCCTTGACTCGGCCAGACGCCAGAGCTCCGATCCACCAAGGCTTTAAGGCGCGGCCCCATCCGGGGCGGATGGGGGCTTGCGCCAAGCGGACCTTCGGAATTTCCGAGAAGGTGGGTTGCGGACCTATCTTTTTTGAGGTGGCGACCGAGTGCAGATCGCTGCTTCCTCGCAGCTATAGTGCGCACATCCATAGACGACGAAGCGCTCTAGAAGGCCCAATTTGCTCATCGCATCTACGTGCGCAGACATTTCACATGAAAATCCGGCGACTTCGTTCGGACATTTGCGACGATAGTCAGCTAACTCAATAATTCGACTTTGCGTAGATTCTGGGAGCGTACTCTCAAAATCGGCCAGGAAATCATCCCAGCAACCGTCACACGTCCACTCCAAATGGCGAGTTGGGCAGTTCGCGCTTACGGCCGCTTCCCAGGTGGACATGTCCGCTGCCTGACCGGCTGAAGCAAAAAGTCCAAAGCCGAGAAGACTAATAGCGGCAGTCCGAAACATTGTGGCGTCTTTCCTGCACCTGAACCGCGCCGTGCAGCTCGAATAACGTGCACCTTTTTTATACGCCCTCAATGTCTCGGTTGAGCCCACCGTGGTTATCGGACGCCGTCGGCGCGATGCCCAAGGCCTGGCTTGAACTCTGTTGTAGTGAAGTCCGCATGGCACTTGGGACAGCTGCGCGGGACCCGGAACCACATATATCCTCCCCAAATACTGCCAGACGTCGTGAAGGTGACCGCGCCGCAGGCGGGACACTTGAACACTGCTTTTAGCAGCATAACTCCGCCCACTACGTAGAAGGGGGCAGCGAGCGCCTGAACCCAAGGGAGGCTCGACGCTCGCGACATCAACCAAATCCACAGAACCAGCCATGCAATCGCCAGCAACGGCCAGAGTCTGGAGGCAAATCTCACGCTGAGCAGCGGTTTGCGATAGCCCGCCTGATTTTCCATGAGCCTGAAATTCTCAAAAATGCAGCTCTGAAAAGCACGCCCTTGCTGCACTTTAGAGCCTTGCCATGGCGATCAGCAACGGACCTTCCGAACTTCCGCTTAGGGTCGAAAGCGCCTCTGTGGTCACTACCAGAAAGCTGACCTTGGCGACGGCGCTCCAGGCGGGCCTCGAAGCACGCACGGCGCTCGAAGAGTCCGCAACGGCTCGAAAACGGAACTACAGCTTCAGCCCCAATTGAGCCCCGTCCCGGCAAGGGCTAAGCCTTGCCGCATGACCCCCTATACCGACGCCGAAATCGCCGACCTGGCCCGCCGCCTGCTCGACCACAGCCTGCCCAAGGACCAGTGGACCCACGCCGCGCACCTGACCGCCACCCTGCGCCTCGTCCGTACACGGAACGATGGCCTGGAGCGCGACATGCCGCGCATCATCCAGACCTACAACGTCGCGGTCGGCGGGGTGAACGACGACCACAACGGCTATCACGAGACCATCACCCAGGCCTATCTGGCCGCCATCCGCGCCTTCGTCGCGACCCTGCCGGCCGGAACCTCCGACAGCGAGGCCGCCGCCCGTCTGCTGGCCACGCCGATGGGCGACAAGGCTTGGCCGCTGGGCTTCTGGTCGCGCGAGCGGCTGTTCAGCGTCGCGGCCCGGCGCGGCTGGGTCGAGCCGGACCTGCGGCCGCTGGAGGCCCCGGTCGGCCCTCCCGTCGAGACGCCGGCGTGATCGTCTTCGCGACCGTCTATCTGGCCGTGCTGAACCTCCTGACCTTCGCGGTCTTCGGTTTCGACAAGGCCGCCGCCGTCGACAAGCGCTCGCGCGTGTCCGAGCGCGCCCTGCTGGCCCTGGCCGCCCTGGGCGGCGGCCCCGGCGCCCTGCTGGCCCGCCCGGTGTTCCGCCACAAGACCCGCAAGCAGCCGTTCTCGGCCTGGCTGACGCTGATCCTGTTCGCGCAGGTCGCGGCCCTGGTGGTCGGGCTGGCGATGTGGCGCAAAAGCTTGGCCGGCGCTTGACGCTCGCGCGTCCAGTCGCCACGACAGCGCGTCCATGCGCGATGGGGGATGACCGTTGGGACGAAAGACCATGATCTTGGGCCTGGCCGCGACCGGCCTGCTGGCCACGGCCGGCCCGGCCGCCAGCGCCGACTACGGGTTCGTAGGCAAGACCGATCAGGCGGTCATGCTGATCGATCGCTCGACCGTGAAGGACGACGGCCGCATCCGATCGGCGCGCGCCCTGATGTTCAGCAGGGACCGGCGCTTCGACCCGAAGGAGGCCTATACGATTCTGGCCTATGAATTCGACTGCTCGGGCCTGGCCTCGAAGATCGACCGCATCGTCGTCTTCGACGAGACCGACGCGGTGATCAGCAACGAGAACACCTCCGCCTCGGACTTTCAGGCGGAAAAGCCCGGCACGCTGGGCCGGGAGGCCTTGTCCATGGTGTGCGGGACCAAGGACTACGCCGTCGCTCAAGGCATGGGCTTGGTCGCCGCCAAGGCGGTGGCCGCCTTGTTCCTGAAGCCGACGGCCCAGTAGCGCGAACCACCCGCGCGGGCGGTCACGGCGCGCAAAGCCCCTGGGGCGGCCGTTCATCCTTGACGAACGCGCCCACCCCCATGCCACCGTGCGCCCCAGCCCCCGGGAGCCCGCCATGATCGTCGTCCATCACCTGAACAACTCGCGCAGCCAGCGGGTGCTGTGGCTGCTGGAGGAGCTGGGCGTCCCCTACGAGGTCAGGCGCTACGAACGCGACGCCAGGACCATGCTGGCCCCGCCGGAGCTGCTGGCCGTCCACCCGCTGGGCAAGTCGCCAATTCTTACAGATGATGGGATCACCGACGGCGACAAGACCATCGCCGAGACCGGGGCGATCGTCGAATACCTGGTCGAGACCTACGGCCAGGGCCGGCTGGTCCCGGCCGCCGGAACGCCGGAACGCCTGCGCTGGACCTACTGGCTGCACTACGCCGAGGGCTCGGCCATGACGCCGCTGCTGCTGAAGCTGGTGTTCACCGCCCTGCCGGCCCGCGCGCCCGGCCTGCTGAAGGGCCTGGTCAAGGCCGTCGCCGCCAAGGCCCAGAGCGGCTTCGTCGATCCGCAGCTGAAGAGCCACATCGACTACTGGGACGCCGAGCTGGGCAAGAGCGCCTGGTTCGCCGGCCCGGACTTCACCGCCGCCGACATCATGATGAGCTTCCCGCTGGAGGCCGGCGCCGCCCGGGCCGGGGCCGCCTCGCGCCCGAGGATCAAGGCGTTCCTGGACCGCATCCACGCCCGTCCCGCCTATCGCGCGGCCCTGGAGCGCGGCGGGCCGTACGATTACGCAAGCTGAGGACGCCCTGCCCGGATTGGGGACAGGCCCATGGGCCTGTCCCCAGCCGCATCGCACTCGAAACGCCCCGTGGAACCACGCCCCCGCCAGCGCGCTTGATCCTGGCCGCCAATGGGGACAAGCTTCGCTTTATGGGCGGGCACTTGCTTATCGCCAGCGCGGCGCCTATCCTCTTAGCCCCCGGTCGTCCGCGCCAACGTCCGGGAGTCTTCCTCCCTTTGGGCGAACCGAGCTAAAATCCGCAATGGAAAAAGTGCCGATGACCGCCGGGGGTTACCAAACCCTCGACGAAGAACTGAAGCGTTTGAAGACGATCGAACGGCCGGCGGTGATCGCCGCGATTTCCGAGGCGCGGTCGCATGGCGACCTGTCGGAAAACGCCGAGTATCACGCGGCCAAGGAACGCCAGGGCTGGATCGAAGGCCGCATCGCCGAGATCGAGGACAAGATCGCCCGGGCCCAGGTCATCGACGTCTCGAAACTGTCGGGCAAGCAGGTGAAGTTCGGCGCGACGGTCAGCGTCGTCGACGAGGACACCGAGGAGGAGGCTCGCTACCAGATCGTCGGCGAGCACGAGGCCGACGTGAAGTCGGGCCGCATCTCGCTGAGCTCGCCGCTGTCGCGCGCCATGATCGGCAAGGAAGTCGGCGAGGTGGTCGAGGTCAACACGCCCGGCGGCGTGAAGGCCTACGAGATCCTCAAGGTCGAGTGGGTCTAGCTTAAGCCCCATTCCAGGGACATTGGCGTGCGACGCGCCGGCCGCTCCAGCTTGGCCGGCGCGTCGCTTTGCTATGGCCGGGATCACCGACGTGGTTGAAAAGAAGAGCACCGAAGCGGCGGAGCCGAAGGCCGCCAGGACGCGCAAGGCGCCGGCCGGGACGACCGCCGCCGCGAAGGCCGCCAAGCCGCCGGCCTCCAAGCGCCCGAAGACGGCCAAGGTCGAGGCTTCGGCCAAGGCCGAAGCGGCGCCCAAGCCGCGCGCCGCGGCCCGGCCGAAATCGCGCCCGGGTTCTGTCGAGGCCGAGGCCGCGCCTGTCGTCGAGACGGCGCCCGAGCCTGGTTCGGTCCCCGCGCCCAGACCCAAGCCCGCCCCGCGCAAGGCCGCCGAGACCCCGGCGCCCGAACCCGCCGCGCCGATCGTCCCCGCGGCCCCCGCCCGCGACCCGATCGTCATCTGGGCGCTCTCGGACGGCCGGGCCGGCATCGAGGCCCAGGCCGTGGGCCTGGCCGAGGCCGTGGCCCGCCAGGTTCCGGCCAAGATCGTCGTCAAGCGCGTGGGCTGGAGCGGCCGCACCGGCCGCCTGCCCTGGTGGGCCAACTGGCTGCCGCGCCGCTGGCTGACGCCCGAAAGCGAGATCCAGCCGCCCTGGCCCGACCTGTGGATCGCCGCCGGCCGCGCCACCCTGCCCCTGTCGATCCGCGCCCGGCGCTGGTCGGGCGGCAAGACCTATGTTGTGCAGATCCAGGACCCGCGCGTCCCGGCCCACATGTTCGACCTGGTGATCCCCCCCAAGCACGACCGGCTGAGCGGCGACAACGTCCTGCCGATCACCGGCTCGCCGCACCGGGTCACGGCCGCGCGGCTCGCCAGCGAATACGAGAAGTTCGAGGACCAGATCGAGGCCCTGCCCCGTCCACGCGTGGCGGTGCTGCTGGGCGGCAAGTCCAAGGCCTTCGACCTGTCGGCGGTGCGCGCCGCCGAGATGGCCCACCAGATCCAGCTGCCGCTGGAGCAGGAGGGCGGCAGCCTGCTGATGACCTTCTCGCGGCGCACGCCCGAACCGGCCCAGGCCCTGCTGACGGCCCGCCTGCGCCACCTGCCGGGGATCATCTGGGACGGCCAGGGACCCAATCCCTATTTCGCCTTCCTGGCGGCGGCCGACTACATCCTGGTCACCGAGGACTCCACCAACATGGCCACCGAGGCGGCCTCGACGGGCAAGCCGGTGTTCATCCTGAAGATGGACGGCCAGAGCCTGAAGTTCCGCCTGTTCCACCAGGAGCTGGAAGGCATGGGCGCGGCCCGCCCCTATGGCGGGGCCTTCCACGGCTGGACCTACGAGCCGGTCGACGAGACCGGCCGGGCGGCGGCCGAGGTGGTGGCGCGGATGGACGCGCGGGCGGCGAGGACGTCATAGGGCGGTGCTTCGAGCGCACGGCCCCTAGCCTCGTTCCCCGGCCCCCACTAGCTTGGCCGTGAGTGGTTCCGGAGGTTTCATGTCTCGTCGTCTCGCGCTCCTGGCCCAGCCCAAGGCCACGGCGGCGCGGCTGTTGACCAGCGAATAGGCCGCGTTGCGTCGCCCGCCCGACCGGGCGATCATGCCGCCCCCTGAGTTACGGGAAGCGCGTTCTTGATCCTCGCCGTCCTCCAGGCCCGCATGGGTTCCGAACGCCTGCCGGGCCGGCCGTCGATGCCGCTGGCCCGGGCGCCGATGATCGTGCGGCAGATCGAGCGGATGGCGCGGGCCCGGCGCGTAGACCGGATCGTGGTCTCGACCACGACCGACCCGGCAGACGACGTCCTGGAGGCCGTGGTCCGGCGCGAGGCCATCGCCGTCCATCGCGGTCCGCCCCAGGACGAGCTGGCCCGGCTGGCCGGGGCCCTGGCGGCCCATCCGGCCGACCACGTCGTGCGGATCGGCGACGACAGCCCGCTGATCGACCCCGACCTGATCGACGCGACGGTCGCGCTGCACCTGGCCGAGCACGCCGACCACACCACCAACCGCTCGCCCGGCGCGGCCTTTCCGGCCGGCCAGGGGGTGGAGGTGATCACCGCCGACGGCCTGCGCCGGCTGGCCGCCGAGAGCGCGGCGTTGCGGCTGCACGCCGGCGACGCCCCGGCGGCCCCGCCGCCGCCCGTCCGCTGGTCGTCCCTGGCCCTGCTGGCCCAGCCCGACCAGGGCGCGGTGCGATGGGCCGTCGAGGGTCCGGCCGACTACGCCTTCGTGGCGGCGGTCTATGACGCCCTTTACCCGGCCAACCGCGCCTTCACCTCGGCCGACGTGCGGCGACTGCTGGAACAGCGCCCGGACCTGGCGACGTTCGGGGGCGTGAGGCGGCTGTGAGGACGCCTGCTCGCCCTCCCTCCCATCAGCGGACCGAAGGGGGCGGCCCGGCATGACTCCCTTTCCCCGCATCCTGTTCGTCGCCGACGCCGGCCCCCGCGTGGGCGGCGGCCACGTGATGCGCAGCCTGACCCTGGCGCGGGCGCTGGAGGACGCCGGCGCGACCTGCGCCTTCGTCGCCCCGCCTGCCGCGGCGGCGCTGCTGGACGCCTTCGGGGCCGGCGTCGCGCGGATCGAGACCGGCGCGGACACGCCGGCGGCGCTGGTCGAGGCCGCCGCGAACGCGACCGGGACCTACGACGCCGTGGTCATCGACCACTACGGCCTGTCCGCCCCCGATCACCGGGCGATCGCCGCCGGCCGGCCCGCCCTGGTCATCGACGACCTGGCCGACCGCCCCCTGGCCGCCGACCTGGTGCTGGACTCCGGCCCGGCCCGCGCGGCGGCCGACTATGACGGCCTGGTCCCGGCCCAGGTCGAGCTGCTGCTGGGTCCCAACCACGCCCCCGTCCGGCCCGCCTTCGCCGCCCTGCGCCGCGAGGCCCTGGCCCGTCGGGCCGGCGCCCCGCCGGTGCGGCGTATCCTGGTGTCGCTGGGCCTGACCGACGTGGGCGGGATCACTGCCCAGGTCGTGGACCTGATCCTGCCGCGCCTGAAAAAGAACGGCGCGGGCCAGACCGTGCTGGACGTGGTGCTGGGCTCGGGCGCGCCCAGCCTGCCGCGCCTGCGCGCCCTGGCCGCCCGCGACCCCCGCCTGGTCCTGCACATCGACAGCCAGGACATGCCGCGCCTGACCCTGGAAGCCGACCTGGCCGTCGGGGCCGGCGGCTCCAGCACCTGGGAGCGCTGCGTCCTGGCCCTGCCGACCCTGCTGCTGGTGCTGGCCGCCAACCAGGGCGAGGCCAGCCAGGCCCTGGCTCGGGCCGACGCGGTCCTGACCCTGGACGTCGCCGATCCGGACTTCGAGGCGGCCTTCGCGGCCCAGCTCTCCCGCCTGCTGGGCGACCCGTCCCTGCGCGACCGCCTGTCGGCCGCCTCGGCCGCGGTCTGCGACGGGCGCGGGGCGGCGCGGGTCGCGGCGCACTTTCTGGAGGTGATCGCGCGGAAACGGGCTGGATAACGCCGTTCACCTATCCCATCCTGGCCATGACCCAGGGGAGCGAGCGCATGAACAGCCCATCCGTCGTCGTCACCGGCGCCTCGACCGGCATCGGCTGGGCCGTGGCCCAGGTGCTGACCCAGCGCGGCTTCCACGTGTTCGGCAGCGTGCGCAAGCCGGCCGACGCCGAGCGGCTGGCCGCGGCGTTCGGCCAGGCCGTCACGCCCCTGCTGTTCGACGTCACCGACGAGGCCGCCGTGCGCGCGGCCGCCGCGCAAGTCGAGACGGCGCTGGGCGGCCGGACCCTGGCCGGGCTGGTCAACAACGCCGGCATCGCCGTGGCCGGCCCGCTGCTGCACCTGCCGATCGACGAATGGCGCCGACAGCTGGAGGTCAACCTGACCGGGGTGGTGATCGCCACCCAGGCCTTCGCGCCGCTGGTCGGGGCCCGCAAGCCGGCCGGCGGAACCCCGGGACGGATCGTCAACATTGGCTCGGTCGGCGGCCGCAACGCCAATCCGTTCATGGGCCCCTACTGCACCAGCAAGTTCGGGCTGGAGGGCCTGTCGGAATCCTTGCGCCGCGAGCTCTTGCCGTTCGGCGTCGACGTGGTGGTGATCGCCCCCGGCGCGGTGGCCACGCCGATCTGGGACAAGGCCGACGAGACCGACACCAGCGCCTACGCCGGCACCGTCTACGCCCCGGCCCTGGACCGGCTGCGCGCCTACATGCTGTCGATCGGCAAGTCGGGCCTGCCGCCCGAGCGGATCGGCCAGGCGGTGCACGCCGCCCTGACCGTCGCCAGGCCCAAGGTCCGCTACACGATCACTCCCCAGCCGATGCAGATGCTGATGGCCGACCTCCTGCCCAAGCGGACGCTGGACCGGATCGTGGGGAAGCGGCTGGGGTTGCTGCCGGACTAGAACCCCGACCTGATTGCATCAATCCGGCTCTAGGCCTTTGTTTTAACGCACTTTCTTCACGCGAACCGGTGTCCGCTTCCCTCGAAAATGCTCTAGAGCGGACCATGGATAGGCCCAGTCAATCGAAAACCTCATCCTGCGCTTGTCGAAGGACGAGATTTTCGCCACCCCCCAAGAGCTGAATGTCGATTCAGGCTAGGCGCGGCTCGTCTGGTCGCCGATCCAATCCGTCGGCGACATGGCCAAAATGCATCACCCAGCCGATCTTCACGCCTCCTCGCCAACGATCCGCTTGGCGTACGTTATGATATAACATAAAGAGCCGAGGTTCGCTTTTTTTGGAGAGCCTTATGCGGCTGCGTTCGATGTTGTTGACGGCGTCCAGCGCCGGGATCCTCCTGGCCTGCGCCTCGGCCGCCCAGGCCCAGGATCTGGGCCATGCCGCCGTGTCCGAGGTGGTGGTCACCGCCTCGCCGCTCAGCGGCGATCCGGACCGTTTCGCGACGATCGTCGAGCAGGTGAGCCGCGACCAGGTGCTGAGCAATGGCGGCGCCAGCATCGCCGACGCGCTGCGCAACGTCCCCGGCGTCGCAGGCACCGGCTTCGCCGCCGGCGCCAGCCGCCCGGTGATCCGCGGCATGGACGCCCAGCGCGTCAAGCTGGCCGAGAACGGCCTGTCCAGTTCGGACGTCTCGGATGTCGGCCCCGACCACGGCGTGCCAATCGATCCGCTGGCCGCCCAGGACATCGAGGTGGTGCGCGGCGCGGCCACCCTGCGCTATGGCAGCCAGGCGATCGGCGGGGTGGTCAACGTGATCAACAACCGCATCCCGCTCAAGCCCGTCGACGGGATCGAGGGCGAGGCCACCACCGCCTATTCGTCCAGCGCCCGGACCGGCGAGGGCACGCTCAGCGTCGATGCGGGCCAGGGCCCCTTCGCCGCCCACCTGGACGGCTTCGGACGGCGGGCCAGCGACTACGACACGCCCGACGGCCGGCAGCCCAATTCGTGGTTCCGCGGCAACGGCTATTCGGGCGGAGCGTCCTACTTCTTCGGCGACGACAGCCGCGTCGGCGCCAGCGGCACGCATTACGAAGCCAAATACGGCATCCCGTCCGACGACACCTTCATCCGCATGAAGCAGGACAAGGGCGCGTTCGGCTCTTCGATCAAGCTCGACCAGGGCGCCCTGCAACGCATCAATGTCGACGCCGGCTACGCCGACTACACCCACAGCGAGATCGACCCGGAAGGCAACGTGGTCCTCTCGACGTTCAACAACAAGGAATGGGACGGCCGCGCCGAGGCGCTGTTCGGCGCGACGGGTCCGCTGTCGGCTTCGGCCCTGGGCGTCCAGTTCCAGGACCGCAAGTTCAGCGCCCTGGGCGAGGGGGCCGACTATCTGCTGCCGACGCACACCCAGAGCGCCGCAGGCTTCGTGTTCGTGGAGGCGCCGGTCGGCCCTCTGCAGTTCCAGGGCGCGGCGCGCGTGGAACAGATCCGGATCAACGGCACGCCGGCTTCGGGCGTCGAGACGCGGCGCAACTTCACGCCGGTCAGCGTCTCGGCAGGTTTCACCTACGAAGCGTCCGACGCCCTGCGCCTGGGCCTGACCGCCGCTTCGGCCGCCCGGGCCCCGGCCCAGACCGAACTTTTCGCCATCGGACCACACGACGGACCGGCGACGTTCGAGACCGGCGACCCGAGCCTGAAGATCGAGCGGGCCAATTCCCTGGAGGCGACGGCGCGCTACAAGATCGGCTCGGAAGGCCGCATCGAGGCCTCGGTCTGGGGCGCGCGGTTCGACAACTACATCTACGGCGCGCTGACCGGGCGCCTGTGCGAGGAGGACGGCGTCTGCGCAGTCGGCGGCGCCGGCGACCTGAAGGAGCTGAACTACGGCCAGCGGGACGCCAGCTTCTGGGGCGCGGAGGCCAAGGCCTTCTTCCCGCTGACCGCAGTGGGCGGCGGCAAGCTGTCGGGCCAGGTGCTGGGCGACTATGTCCGCGCCAAGTTCACCGGCGGCGGCGGCGACGTGCCGCGCATCCAGCCCGGACGCTTCGGCGGCGGCCTGGACTGGGACAACGGGACCATCGACGCCAGCTTCCTGGTGCTGGCGGTGTCCTCGCAGGACCATGTCGGCGTGGCCGATCCGGCGACCGACGGCTATACCTCCGTCGACGCCCAGGTGCGTTGGAAGCCGTTCAAGGCCAAGCCGGGGCTCCAGCTGCTGCTGGTCGGCCACAACCTGGCCGACGAGACGATCCGCAACGCCACGGCGCTCAACAAGGATTCGGTCGTGATGCCGGGCCGCGACGTGCGCCTGGTGCTAAGCGCCAAGTTCTGACGGAACGGCGTCACGGGTCGGCCCGTGACGCCGCGTCTGGCGACGGAGTCCCGATTGGAACGGCGTGTGCGGCGTTTCGGTCCCGAGGAGCAGGCCCAGGCCATCGGCAGGGCGCAGGCGGCGATGTGGTGCGGCGTGGTCGCGCGCTTCGAACACCTCAAGACGGCCGAAGGGCTCCGCCAGGCCGACCTGGCGGCGGCGCTAGGCGTCTCACGGTCCCAGATTCACGAATGGCTGTCGGACCCGCGCAACATGACCCTGAAGGCGGCGGGCCGCCTGCTCCTGGCCATGGACGCAGAGGCGCATGTCGAGGTCCAAACCTGACGCTTCCTACCCCACCATGTCCCAGGCCAGGGGCTCGCCGCGCTTCAGGGCCCGGGCGGCCGGGCGGCCCAGCACGGCCTCGTAGTCGGCGGGGGGCAGGCCCTCGCCCGGGCGGACCGAGCGGACATTGGCCCGGGTCAGGAGCTCGCCGGCCGCGACGTCGGCGGTGACGTACAGCGAGCGGCGGAACTGGCGGTTGCCGCGCTCGCTGCCCAGCAGGTCGTAATTGACGCCGCCCAGGGCCTTCCAGGCGTTGCGGGTGTCGTCGCACAGGGCGCGGAACTCGGCCGGCTCCAGGCTGAAGGCGGCGTCGGGGCCGCCGTCGGCCCGGGCCAGGGTGAAGTGCTTCTCGACCGCGCAGGCGCCCAGCGACACCGCCGCCACCGAGGCCGCCGTGCCCGGGGTGTGGTCCGACAGGCCGATCGGGCAGCCGAACCGCTGGGCCATGTCGACCACGGTGCGGACATTGGCGTCCTCGAAGCTGGCCGGATAGCTGGACACGCAGTGCAGCAGCAGCACGCCCGCCGCGCCGGCCTCCAGGGCGGTGTCCAGGGCCGTCCGCATCTCCTGCAGGTTGGCCATGCCGGTCGAGATGATCAGCGGCTTGCCCTGGCGGGCGGCGTAGCGGATCAGCGGCAGGTCGACGGCCTCGAACGAGGCGATCTTGTAGGCCGGGGCGTCCAGCCCCGCCAGCAGGTCGACGGCGGTCTCGTCGAACGGGCTGGAGAAGATGGTCACGCCGCGCCGGCGGGCCCGCTCGAAGATCGGGCCATGCCACTCGTAGGGGGTCTGGGCCTCCTGGTAGAGCTCATGCAGGCTGCGCCCGTCCCACAGGCCGCCGTGGATCTTGAACTCGGGCCGGTCGACGTCCAGCGTGATGGTGTCGGCGGTGTAGGTCTGCAGCTTTATGGCGTCGGCGCCGGTGTCGGCCGCCGCGTCGACCATCTCGAGCGCCCGCTCCAGGCTGCCGTTGTGATTGCCCGAGAGTTCACAGATCAGATAGGGCGGATGATCGGCGCCGATCCGGCGGCCGGCGATCTCGATATAGGGGGCGGTCATGGGCGGGGGCTCGTGGGACTTTGGCCCATATTAACCCTGAAATCGTGGACGAGGCGTTGAGATGCTCCCCCTCTGGGAGAGCTGTCGGCGAAGCCGACTGAGGGGGTCTCCCACGGCCGACGCCGCGCCCCCTCCGGCCCTCTGGGCCACCTCCCCCAGAGGGGGAGATCGGCTAGTCTCCGCCGCCACCGCCGCTGTCGCAGCTTCCGCTGTCGGATCCGCTGTCGTCGCAGCTGGTGTCGCCGGACGTCGGGTCGCTCGACGGGCTGGAGGCGCTCCATGAACTAGTGTCGTCGTCCCAGGTCATGTCGTCGCTGGAACCGCCGAAACCGTCGACGGCCGGCTTGCCGTAGAGCGCCCGATACCGCGTGACGGCGTAGATCACGCCGCCGAACACCACGCCGAAGATCAGGGCCGCGCTGGCCATGCCCGTGATGAACCAGGCCAGGCCCGCGAACGCCAGGCCGACAAGGATCCCTGTCGGCGCCCCCTTGAACCCGATCATCGTGCCGATCCCCAGAATCCGCGCCGCCCCATCGCACCAAACCGGAATCGGCCCTATATCTGCGCCTATGTCGACTCCCGAACCCCGCCACACCCGCTGCCTGATCATCGGATCGGGTCCCGCCGGCTACACCGCCGCCATCTACGCCGCCCGCGCGCTGCTCAAGCCCGTGCTGATCGCCGGCATCCAGCCCGGCGGCCAGCTGACCATCACCACCGACGTCGAGAACTATCCGGGCTTCGCCGACGTCATCCAGGGGCCGTGGCTGATGGACCAGATGAAGGCCCAGGCCGAGCATGTCGGAACCGAGTTCGTCAGCGACATCGTGCTGAGCGCCGACCTCTCCAAGCGCCCGTTCCACATCACCACCGACAGCGGCCAGGACTGGTTCGCCGAGACCCTGATCATCGCCACCGGCGCCCAGGCCAAGTGGCTGGGCCTGGACAGCGAGAGCAAGTTCCAGGGCTTCGGCGTCAGCGCCTGCGCCACCTGCGACGGCTTCTTCTACCGCAACAAGGAAGTGGTCGTGGTCGGCGGCGGCAACACCGCCGTGGAGGAGGCCCTGTTCCTGACCAGCTTCGCCAGCAAGGTGACCCTGGTGCACCGCAAGGACGAGCTGCGGGCCGAGATGATCCTGCAGGAGCGCCTGCTGGCCCATCCCAAGATCGAGGTGATCTGGGACAGCGCCATCGACGAGGTCCTCGGCGACTCCGACCCGATGGGGGTCACCGGCGTGCGGCTGAAGAACGTCAAGACCGGCGAGACCCAGACCGTCCCCTGCGACGGCGTGTTCATCGCCATCGGCCACGCCCCGTCGTCTGAGCTGTTCAAGGGCCAGCTGGAGACCGGCCCGGGCGGCTATCTGAAGGTCAAGCCGGGCACGACCTCGACCGCCGTGGCCGGCGTCTACGCGGCCGGCGACGTCACCGACGACGTCTACCGCCAGGCCGTCACCGCCGCCGGCATGGGCTGCATGGCCGCCCTGGAGGCCGTGCGCTTCCTGGCCGAGGAAGACCACCGGAAGGCCCACCACCCGATCAGCCACCACGAGGCGGAGAAGATCGGGGTCTGGTGACCCCCCTCCGGCCCTCCGGGCCACCTCCCCCAAAGGGGGAGGATCTACGCCGAGCAGATGCTCCCCCTCCGGGGGAGCTGTCGCGAAGCGACTGAGGGGGTCCCGCTAGTTCAGCCGATTGACCAGGCTGGGCGGCCGCGCTTTCGGCTTGGGCGGTTCCGGTGCAGGCGGCGGCGCGGTTTCCGCGGGCTTGACCGTGGTGTCGACCACCGGCGCCTCCAGCGCGCCCAGGGCCTTGTTGATCTTCTCGATCTCTTCCGGCGTCGGCAGGCGACGGCCGCCGCGCATGGCCGCGGCCGGATCGCCGGTCATCGGCGGCAGGATCTCGACCACTCCCTCGGGGCTGACGATCTTGGCCGGCTCGCCGGTCGCCACGGGGATCAGGCCCGCGCCCCCCGCCGCCAGGGCGGCCAGCGATCCCGGCGGGGCCGCCTCCAGGGTGCGCGGGTCGGCGCCCATCAGGATGTCGGCCGACACCGTCTCGTCGCCCGAATAGCGGCCCCGGAACGCCGCCTGCTCGCCGGACGGGCCGGTCCAGCGATAGAAGACGTGCGTGCCCACCGTCCGCAGCTTGACCAGGGTCGGCGCCCAGTACGGATAGACATAGGCCGCGTGGTAGTGGGTGGCGGTTCCGATGTCCTTCATCACGAAGCCGGCCAGGGCCCGCTTGGCGACGATCTCGGCGTTGGTCCAGACGGCCGGGCTGATCGCCCGCTGCAGCGAGCCGTCGCAGGTGAAGCTGAACTGGCAGCCGGTCCCTCGCGCCGCGCCCTCGTAGATCACGCCGCAGATCGACTTGGGATAGCCGGGATGGCGCATCCTGTTGATCACGGTCTGGGCCACGGCCCGCTGGCCCTCGACCGGCTCGAAGCCGGCCTCGAAATAGACCGCCTGGGTCAGGCAGTGCAGGGCCTGGCTCCGCACCGACGGAGCGCCGGACAGCACGAACGGCCGCGACGGCTCCACGGCCAGGGGCGAGGCGGCCTTGAAGTCGTTGATCGCTCTCGCCTCCTCGAAGTCCGGCTCCCGGTCGCCCAGGCGCGGGATCACGCGCAGGTCCAGCTTCTCCCAGCCCCGCACCCGGCCCCAATAGTCCTTGTGCGGCCGGGGATCGTGCCGGCGGGCCAGGGCCAGCATGGCCGGATCCATGTCGGCGGCGTAGCGCGCCAGGCCGGCGTCCGACAGCGACCCGGCGACGGTCGCCAGACCGGCCGCTCGGTCCGACCCGACCGGGAGCTCGCCGGCCGCGCACGCGCAAAGGCCGCCGAGGACGACCAGCGTCCCGGCGGCCCTCAGCACCGAATGTCGGCCTAGCGCTGGCACGGAGGCTTCAGGGCGGTCACTTTCCGCCGAGCGTGGAGCGGATCATCCAGGCGTGCTTCTCGTGGGCGGCCAGGCGCTGGGTGTAGAGGTCGGCGGTGGCCTCGTCGCCCGCCGCGTCGGCGGCCGCGAAGGCGTCGCGCAGGGTGGCGATCACGGTCTCGTTGTCGCTCTGCAATTCCCTGAACATGGCCTCCCACTCCTTCTCGGCGTCGCCGTCCTTGATGCTGGAAAGGTTACCGAACGCGCCATACCCCATCGGCGCCAGTTCGCCCAGGGCCCGGATGCGCTCGGCGATGGCGTCCAGCGCCGTCCACTGCTCGGTGTACTGGCCTTCCAGCAGCACGTGCAGCGCCTGAAAGTTGGCGCCGCGCACGTTCCAGTGATAGCCGTGGGTCTTCAGATACAGCGCGTAGCTGTCGGCCAGGACCCTGTTCAGGCCGGCCACGACGTCGGCGCGCTGTTTCGCGGTGAAGCCAGTGTTCAGGTGCGCAGCCATCATGATCTCCCGTGTTGCGCGTCCTAGGTAAGCGTGTCCATGCTCCAGGCAAGCCGTCATGCGCGCATCGAGTCCCATGAAGATTGAAGAACCGCACGCGAAAGCTCGCGGCCGCGCCTGGCCCGACACGATAAGCGCGTGGCTCATCCCGGAGATCCCGCCGCCGGCCTGGCGGGCGGCCCTGGCGACCGGGGCGGCGATCCTGGCGGCGATCGGCCTGAGGCTGGCGCTGCTGGGCCTGACCGCCGGGGTCGGCGCGACCCAGACCTTTTTCCCGGCCACCATCCTGGTCACCCTCTACGCCGGCTGGCGCTGGGGCCTAGCGCCGATCGCGGCGGGGGTGCTGTTCGCCAGCTGGCTGCAGGGCGGCCTGCGGGGCGAGGCCTTGAGCCGCAGCCAGGTCGCCGCCCTGGCGCTGTTCGTGCTGTCGTCGCTGATCACCGCCGCCGTGGCCGCGGCCCTGCGCGCCAGCCTGGTCAAGCTGGCCGAGGCCCGCCGGCGGCAGTCCGAGGCCGAAGCCCGCCTGCAGGTCACCCAGACCTCCGCCGGGGTCGGCCCCTGGGAGTGGGACGTCCAGAACAACGTCCTGGACCTGTCGCGCACCGCGCGCCGGAACCTGGGCCTGCCGCTGGAGGGCCCGATCGACCTGGACAACCTGGTCGAGGTGGTCCACCCCGATGACCGCGCCCTGGTCCGGGACCGGCTGCGCGAGGCGGTCAAGGGCGGGCACTACGAGGTCGAATACCGGCTGGCCGACCACCCGGACGGCGAACGCTGGATCCACGGCCGCGGCGAGGTGGTGCGCGACGAGGCTGGCCGCGCCCTGCGCGTCCTGGGCGTCAATTTCGAGGTCACCACGCGCCGCCGGGCCGAGGAGAGCCTGCGCGAGAGCGAGGCCCGCTTCCGCGCCCTGGCCGACAGCGCCCCGGCCCTGATGTGGATCAGCGGCGACGACGGCCTGCGGGTGTTCGTCAACGCCGCCTATGTCGACTTCGCGGGCGTGACCTATGACGAGGCCCTGGTGCTGGACTGGCGCTCGCGCCTGCACGCCGACGACCTGCCCGCCATCCTCAAGGCCCAGATCGCCGGCGAGGCCTCGCGCCGGCCGTTCAGCCTGGAGGGCCGCTACCGCCGGGCCGACGGCCAGTGGCGCTGGCTCAAGTCGTTCTCGCAGCCGCGCCTGGGGCCGGGCGGCGAGTTCATCGGCTTCATCGGCATCGCCTTCGACGTCACCGAGGCCAAGGAGGCCGAGGCCAAGCTGACCGGCCTGAACGAGCTGCTGGCCGACCGCGTGCAGGAGGCCCTGGCCGAGCGCGACGCCGCCCAGGCCGCCCTGACCCAGTCGCAGAAGCTGGAGGCCATCGGCCAGCTGACCGGCGGGGTGGCGCACGACTTCAACAACCTGCTGACCGTGATCATCGGCGCCCTGGACGTGCTGCAGCGCAATCCCGAGGACGACAAGCGGCGCGAGCGCATGCTGAACGCGGCCCAGTCGGCGGCCCGGCGCGGCGAGAAGCTGACCCAGCACCTGCTGGCCTTCGCCCGCCGCCAGCCGCTGAACCCGGAGATCTGCCGGATCGACGCGATGATCGCCGAGAGCGAGAGCCTGCTGCGCCGCGCGGTCGGGGAAGGCGTCGACCTGGTCCTGGAGCTGAAGGCCGGCGGCCGCACCACCCTGACCGACTCCGGCCAGTTCGAGGCGGCCCTGCTGAACCTGGTGGTCAACGCCCGCGACGCCACCCCGCCCGGCGGCAGGATCACCGTCGCCTCGCAGGGCGTCGACCTGGCCGAGCCCCTGGGCGACCTGCCGGCCGGGCGCTATCTGCGCGTGGCCGTGCGCGACACCGGCGAGGGCATGGACGCCCAGACCCTGGAGCGGGCCTTCGAGCCTTTCTACACCACCAAGCCGGTCGGCAAGGGCACGGGCCTGGGCCTGTCCCAGGTCTACGGCTTCGTGCGCCAGAGCGGCGGCGAGGTCAGCATCGAGTCTGAACGGGGCCAAGGCACGACCGTGGCCATGATGCTGCCGGTGCGCGAGGCCTTCTCGCCGATCGAGGTGCTGGCCGTCCGGCCGCCGGCCACTCGCGCCACCGCCCACGTGCTGCTGGTCGAGGACGACGGCGAGGTGGGCGACCTGATCGCGGCGATGATCGACGAGCTGGGCCACATGGTCAGCCGCGCCGCCACCGCCGACGAGGCCCTGGCCATCGCCCGCCACGACCCGACCGTGGGCCTGGTGATCACCGACGTGATCATGCCGGGCGGCAAGAGCGGGGTCGACCTGGCCGTCACCCTGTCGCAGGAACGGCCCGAGCTGCCGGTCCTGCTCAGCTCGGGCTACACCGGCCAGGAACTGGTCCGCGCCCACGACACCCCCTGGCCGCTGCTGCGCAAGCCCTACGCCCTGGACGCCCTGGCCCAGGCGATGGCCGACGCCTGGGACAAGCACGTGCCCGCCAAGACGATGACGGCGACGGCGACGGCGAGGAAGGGCGGGAAGGCGAAGGCGTAGGCCAGCAGCCTGTCCTGGAGCCAGGGGCGGCGCCGGTGACAAGCCGGGCGTGGCCTCCGGCCGCCCCCGCCTCCCGCCGAACACGGATTTTCACGCCCTCCCTTTGCAATCGGCCCCGAAGGGTCTATATGTCTTTCATCCCTTTTGCTCAATTTCAGCATAAGGGGCGACGCCGAGATGGAAAATCCTCCGTTTCCGGCGTTTTTTGAGGCCCTTGAAATGCTCAGATTGAGCATAAGTGAGGTTCACATGGCTGACGGTTTCGTGGCTGACGGTTTCACGCCCCCTCCGGCGCCCCTCGCCTTCACGCCCGACGTCGAGGCCCAGACCGCCGCGACCTGGGACAAGGTCAAGCATCATGTGACCCCGCTGGAGTGGCGAATCCACGCGCCGCTGATCGCCGAGATCAACCGGCTGAAGCGCGAGAAGAACGCCGTCATCCTGGCCCACAACTACATGACGCCCGAGATCTTCCACGGCGTGGGCGACTTCGTCGGCGACAGCCTGGCCCTGGCCCGCGAGGCGGCCAAGTGCGACGCCGCCGTGATCGTCCAGGCCGGCGTGCACTTCATGGCCGAGACCAGCAAGGTGCTGGCCCCCGAGAAGCGTGTGCTGATCCCCGACCTGCGGGCCGGCTGCAGCCTGGCCTCCTCGATCACCGGCGCCGACGTGCGGCTGATCAAGCAGCGCCATCCGGGCGTGCCGGTGGTCACCTATGTCAACACCACCGCCGACGTGAAGGCCGAGACCGACATCTGCTGCACCAGCGCCAACGCCGTGCAGGTGGTGGAGTGGGCGGCCCGCGAGTGGGGCGTCGACAAGGTGATCCTGATCCCCGACGAGTTCCTGGCCCGCAACGTCGCCCGCCAGACTTCGGTGAAGATCATCGCCTGGGCCGGCCGCTGCGAGGTGCACGAGCGCTTCACCGCCCAGGACATCGCCGACATGCGCTTCGCCTGGCCGGAAGCGGAGATCCTGGCCCACCCGGAGTGCCCAGCCGAGATCCTGGAGGCGGCCGACTTCGCCGGCTCGACCGCGGCGATGAACGACTATGTGGCGCTGCGCAAGCCCAAGCAGGTGGTGCTGATCACCGAGTGCTCGATGGCCTCCAACGTCCAGGCCGAGAGCCCGGGCACCCAGTTCATCGGCCCCTGCAACCTGTGCCCGCACATGAAGCGGATCAGCCTGCAGAACATCCACGACGCCCTGGTCCACGACCGGTTCGAGGTGACGGTGGATCCGTCGGTGGCCCTGCGCGCCAAGCTGGCCGTGCAGCGGATGATCGACCTGCCGCCGCCGACGGTTCCGGCCCGCTACGACCTGGTGAAGGCCAGGCACCACGTGGACGTGGAGCTGATCTGACCATGGCCCAGATGAGCGTCATCCAGGCCGACATCACGATCCTGGACGTCGACGCCATCGTCAACGCCGCCAACTCCAGCCTGCTGGGCGGCGGCGGCGTGGACGGCGCCATCCATCGCAAGGCCGGGCCGGAGCTGGCCCTGGCGGGGCGGATGCTGGGCGGCTGCAAGACCGGCGACGCCAAGCTGACCGAAGGCTTCCGCCTGCCGGCCCGCTGGGTGATCCACACCGTCGGTCCGGTCTGGAACGGCGGCGACCAGGGCGAGCCCGAACTGCTGGCCAGCTGCTATCGCCGGTCGCTGGAGATCGCGGCCGCCAAGGGTTTCGAAACCATCGCCTTCCCGGCCATCTCGACCGGGATCTACCGCTTTCCCGCCGACCGGGCGGCCCGGATCGCCGTGACCACCGTCGCGGCCTTCCAGGAGGCCAATCCGGCCGAAGTAATCTTCTGCTGCTTCGACGAAGCGTCGGCCGAGCGGCATCGCGCGGCCCTGGAGTTGAGCCATGCTTGACCGCATCACCTTCGACGGCCCCGTGATCGTCGGGGCGGGCCTGGCGGGCCTCACGGCCGCCCTGGCCGCCGCGCCGCGCAAGGCCCTGGTGCTGTCACCCACGCCGCTGGCCACCGGCTGCTCCAGCGCCTGGGCCCAGGGCGGCATGGCCGCGGCCCTGTCGGACGAGGACGCCCCCGCCCTGCACGCCGCCGACACCATCGCGGCCGGCGCCGGCCTGTGCGACCCGGCCGCCGTCGAACTGCTGACCACCGAAGGGCCCGCCGCGGTCCGCGCCCTGGCCATGCTGGGCGCGCCGTTCGACCGCCAGGCCGACGGCGGGTTCGTGCTCAGCCTCGAGGCCGCCCACGCCAAGGCCCGGGTGGCCCGGGTCGGCGGCGACGGGGCCGGGGCGGCGATCATGGCCGCGGTCATCGCCGCCGTCCGCGCCGCGCCGACCGTCGAGATTCGCGAAAACGCCCGCGCCCGGCGGCTGCTCCAGGACGCGACCGGCCGCGTCGTCGGGGTGCTGGCCGAGATCGACGGCGCGCTGGTCGAGATCGTCGCCCCCGCCGTGATCCTGGCCACCGGCGGGGTGGGCGGCCTCTACGCCGTCACCACCACCCCGGCCCAGGTGCGCGGCGAAGGGGTGGGCCTGGCCGCCCTGGCCGGCGCCGAGATCGCCGATCCGGAATTCGTGCAGTTCCACCCCACGGCCATCGACATCGGCAGGGACCCCGCCCCCCTGGCCACCGAGGCCCTGCGCGGCGAGGGGGCGATCCTGCGGAACAAGGACGGCCGCGCCTTCATGGCCGACTATCATCCCGCCAAGGAACTGGCCCCGCGCGACGTGGTGGCTCGCGCCATCCACGCCGAGCGCGCGGCCGGCCGCGGCGCGTTCCTGGACGCGACGACCGCCGTGGGGGCGCACTTTCCGCACGAGTTCCCGGCCGTGTTCGCCGCCTGCATGGGCGCGGGCGTCGACCCGCGCGTCCAGCCGATCCCCGTGACCCCGGCCGTGCACTACCACATGGGCGGGGCAGCCACCGACCTGGACGGCCGCACCAGCCTGCCGGGCCTGCTGGCCGCCGGCGAATGCGCCAGCACGGGCGTGCACGGCGCCAACCGCCTGGCCTCCAACAGCCTGCTGGAGGCGGCCGTGTTCGGGGCCAGGGCCGGCCGTGCGGCCCGGGACCTCGCCATCGGCGGTGAATCGCCGCTGTCGGCCGCCCCGACGCCGGACCTGCCGGACGCCGCGCTGCAGGCCCTGCGCCAGGCGATGAGCCGCGACGCCGGGGTCATCCGCGACGCCGAGGGCCTGGCCCGTCTGGTCGCCGTCCTGGACGCCCTTGAGGCCGCGCACGGCCTCGCGCCGACCTTGGTCGCCGCCCAGCTGATCGCCCGCGCCGCCCTGGCCCGCCAGGAAAGCCGGGGCGGCCATTTCCGCGCCGACTTCCCCGCCATGGCCCTGCCGGAACGCACCTTCGTCACCCTCCAGGATCAGGAACCGGGCCGCGCGGTCCGTTACGCCGCGGAATGAGCAAGCCCGTCACGCCCCTCCCCGACCTCCTGGTCCGCCCGATCATCGACATGGCCCTGGCCGAGGACCTGGGCCGGGCCGGGGACATCACCGCCCTGGCCTGCATCGACGCCGGCGCGCGGCTGTCGGTGGTCTGGGCCGCGCGGCAGGACGGCCGGGTGGCCGGCCTGTCCTGCGCCCGCCTGGCCCTGGCCGCCCTCGACCCGACGGCGTCGTTCGAGGTCGTCACCCCCGACGGCGCCGACGCGCACCCCGGCGCGATCCTGGCCCGGGCCGAGGGGAACGCCCGCGCCGTGCTGGCCGCCGAGCGCACGGGCCTGAACCTGCTGGGCAAGCTGTCGGGCGTCGCCACCCTGACCCGCGCCTATGTCCGCCTGGTCGAGGGCACGAAGGCGACCATCGTCGACACCCGCAAGACCACGCCCGGCCTGCGCGCCCTGGAGAAGTACGCCGTGCGCTGCGGCGGCGGGATCAACCACCGATTCGGCCTGGACGACGCCATCCTGATCAAGGACAACCACGTCGCCGCCTGCGGCGGGGTGGGCGAGGCCGTCCGCCGGGCCCGCGCCTTCGCCGGCCACCTGGTCAAGGTCGAGGTGGAGGTCGACGGGCTGGACCAGCTGGAGGACGCCCTGAAGCACGGCCCCGACGTGGTCATGCTCGACAATTTCAGCCTCGACGACCTGAAGACCGCCGTCGCCCTCGCCAAGGGCCGGGCGGTGCTGGAGGCCTCGGGCGGCGTCAACCTGACCACCGTGCGGGCCATCGCCGAGACCGGGGTCGACGTGATCAGCGTCGGCGCCCTGACCCACTCGGCCCTCAACCTGGACATTGGCCTGGACGCGGTGTGAGGGGCAGGCGCCCCGCAATCCAGCTCTAAAACTCCGCTCATCCCGCCCCGCGACACTCCGCCCCGCCCCTTCGCGCGACAGCGGTTTCTTAACGGTGTTCAGCTATAGGGTGAGGGTCCCGTCGCGTCGCGGGGCGGCCGGAGCGTGTCGGGGTCTTGCAGCCAAGCCAGTACATCAATCTCGACAAGGCTCGGGCGTTGATCGTCGACGATAACCCCCAGTCGCAGGACATCATCGTCGGCGTGCTGACCAGCTTCGGCCTGCGCAACGTCGTGCGCAAGGCCGGCGGCCTGGAGGCCCAGGACGAGCTGAAATACCAGAGCTTCGACCTGGTCCTGGCCAACGGCGCCTTGCCGGACCTGGACGGCTACGACCTGACCCGCTGGCTGCGTCGCGAGGCTGACGAGGCCAACCGCATGACGCCGGTGATCCTCCTCACCTCCCACACCCGCCGCAGCCTGGTCGAGAAGGCCCGCGACTGCGGCGCCAACTTCATCGTCACCAAGCCGGTGTCGCCGGCGGTGATGCTGGAGCGCATTCTCTGGGTCGCCAAGGGCGATCGCCTGTTCATCGAATGCGAAGCCTATGTCGGTCCCGACCGCCGCTGGCGCAACCTGGGCCCGCCCGTGGAGTTCCCGGACGGCCGGCGCCGCGACGATCAGTCCATCGAGCTGGGTGAGGCCGGAGGCCAGAACATGTCCCAGGATGAGCTGGACGCCCTCATCAAGCCGATGAGGTCGATCGCATGAGCGAGGTCAAGAAAAGCCGCATGAAGCCGCGCCTGGGTCAGTTGATGACCCAGAAGGGCGGCATGTACGTGGCCGAGGCCCTCAAGCGCGCCGACGCAACGCTGGAGACCCTGCGCGAACCGTCGCTGACCGGCATCGACGCCTACATCGCCGCGCTGGACGCCCTGCTGGCCTCGGGCCTGGACGACGCCGCCCTGATCGAGGCGCTGTACGCCCGGTCCGGCGACATCGTCAGCCTCAGCGGCGCCGAGCGCAGCACGGCCGTCCAGGTCGCCGCCCGCTCGCTGTGCGACCTGCTGGACGAGGCCGACGGCCTGAGCCCCTCGGCCCTGGCCGGTGTCAAGGTGCACGTCGCCTCGATCAAGCTGCTGCACCGCGCGCCCGACAACCCCGCCCTCCAGGCCCCCATCCTGCAGGGCCTGGCCAGCGTGCTGGAAAAGCAGCGCGGCGAGGGCAAGGCGCAGGGCTGAGGCCCGCGCGCTTTCCGGGATGACGACGGTGGGGCTACCGCTTGCCCCGCAGCCACGGCGCCAGGCGGTCCTGCAGCGGCTGGTCGACATAGGTGTGGAACAGGTAGGCCGCGCCCATGGCGATCGGGAACGAGGCCAGCCACATCAGCCATTGCCAGCCGATGCCGATCGGCACGGTCTCGATCAGCTTGTGCACCGCGCTCCAATAGATCACCCCCACGAAGATGTGGGTGATGAACAGGGCGAACGACAGCTTGGCCCCCTCCTCGATCCAGGCCTGGGGATGGCGGACCGGCAGCCGGCCCGCGCCCAGCACGATGGCGGCGATGGCGGCCAGGCAGGGCGCGTCGAAGATCAGCTCGTCGGGCAGGGCATAGCGGTCCAGCGGCTGCATGGCGAACAGCACGACGCAGCCGACGACCAGCAGGGCCTTGGCGGCCCGCTCCGACGGCCAGTTCATCTCGACCGCCCGCGCCAGGCAGACGCCCAGGATGAACAGCGGCAGGGCCCGCACGACGCCGAAGCGGAACTGCAGGTCCGACAGGGCGTGGTCGAACACCGTCCGGGCCAGCACCTCGCAGGCCGCGAAGGCCAGCACCCCGATCATCGGCAGGATCCAGGGACGGCGCACCTTGTCGACGGCCCGCCACAGCCAGGGGAACACCGCATAGCAGACGATCAGGGCCGACAGCGACCAGCTGGGCAGGTTCCAGCCGTCGCTGTTGAAGCCCCAGGCGTGGACCAGCAGGGCCTGGACCGGCAGCTGGTCCCAGGCGAAGCGCGAGGGCTTGTGGGCGTCGGTGCCCAAGGCGTTCAGCGCCAGCACCAGGGCGGCCATCATCGCCAGCACGATCAGGTGTCCCGGCCAGACCCGTCCCACCCGGCGCACCCAGAAGCGGCCGTGGCTGATCCGCCCGGTCAGGGTCGAGGCGCCATAGGCCCGGCCCAGCACGTAGCCCGACAGCATCAGGAAGAAGTCGGTCGCCAGGAAGCCGCGCGAGAACACCTGGCCGAAGCGCTCGATGCGCATCGGACCCTCCGCCCCGAAATGGTAGACGACGATCAGCAGCGAGGCGAGCAGCCGCAGCAGATCCAGCGCGCCGCCGCGCGTGGCGATCCGGATCAGGCGCTGGTCGACGGGGGCGGGCGTCGCCTCGTCGGGCGTCACGGGGGAAAGGACGGGTACGTTCACAGCGTCCGTGGCTTAACAAAGCCGCGCCCCCCGCGAAAGCACGCTTGGCGCGTGAATCCGCGACGTCGCGACGCGGCCGGCCGGCTGTGGCCAAATGGCCGCCCTGTCCTTTCCGCTGTCATCCCGGACAAGCGCGCAGCGCGCCGATCCGGGACCGACGCCTGAACGCGGCGCTTCTGGCGGTCCCAGATCTCCGCTTCGCTACGTCCGGGATGACAGGCTTTGGGGACACGAACCGACGCTTCACCGTTGAAGAACATTTCCCCACACCCCATCTGTAACTCCATCAGTATCTAATCGGACCCCGCCCCATGACCGCCCGCCTGCCCGTCCTGTTCCTCGGCCACGGCTCGCCGATGAACGCCATCGAGGACAACGCCTGGAGCCGCGCTTGGGCGGCCCTGGGGGCCGAGCTGCCGCGCCCCAAGGCGGTGCTGATGGTCAGCGCCCACTGGGAGACGCGCGGGGCCAGCGCGGTCAGCGCTTCGGCGCGTCCCGAGACCATCCACGATTTCGGCGGCTTCCCCCAGGCGCTGTTCGACGTGCGCTACGACGCGCCCGGCGACCCGGCCCTGGCCCGGCGCGTGGCCGAGCTGCTGTCGCCCGATCCCGTCGTGCAGCATCCGACCCGAGGGCTGGACCACGGGGCCTGGGGCGTGCTGCGGCCGATGTATCCGGACGCTGACGTGCCGGTGGTGCAGCTGAGCCTGGACCGCGGCCGCCCCGATCGCTGGCACTACGAGGCGGGCCGCCGCCTGGCCGCCCTGCGCGACGAGGGCGTGCTGATCATCGGCAGCGGCGACATCGTCCACAACCTGCGGGCCGTGAACTTCCGCACCGGCGAGACTCCCGACTGGGCTCCGCGCTTCAACGAGACGGCCAAGGCCCTGATCGCGGCCGGCGACCACGCGCCGCTGATCGACTGGCGCGGCCTGGGCCCCGACGCCGAGGCGGCGATCAACAGCGCCGAGCACTACCTGCCGCTGCTCTACGTGCTGGGCGCCCAGACGCCGGGCGAGCCGGTGTCGTTCTTCACCGACGACGTCTTCGCGGCGATCTCGATGACCAGCGTGCGGGTGGGGTGAGGGCCAAGGGGATGCACCGGCATCATCCGGTGTTGGTTCCGGCCTAGTCGGCTCTGAACCAAATCCGTTGTCATCCCGGACGAAGCGCGCAGCGCGAAGATCCGGGACCGGGGCGTGAACTCAGAGTTTGCGGCGGTCCCGGATCTGCGCTTCGCTTGTCCGGGACGACAGCCGTTGGGCCGCCTGAACCTCAGCTCGACGGCGAGGCGCCCGCCGCCACGTCCACCCGGCGCCAGGTCTGCGACTTGCACAGGAAGCCGCCGATCAGGCAGCCTTTGGCCTTCATGGTGGTGGCGTCGGGGAAGTCGGCCGTGCCGTTGAAAGTCATGTTGAGGTCGGGCACGAACACCTTGCCCTTCCAGCTGCCGTTCTTTTGCAGGTTGAAATCGCGCAGCAGCTGCAGGCCGACCAGGTCGGGCGTGCCGCCCTTTTTGGCGTCGGCCTTGGCCTCGTCATTGGCCCAGACCACGAAGCCGCAGGCGCGCCCGCCGCCGCAGGGCTTGATCTCGACATGGACGCTGTTCTTGGGATTGCGCCAGACGCCGTAGGTAAAGCCGTCCTGGGCCACGGCCGGCGAAACGGCCGCCAGCCCGGCGACCGCGGTCAGCACGACGAGAAGCGACTTGATCCGACGCATGCGCGATTTCTCCAGCACCCAGAACGTTTTGGGGCAGGTTTGCGTCGGGATCAAGTCGGGGCGGCTCTCCAGCCTCCGCTCATCCCGGCGAACGCCGGGACCCAGATCCTCGAGCGGCGTGGAGGATTGGAAGGGCTCGGCGCTCCTGGCGTCAGTCCCAAGGCCAGTCCATCTGGGTCCCGGCGTTCGCCGGGATGAGCGGAAATCAGAGGGCCAGCAGCGCTTCCCCCGCCTTGCGCGCCGCCGCCCGGCGTTCGTCCATGCCGCGGCCGTAGACCGCCTGGATCCGCTCCAGCACGGCGGGCGGGGCGGTCTCGGGACGGCCGGCGTGGAACGGCGGGTCGGGGGCGTACTCCACCGCCAGCTGGATGGCCTGGGCCGTCTCGTCGCCGGCGATCTCGGCCACGACGGTCAGGGCGAAGTCGATGCCCGCCGTCACCCCGCCGCCGGTGAAGACATGGCCGTCGCGCGCCACCCGGGCCGGGTCGGGCGTCGCGCCGAACAGGGCCAGTTGGTCGCGCCAGGCCCAGTGGCAGGCCGCCCGCCGGCCCTTCAGCAGGCCGGCCGCGCCCAGCAGCAGCGAGCCGGTGCAGACCGAGGTCACGTAGCGCGCCCCGGCCGCCAGCCGCCGGAGCTGGGCCAGGAAGGCCTCGTCGGCCATCGCCTGGGTCACGCCGAAGCCGCCGGGCACGCACAGCAGGTCGCAGCGCTCGAGGTCGGCCAGCCGCGCCACCCGGGCGAACACCAGGCCCTCGGCCTCGATCTCGCCGCCCGCCTCGCTGGCGATCACCACCCGGGCGCCGGGCAGGCGGCTGAGGATCTGGTGCGGGCCGGTGAAGTCCAGGTGGGTGACATCGGGGAACAGGGCGAACACGATGTGGAACGGCGGGGGTTTGGGCATGGGCGGGCCTCCTGTTGACGCCGCAGCATCGCGCGCCTAGCGTCTGACTGAAATGACATAGTTCCCTCGAAATCCGCCAAAGAAGGGCCCCGGAGCGCATGACCCGCGACATCGGCTTCCTGATCTTCCCGGACTTCCAGCTGCTGGACGCGGCCGGGCCGATCGCGGCGTTCGAGATCGCCGGCCGGTTCGTGCCCGGCGCCTATCGCCTGCATGTCCTGGCCCGCGAGGCCGGCGCGGTGGCCAGCTCCTCGGGCGTGGCCATGACCGCCCAGGCGTTCGACGCGGCCCCGCCGCTGGACACCCTGATCGTCTCCGGCGGCGAGGGCACGCGCACCCCGGCGATCTGCGAGGCGACCCTGGCCTTCGCCCGCGCCGCGTTCCGCACCGCCCGCCGCACGGCCAGCGTCTGTTCGGGAACCTATGTGCTGGCCGCCGCCGGCCTGCTGGACGGCCGTCGGGCCACGACGCACTGGCAGCGGTCGCGGGACTTCCAGCGCCGCTATCCGGCCGTTCGGCTGGAGCCCGACCGGATCTTCGTCCAGGACGGTTCGCTGTGGAGCTCGGCCGGCATCACCGCCGGCATCGACATGGCCCTGGCGATGATCGGCGCGGACCTGGGCGAGGACGTCGCCCGCCGCACCGCCCAGCAGTTGGTGGTCTATCACCGGCGCCCGGGGGGCCAGTCGCAGTTCTCGGCCCTGCTGGAGATGCAGGGCGGGCGGTTCGACGCCCTGCTGGCCTGGGCGCGCGAGAACCTGGCCCTGCCCTTGACCGTGGACCAGTTGGCCGAGCGGGCGGCGATGAGCCCGCGCAACTTCGCCCGACTGTTCGCCGCCGAGACCGGGAGCACCCCCGCCAAGGCGATCGAGCGCCTGCGCGTCGAGGCCGCCCGCGCCCTGCTCGACAGCCAGCCCCTGCAGGTCGAGGACGTGGCCCTGGAGACCGGCTTCGGCGACCCGGAACGCATGCGCCGCGCTTTCCTGCGGACGTTCGGCCAGCCGCCCCAGGCGCTGCGGCGGAACGCCAAATTCGCCCTCTCCCAAACCCCTATGGGAGAGGGGTCGTCACGCCGCCCCGCTCCGCCGCCATTCGCGCCACCTGGGTCTTGAGGATCTCCAGCGTCTCGGTGTTGCAGCGCAGGAGCTCGACCATCTCCTGCTCACGCAGGGCGTCCAGCTTGTCGTGCAGACGCATGATCTCCAGCTCGGCGCGCAGGTTGACGACATAGTCGTGCTCGGCGTTCAGCCGGTCTTTCGTGGCCTGGCGGTTCTGGCTCATCATGATCACCGGGGCCTGGATCGCGGCCACGGTCGACAGGATCAGGTTGAGGAAGATGAACGGATAGGGGTCGAAGGCCAGGTGCAGCGGCCTGAGGCCCAGGTTCAGGGCGATCCACAGGGCCAGGCACAGGGAAAAGCCGCCGATGAAGGCCCACGAGCCGCCGATCGCCGCCACCGTGTCGGCCAGCCGGTCCCAATAGGTCCGGTCGTCGGCGACCAGCGCCTTGTTCAGGCCGGTGGGGGCCTCGGCGGCGATCAGGTCGATGACGCTCCGCTTGACCTCCGTCAGCTGGACGTAGGGCGTGGCCAGCAGGTCGCGTGACAGCTGGTCGAGGCGTTGGTCGGGGGTCATGGGCCGCTCATCCGTGAAGGTTTGTAAAAGTTATGCCTTCCCGCAACCGGAGGAAGTCTTGACCGATTGACGCTCATCGCCGCTGGGGCGAGGTTGCCGGGTCGGCTCGTCGACACAGCAAAAGTTCCAAGGGAGCGACCATGGCTCACAAGTTCCAGATCAAGAAGAACAAGGCGGGCGAGTTCGTCGCCTATTTCGTCTACAACAGCGAGACCATCTTCTGGACCGAGGGCTACGCCTCGAAGGCCTCGGCCAAGAACGCCATCGAGTCGATCAAGAAGAACGGCCCGGACGCCGAGATCGACGACCAGACGGACTAAGGCCCGTCCGCGCAGGCGCGGCCCCCTCAGTCGCTTCGCGACAGCTCCCCCAGAGGGGAAGCATCCGCGCGGAGCCAGCTTCTCCCCTCTGGGGGAGGCGGCCCGAAGGGCCGGAGGGGGTTCCGCGCCCACACGCTTGACCCCGCCGCCCTCCCCGGCGTCTGATCACCGATAACAAACAAGAACGGGAGGGACGTCATGACCACCGACGCCAAGGCGAAGGCAGGGGGCCGCAAGGCCGTCTTCGTCACCGGGGCCGCCAGCGGCATCGGCCTGGCCAGCGCCAGGCGCTTCGCCGCCGAGGGCTGGTTCGTCGGCCTGTCCGACATCGACACCACGGGCCTGAACGCCGCCCTCGCCGCCATCGGCCCCGACAACGGCGCGACCTTCCGGCTGGACGTGCGCGACCGCGCGGCCTGGACCGCGGCCCTGGCCGACTTCGCCCAGCTGACCGACGGCCGGCTGAACGTGCTGCTCAACAACGCCGGGGTGGCCCGGTTCGGGCCGTTCGACAGCCACGAGGACGTCGACGTCGACCTGCAGCTGGACATCAACATCAAGGGCGTGATCAGCGGGGCGCGCGCCGCCCTGCCCTGGCTGAAGGCCACGCCGGGCTCGCGGCTGATCAACATCTCGTCCTGCGCGGGCCTGTACGGCTCGCCCAGCCTGGCGGTCTATTCGGCCACCAAGTTCGCGGTGCGGGGCCTGTCGGAGGCGCTGGACGTCGAGTGGAAGCCGTACGGCGTCGGCGTCGCCTGCGTGATGCCGTGGTTCGTCGAGACGCCGATCCTCAACGCCGGGGCGCCGGGCAGCAACCAGAACATGGCCGACACCCTGCGGAGCGGCGGCCTGCCGGTCTATCCCGTGGAGGACGCCGCCGAGGTGATCTGGCGCGCCGTCCACGGCAAGGACCTGCACTATTTCGTCGGTAAGCGGGCCCGGCAGATGCGCTTCGCCAGCAACCACATGCCGGGCGCGCTCAGGAAGCAGCTCCGTTCGCGGCCGATCCTGCAGCAGCCTTGACCGCGTCGCCCGACGGGGACGAGGTCTTGGCCGGGTGCATGGCGGGGGCCGAGGCGGGCTCGGACACCGGACCCAGCGGGCCGCCCATGCCGCCGGCGACCAGGGCCGGCTTGTCGGGCGAAGCCGTCACCACGGCGCTGGCCAGCTGGATCGGGGCGGACTTGCCGTCGGCGGTTGTTCCGCCTGACGAGGCGGCCGGCAGGCTGACCAGGGTGATGACGGGCAGTTCGTCGTCCGTCGATGGGCGCGGCGTGCGGCTGAAGGCGTCCGGCGCCCCCGAGCGGCCGCCGAAGCGGTAGAACACATGCATGCCCACCTGGGCGACGCGCAGCAGGCGCGGGCCCCAGCCCGGCGCGACGCCGGTGGTGTGGAAATGGGTGGCGGCCCCGACCTCGGTCATCACCGCGCCCGACAGCGCGCGGGCGGCGACCTTCTGGGCCCGCCGCCAAGCGCCGGGTTCGCGCGAGCGGCGCATCGAGCCGTCGCAGGCGAAGCTGAACTGGCAGCCGCTGTGAGCGTAGGCCCCCTGGAACACCACGCCGCAAATCGATTTGGGGAACGAAGGATGGCGCACGCGGTTTAGAACCACTTGGGCCACGGCCGCCTGGCCGCTCGGGGTCTCGCCGCGGGCCTCGTAATAGACCGCCTCGGAAAGGCACTCGAGTTCACGCGAGCTTTCCAGGGCATTGGTCAGGCGGAACGGCGCGGCGGCCGGGTTGAACGGGCCGCCGAAGCTGGCGCGCAGCAGCAGCGGCGGGCGCTGGGCGTCGGACTGCTGGCGCTGTTCCAGACGCTCGACCAGCAGGGCCGACTGCCGGTCGCGCTGGGCGCCGCCGGCGACGGTGTAGGGATCGTGACGGCGGGCGATGGCGAGTGCTCCGGCGTCCATCCGCGACGCGGCCTGATACAGCGCCGCGTCGGAGAAATTCCCCTCGGCGCCGTCGGCCAGGCGAGAGACTCGGGCGTGCTGATGCGCGGCCTGGGCCATGCCCCCCGCGAGGTAGACGCCGCCGAGGGCCAGACCCGTGGCCGACCCAACCAATACGGCGCCGATCAGCGCGCGCGCGTCTGCGCACGTCTGCGACTTGATATTCAAAACTCGTGTCCTGCGCGGCGAGGGCGGACCGCCCCCCGACAAAAACGCCCTCAGGAACCCGGAAAAAACACTGTCGGGCAGCCCTGAAAGCGGAGGTTCGGCCGGTTCACGATCGTGGCCGAAGTCCTGCTTATGACCGCCTTATGACGCATCCGCCCACGAGTCGCAAGCGGACGCGGCGTCGCAGCCTGAATTTTGGCCGCCCGCGCGACAGATGGAATGGTTAATTGTTTGATTCTAACGAAAAAACGCGACAGTCCCGAAATTCGGGTTCGGGGCGAATATTCACCGTCCGGGATAGACTTCCGCCGCACCGCTCTCAACGGAACCCCGGCCCTGCGACGTCGTTACTCTAGCGGATCGATGTAATTGTCCTGGAGGACATAATGACTGCTCTGCGCTGGGTTCCGCTGGGGGTTGCGGCGGCGTTAAGCCTGTCGGCCTGCGGGCACAACATGGAGCAGCGCGCGGCCACCGGCGCGATCGCCGGGGCGGTGGTCGCCGGCCCCGTCGGGGCCGTGGTCGGGGCCGGCGCTGGGGCCGTGGTCAACACCATCGCGAAGTAGGATGAAGCCCCGCTCACCTGCGTGAAGCGGCTCAGAACCGCTTCACGCAGGTGACCCCCGCACGCACGTTCTCGTCGTCGCCCCGGGCGTCCACCTCGCCGGTCATACGGGCGCGGCAGCCCTTCTCGGGGCGGCGCACCAGGTAGGGCGTCGGATCCTTCGCGTAGCGGCCGGAGGGGTCCAGGTTCAAGCGCGGGGCGACCGGCGCGACGCCGGCCCAGCGCTCGGCTTCGCAGCGTTCGCGTTCCTGTCGCGTGAAAGTCGGCCGATCGCAGTTGCGCAGGCCACGCAGCACGCCCTGTCCGTTCGCGGCCGGTTCGCCGGGGCTCGACGCCCCGTCGCCGGACGCGGCTGGACCCGACGGGGCCGGCGCGGCGCTCCCCTCGGACGGTGAGGATGATCGGAGGGGGAGGAGCGGCGCGGCGTCTGCTCGCGCCGGAACGCCAGGACGGCGGACCGGCGGACGACCCGTTGCGCGATCCGTTTGGCCTGGCCGCTGCGGCGAAACGAGCATGACCTGGAGGGGGGGCGGCGGGTCGTAGGCCGGTGGTTCCCCCCGCGAACAGCGTACGAGCAGGGCCAGCAGGACGGCGTGGAGGACGGCCGAGCCGACCAGCGCGGACGCGCGCAAGGCTCCACCCCGGCCTGAACCGCCCCGTCCCGCCATCTTTATCCCGCGCCCCTTACCCGACGCGAGCACTCCGCTAGAGGTTGCGGGCCGAAGTATGACCCCTTCATGGCCCGATGTGAGCTATGCCGGCGCCGGCCCCGCGCCCCTGAACAGGCGCCAGAGCTCGACCGCGATCTTGATCGTCAGCACCGCGATCATCACGGTCGCGGTGAGATGGAAGCTGAGGTCCAGCGCGGTCTGCAGGCCAGCGACCCCGTCGGCGTTCGATCCGCCTGCCCCCTCGAGCCCGACCACGACCAGCCGCCCGGCCCGCCACAGGACCACGGCCAGCGCCAGGCCGGCCAGGCCGCAGACGACCTCCAGCGCCGCCCGCGCCCGCACCCAGCCGGGGCGAAGCAGCCCGATCAGGCTGGACGCCAGTTGCACGCCCGCCCAGGCCAGCAGCGGCCAGTACAGCGCCGCCCAGATCGGGGCCGGCCGCAGGACCATGTCGCTGTTCGCCACGTGGCTGGCCCACGGCGCCGGGACCAGCCCGGTCCACCACAGGATGAACAGCGCCGTCAGGATCACCTCCAGCAGGGCCTCGAAGCGCCTCTGCCGCGGCCCCTTGCGCGGCAGGCCCCGCCGGCGCGGGGCCAGGGCGTCCAGGCGCGGCAGGTCGGCCACCCTCCAGTCGGCGGCGCCGCCCAGCGGGATCCAGCCGCGCTCGATCCCCGCCCCCAGCACCGTGGCCGCGCCGATCATCGTCAGGCCGGTGGCCAGGAAGCTGGACAGGAAGCGCGCGAAGCCGCCGCCCGCGCCGCCGGGGTCGGTGAGGGCCCCGATCACGACCGGGATCGCCGAAGCGACCGCCGCCACCACCAGCAGAGCCTTCACCCCGAAGGCGTAGAACGGGTAGAGCTCGGGGCCGATCAGCGCCCGGGGCGTTCCGAACCGGCCGGCCACGGCGATGGGGTGGCCGAACGCCTTGAGCACCGCCTCGCGCTCCCTGGCGTCCAGCGGCCGGCCCAGCTCGGCCTCCTTCTCCTCCATCTGGGTCAGCAGGATGTCGCGCAGCTCGGCGACGATATCCTCGCGCTGGGCCTTGGGCAGCAGGGCCGCGACGGCGGCCAGGTAGCGATCGAGCAGGTCCATGGTCCTGGCCTCCCTCATCGGATCAGGTTTTGCAGGGTGTCGTTCATCGCCCGCCACTCGGCGGCCAGGCGGGCCAGCACGGCCTCGCCTTCGGACGACAGGCGGTAGAAGCGCTTCTTGCGCTTGTCTTCCTCGCGCCACTCGCTGGTCAGCAGGCCCTGGCTCTCCAGCCGGCGCAGCATCGGATAGAGGGCGCCTTCATCGATCTCCAGCCCCACCTCGGCCAGGGCCTGGCGCAGGCCGTAGCCGTAGCGCTCGACCTTCAGCTGGGCCAGCACGGCCAGGATCAGCGTCCCGCGCCGCAGCTCCTGGCGCAGGGTTTCGAAGATGTCGGCGTCCTGGGGCATGGTGTGTGTCGCATGGTGTGTGGCGCACACTGTGTGACACACAGGTAATGGACGAGTCAAGTCGGCGGAACGGCGTTCGCTAAAAAGAAGGTGTTCGAGAGTTCACTGAAGGTCCCGACGCCGCCGGCACCCGGCCGCGATCGCCCCTTTTCTCGCTGTCATCCCGGACAAGCCGGGCTTGTCCGGGATGACAACGCAAATGGTTTTGACGCACCTGGAGCGCCATCGAAGTCGCAGACGCCCCCTACGAAGCCGCCAAACGCCTCGGCGCCGCCTCGGCCTCGACCACCGGAACCGCGATCTCGACCGTGAATCGGCTGCCCTGGCCCGGCGTGCTCTCGACCCGGATCTCGCCCCGCATCAGGGCCACGATCTGCTGGCTGATGCTCAGGCCCAGGCCCGTGCCCTCGTGGCGGCCCGTCGCCTCGCCCGCCTGCTCGAAGGGGCGGAAGATGCTCTCCAACTGGTCCGCCCGGATGCCCACGCCGGTGTCCTCGACGACGAAGCGCAGGCGCGCCGTCCCGTCGTCGGTCCCAGCCAGCGACACCCGCAGGCCGACCCGACCGCTGGCGGTGAACTTGATCGCATTGCCGACCAGGTTGATCAGGACCTGCCGGACCCGCTTCTGGTCCGCCTCGATCCGGCGCGGAACGTCTGGATCGAGGCTCGCGGCGAACTCCAGGCCCTTGTCCTGGGCCGGCAGGCGGAACATCTCGCCCACCCCGGCCACGCACGCGTGCAGGTCGAAGGGCGCGGCCAGCAGCTCGAACTTGCCGGCCTCGATCTTGGCCACGTCCAGGATGTCGCTGATCACGGCCAGCAGGTGCTCGCCGCTGGCCTGCACCGTCTTGACCGCCGCGCGCTGCTTGGCGTCCAGCGCGGTGCGCTCCAGCCAGTAGGCGTAGCCGATGATGGCGTTCAGCGGCGTGCGCAGTTCGTGGCTCATATTGCCCAGGAACCGCGACTTGGCGCTGCTGGCGGCCTCGGCGGCGGCGTGGGCCTTCGCCAGCAGTCGCGCCTCTTCGGCCTGGAGACGCCGCCGCGCCTCGTAGTCGCGGCGCGTGCGCAAGAAACGCCAGACCAGGAAGCCGGCCGAAAGCACCAGCCAGACGCCGAGGATGACCAAATAGAACTGCTCGGTCGACAGATACGCCCCCTTGAACGTCAGGTCGTCGACCGAGACGGTCACCCGGCCGGGCTTCGAGCTGTTGGTGGCGATGGCGATGGCGTGGATCGCCTTGAGGTTCGGCGCGGCCTCGTCCGCCGACAGGCCATGGTCGGCCGCCCACCACTCCTCGACCGCCAGTTGGTCCAACGGCAGGCTGACCTCGTTGCGTCCCTGGACGACCGGGATGTCTACGGCCAGGGGCATCGGGTCGCCCTTCACCCTGTCGCGCACGGCCGGTCCCGGCGACGCCTTGAAGGTCAGCCTCAGGCGGTCGCTCCGCCCCTGGTACGAGAAGCGCAAGGTGACGGTCTGGAACCGCGAGAAGTCCAGGCCGTCGGCGTCCCGCCCGAGGTCCAGTTGCAGGCCGTAGCCGCAATAGGGGTAGTCCGCGCCCTCTCGGAGGTCGCACGACCAGGACAGCAGCCTGCGCGGATCGACCGAGACGACCGAGCGCCCGCCGGCCTCGGCGTCGGAATAGCTGTAGGTCGCGAACCGCCCCGATTGCGACGACAGGACCAGGGTCTGGCTGGTGATGGCGCTCTTGCCCAGCACCGCGGCGAACGACACGGCCACCAGCAGGAAGACCGCGGCCTCAAGGCGGAGATTGGCGTAGCCTAGCCACGGCTTGCGGGCGCCCTGGACGGCGTGGCCGAGTTCCGCTGGTTTCCGCAAGACGCCCTCCCGCTTCCCCGACTGACGCAAGGAAGCCCCCAAACCAAGGGACAGGATTACCCCGGGCATCGTTTCCCCAAGGTTTAACGACGGGCGGGTGCGACATTTTGTTGTGTCCGGACGTCGCCTTCCAAAATCATATAAAGATATCTTTATATCCCTCTTGACGCAGGGCAGGAACGCGCGCCTTCTGGAGGGGTCGTGGTCTGCGGGCGTTCACGCGCCCGGAGCTAAGAGGGAAGTCGGTGAGGGCCTCACGGGTCCGAATCCGGCGCTGCCCCCGCAACTGTGAGCGGCGAGCCGCTGTCCGATACGTGTCACTGACGCGCCGAAGCTGGATCGGTGGCGTGTCGGGAAGGCCAGGACAGGGGCGCTGACCCGTGAGCCAGGAGACCTGCCCCGACAGATAACGTCCTCCGGCGGGGTGCCCGGTCTGGCCGCATGCAAGGCGTGACCGGACCTCCACGGCCCGTGCGCGACCTCGCGCGCGTCCCGATCCGCCTCCGCCATCACACCGGCAGAGGTTTTTGAAGATGACCGTCACCGTCGCCACCCTGGGCTTTCCCCGCATCGGCCCGCGCCGCGAACTGAAGTTCGCGCTCGAGAACCATTGGGCCGGCAAGACCGACGCCCCGGCGCTGCTGGCCACGGCCGCGACCCTGCGCGCCGCGGCCTGGACCCGCCAGGCCGCCCTGGGCGTGGTCCATGTGCCCAGCAACGACTTCTCGCTGTACGACCACGTGCTCGACACCAGCGTGATGGTCGGCGCCATCCCGGCGATCTACGGCTGGACGGGCGGCCCGATCGACACCGCCGCCTATTTCGCCATGGCGCGCGGAACCCAGGGCGCCGCCGACGGCGAGGCCTGCGCCCACGGCCACGCCCATCACCACGGCCACGGCCTGCCGGCCCTGGAGATGACCAAGTGGTTCGACACCAACTACCACTACCTGGCCCCGGAGATGTCGCGCGACCAGGCCTTCGCCCTGACCTCCACCAAGCCCGTCGACGAGTTCCTGGAGGCCAAGGCCCTGGGCGTCCACACCCGCCCGGTGCTGCTGGGCCCGGTCACCTTCCTCAAGCTGGCCAAGACCAAGGACGAGGGGTTCTCGCCGCTGTCGCTGCTGTCGGCCCTGATCCCGGTCTATGCCGAGGTCCTGGCCCGGCTGCAGCAGGCCGGCGCCGACTGGGTGCAGATCGACGAGCCCTGCCTGGCGCTGGACCTGACCGAGTTCGAGCGCGGCGAGCTGCGCCGGGCCTACGGCGCCCTGAGCCACGCCACCCCCGGCCTCCGCCTGATGCTGACCAGCTATTTCGGCGGCTACGGCGACAACCTGGCCACGGCGGTGAACCTGCCGGTCGACGGCGTCCACGTCGACCTGGCGCGCGCGCCTGAAGAGCTGGACGCCGTCCTGGCCCTGGCCCGCGAGAGCCTGGTGCTGTCGCTGGGCGTGATCGATGGCCGCAACGTCTGGCGGGCCGACCTGCCCGCCCTGCTCGACCGCCTGGACCCGATCGTCTCCAGGCGCGGCGGCGACCGGGTGATCCTGGCGCCGTCCTGCTCGCTGCTGCACGCGCCGATCGACCTGGACCTGGAGACGGCGATCGATCCGGAGGTCCGCCAGTGGCTGGCCTTCGGCGTCCAGAAGATCGAGGAGCTGGTGGTCCTGGCCACGGCGCTGAACGAGGGCCGGGCCAGCGTCGCGTCCCAGCTGGCCGCCAGGCAGGCGGCGGCGGCGGCGCGCCGCGCCTCGCCCCGGATTCACGACGCGGCCGTGGCCGCGCGCCTGGCCGCCACGACCCCGGCCATGGCCCAGCGCCGCTCGCCGTTCGGCCGCCGCCAGGCGGTGCAGATCCCGCGCCTGGACCTGCCGGCCTTCCCCACCACCACCATCGGCTCGTTCCCGCAGACCGAGGCGGTGCGCCAGGCGCGCTCGGCCCACGGCAAGGGCCAGCTGAGCGACGCCGACTACGCCGCCTTCCTGCGCGCCGAGACCGCCCGCACCGTGGCCTGGCAGGAGGAAATCGGCCTGGACGTGCTGGTCCACGGCGAGTTCGAGCGCAACGACATGGTGCAGTATTTTGGCGAGCAATTGGCCGGCTTCGTCTTCACCCGGCACGGCTGGGTGCAGTCGTACGGCTCGCGCTGCGTGCGGCCGCCGATCCTGTTCGGCGACGTCTCGCGCCCGGCCCCGATGACCGTGGAGTGGTGGGCCTACGCCCAGTCCCTGACCGACCGGCCGATGAAGGGCATGCTGACCGGGCCGGTGACCATCCTGAACTGGTCTTTCGTCCGTGACGACGTCCCCCGCGCCCTGGCCTGCCGCCAGATCGCCCTGGCGATCCGCGACGAGGCGGCCGACCTCGAGGCGGCCGGCGCCAAGGTGATCCAGATCGACGAGGCGGCCCTGCGCGAGGGCCTGCCCCTGCGCCGCGGCGACTGGGCGGCCTATCTGGACTGGGCGGTCGAATGCTTCCGCCTGGCGGCCTCGGGCGTGGCCGACCACACCCAGATCCACACCCACATGTGCTATTCGGAGTTCAACGACATCATCGCCGCCATCGGGGCGATGGACGCCGACGTCATCTCCATCGAGACCGCCCGCTCGAAGATGGAGCTGCTGGAAGCCTTCGAGGCCTACGCCTATCCGGCCGAGATCGGCCCCGGCGTCTACGACATCCACTCGCCGCGCGTGCCGGCCGTCGAGGAGATGACCGACCTGCTGAGAGCCGCCCAGGCCCGGCTGTCGGCCGGCCAGCTGTGGGTCAATCCCGACTGCGGCCTGAAGACCCGCAAATGGCCGGAGACCCAGGCCGCCCTGGCCAACATGGTCGAGGCCGCCCGCATCGTCCGCCAGACCGTCGGCGCCGCCTGACGACGGCCGGCCGCCGCCGGGGTTTCGACAAACCCCGGCGGCGCTGGCATCCTGGCCCGATGACCGAGCTCTTCCGACTTGCCGGCGCCGTGCGGCGAGACCCCGACGTCGACGCCTGGTTCGCCGCGCCCGAGCACGACCTGCGGCGCCTGGCCCAGCCGTGGTTCGAGCGTCTGCGCGCCTGCGGGCCCGACGTTCGCGAAGTGCTGCACGACGGACATCCCACCGCGTGCGTGGACGACGCGGCCTTCGCCTATGTCGATGCGTTCAGCGCCCACGTGAACCTCGGCTTCTTCCACGGCGCGGCGCTGGACGATCCGTCCGGCCTGCTGGACGGCGCTGGCAAGCGCATGCGGCACGTGAAGATCCGCTGGGGCCGGCCGGTGGACGCCGCCGCGCTGAACGCCCTGATCGCCGCGGCCTACCAGGACGTTCGCGCGCGGCTGCGGTCCGAATAGATCAGTTCGGCATGCCGTCGAACTGCGGCAGGTCCAGCGGCGTGTTCCAGTGCAGCCGGCGGGCGGGGGAACGACACCCCCGACGGCGATCTTCCCTCGGCGCCCGCGTCGCGCAAGCGGGCGTCAGCGGTCGAACTTGGTCGACAGGATGATCGACGAGGTCGTGCGCTCGACCCCGGCCACGTGGCCGATCCGGTCCAGCACCTCGTCCATCTCGGCGACCGTGGCGGTGGCGGCGATGGCGATCATGTCATAGTCGCCGCTGACCGAGTGCAGCAGCCGCACCTGCGGGATGGCGCGCAGGGCGGCCTCGACGGCGCGGGCCTCCTTGGGGCCGATCTTGATCATCACGTGCACCCGCACCGCCCCATGGGCGTGGTCGGGCGCCAGGCGGGCGGCGTAGCCGACGATCACTCCATCGCGCTCCAACCGCTCGATCCGGCTCTGCACCGTGGTGCGCGAGCGGCCGACACGCCGGGCGAGGTCGGCGGTGGAGGCCCGGCCGTTCTCGCGCAGGGCGGCGATCAGCTTCTCATCGATGGCGTCTATCGTCATTATGAAGGCCCGAACCTGCGTTTCGCCGAAATCTAGCCGGCGAACCGACCATCCGGCCACTAGGATTCGACGAAACGGCGGGGATGATGTCCGCCCCTGGAGTTTGCGCCGCCCGTGCTCAGCCAAGACCACCAAGACGCCCTGGCCGCCCTGGTCGGCCCCGGCGGCCTGATCCTCGATCCGGCCGGCCGCGCCGCCTACGAGACCCCGGCCCGCTACGCCGGCGGGACGGCGGCGGCCGTCGTTCGCCCGGCCACGACGGGGGAGGTCTCGGCCGTGGTCGGCTACTGCGTGCGCCACGGCCTGCCGTTCCTCCCCCAGGGCGCCAACACCGGCCTGGCCGAGGGCTCGACGCCGGACGCCGGCGGGACGCAGATCGTGCTGTCGCTGGACCGCCTGACCGCGCCGCTGGAGATCGACCCCGCCGACCGCACCGCGACGGTGGGCGCGGGCGTGCGGCTGTCGGCCCTGAACGCGGCGCTGGAGCCGCCCGGCCTGTTCCTGCCCATCGACCTGGGCGCCGATCCGTCGCTGGGCGGCATGGCCGCCACCAACACCGGCGGGGCGCGGTTCCTGCGCTATGGCGACATGCGCCGCCACGTGCTGGGGCTGGAGGTGGTGCTGGCCGACGCGGCGGGCACGACCCTGACCCTGTCGCACGGCCTGCGCAAGGACAACGCCGCCGTCGCCCTGCGCCAGCTGTTCGTCGGCGGCTGCGGGGCGTTCGGGATCATCACCCGGGTCACCGTCGAGGTCCACCACCGCCCGCGCCAGACCGCCGCCGCCCTGCTGGTCCCGCGCGACGCCGAGGCGGTGCTGCCGCTGCTGCAGGCCTTCGAGGTCCAGGCGGGCGCGACCCTGACGGCGTTCGAGGGCATGTCGAAGGCGGCCATGACCCGGGCCATCGACCATGTGCCGTCGCTGAGCAACCCGTTCGCCGGTGGCGTTCCCGACTATGCGGTGCTGGTCGAGCTGACCCGGACCTGGGCCTCGCGCGAGGGCGAGGCGAGCCTGGACGAGGTGCTGCAGCAGATCGCGGCCGACCTGCTGGAGCGCGACGACAGTCCGCTAGCCGACGCCCTGTTCGGCCCGGTCGACAGGATGTGGGCCCTGCGCCATGCGCTGTCGGAAGGCCTGCGGGCCAGCGGGCCGGTCGTCGGCTTCGACCTCAGCTTCCGCCGCCGCGACCTGGCCCGGTTCCGCCGCGAGGCGACGCTGATGCTGGAGCAGGACTTCCCCGACTACGCCCTGTGCGACTTCGGCCACGTGGCCGACGGCGGGGTGCATTTCAACCTGGTCGGCCCGGCCGATCCGGCCCGCCGCGCCGCCCTGCGCGAGGCGGTTCTGACCCTGGCGGTCGATGGCTTCGGCGCCAGCTTCAGCGGCGAGCATGGCCTGGGCCGGGCGTTCCAGGACGCCTACGACCGCTTCACGCCGCGCCGGGTGCAGGAGTATTCGGCGGCGGTCGCGGCGGTGTTCGGCGCGGGCTCGGCGGCGGTGCGGCTGGGGCCGCCTTTAAAGTCATGAGCTTTCCGCCTACCTCCGCTCATCCCGGCGAAAGCCGGGACCCAAGCCGACCGTCCGATTTCGCCCTGGACGATCGAGCCGCACGGGCTCATTCCACGCGCCGCTTGGATCCCGGCTTTCGCCGGGATGAGCGGACTATGACGAGATCGCGATGACCACCCCGCCCTCCGCCATCCCCGAAGCCCGCGCCCTGCTGCAGCGCCTCGGCGTCCCCGCCGCCGCCCTCGACGGCGGAACCCTGGCGGCGCGCTCGCCGGTGACGGGCGAGACCCTGGCCTGGCTTCGCGAGCACACTGCCGACGACGCCAAGGCCGCCATCGACGCCGCCCATGACGCCTTCCTGGCCTGGCGCAAGGTCCCCGCCCCGCGGCGCGGCGAGCTGGTGCGGCTGCTGGGCGAGGAGCTGCGCGCCGCCAAGGCGGACCTGGCCGCCCTGGTCACTCTGGAGGCCGGCAAGGTGGTCTCCGAGGGCCTGGGCGAGGTGCAGGAGATGATCGACATCTGCGACTACGCCGTGGGCCTGTCGCGCCAGCTGTTCGGCCTGACCCTGGCCACCGAGCGCCCGTCGCACCGGATGATGGAGACCTGGCATCCGCTGGGCGTGGTCGGGGTGATCAGCGCCTTCAACTTCCCGGTCGCCGTCTGGTCGTGGAACGCGGCCCTGGCCCTGGTCTGCGGCGACAGCGTGGTGTGGAAGCCGTCGGAGAAGACCCCGCTGGTCGCCCTGGCCACCCAGGCCCTGTTCGAACGCGCCGCCGCCCGGTTCGGACCGGACGCTCCGGCCGGCCTGTCCACCCTGCTGATCGGCGGCCGCGCGGCCGGCGAGGCCCTGGTCGACCATCCGAAGGTCCCGCTGGTCTCGGCCACCGGCTCGACCGCCATGGGGCGGACGGTGGCCCCGAGGCTGGCGGCTCGCTTCGCCCGCGCCCTGTTGGAGCTGGGCGGCAACAACGCCGCCATCGTCGCGCCCACGGCGGACCTGGACCTGACCCTGCGCGGCGTGGCCTTCGCGGCCATGGGCACGGCCGGCCAGCGCTGCACCACCCTGCGGCGGCTGTTCGTGCACGACAGCGTCTATGACGCCTTCGTCGGCCGGCTGAAGGCCGCCTATCCGTCCGTGCCGGTCGGCGACCCGCGCGCGGCGGGCGTGCTGGTCGGGCCGCTGATCGACAAGGCCGCGTTCGACGCCATGCAGAGCGCCCTGGATGCGGCCCGCGCCGCCGGTGGCCGGGTGGTCGGGGGCCACCGCGTCGAGGCGGCCGGACCGGACGCCTGGTACGTCGCCCCCGCCCTGGTCGAGATGGACGCCCAGGCCGAGATCGTGAAGCACGAGACCTTCGCGCCGATCCTCTATGTGATGCGCTACGCCGAGCTGGCCGACGCCATCGCCGCCCAGAACGACGTGGCCCAGGGCCTGTCGTCGTCGATCTTCACGCTGAACGTCCGCGAGGCCGAGCTGTTCGTCTCGGGCGAGGGCAGCGACTGCGGCATCGCCAACGTCAATATCGGCCCCTCGGGCGCCGAGATCGGCGGCGCGTTCGGCGGCGAGAAGGAGACCGGCGGCGGCCGTGAAGCCGGCTCCGACAGCTGGAAGACCTACATGCGCCGCGCCACCAACACCGTGAACTACGGGACCACCCTGCCGCTGGCGCAGGGGGTGGTGTTTGATGTGTGAGGCCTTTCATCATCGACGCTTGTCCAGACCCAGGTGAACCGCAAGGCCTTCGCCCGGTCCCCTGGATCCCGGACAGCCTCTGCGAGGCTTCCGGGATGACAACGGATCAGCCCCCCCAGAACCCAGCTCCCGCCCATCATCGGACCACCCCATGAGCCACCTCTCCACCCTCGTCGCCTCGGCCGTCGGCCAGAAGGCCGCCGCCACGATCCTCGAGGTGCTGGACATCGCCCCGCCCCTGGCGGTCGAGGCCGAGGGTCCGGTCTCGCGCGCGGTGTTCGCCATGGCGCTGAACGCGGTGCTGTTCCACGACATCATGGGCCGCGTGCCGCTGGGCGCGGCCTATGTGCAGGAGCGCCGGGCGGCGGGGCGCAGGATCCTGTTCGACCATGGCGCCCTGCGCACCATCGACTTCGGGACCGGCCCGACCGGCGCCCTGCCGGCCGGCCACCTGGCCTTCGCGCGGATCCTGGAGCCCCTGGGCTACGCCGTCGCCGACCTCTATCCGCTGGACCGGCTGAAGATGACCGGCCGGGCCTACGCCCACCTGGATCATCCCGAAGCCATCCCGCAGTTCTTCGTCAGCGAGCTGCATGTCGAGCGCTTCTCGCCGGCCTTCCAGGTGATCGCCCACGCGGTGTTCGACTCCACCGCCGACGCCCTGGGGATCGAGGCCCAGCGCGCCCTGGCCGCCTTCGCCGCCGAGGGGCGCTGCGAGCTGGACGCGGCCCGCGCCGCCTTGCCCCAGGTGGTCGCCGCCTTTGAGCGCACCCATGGCATCCCGCGGCTGGAGCACTACAGGGCCCTGCTGGCCGAGTCGGCCGAGGCGGCCTGGATCGCCACCGAGGGCCAGGCCTTCAACCACGCCACCGACCGGGTGCCCGACGTCGAGGCCGTGGCCGACGCCCAGCGGGCGCTGGGCCGGCCGATCAAGGACAAGGTCGAGGTCTCGGGCTCGGGCCGCGTGCGCCAGACCGCCTTCAAGGCCCAGCCGGTCGAGCGGACCTTCGTCACCGACGGCGGCGAAACGATCCTGACCGTCCCGGGCTCGTTCCACGAGTTCATCAGCCGCGACCGGTTCGTGGACGAGGCGGGCGTGGAGCGGCTGGACCTGCGGTTCGACAGCGGCAACGCCCAGGGCATCTTCAAGATGACCGGGACGGGCTGAGGCCAGTCCCTGGGGCGGATCATTCAAGGCCGTGCGTGGTCCTCATCCTTCGACAGGCTCAGGATGAGGACCAGTGACAGGCTCGGTCGGTCGAAAACCTCATCCTGAGCTTGTCGAAGGATGAGGTTTTCGGTCGATCCGCGCTAGGCCTGCGGGCCGACGAAGGTGTAGTCGCCCATCGGGATGCGGACCGGCTGGCCCGAGATCAGGGCGTCGAAGTTGCCCGTCAGCTTGGCGGCGTCGGGGTGACGGGGGTGGCCGACCGGCAGCACCCAGTACTTGTAGAACGTCACGGCCGCGCCCGGCGGCAGCTTGCCGAACCGCACCGTCAGCTCGCCGGCGTAGCGCGGCGGGGCCTCGATCTCGGCGCTGACCACCTGATAGTCGTTGGTGATCGCCACGTCGGTCGCCTTGAGCAGGCCGGCGATCCCCAGCGACACCTTCGTCCCGTTGTCCGCCCGGTGGACGTGGGCTTCGAAGACGAAGCGTTCGGCGCTGTCGTCCTGATTGTAGAACTTCAGGACCGCCTCGCCCGTGCTGGAGACGTCGAGATTGTGCCAACCGGCCGCGCCGTTGCACTGCAGCCAGGTCGCCGAGTTCCAGTTCCCGCCGCCCGAGTCGGGCTTGTTGGCGAAGAACTCCGACCCCGCGGCCGTAATCATGCAGTAGTGGCCGCTGCCGGGGAAGTTGACGCCGAACGCCAGCTGGCTCGCCGACCGGGTTCCCGGCGGCAGGGTCAGGTTGCCGTTGATGTCGACCAGCGGCGAGGACTCCAGCTGGTCGTCATAGGTGAAGACCTGGTTCCAGCTGCTGGGCGGCGGCACGAAGCCCGCGTCGGTATAGTACATCCGCACGCTGGGCTTGGTGATCGTGACGCCGATGTTCAGGCTCTGGGCGCGGCCGTAGGCGTAGTTCTTCAATCCCGCCTGCGGTCCCCAGACGCTCTGGTTCCAGTTGGTGATGATCAGCCGGGGGATCAGCGGCGTGGAGCCGTTGACCAGCACGTCGGGGCTGGCGGTCAGCGTGCCCTGCTTCGGAATCTCGCCGGTATTGGCCGTGTTGCCGCGCACGAACAGGCCGTACCAGCGCGAGAAGGCGAACTGCGCCGCCCGGGTCGCGTCGGGCAGGTTGACCCCGATCGCCGCGCTCAGGTCGCCCGCCAGCTGGGAGACGGACATCTTCTGGCCGTCGCTGGGCGTCGCGGCCCAGTAGGTGTCGGCGTACAGGGCGCCGACGATGGCGGCCAGCGAGCCCAGGTCGAACGGCGGTCGCCAGTCCAGGTACAGGTTCTGGATCGCCGTCGGCGCGTCGTCGCCGGCGTTGAAATACTTCAGGCCCTTGTCCCAGTAGATCTGCGGAATGGCCGCGACAGCGGCCTCGGCATCGTAAGCCATCGCATACTCTCCCTTGGTGATTTGACTGACGGTGCGCCGGGGCGGCTTGGCCCCGACACAGCCTTTCGGTGTGGGGATGAATGTACGCCACTTATAGATGTATATCACAGCGCGCCCCACCCAGGGGTGCAGAAATGCACTTAATGGTTCTTATTTTGCAGAAACTGACTCATAGGTTGTGATGGACGATCCCCTCAAGGGCCCGGCAAAAAGGGGGACGGCCGGCGGCGCCCCTATTCCTTGTCGATGGTGTCGCCGATCCGGGGGCGCTGCACGTAGACCCGCTGGAAGTCATAGCCGTGCCCGATCACCGACAGGGCCGACGAGAAGGGCGTGTCGAGATGGTAGCGGGCTCGAACCACCACCATCTCCACGCCGCCCTCGACCAGGGCCGAAGGAACGGCCACCGGCGGCGCCGCGCCCTTGGCTGGAGCGGTGTCGTGCTCGGCCGCGCACCACTTGACCTTCTGGGCGCCGCCGGCCGTCGTGACGACGCAGGCCTGGATCTTGAGGCCGCTGATGTCATAGGGCGCCAGGGTGGCCTTGGCGCCGGCGAAGACGTCGTTCATGTCGTCGGTGGAAAGGCTTTCGCTTTGGGCCATCAGGTCGGCGGTGACGACCGCGGCGTTGTTCAGCTTGCGGGCGACGGTCAGGCCCTGGCCGATCTCCACCGTACCGGCATAGAGCAGGAGCAGGCTGGGCAGGATCAGAGCGAACTCGACCGCCGCGACCCCCGCCTGGTTTCGCCGGAAGACCGCCAGCATGCGGACGACCCGGCTCAATTGAACGGCTCGTTGCGAAACACGGCCGCCGAGGCGATCAGGGTCCGGCCATCGGACAATTTCGGCGTCGCATAGGCCAGGACGTTGAACATCGGATCCCAGGGCAGATAAGCCTGCACGACCACGATATCGCCGGCGTTGCCCGGGTCGAAGACGCTGGCCGTGCTGAGCTTGCCGCCGCTGATCGGGGTGCTCAGATCGACGTCGGCGAAGGCCGAGACCACCGAGACCCGGACATAGAGGTTCTTTTCGCAGTAGAAGGCGCCGACCACGCCCGAGCAGATCCGGCTTCTGAACGCCCCCGCCGTCATGCTGGAGGTCTGGACCTGGCCGGTCCTGATCAGGCGGCTGGCGTTGCGCACCGAAGCGTCGAGGCCGGCCGCGGCGAAGTACATGATGGCGGTGTCGAGCGTGGCGGCCAGGATCCCCATGAACAGGACAAGCAGCATGGCGAACTCCACCGCCGTCGCGCCGCTCGTCGACCGCCGCCAGCGCTGAAGAAGGCCGGGCCGCCGAGGATGGGAGGAGGAAGACGTGCGCATCTATTGGATCAGGTGCACGGAGTTCATGTATTTCGTGAACAGCTTGTTCATGCCGTTCTTGATCGCGTCCTCGGACTCCGCGCCCATGTAGAGATCCTGGGACGAGGCGCAATCCTCCAGGGCGTAGGGCAGGTAGGATTGCCGGGTGATCGAGGGACTGACCCCCGAGCGCAGGGTTCCCGTCCAGGACCCCGGCATGGCGGAGCCCAGGGTGCCGTTATAGCCCCAGTCCAGAGGGATCGGCAGGTACTGGGTATAGAGCACCGCCATGGTCACCTTGTTGTTCTTTACATAGTTGCACCAGGCGGGATTGAGCGGCGTCACGTCGTAGGACGCCGTCGACATCGGATAGGAGACGCAGACCGAACCCACCTTTTTCTTGCAGGTCCAGGCCGAGGCGCCCACCCAGCCGCGTTGCGACTGGACGCCGTCGGTGACCAGCATCACGAACTTCAAGGGCGTGGACGGCGTCTTGCCGTCGCCGCTGGACCCGACAAGCCCCGCCATCGCCTTGAGCGAGGTGTCGAAGGCGGTGCCGTCGACCGAGGTCGTCGGGGTCAGGGCCGAGCGGACCGCGCCGGTGGAAAAGGTCGGGGCCAGCACCGTGGTCGTGGTGGTGTTGAAGTTGTAGACGCCCACCTTGATGCGTTTGTGGGTCGGATCGACCAGGTCGACGGACGACACCATGGTCTTGGCGGCGTCCAGCAGAACATCGGAACGCAGGTTGATGTTCTTCGCCTTCGCATAGAGATAGTTGTTGGCGTAGGCGATGTTGTTGACCGTGTGCTGGTCGCCCGTGTGGCAAGCGAATTCGCAGCCGATGTCCTTGCGCATGGCCGCCTGGCCATCGGCGTTCGAGGCCAGCATCTGGGACGCCGAGGTGTCCAGCATCAGGTAGATGTTGATGTAGGAGGTGCCGGGTCCGGCGACGGCGCTGCTGGCGGCGATCGGGATGCTGTTGATCCCGAAAACGCCCATGATCATGGTCGGGACCGATGCGGTGGCCTTGGCCTGGACCACATAGCTGGACTGGTCGATCGTGATGTCGTCCAGCTTGTAGCCGCCGCGATTGGTCTGGGTGGCGAACCAGGTGCGAACCTTCGTCCGGACCGCGGCCGGGTCGCCGGTGTTCAGGGTCTTGACGGCCGCCAGAAGCGCCGCGTCGAGGTCCCCCTGCATCCGGTCCTTGGCGTTGTAGGCGAAGGTGAAGTCCAGGGCCGCGCCGATGGCGATGATCAACGGAATGATCAGGAGGGCGTAGGTGACGGCGACCGCGCCGCGCTGGTCGCGCCGCAGACGGAAGACCAGCCGCTTCGCCGCCGCGCGACCGGCCACGTCGCGCATCACCCTTGAAAACCGATGCATAGAGCCCGCTGATATCGCCCCGCCCGCCCCCCGGACAACGCTGTCAGCAGGATATTATAATATTTACCATAACCATAAGATTTACCGCGTTCGGCCGCGCGCCCGAACTCATCCCATGCGATAGATTGCCGCAGCCGCCCGCGTCTGAACGCGAGCGGCTTTGAAGGCCTACGCCTCCAGCGCCGTCGCGATCGCCATGCGCAGCTGGCGGTCCGACACGGGCTTGAACAGCACGCCGGCGGGGTGGTCCTCGTAGATCCGGGCGATGGTCGACTGCTCGCGCGAGCCGGTGATGAAGATCACCTTCGAGCCGACCTCGGCGTGGATGGCCAGGGCGGCGTCGACGCCGTCCTTGTCGCCGCGCAACCGCATGTCCATCAGCACCACCTCGGGCCGGTGCATCATGGCCAGGGCCACGGCCTCGTCGGCGTTGGTGGCCGTGCCGCAGACGGCCATGTCCATGTCCTCGACCTGCATGCACAGGCCCTCGGCGATCAGGAACTCGTCGTCGACGACCAGCACCGTGGATTTCTGCAAGGTCAGCGCGTTCATGCGGCCACCTGGCTCGTCAGGGAGCCGGCGACGGGACCCGTCATGAATCCCGCCTGGGGCGCCGCGACGCGGATCTCGCTGCGGGTCAGGCCCGGCTTGCTTTCGACCATGATCGTTCCCTCCAATTGTGCGACCAGCCCCTTGATGATCGTCGAGCCCAGCGCGACCTTCGACGCCCCCGGCCCGGGCGGCCGGCCGTCATAGCCCTTGCCGTTGTCGGCCACGACCAGCAGCAACTCGCCGCCGTCGGTGCGGCTGAGATTGACCGCGATCTCGCCGCCGCCGTCCGGGAAGGCGTGCTTGAGCGAGTTGGTGACCAGCTCGTTGACCAGCAGCCCCAGCGGGATGGCGAAATCCAGGTCGACGTCCAGCGGGATGGCCTCGACCGACAGCGCCACTTCGCCGCCGGCCCCGCCATCGACGATGTTGTTGGACAGCTCGCCGAGGAAGGGCGCGACGTCGAAGGTCTTCAGGTCGCTGGAGCTCATCAGCTGCTGGTGCACCAGCCCCAGGGCGAAGATGCGGTCGCGCAGGCCGCGCAGCGCCTTGCGGGCGTCGGGGTCGGTGATCTGGCGCGACTGCATGACCAGCAGGCCGTCGACCATCTGCAGGTTGTTCTTCACCCGGTGATAGACCTCGCGCAGCAGCAGGTCGCGCTGGGCCAGGGTGGCCCTTTGTTCCTCGACCATCCGAGCCAGCTCGGCCGTGCGCTCCTCGACCCGGCGCTCCAGCTCGGCGGCGGACGGCAGAGCGGCGACCTTGGGTAGCAGCGGCCACAGCAGGGCCGCCGTGGCGATCGACAGGATCGCGGTGACGAGCTTGATCAGGCCGTCGATCCCGTAGGCGGGGACCCACAGGGTGAGGATGGCCATCAGGTGGGTGGTGCCGCAGGCCAGGATGAAGGCCACGAACAGATAGGCCACCCAGCCGTACTTGATGTCGGGCCGCATCCTGACGAAGGCGGCGATGGCCAGGGGGATCGACAGATAGGCCAGGCCGATGACCGTGTCGGATCCAGCGTGCAGGGCCACCAGCCCCGGGGCCCAGCTCAGGCAGAAGCCGTGGGGCGTCAGCCCCGTCGGATTGAGCAGCCAGTCGAGCAGCGACATGTCCACACTCCCCCGCGGCCCGTCTTCCGCGACCCGCCGCGTCCGCATCGACGACGCTCGCGCCGTCTGCGGTATGAAGGCAGAAAAACACCGCCTCCGGTAGCGCTTTCGCGTGGTCCTTGGTTAGCGCGGCGCTCCTAAACCCGAAAAACCGGCTGGCTCCGCGGGGGAGGAACCAGCCGGCCGTCGGCGGCCAGGTTCCGGGGGGGAGGGCGAACCGGCCGCGAGGCCCTCCGGCGCGTCGATCGGGGGGAGGAGTCGAAGCGGCGGAGGGCGTTGGGTCAGGCGGTTAGCCGAACAGCTTGGCCGCCGTCTTGGCGACCAGTTCGCCCTGGTGGCGGGCGCCGGCCAGTTCCAGCTCGCTGGGCTGGCGCGAGCCGTCGCCGCCGGCGATGGTGGTGGCGCCGTAGGGCGCGCCGCCGGTGATCTCCTCCAGGGTCATCTGGCCCTGGTGGCTGTAGGGCAGGCCGACGATGGTCATGCCGAAGTGCAGCAGGTTGGTGATGATCGAGAACAGGGTGGTCTCGTTGCCGCCGTGCTGGGTGGCCGACGAGGTGAAGGCCGCCCCGACCTTGCCGTTCAGCGCGCCGCGGGCCCACAGGCCGCCGGCCTGGTCAAGGAAGTTGGCCATCTGCGAGCTCATGCGGCCAAAACGGGTGCCGGTGCCGACGATGATGGCGTCGTAGTTTTCCAGGTCGGCGATCGCGGCGATCGGGGCGGCCTGGTCGAGCTTGTAATAGGACTTCCTGGCGACCTCTTCGGGCACCAGCTCCGGCACACGCTTGACGTCGACGGTCGCGCCGGCGGCGCGGGCGCCTTCGGCCACGGCGTTGGCCATCGTCTCGATGTGGCCGTAGGCGGAGTAGTAGAGAACGAGAACCTTGGCCACTTTGGCCTCCTGAATGTGCGGGGGTGGGTAAACGGGGTGAAGCTGGGGACAGGCGCATGCGCCTGTCCCGATTCGGGGTGGATCGACTAGGCGGCGTCGACGAGCACCAGCTCGGCGTCTTCCAACGCTTTCACGCGGATCACGGCCTCGTCTTGAATGGCCGCGCCGTCGCGGGTGTTCAGGGTCACGCCGTTGACCTCGACCTTGCCGGTCGACGGCACCAGATAACCCTTGCGGTCGGCGCCGATCGGGTACTCGGTGGTCTCGCCGGCCTTCAGCGTGGCGCCCAGGACCCGGGCGTCGGTGCGGATCGGCAGGGCGTCGGTGTCGCCCTCGAAGCCGCTGGCCAGGGCCACGAACTTGCCGCTGCGGTCGCCCTTGGGGAAGGGCTTTGCGCCCCAGGCCGGGCCTTCACCGCGCTTGTTGGGGATGATCCAGATCTGGAAGATCCTGGTCGTGGTGTCCTCGAGGTTGTACTCGGAGTGGCGGATGCCCGTGCCGGCGCTCATCACCTGGACGTCGCCCGCCTCGGTGCGGCCCTTGTTGCCCAGGCTGTCCTGGTGGGTGATCGCGCCTTCGCGGACATAGGTGATGATCTCCATGTCGGCGTGCGGGTGGGGCGGGAAGCCCGTGCCGGCCGCGATGGTGTCGTCGTTCCACACCCGCAGGGCGCCGTGATGGACGCGGCGCGGGTCGTGGTAGTCGGCGAACGAGAAGTGGTGCTTGGCGTCCAGCCAACCGTGGTTGGCGCCGCCGAGGCTGTCGAAGGGTCTGACGTCGATCATCGTCTAATCTCCTGGAGACCGAGGCCCGATGGCCGTCTCTGTTGGAGAGAAGATGGCCTCTTGCGTCCTGTTCCGAAATGGAAATGATCGAAACTTACTGTTTCGAGAATCGCACCCATGAAACTCCCCGACTTCGAGGCCTGGGCGGTGTTCGCCAAGGTGGCCGAGACCGGCTCGTTCGTCGGGGCGGCCGAGCAGTTGAACCTGTCCAAGGCCACGGTCTCCAAGGCCGTCTCCCGGCTGGAGACCCGGATGGGGGCGACGCTGTTCCACCGGACCTCCCGGCGGCTGTCCCTGACCGAGGCCGGCCGCGCCTCGCTGCATCGCGCCGCCCACCTCCTGCAGGAGGGCGAGGCGCTGGAGGCGGAGGCCTCGGCCCAGGCGACCGCGCCGCGCGGCCTGGTGCGGGTGGCCGCGCCGATGTCGTTCGGCATCGTCCATCTCGGGCCGGCCCTGCCGGACTTCCTGGCGCTTCATCCGCAGGTCTCGATCGAGCTGTCGCTGTCGGACCAGATGGTCGACATCGTCGAGGAGGGCTTCGACCTGGCGCTGCGGATCTCGGCGCTGGAGGACTCCAGCCTGCTGGCCCGCCGCCTCTGCCCCGTGCGGCTGATGCTGGTCGGCGCGCCGGCCTATCTGGACCGCCAGGGCCGCCCCGAGCACCCCAAGGACCTGACCCGCCACAGCGGCCTGTTCTACACCAACAGCCGCACCCGGGACGTCTGGCGGTTCGAGCACGCGGAACACGGACAATACGCGGTCAGCGTGCCCTCGCCCCTGCGGGTCAACAACGGCGACGTCCTGCGCGCGGCGCTGCTGGCGGGACTGGGCCTGGCCCTGCTGCCGGACTTCCTGGTCGGCAAGGATGTCAAGGCGGGCCTGCTGGAGGAAATCCTGCCCGACTGGGCCCCGCCGCCCATCGCCCTGCACCTGGTCACCCCGCCCAGCACGATCCGGCCGGCGCGGGTGGAGGTGCTGATCGCGTTCCTGGCCAAGCGGATGGCGAACGCGCCCTGGCTGGGGTGAGGACCTCAAGGATCCGCTCATCCCGGCGAACGCCGGGACCCAGATCCTAAAACTCAGAGGCTGGTTGGAAGCGCGCCGCGCTCATGGCGTCAGCCACACCGCCATTCCATCCGGGTCCCGGCGTTCGCCGGGATGAGCGGAATTCAGAGATGGCCTAAGCCATCTCGTGCTTGTCGCTGAGGCACTCGCCGATGGCGCGGGCGCAGCCGGGCAGGCCCAGGGCGCCGATGAAAGACATGGCGACCGCGCAGACCAGCATCACGGGTTGGAAGAAACGCATGCGAAATTCTCCACAGGCCAGTTCGTTCGGAGGGCGAGTTTCAACCCAGATAAGGCTGAAGCTTGACGTTTGTTCCTACGAACCGCGGCCCCACGTCGGAAAAGCTCAGCATGCGGCAGATATGTCTCACCCGTATGTCAGTCTCCCAACGCATAGGCGACGCGCGCGGCCTCAATTCGGGCCAGTTTCCGCTGGAGCGGGGCCCAGTCGTCGGCCTCGGCGATCGGCGCCCACAGGGCCTCGACCTCGTCGATCAGCAGCTCCTCCGGCTCCAACCCCTTGAAAACAGAGCTTTCCAGGCGCTCGGGGCGGTCGGGCTCGAAGGCCGACAGCTGGCGGCGGAAGTCGAGGAACGCCGCCTGTCCGTACAGCTCCGCCCGGGGACCGGCCAGGGCGCGGGCCTGCGACGCCTCGCCGCCGAACCAGTCGAAGAAGAACGGCTCCCAGCGCAGTGATTCGCCGCCCGCCGCCAGCGCCACGAAGGCGGCCTGGACCAGGTCGACGTCCGCCTCGGCCGAACGGCTCTTCAGGCCCAGGCGGTCCAGCATCGCCGCGCGCAGGGCGTCACGATAGAGGTCGGAGAAGGTGTTCAGGGCGGCGATCAGCCCGGCGTCGTCGGTGACCAGGGCCAGGCAGCCGGCCAGCTGCTGCAGGTTCCAGAACACCGTCTCGGGCTGGCGGCCGAAGCTGTACAGGCCCGAATGGTCGAAATAGGCGGCGGTGAAGTTCGGATCGTTGCGCGGCAGGAACCGCCAGGGGCCGTAGTCGAAGCTCTCGCCCGTCACCACCATGTTGTCGGTGTTGAGCACCCCGTGCACGAAGCCGGCCGCCATCCAGCGGGCCAGCAGCCGGGCGCTGGCGGCGACCACCTGCTCCAGCAGCGCCTTGGGCCGGTCCGGCTGGTCGGCGACGCCGGGGAAATAGGTCTCGACCGCGTGGTCGACCAGGGTGGTGATGTTGTCGCGCCGCTCCAGGAAGGCCTGGCGCTGGAAGGTTCCGAACCGGATGTGGCTGTGCGACAGGCGGGTCAGCACGGCCGAGCGGGTGGGGCTGGGCTCGTCGCCGCGCGTCAGGGCCTCGCCGGTCTCGACCAGGGAGAAGGCCCGCGAGGTCGGAACGCCCAGGGTCTCCAGCATCGCGGCCGCCAGGATCTCGCGCACCCCGCCCTTCAGGGTCAGCCGCCCGTCGCCGGCCCGCGACCACGGCGTCTGGCCCGAGCCCTTGGTGGCCAGGTCCAGCAGCCGGCCGCTTCCCGCTTCCCGCAGCTGGGCGAACAGGAAGCCGCGCCCGTCGCCCAGGTCGGGGTTGTAGCTGCGGAACTGGTGGCCGTGATAGCGCATGGCCAGCGGCCCGGGCTGGTTGTCCGGCAGCGGCGAGAAGCGCGCGAAGTGCGCCAGCCATTCGGCCTCGGTCAGCCCTTCCAGCCCCACCGTCACGGCGGCGCGGTCGTTGCGGAACCGCAGGACGGTCTGCGGGAACTCGGCGGCCGCGACCGGGTCGGCGAAATCCGGGCCCAGGCGCATGAAGACCGGATCGGGACGGTAGGCGGCGGAGATCGGCATGCCCCCGACATGAGCCGCCGCGCGCGCGGGCGCAAGCGTCCCCTCCCCGCCGGGCGCCGTTTCGAAGCCGGCGGAAGATTGGGAATGCTCGCCGAACGCTGTCGCATCCGCGCAACAGCCGTTCTCGAACCTTTAAACCATAAGGTTTTTCCTTGCCGAGCCCCCAGCGGGACCGTAACCCTTGCGTGTCTATTCGAACAATCGTTCGGGTCACGACCAAATCAAAAGGCGGGGGCGATGCAAGCGCTCAAGCCATAAAACGAACCGAGGTAGGAAATGCGCTTTACTCAGGTGCTTTGCGGCACGGCGTCCGCCGTCGTGCTCGCCGGTCTGACCCCTCTGGCGGCTCAGGCCCAAACCGCCGCCCAGGACACCGAAATCCCAACCGTCGACAGCATCGTCGTCACCGCCCAGAAGCGCGAGCAGAACCTGCAGGACGTGCCGGTGGTGGTCACCGCGGTCGGCGCCAAGCTGCTGCAGGACACCGGCGTCAAGGACATCAAGGATCTGACGATCCTGACCCCCGGCCTGACCGTGACCTCGACCACGTCGGAAGCCTCGACCACCGCCCGCATCCGCGGCGTCGGCACGGTCGGCGACAACCCCGGCCTGGAAAGCTCGGTCGGCGTCGTGATCGACGGCGTCTACCGCCCGCGCAACGGCGTCGGGTTCGGCGACCTGGGCCAGATGGAGCGCATCGAGGTGCTGAAGGGCCCGCAAGGCACCCTGTTCGGCAAGAGCACCTCGGCCGGCGTCATCAACATCGTCACCAAGGAGCCGGAATTCGGCTTCGGCGCCGAGGCCGAAGCGACGATCGGCAACTTCAACGCCCACGGCCTGGCCGGCTCGGTGACCGGCCCGCTGTTCGGCAGCGAGACCCTGGCCGCCCGCCTGTACGTCGCCGCCCGCGAGCGCGACGGCTACAACGACGTGATCAACGGCAAGGGTCCGACCGACCGCGACGAGGACGCCGACCAGGGCTTCTACACCGTCCGCGGCCAGTTGCTGTTCGTGCCGGACGACAAGGCGACCTTCCGGCTGATCGGCGACTACAGCAAGCGTGACGAGAACTGCTGCGGCGCCGTGCAGATCCGCACCGGCCCGACCGCCGCCATCCTGGGCCTGCTGAACGGCGGCCCGGCCCTGGCCTCGCCCGCCGATCCCCATGCCCGCGTCGCCTATTCGAACCGCGGCGCGCCGTCGTCGATCGAGGACAAGGGCGTGTCGCTGCAGGGGGTGATCGACACCGACTTCGGCGAGATCACCTCGATCTCGGCCATCCGCAACTGGCGCACCGACAACGGCCAGGACTCGGATTTCACCACCGCCGACCTGGCCTATCGCGTGAAGGACCGTACGAACTACGCCGAGTTCACCACCTTCAGCCAGGAACTGCGCCTGGCGGGCCGGACCGAGAAGTTCGACTGGCTGGTCGGCGCGTTCCTGGCCGACGAGCGGCTGGATAACAAGGCCAACTTCCTCTACGGCAACAACTACGAGCAGTATCTGGGCCGCCTGCTGTCGCGCTCGGCCGCCAACCCGGCCGGCATCGCCAACTTCATCGCCCTGCTGCTGAACCGCGCGCCCAACACCAGCTTCGTCGGCGGCCAGGGCCTGCACGACCAGTACAAGCAGCGCGCCACCACCGTCGCCGGCTTCACCAACAACACCTGGCACGTGACCGACGCCTTCGACATCACCGCCGGCCTGCGCTACTCGATCGACGAGAAGACGCTGCACACCTTCCAGACCACCAGCGACGGCGGCGTCGCCTGCGGCACGGCCCTGTCGCCGGCCGGCCAGGCCCGCATCGCCGGCATCGTCGGCCCGGCCAACGCCGGCACGGTGATCGGCAACCTCTGCCTGCCCTGGGCCAACCCGCTGTTCAACGGCCGCGGCACCACCCAGAAGCGCTCGGACAAGGAATGGAGCGGCACGATCAAGGCGTCGTACCGTTTCTCGCCGGAGGTGTTCAGCTACGCCTCGTACGCCCGCGGCTACAAGGGCGGCGGCTTCAACCTGGACCGCACCCAGTCGTCCAACGGCCTGCCCTCGGGCGCGCCGGGCATCGTGCCGATCCTGGACACCTCGTTCCCGGCCGAATTCGTCGACAGCTACGAACTCGGCCTGAAGAACACCCTGTTCAACCGCACGATCCTGTTCAACGTCACGGGCTTCTACCAGAAGTTCAGCGACTTCCAGCTGAACACCTTCCTGGGCACCTCGTTCGCGGTGCGCTCGGTGCCGGAAGTGACCTCCAAGGGCGTCGACGTCGACTTCCTATGGTTCACCCCGGTGCATGGCCTGTCGATCCAGAGCGGCCTGAGCTACGCCAAGACCACCTACGGCGACGACAAGATCCCCAACGATCCGACCAACGCCCTGGCCCTGCTGCCGGGCAGCCAGATGTCGCTGGCGCCCAAGTGGTCCGGCACGGCCTCGCTGACCTACGAGCGTCCGGTCGGCGAGAGCCTGAAGGCCCGCTTCAACGTCGGGGCCAAGTACTCGTCCGACTACAACACCGGTTCGGACCTGTTCCCGCCGAAGGTCCAGAAGGACTACACCCTGGTCAACGCCCGCATCGCCCTGGGTTCGCAGGACGACAAGTGGACGGTGGAGCTGTGGGGCCAGAACGTGTTCAACGAAAAGTACGAACAGGTCGCCTTCAACGCCTTCCTGCAAGGCTCGTCGGGCCTGAGCGCCACCAACGCGACCTATGTGCCGGCCAACGACACCATCACCTACGACGCGTTCCTGGGCGCGCCGCGCACCTACGGCCTGACCCTGCGAGCCAAGTACTAGGACCAACAGGCCCGCTCATCCCGGCGCAAGTCCGGGAGGGGTAGGAAGGAAATGCGAGACCTGAAGGGCGATCCGGGCGACCGGGTCGCCCTTTTCGCTTTGGGCCGAGCTTTCCTCGAATCCCGAACAGCCTCACCCTGCCGCAGGGAATTCGCCGCGGGAGGCCCATCGCATGAAGACCGTCCGACTGCTCGGCGTCTGGGTCTGTCTGCTGCTGGGCCTGGCGATCGCCAACCTGGCCCTGCGAACGCCCCCGCCCCTGCCGGCCAGCGCCCCCGCCGACCAGTTCTCGGCCATCCGCGCCATGGCCGACGTCCGCGCCATCGGCCGCAAGCCTCACCCGATCGGCTCGGCCGAGATCGTCCGGGTCCGCGACCACCTGCTGGCCCGGGTCAACGGCCTGGGGCTGGAGGTGCTGGTGCGGCCTGGCGAAGGCGTGCGCGATGCGGCCAAATGGTCGCCGCGCTCGGTGGCCGTCGGCGCGGTGCAGAACATCGTCGCCACCCTGCCCGGCGCCGACCGCGACGCCCCGGCGGTGCTGGTGATGAGCCACTACGACACCGTCCACAACTCGCCCGGCGCGGCCGACGACTCGGCCGGGGTGGCCGCCGCCCTGGAGATCGCCCGCGCCCTGAAGGCCGGCCCGACCCCGGCCCGCGACGTGATCTTCCTGTTCACCGACGGCGAGGAGCCGGGCCTGCTGGGCGCCGAGGCCTTCTTCGCCCGCGACCCCCTGCGCGACCATGTCGGCGTGGTGGTCAACATGGAGGCGCGGGGCGACGCCGGCCGCGCGGCCATGTTCCAGACCGGCCCCGACAGCGGCGATCTGGTCCGCCTCTATGCCGCCAGCGCCCGCCAGCCGACCGCCAACTCGCTGGCCGCCGCCGTCTATGCGCGCATGCCCAACGACACCGACTTCACCCACGCCCTGCGCAAGGGCCTGCCGGGCCTGAACTTCGCCTTCATCGACGACCAGCTGGCCTATCACACGCCGCTGGCCACGCCCGAGCATCTGAACCAGGGCAGCCTGCAGAACCTGGGCGACCAGGCCCTGCCCGCCGTCCGGGCCCTGGCCATGGGCGCGGCCTTGCCGGCCAAGTCGCCGGACCTGATCTATTCCGACGTCCTGGCCCGGGGTCTGGTGGCCTATCCGGTCGACATCGGCTGGGCGATCCTGGCGGTCGCGGGCGTGCTGATCCTGTTCACCGGCTTTCGCGCCCTGCGCGGCAAGGCCGTGACCTTCGTCGAGATCCTGCGCGGGATCGCCGGCTTTCTGCTGCTGGCCGCCGGCGCGGTGCTGGCCCTGCACCTGGCCGGCCGCCTGATCGGCATCGGCGACCAGCAGCGCTACTACGCCATGCTGGGCCAGTTCAACCTGCTGCTGCCCGGGGCCGGGGTCCTGCTGATCGGGGTGTGCCTGACCACCCTGATCCTGCAGGCGCGGGGAGGCGGCCGGATCTGGATCAGCCTGGCGGGCCTGGCGGCCGGCGGCGCCTGCAGCCTGGTCGGCGGGTTCGACCCGGTCGGCCTGGGCCTGGGCGTCGCGGTGGTCGTGCTGGCCTGGCTGAGCCTGGGCAAGGGAGTGGGCGTGTTCGGCGCCTGGCTGGGCGCCCTGCTGGTGGTGCTGGGCCTGGCGGTCGCGGTCCAGGCCCTGCTGCCCGGCGGCTCGGTGAAGCTGGCCTGGCCGCTGCTGGCCGCCAGCCTGGCCGCCGCCCTGGTCATGGCCGTGGGCGGGACCCGCGACCGCCGCGTCGCCTGGCTGCTGACCCTGGCCGTCTGCGTGGTGGCCATCGCCGTGGTCGCCCAGCTGGGCGCCTGGGGGGCCTGGACCTTCGCCGGGGTGGGTCTGGAGGAGCCGGCGGTGCTGGCGGCGTTCGCGATCCTGGCCGCCCCGGCCCTGCTGCCCCTGGCCTTCGACTTCGCCGCCTATCGCTGGGCCCCGGCCTTCGCCGGCGTCGCGGTGGCGGCCGGGGCCGGCCTGCTGGCCTATGCCGGCCTGGGCGAGGGCGGGCCGACCCGGCCGCAGATCGTCGAGGCCAGCCACCTGGCCGACCTGTCGACCGGCACGGCCTGGCGGGTCGCGCCCCAGCCGCGCCTGGACCCGTGGTCGCGGGTGGTGCTGTCGGACAACGACGCCAAGCCGGTGCGCCAGGCCTATCCGCCGCTGTACCGCAGCCCGGTATGGATGGCCCCGACCCCGGTCCTGCCGGTCGAGCGGCCGGTGCTGTCGATCGACCGGGCCGGCGACCGCCTGCTGGTCCGCGCCGTACCGACCGCCGGCGCCGAGGTCCTGACCCTGCGGCTGCGGCCCAGCATCGCCCTGAGCGAACCGCGCCTGAACGGCCGCCCGATCGCCCTGCCGACCCAGGCCGGCGAGTGGACCAGCCTGTCCTACCACGCCCCCGACCCCAACGGCGTCACTCTCAGCTTCACCGCCCGCCCGGCCGGCAAGGTCGAGGTGGCCGTGGTCGAGATCCGCGACGGCTGGCCGCGCGGCGTCTCCGCCATCCCCGCCAAGCCGGCGGGACTGATGGGCGGCGGCTATTCGGACAAGACCATCGTGCTAGATCGCGGCGCGCTGGCCTGGCCGGCGTTCGTGGAGGGCGACGCCCAACCGTGACTTCGCGTCCGGGCGAAGATCCGGCCTTCGCCAGGGCGCAGGGATTTTGACCGGCTGACTTGTAAGATCCTCCCGCCGCCCGAGACTACCTGGATATGGACGGCGCGGATCAATTCCCCTCACGGACGATGCAGGACGAGCACTATGCTCGTGCGGCGGCCGACCTCGGCCCGGCGCTGGAGCGGCTGGCGCGGGCCTACGAGGCCGACCCGGACCAGCGTCGCGACCTGCTGCAAGACATCCATCTGGCCATCTGGCGCAGCTTCGCCCGCTATGACGGACGCTGCTCGGAACGGACCTGGGTCTATCGCGTGGCCCACAACGTCGCGATCTCGCACGGCCAGAAGCGACGGCGGTCGCGACCCGACAAGCTGCTGACCCTGGACGAACTGGCCGCCCGCGGCGACCCGACCCAGCCTGATCCGGAAGTCCAGACCGCCGACCGCCACGCCCTGGCCCGACTGACGGCGCTGATCCGGGCTCTCGTCCCGCCCGACCGACAGATCGTAATGCTCTATCTCGAAGGCCTGGAGGCCAAGGCGATCGCCGAGGTCAGCGGCCTATCGCCCGGCGCGATCGCCACCAAGCTTCATCGGTTGAAAGCCGTGCTGGCCAATCGCTTCAACCAGGGAGGTCCCGATGAGCGGTGATCCCTCCGACTTCGATCCTCAAACCCTATGGCAGAGCCAAGCCCAGGAGCACGAACCCATGTCGCTCGCCGAAATCCACCAGAAAGCGTTGAAGCTGGAACGCGGAGTCCGCTGGCGCAACATCCGGGAATACGTCGCCTCGGTGATCGTGGTCGCGTTCTTCACGCCCGTTCTGCTGCATCGGGAAAGCTGGATGATGCAGGCCGGCGCGGCTCTGATCATCCTGGCCACGGCCTTCGTGGCCTGGCAGATGCACCGCCGCACCGCGACGAACCCGATTCCCGAGGCGGGCCAGGCCCTGCGCGACCACCACCGCCAGACCCTGATCCGCCAGCGCGACGCCCTGCGCTCGGTGGGCTGGTGGTACATGGCGCCGTTCGCGCCGGGCATGGTCCTGCTGATGATGGGCCGCTGGTTCCAGTCGCATGTCTCAAGCCGGTCGCTGGCCATGGACCACCTGGCCATCCTGCTGGCCAGCGGCTTCGTCGTCCTGGTGTTTGGCGGGATCTGGTGGCTGAACCAGCTGGGTGCGAAGCGCCTGCAGCAGCAGATCGACGAGCTGTAGGGATGGCTGGGGACAGGCGCATGCGCCTGTCCCCGATCGCCTACTCCGCCGCCACCTTCGCCGAATAGCCCAGCACGGCCTTGGTCTCGAGGAACTCGCCGAACGCGTGGTCGCCCCATTCGCGGCCGTTGCCGCTCATCTTGTAGCCGCCGAACGGGGCCATCAGGTCGGGGCCGGCGCCGTTCAGGATCACCTGGCCGGCCCGCAGCCGGGACGCCACCGCGCGGACTTCGCCCGGGTCGGCGCCCGAGACATAGGCTGCCAGGCCGTATTCGGTGTCGTTGCCGATCGCGACCGCCTGGTCGACGCCGTCATAGCCGAGGATGGCCAGAACCGGGCCGAAGATCTCCTCCTTGGCGATGGTCATGTCGGGGGTGACGTTGGCGAACACGGTCGGCTTGACGTAGTAGCCGGTCTCCAGGCCCTCGGGCTTGCCGGGGCCGCCGGTCACCAGGGTCGCGCCCTCGTCGACGCCCTTCTGGATCAGGCCCTGGATCTTGCTCCACTGCACCTCCGAGACCACCGGCCCGAGCTTGGAATTACCGTTCGGGTCGCCGACCGTGTGGGCCTCGGCGGCGGCCTTGGCGATGGCGATCACCTCGTCCATGCGCTTTTGCGGCACCAGCATCCGGGTCGGGGCGTTGCACGACTGGCCCGAGTTCATCATCACCGAGGCCACGCCGCCCCCGACCGCCTTCTGGAAGTCGGCGTCGTCGAGGATGATGTTGGGGCTCTTGCCGCCCAGCTCCTGATGCACGCGCTTGACGGTCGGGGCGGCGTTCCTGGCCACCTCGATCCCGGCCCGGGTCGAGCCGGTGAACGACACCATGTCGACCTCGGGGTGCGAACTCAGCGCCGCGCCCACCGTCGGGCCGTCGCCGTTGACCAGGTTGAACACCCCGGCCGGCACGCCGGCGGCCGCCAGGATCTCGGTCCAGATCCAGGCCGAGAACGGGGCCACTTCCGAGGGCTTGAGCACCATGGTGCAGCCGACCGCCAGGGCCGGCGCGACCTTGCAGGCGATCTGGTTGATCGGCCAGTTCCAGGGGGTGATGAAGGCGCAGACGCCGATCGGTTCCTTGACCAGCCGGGTCGTGCCGCGGTCTTCCTCGAACCTGTAGTCCTTCAGCACCTGCAGGGCGGTCTGGACGTGGGCGATGCCCATGGCCGCCTGGGCCCGCTGGGCCAGCCACGACGGGGCGCCCATCTCCTCGGTGATGGCCTTGGCCATGTCCTCGAAGCGCTTCTGGTACTCGGCGATGATCCGCTCGAGCAGGTCGATGCGCTCCTCTCGGCTGGTCTGGGAATAGGTGGCGAAGGCCTTGCGGGCGGCGCGGACGGCGATGTCTACATCCTCGGCCGTGCCCAGGGTGACCCGGCCGGCGACGGCCTCGGTGGCCGGATTGATCACGTCCACGGTGGCCTTGCCCTTGGGCTGAACCCACTGGCCGTCGATGTAGAACTGCAGGTAGTCGCGCATGCCGTGCTCCTCCGGTTGGGGTCGTTCACGTCCGGCGGGACGGCGGCCCTCGTTCAAACGGTCATTTTAATGATCATTGATCACTGGGGAAGGGCTGATCGTTCGCCCCTCACCACATGGGGTCGCATTCGACGCCGCCAAGGGCCTCGGCGAGGCGTCGCCGCGTGCCGGGCGTCACGCCTTCGGGCAGGGCGTCGAGCGCGAACCAGCCCACCCGATGGATCTCGCCCTGGGCGCTGGACGCGCAGGGCTCCCAGGCGCGGATCCGGTAGACCAGCACGTGGTCGCCGGGATGGCGCGGCTCGTTGCTATGGACCGAGACCAGGCTGACCGGTCCGGTCACCTTGATCCCCGCCTCCTCCTGAAGTTCGCGGATCACGGCGGTTTCGGCCGTCTCGCCGCGCTCGACCCCGCCGCCCGGCAGGTGCCAGCCGTGGACATAGGTATGCTCGATCAGCAGCACCCGGCCCTCGCGGTCGGTGACCACCCCGCGCACGCCCAGGGTCAGGCCGCGCTTGGCGCGGAACCAGGCATAGACCAGGGGGCGGGTGAACGGTTCGACACGGCGGCGCCAGAGCATGGGCTGGAGCTTAAGGACCCCTCCCCTTCCTGTCATCCCGGAGGAGCTTCGGCGGTCGTCAGCCTTGCGGTCAGCGCTCGCCCCCGCTAAAGCCCGCATCACCTTTCATTCCGACAACGGATCCAAGCTCATGGTCGCGATCGGCGTCATCGCCATCTTCCTGGTGGTCATCCTCGGCCTCAACAAGTTCGAGTTCGGCCGTTTCGACTAAGACCGCCATGACGCGCGGCGCGGCCCTGGTCACCGGCGCCGGCCGCCGTATCGGCCGAGCCCTGGCGCTCGAAGCCGCGCGGGCCGGGTTCGACGTCGCCGTCCACTACCGCACGGGCCGCGGCGAGGCCCGGGCCGTGGCCGACGAAATCGCGGCCCTGGGCCGCCGGGCCGCCGTTCTCGACGCCGAGCTGACGGACGAGGGCCAGACCGCCGCCCTGATCGGCCGCGCCGCCCAGGCCCTGGGTCCCGTCACCCTGCTGGTCAACAGCGCCTCGACCTTCGAGGACGACCGCCTGGCCACCCTCACCCGCCAGAGCTGGGACACCCATCTGGAGGCCAACCTGCGGGCCCCGGTCGTGCTGGCCCAGGCCCTCGCCGCCGCCCTGCCGGCCGACGCGGAAGGGCAGATCGTCAACATCATCGACCAGCGCGTGCTGCGGCCCAACCCGCAGTTCTTCAGCTACAGCCTGTCCAAGGCCGGCCTGTGGTGGGTCACCCGGACGATGGCCCAGGACCTGGCGCCGCGCATCCGCGTGAACGCCATCGGCCCCGGTCCGACCCTGGCCTCGGCGCACCAGGCGCCCGGCGAGTTCGAGCGCGAGGCCGCCGGCACGCCGCTGGAACGGGCCGTTTCGCCCGACGACATTGCCGGCGCCCTGCGCTACCTCATTGACGCCACGGCGGTCACGGGCCAGATGATCGCGGTCGACGCGGGTCAGCATCTGGGCTGGCGCACGCCGGACATCATCGGTTCCTGAGAGTCGCCGTGGCCGCCCAACCCCTGACCAATGCTCCGAACGACGCGCCCCGGCCAACACCGGCTCGGGTGATCGTCACCAAGGTGTTCGTGCGCGGCCTGAAGGTCGACGCCTGGATCGGGGTCTACGACCACGAGCACGGCCGCCAGCAGCCCCTGGTCATCGACGTCGAGCTGGACGTCGCCGCCAGCCACTGCGAGGACCTGGGCGACACGGTCAATTACGAGACCATCCTGCAGGCCGCCCAGGCCATCGCCGCCGAGGGCCATATCGACCTGGTCGAGACCTTCGCCGAGCGCCTGGCCCAGGCCAGCTTCGCCGACGGCCGCGTGACCCGCGCCCGGGTGCGGGTCGAAAAGCCCCTGGCCCTGGCCCCCCACGCCGCCGCCGCCGGAGTGGAAATCACCGCCGTCCGGGGGTGATGAGCGCGCGCCCCAAAAATGCATTGGGGCACAGCGCCCGCCTCTCCCCCTTCCAGCCCGAGACGGTCTGGACGCTGGAGGGCGCGGAGCTGGTCGAGCGTCGGGGCCGGCGCGAGCAGCGCTTCCCGCTGGCCGCCCTGACCGCCTTTCGCCTGGCCCGGCCGCGCACGGGCGGGCGCCGCCGGGTGCTGACCCTGGCCTTCGGCCGCCGCAAGACGATCCTGACCGCCCAGAGCTATGTCGGCCCCGGCCGGTTCGACGACCGGCTGGCCAGCTTCTCGCTGTTCGCCCGCGCCGTGGCGGCGGTGGCGGCTGACCTCGCGCCCCGGGCGCGGTTCGAGGTGGCCGGGGTGATGGCCGCCCGCGAGGGCCTGACCTGGGTGATGGGCCTGCTGGCCTTCGGCACGGTGGTGATGCTGCTGCTGGCCTTCACCCCCCACATGGCCGGCATGGCGATCGCAATCGCCGCCCGCATGGCCTTCCTGCTGATCCTGCTGGCCGCGGCCCTGCCCTGGCTGGGGCGAGGCCAGGGGCTGGATCCGCATGCCTTGCCGGAGGATTTACTGCCGGGCGGCTAGCGCTCCTTCTTCCGCAAGCGGAGAGGGAAGCGCCGACCTTACGCGACCTTCATTTGCGTTCCCCCGCGATATTGGCGACCATCGTTCCATGAGCGACCCCGCCCCCAATCCCACTGGCGATCCCGCCGTCCCGCCCGCCTTGCAGGACGACAAGACCATGCCCATGGTCGTCTACGGCCTCTACCTGATCGGGCTGTTCAACGGCCTGACGGCCGTGGTCGGGGTGATCCTGGCCTACGCCAGCAAGGCCGCCGCGCCGGAGTGGATCCAGAGCCACTACGTCTTCCAGATTCGCACCTTCTGGCTGTCGCTGCTGTTCGCCGTGATCGGTTGCGTGCTGCTGCCGGTGGGGATCGGCTTCGTGATCCTGCCCGCTGTCGGCATCTGGATGGCGGTGCGATGCATCCTTGGCCTGTCCTGGCTGTTGAAGGGCCAGCCCTATCCCACGCCGCGCAACTGGATGATCTGATGAGCGACGCCGCCCCAGCCGCTTCAATCCCGCCCTCGGGCCACGCCGAGGAGGACAAGGTCCTGCCGATCGTGGTCTACGCCCTGTACCTGCTGGGCTTCACCAACGGCCTGACCTTCCTGGTCGGGCTGATCGTCGCCTACCTCAACCGCGAGGCGGCCGGGCCGATCAACGCCAGCCACTACACCTTCGCGATCCGCACCTTCTGGCTGTCGATCTGGTGGTTCCTGATCGGCCTGGCGCTGTTCCTGGTCGGCCTGGCCCTGGCGGTGCTGCTGATCGGCTTTCCGATCATGGCCGTCGGCGGGGCGATCATGGGGGCGATCGGGGTCTTCTGCGCGGTCCGCTGCATCCTGGGCCTGGTCTATCTGCTGAAGGGCGAGGCCTATCCCCGGCCGCAATCCTGGCTGATCTGACGTCTCTGCTCCCCGCCGCATGGCCGTTTCGCGGGCGCCCGGCCCACGCGGCGCCCGTTATGGCGTCGCTTCGCGCTGCGCCTTCCCCTGGCGGTTGTCACGGCTCGACGCGAGACGGCCGTTGCAGTGACGTGCCGCTCCTTACGAACGCGGTCATGGAGGGGGCGACATGATGGCTCGGCTCGTGGGGGTCGTCCTGGGGACGATCCTGGCGACATCGGGGTACGTCATCGCGGGTTTGGGCGTGCTGGGGGGCTGGGCGCAAAACCTCGATCTTGGACCTTTCGAGCCGCACCGTCCGTTCGTGGGCTGGGCGGCGGCGATCACGGGGGCCGTGCTGCTCGTCGCCGCCCTGACCCCGCGCCCCAAGCGCAAGGCGCGCGGGAGGCCGGCGCCGGCGGACCTGGAGCCGCCGCCGGTCGCGGCCGCCGCGCCGATCCTGGCCGTCGAGCCCGCGCCGGAGCCGGTCGCGCCCGTCGGCGAACCGGCGGCGGCCGAGCCCGAGCCCGAGCCAAAGCCGACGCCGGCCGTGGCGCTCACATCCGAGCCGGCGCCCGAGCCTGCCACGACCGAAACCTTCGACGCCCTCCGCGCCCAGCTGGCGGCGCTGAGCCGCCAGGAGGCCTGGTCCGAGGCGGCCCGGACCCTGAACCGCCTGTTGCGCCTGGCGGACGACGATCGCGAGAAGGCCCTGTCGCGCCTCGACCTGGGCGACTTCGCCCGCGGCCAGGGCCGGCTGGACGACGCCGCCGAGGCCTATGAGGAGGCGGTCGGCCACGCCCGCGACCTGCGCGCCGCCTCGCCGGGTCCCGCCGCCGACGACCTGCTGGCCGGCGCCCTGTCGGGAGTGGGCGACGTGGCCGAGCTGGAAGGCCGCCTGAACGACGCCCTGGCCGCCTTCGAGGAGGCCCTGGCCCTGCGCCGCTCGCACGGCGAAGACGCCGACCCGAACGCCCGCCGGGCCCTGTCGGTGTCGCTGGAACGCCTGGCCGACCTGCGCGAGGACCGCGGCCACCGCATGCGGGCCCTGGATCTCTACCGCGAGAGCTACGACGTGGCGGCCCGGCTGGCGGCGGCCGACCCGGCCCGGTTCGGGGCCGACCTGGCGTCGACCCGGGAGCGGCTGGCGGAGCTGGAGGCGAAGGTGGCGGGGTGACCCCCTCAGTCGCTCCGCGACGGCTCCTCCAGAGGGGGAGCATCCGGGGGAGGTGGCCAGAGGGCCGGAGGGGGCCACCCGCCGAACACAAAAAATCCCGGAGCGCCGAAGCCCTCCGGGATCTTCAATTCAAAGCGCGCGGCGGCCTTAGGCCGCCACCAGCTCCCGCCGCACCAGGCGCGCATATTCGTCCATCAGCGACAGCGACAGCGCGCCCGGCGTGAACCGGAACTCGCCGATCTCCGACACCGGGGTGACCTCGGCGGCGGTGCCGACGATGAAACACTCGGTGAAGTCGGCCAGCTCGCGCTTTTCGATATGGCGCTCGACCACCTGGACGCCGCGCGCCTTGGCGATCTGGATCACCGTCTGGCGGGTGATGCCGTTCAGGATGCAGTCCGGGGTCGGGGTGTGCAGCACCCCGTCCTTGACGAAGAACACGTTGGCGCCGGTCGCCTCGGCGATGTAGCCCCGATAGTCGACCATCATCGCGTCGGCGTAGCCGTCCTTCTCGGCGGCGTGCTTGGAGATGGTGCAGATCATGTAGAGACCGGCGGCCTTGGCGGCGGTTGGAATCGTGTTCGGGGCCGGGCGGTCGTACTTGGCCCAGGTCAGGCGGATGCCCTTGGCCTTGGTCGCCGGGTCGAAATAGCTGGGCCATTCCCACACGGCGATGGCCACGTGGATCTTGGTCTGCTGGGCCGAGACGCCGATCATCTCGCTGCCGCGCCAGGCGATGGGCCGGACATAGCAGTCGGTCAGGCCGTTCTTGGCCGCCGTTTGCTTGCACGCCTCGTCGATCTGCTCCACCGTGTAGGGGATCTTGAAATCGAGGATTTCGGCCGATTTGAACAGGCGCTCGGTATGCTCGGTCAGCTTGAAGATCTCGCCGCCATACATCCGCTCGCCCTCGAACACCGACGAGGCGTAGTGCAGGCCATGCGTCAGTACGTGCACCTTCGCGTCCCGCCAGGCGACGAACTGGCCGTCCAGCCAGATCCAACCATCGCGATCATCGAAGGGAACGAGAGACATCGGTCCAAGACCTCCTTATTTGGAACCCGGTTCTTAGACGCTCCGAGCCGCGGAAGGTCAAATAAAATGGACGCAAGCTGATGGCCGGGCCGCTTTCCTCGGGACCGCCCGCCGGCCCGACCGGGGGCATGTCCGGCGGCTCGACCGACCCGCGCCTGATCCTGGGCGAAGAGCAGCTGGACGGCGGACTGGAGCTGCTGCTGCTGGCCGAGGCGGGCCTGTGGGCGGCGGTCGACGCGGCGCTGGAGGGCGAAGGGCCGGGCCTGGGCCGCTCGCACTGGCGCGCCGCCTTCCTGCTGCGCCGCCGCCCTGGCATCGGAGTCCAGGACCTGTCCAAGCTGACCAGCCTGTCCAAGCAGGCGGCCAGCAAGACCCTGGCGGATCTGCAGCGGCTGAACCTGGCCCGGAAGGCGGCCGGCGACCTGGACGCCCGCCGCCGGCCGGCCGAGCTGACCCCCGAGGGGATCGCCTTCGAATACCGGGTTGCCGAGCGCCTGCGCACCCTGCTGGGCCGCGCCTATCGCACCGGCGGCCTGGACGGGGTGGCGGGGACGCGCCGGATCCTGGCGGCCCTGGCCGGACCGCGCCAAGGCGTCGGCCTCAATCGTCGGGACGGGCTATGACCCCTGAAGAACGCGGCGAGCGCCACCTGCTGGTCGTCGACGACGACGACCGCATCCGCACCCTGCTCAAGGAGTTCCTGACCCGCGCCGGTTTCCGAGTCAGCGCCGCGGCCGACGCCGCCCACGCCGACCGGCTGACCGGGGCGATGGACTTCGACCTGCTGGTGCTGGACGTGATGATGCCGGGCGAGGACGGCTTTTCGTTCACCAAGCGGCTGCGGGCCCGGGGCGGCGAGGCCGGCCAGACGCCGATCCTGATGCTGACCGCCCGCGACCAGACCCGCGACCGGATCGAGGGCCTGACCCACGGGGCCGACGACTACCTGGCCAAGCCGTTCGAGCCGCGCGAGCTGCTGCTGCGCATCGAATCGATCCTGCGCCGCTCCGCGCCCAAGCCGTCCGGTCCCCGCGCGCTGAGCCTGGGGGCCTGCGCCTTCGAGCCCGAGCGCGGCGAGCTGACCCGCAACGGCGAGCCGATCCGCCTGACCGAGGCCGAGGTCGCCCTGCTGCGCCGCCTGGCCCGGGCGGCCCACGCCCCGGTCGATCGCCTGGAGCTGGCCCGCGACACCGTCGACGCCACCGGCCGCGCCGTCGACGTCCAGGTCACCCGCCTGCGCCGCAAGATCGAGCCCGACCCGAAGAACCCGCGGTACCTGCAGACGGTGCGCGGGATCGGCTATCGGCTGGCGCCGGATTGATGGTGGCTCGTTTTCTAAGGCCCATTCGGCGTCTCGGCGATCGAGGGCCCGCCCCTTCATTCCAACCGTCATCCTGGACCTTGTGCCCGCCCCCCCTTGTTCAGCTTCCACGTGAAGCGCAAGCGGTTCGCCGGCGAACCGCCCCCACCACACCTGCGGCGGATAGAGGGATCCCGGGCACAAGGCCCGGGATGACGGTCGATAAATTGGTGGTTCGTGGAGGGAGGCCCTAGATGTTCCGCCTCCGCACCCGGCTCTACATCCCCCGCCAGATCAAGCGGTGGCTGCCGACATCGCTGTTCGGCCGCAGCCTGCTGATCATCGTCCTGCCGGTGGCGGTGATGCAGATCGCCGTCACCTGGGCGTTCTTCGACGCTCACTGGGAGACCGTCACCAGCCGCCTGTCCGAGGGCCTGGCGGGCGACGTCGCCTGGGCGGTGCAGACCTACAAGGACGATCCCTCGCCCCAGGCGCTGGACAAGATGGCCGAGCGGGCCGAGGAGTCGATGTCGCTGTCGATCGCCCTGCAGAAGGGCCGCAAGCTGCCGACCGGCCAGCGGCCGTCGCTGTTCGCCTCGCTGGACCGCTCGCTGCGCACGGCGCTCGAGGACCGGCTGGACGACCCGTTCTGGTTCGACACCACCCGCTATCCCGGCCACGTCGACATCCGCGTGCAGGTCAAGGAAGGGGTGCTGCGGATCATCGCCCCGCGCGACCGGGCCTTCGCCACCCAAGGCCACATCTTCATCCTGTGGATGGTGGTGGCGACCCTGCTGCTGACGGCGGTTGCCATCCTGTTCATCCGCAACCAGGTGCGGGCCATCGAGCGGCTGGCCGACGCCGCCGACGCCTTCGGGCGCGGCATCGATCAGGCCGCCTTCAAGCCGCATGGCGCGCGCGAGGTGCGCATGGCGGCCCAGGCCTTCCTGGCCATGAAGGCCCGCATCCAGCGCCATATCGAGCAGCGCACCGCCCTGCTGGCCAGCGTCAGCCACGACCTGCGCACGCCGCTGACCCGACTGAAGCTGGAGATCGCCCTGGCCGAACCCAGCCCGCAGCTGGAGGCCATGGCGCGCGATCTCTCCGAAATGGAGCATATGATCGACGAGTACCTGGCCTTCGCGCGCGGCGAGGGCGGCGAGGAGGCTCGCGAGGTGCTGCTGCGGCCGCTGATCGAGGGCGTCTGCGAGGGCGCCCAGCGGGCAGGGGCCAGGGTCGAGCTGTCGATCGGCGACGACCTGACGGCGATCCTGCGGCCCCAGGCCTTCAAGCGGGCCCTGGCCAACCTGATCGACAACGCCGCCGCCCATGGCGAGACCGTGCGGGTCTCGTCCACCGCCGCCCCGGCCGGCGGGGTGTGGATCTTCGTCGATGACGACGGCCCCGGCATTCCCGAGGACCGCCACGAGGAGGCCTTCCGCCCGTTCAACCGCTTGGACGAGTCGCGGAACCAGAACGAGAAGGGCGTCGGCCTGGGCCTGGCCATCGCGCGGGACATGGCCCGGGGCCTGGGCGGCGAGCTGACGCTGCAGCGCTCGCCGATGGGAGGGCTGCGGGCGGTGTTGCGGTTGCCGGGCTAGGCAGGCGCGGCGGGACGCCCCCTCCGTCACGCTGCGTATCCGCAGCGCGCCACCTCCCCCGCGATGCGGGTGAGGAGAAATCGGCGCTGACCTTTTCCTCCCCCGTGCAACGGGGGAGGTGGCGGGCGAAGCCCGACGGAGGGGGCGTCCGGCCCTCCCTACCGCATCGCCGCCTCGATGAACCGCGGCCCCGGCTCCCTCATCGCCCGCGCCATCGCCGCATCGAACGCCTCGGCCGTCTCGACCCGCTCGGCGGGCAGGCCCAGGCCGCCCGCCACCGACACCCAGTCGATGCGCGGGTCGGAAAGGTCCAGCAGCCGCGACGCCGCCGGGCCGGGCTCGCCGCCGCCGGTGCGGCCCATCTCAATGCCGAGGATGCGGTAGGCGTGGTTGGCGAACACCACCACGGTCACGTCCAGCCGCTCGCGGGCGATCGTCCACAGGCCCTGCACCGTGTACATCCCCGCCCCGTCGCCGTTCAGGCTCAGGACCTTGCGATCGGGACAGGCCACCGCTGCCCCGATGGCCAGCGGGATCCCCTGGCCAATCGCCCCGCCGGTCAGGGACAGCCAGTCGTGGGCCTGGGCGTTGCGGGTCTGGGTGAAGATCGGCAGGCCGGCGGTCACCGCGTCGTCGGAGATTATCGCGCCAGCCGGCATGTGGCGGGCGATCGCCGCGCCGATCGCCCAGGCGTCCAGCTTGCCGGCCGGGGCCGGCGGCGCGGTGTAGGGCTCGACCGCGCCCGCCGTCGGGGCGTCCAGCGCATCGGCCAAGGCTTCGAGGGCGGCCGCCGCGTCGGTTCCCCGGTCGCTCAGCGCCAGGGTCGCGCAGCCGTCAGGAACCAGCACGCTGGGCCGGTCGGGATAGGCGAAGAAGGCCACCGGCGCGGTGGTGGCGACCAGCACCATCAGGTCGACGCCGTCCAGGTCCTTCAGGGCCTGCTCGCCGAAATAGGGCAGCTTGTCGGGTCGGAAGCGGCCCTCGCCGCGTGCCTGGCGGGCGGTGAAGGTGTCGGTCAGCACCCGCACGCCGCTCGCCGCGATCCGCCCGGCCGCGGCGATGGCCGCCTCGCCGCACGCGCCGCTTCCCAGCAGCAGCACCGGCTTTTCGGCGGCCTTCACGGCCTTGGCCACGGCGGCGACGGCGGCCGGGTCGGGCGCGCGGAAGCGGGGCCGTTCGATCACCGGCCCCGGCACCTCGGTTTCGTTCCAGGCGCTGTCGGCGGGCAGGATCAGGCAGGCGTTTCCGCCCGGCGCGCCGAGGCTGGCGGCCACCGCCTCGGCGGCTAGCGGCCCGACCGCGTCGGCGCTGTCGGCCGACCGGACCCAGACGGAATTGGGCGCGGCCAGGGCGGCGATGTCCGAGTTCAGCGGCGCGTCGTACCGGCGATGATCGACGGCGTGGTCGCCAATGACGTTGACGATCGGGGTGAAGGCGCGGCGGGCGTTGTGCAGGTTGGCCGCGCCGTTGGCGTAGCCGGGCCCCAGGTGCAGCAGGGTGCAGGCCGGCGTCCCGGTCATCCGCCCATAGCCGTCGGCCGCCCCGGTCGCCACGCCCTCGAACAGGCACAGCACGCTGCGCATGCGCGGCTCGCGGTCCAGGGCGGCGACGAACTGCATCTCGCTGGTGCCGGGATTGGCGAAACAGGCGGTGACGCCGTTGTCGGCCAGGGCGGTGATCAGGGCGTCGGCGCCGTTCATGCGTGGTCTTTCCAGTCCAAAATCCCCTGTCATCCCGGACGAAGCGCGCGGCGCGAAGATCCAGGACCGACGCGTGAACTCAACGCTTCCGGCGATCGCGGATCGGCGCCCGGCTTCACCGGACTTGTCCGGGATGACACCTCAGAAGAATACGAAAACGCCCTCGTCCGGCTCATCGGCGAACAGCCGCTCGATCTCCGCCGGCCGCCGCTCCCGGGCCATCGCCTGGTTGATATAGCCCTTGTCGGTCAGCTCGCCGCTAGCCGCGTCGGGCGCGCCGTCCAGGATCAGGGCGCGGATCACCTTGCCGCCGCCCTTGGCCAGGCCGTTCAGCCGTTCCAGCCCGGCCCGGATCGCGGCCCGCACCGCCTCGGGATCGCCGATCCGCGAAGCCGCCTTGGGGTCGAGGAACAGCATCAGCCCCGCCCCCTCGCGGCCCTCGCCGCAGACCACCGCGTCCGACACCACGCCGGCGATCGCCGAGACCGCCGCCACCCGCAGGGCGCCGGCGACCACGAACGTGCCGTTGGCCAGCTTGAAGTTCTCGACCAGCCGTCCGTCGAACACCAGGCCGGCGGAGGGGTCCAGCCGGTCGGCCAGCCTGGCCGCGTCGCCCAGCCGGTAGAAGCCGTCCTCGTCGAACGCCGCCGCCGAGGCCTCGGCCATGTCGAGATAGCCGGGCGAGACCTGCGGGCCCTTCACGCGGATCTCGAACTTGTCGGGCGGACCGTCGAGGGCCGGAACCAGCTTGATCGCCGTGCCGGGCGTGGGCAGGCCGATCATGCCGGAGCGGGCGTTCAGCCAGTGGATATTGCAGGCGGTCGGCCCGGTCTCGGTGGCGCCGTAGCCGGCCGCGAAGGTCACCCGATGGCCGATCGTCCGGACCGCCACGGCCTGGACGCGGTCGAGGATCGACTGGGCCATCGACGCCCCGCCGTACTGCAGCACCCGCACCTTCTCGAAGAACCGGGCCGCCAGGGCGGGGTCGCGCTCCAGCTCCCCGACCAGCAGGCCCCAGCCGGCCGGGACCATGTTGTGATAGGTGGTGGCGACCTCGCGCAGGTTCCGGACGGTCTCGTCGAACCGGCCGCCAGCCAGCGGCTGGCCAGCGTCGATGTACAAGGTCCCGCCCCGGTGCAGCACCATGTGCAGGATGGCGTTGGCCCCTAGGCTGTGGCTCCAGGGCGCGGAATTGACCAGCACCGGCGGGTCGGGATCCTCGTAGCAGGCGGCGATCTGGGCGGCGTTCAGGGCGATGTTGGCGTGGGTGCAGATCACCGCCTTGGGCCGGCCGGTCGAGCCGGAGGTCAGCAGCAGCTTGGCGACGTCGTCAGGGCGGCAGACCGGCGACTGGGGCTCGGAGTCCAGCAGGACCTCGAACGCGACGTCGCCCTCGCGGGCGTTGCGGCTGGCGATCACCGGCGACCCGGCCAGGAACGGCGCGGCCAGGGCGTGGGCGAAGGCCTCGGCGTCGTCGACATAGACCGCCGCCGGCTTCAGCCGCTCGACCGCGAAGGCCAGGCGGGAGAGCTCCGCGCCCTTCAGGCCGTACTGCGGCGACACCGGCGCGATCGGCGCGCCCAGGCTCATGGCCGCATAGCCGATCAGGGCGTTGTCGATCCCGTTGCGGGCCAGGATCAGCAGCGGCTTGCCGCGCGACAGGCCCAGGCCGGCTAGCCCGCCGGCCAGGCGGGCGACCTGGGCGGCCGCCTCGGCGTAGGTCACGCTCCGCCACCCCGCCGCGCCCTCACAGCCCTCCTCACGGGGCCGCTCGGCCAGCCAGACGCGGTGCGGGGCCTGCGCGGCCCAGCGGACCAGCGGCGCGGTCACGGTCTGGACGGTGGTCGAATAGGGGGTGGGATTGCGCAGGATCAGGACGTCGCCGCGCCGCTCGACCTCCAGCGCCCGGGCCGCGTAGCGGGCGTCGCGAAACGGCGCGTGGGTCTCTGACGTCCCATCCATGAGAGGAGTGTTAACCACCGAGGGGCGGGTGGCAATGGCCACCCAATGATCCGCTCATCCCGGCGAATGCCAGGATGAGCGGTTTAGGGATGGGCCGCCCGCCCCCTTCTCCGCTCGAGCCACAGCCGTTCGGCCGGCGCCGGGTCCAGGGCCAGGGCCCGGTCGTAGGCCGCCAGCGCCTCGCCGTCCCGTCCCAGCCGAGCCAGCAGGTCGGCGCGCACCGCGTGGAAGGGGCCGAAGTCGCGGAAGGCCACCGAATCCAGCCAGTCCACCTCGGCCAGGGCCAGGGCGGGGCCCGAGACCTCGGCCACCGCCACGGCGCGGTTCAGCCGCACCACCGCGTCGTCGCGCCAGGTCAGCAGGGCGTCGTAGAGGGCCAGCACGGTCGGCCAGGGCGGAGGCTCGTCCAGGCTGGCGCGCGAGCACCAGGCCGCGTGGATGGCCGCCTGCAACTGCCTGGGCCCCGGGTGGCGACGGCGGGCGGCGGCGTGCAGCAGGGCCTCGGCCTGGTCGATCAGCGGCCGCCGCCACAGGGCGGGGTCCTGTTCGGACAGCGGCGTCATCGCCCCGCCCTCGTCCAGCCGGGCCGGGCGGCGGGCCTCGGCGTAGCGGACCAGGGCGGCGAAGGCCAGGCACTCGGGCTCGTCGGGCAGCAGGTCGGCCAGCACCGCGGTCAGGTCCAGCATCTCCTTGGCGTAGCCGGCGTGCTGGCCAGCCCCGGCCGCGTCCTCGTGGGCCTTGGCGTAGGCGATCTCCAGGGTCGACAGCACCGCCCCGATCCGCTCCGGCCAGGCCTCGGGACCGGGGACCTCGAAGGCGACGCCGGCCTCGGCGATCTTGCGCTTGGCCCGCACCAGCCGCTGGGCCAGGGTCGGCTCGGCGACCAGGAAGGCCCGGGCGATCTCCTGGGTGGACAGGCCGCAGACCAGGCGCAGGGTCAGGGCCGCGCGGGCGTCGGGGGCCACGGCCGGGTGGCAGCAGACGAAAATCAGCCGCAGCCGCTCGTCGGGGATCAGGCGGGCGTCGTCGATCATCGCGTCCTCCGCGCTGGGGGGCGGCTGCGGCGGATCGGGAACCAGCCGGGTCCGCACGCCGCGCCGCCGCAGCATGTCCAGCGCCCGCCGCTGGGCGACGCTGTAGAGCCAGGCGGCCGGGTCGCGTGGCTCGCCGCCCCCTTCGGCGCCAAATGCCGGCCAGGCCTGGGCGGCGTTCAGGCAGGCCTCGGCGAAGGCCTCCTCGGCCAGGTCCAGGTCGCGGAATTTGGCGGCCAAGGCGGCGATCACCCGCCCGCCGTGCGTCCGCGCCGCCTGGTCGAGAAGGCTCCTGGCCATGACGGTCAGGTGGTTCCGTCGATCACCGGCCGGACCTCGACCGAGCCGTCGCCCGCCATCGGCAGCTTGCGGGCCCAGGCCAGGGCGGCGTCCAGGTCGGGGACCTCGATCAGATAGAAGCCGCCCAGCTGCTCCTTGCTCTCGGCGAACGGCCCGTCGTGCAGGCCGCACTGGCCGGCGCCGCGGCGCACGGTGGTGGCGGTGTTGGCGGTCTTCAGACCGGCCCCGCCGCGGATCAGGCCCTTCTCGGCCAGTTCGGCGGCGAAGGCCTCGTGTTGGGCGATGATCTCCCGCCAGGCGCGGCCGTTCTCGTCGCGATAGACGGTCTCGTCTTCATAGATCAGCAGGGCGTATTGCATGGATAGGTCCTCCTCGACAGCCGGGCCGGCAGGGGGCGGCCCGGTCTCGGATCAGAGACGGGGCAGCCTGGCCGGACTCGACATCCGCCGGCAAGTTTTCACGTCGGCCCACGAGTTTTCACGTCGGATTGTGCACGATGGCCCGGACCTCGACCTTGCCGCCCTGGATCTGCGGGATCTTCTGCGCCCAGGCCTCGGCGGCCGCCATGTCCGGCGCCTCGACCAGATAGAAGCCGGCCAGTTGCTCCTTGGTCTCGGCGAACGGCCCGTCATGGACCACCCGGCCCCTGGCGGTCTGGGCGATGGTGCGGGCCGACGGGGTGTCGGCCAGCCGCGCGCCCAGCCAGGCCATGCCGCTGGCCCGCAGCTCGTCCTGCAGCGCCTCGTGCGCGGCGATGACGCCCGCCTTGACGGCCTCGGTCTCCGGCCGCGCCCACTCGGCCTCGCTGGAATAGATCATCAGCAGGTACTTCATCGAACCCTCCGTCGGCGCACGGCGCGCGCCCTCGCAGGAAGACGCGCGAGGCGGGCGGAATTCGACAGGGTGTGGTGAAGAAAGTCGAGAGGGGTGAACACCTGCCCCCTACGGGTCGCTTCGCGACCGTCTTCCCCCAGAGGGGGAAGAGCCTCAAGCGCGAAGGCTCCGCCCCCTATGGGGGCGGACAGGCGGCGCAGCCGCCAGGTGGGGGCAAGCAGGCAGGCCTACCCCGCCAGCGTCTCCAAGAACCGCACCGGGGCCCCCGTCCCTTCCGCCACGATCTCGTCGTCGCGCATCACTACGGTCCCGCGCACGATGGTCGCCACCGGCCAGGCCTTGGCCTCGAAGCCGTCGAACGGGGTCCAGCCCGAGCGGGTGGCCATCCAGTCGTGGGTGATGGTCCGCCGGGCCTTCAGGTCGACGATGGTGAAGTCGGCGTCGAAACCCTCGGCGATGCGGCCCTTGTCGGCCAGGCCGAAGATCCGGTTGACGCCATGGCTGGTCAGGTCGACGAAGCGCTCCAGGCTCAGCCGGCCGTCCACCACGTGGGTCAGCATGATCGGCACCAGGGTCTGGACGCCGGGCATGCCCGACGGCGAGGCCGGATAGGGCCGGGCCTTCTCCTCGCGGGTGTGGGGGGCGTGGTCGGAGCCCAGCACGTCGGCGATGCCGGTCTCGATCCCGCGCCAGACCCCGGCCACGTGTTCGGCCGAGCGGATCGGCGGGTTCATCTGGGCGAAGCCCTTCAGCCGCTCATAGGCCTCCGGCGCCACCAGGGTCAGGTGCTGGGGCGTGACCTCCACGCTGGCCACGTCCTTGTGCTTGGCCAGGAAGTCGATCTCCTGATGGGTAGTCACGTGCAGCACGTGGATGCGCTTGCCCAGCGACTTGGCGATGCGGACCAGGCGCTCGGTCGACTGCATCGCCGCCTGGGCGTCGCGGACCTCCGGGTGGCTGGTCCAGTCGCCGGGCCGGGCCAGGCTGCGGCGCTCGGCCAGGCGGTATTCGTCCTCGGAGTGGAAGGCGGCGCGGCGGTTCACATGCCGCAGCACGTTCTCGACGCCCTCGTCATCCTGGACCAGCAGGGTGCCGGTCGAGGCGCCCATGAACACCTTGATGCCGCAGCAGCCCGGCAGGCGCTCCAGCTCGCCCAGGAAGGTGGCGTTCTCGTGGGTGCCGCCGACATAGAAGGCGTGGTCGGTGTGCATGCGGCCCCTGGCGCGGGCCAGCTTGTCGGCCAGGGCGTCGGGGTCGGTGGTGGTCGGCTCGGTGTTGGGCATCTCGAACACCGCGACCACCCCGCCCAGGGCAGCGCCGCGCGAGCCGCTCTCCAGGTCTTCCTTCCACTCCAGGCCCGGCTCGCGGAAGTGGACCTGGCTGTCGATCACGCCCGGCAGGACGGTCAGGCCGGTTGCATCGAAGATCTCGCCGGCGCTGGCCTGGGAAAGGTCGCCGATCGCGACGATCTTGCCGTTCCGCACTCCGATGTCGGTGAAGCCGCGTCCCGCGTGATTGACCACCTCGCCGCCGCGCACGATCAGGTCGAAGGTCTGGGTCATGGGGCGGCTCCTGCCAGGATTTCGGGAAGGCTGGAGGCGGTCTAGGAGCCCGCCCCCACCGCCGCAAGCAAATATCGCCCGCTTCCGACATTGACCGCCGCGCGCGACGGGCGCACCTCCCCGTCGTCTTCCTCAAGCGCGACGAGGCCCCGATGGACTTTTCCCAACTTCAGGCCGCCAGCAAGGTCACGGACGAGTGGAAGTATCCGCAAGCCGCGCCCAACCGCACCGGCATGCTGCGGGTCGACCAGGCGCCCGACCACACGCTCTACTGGGAGGAATACGGCAATCCGAAGGGCGAGCCAGTGATGTTCCTGCACGGCGGGCCGGGCGGGGCCTGCGCGCCAGTGATGTCGCGGTTCTTCGATCCGGCCCGCTACCGCGTGATCCTGTTCGACCAGCGCGGCTGCGGCAAGAGCACGCCGACCGTGGCCTCGCACGGACCGGCCGTCGCCCTGGTCCGCAACGACACCGACCACCTGGTGGCCGACATCAACCGCCTGCGCGACGCCCTGGACATCACCGGGCCGATGCACGTGTTCGGCGGCAGCTGGGGCAGCACCCTGGCCCTGGTCTACGCCATCCGCCATCCCGAGCACGTGGCCTCGCTGATCCTGCGCGGCATCTTCCTGGGGACGCGCGAGGACCTGCTCTACATGTACCAGGGCAATGCGGCGGCGTTCGCCGACACGCCCTACGCCCTGACCGAGCCGGGCGCCTATGTGACCTATCCCGACGAGTGGAAGGCCTTCGTCGAGCAGATCCCGCCCGAGCAGCGCGGCGACATGATGGGGGCGTACAAGGCGATCTTCGACGCCAAGCCCGGCGATGACGCGGGACGACAGGCCCAGCTGCGCGCGGCCGTGGCCTGGTCGGTCTGGGAGGGGGCGATCTCGAACATGATCCCCGAGACGGGCGACCCGGGAAAGTTCGGCGAGGCCGACTTCGCCCTGTGCTTCGCCCAGATCGAAGCCCACTTCTTCGCCAACAACCTGTTCCTGGAGCCGGACTACATCGTCCGCAACGTCGAGCGGATCGCGCGGCTGCCGATCCACATCGTCCACGGCCGCTTCGACCAGGTCTGCCCGCTGACCCAGGCCTCGCGGCTGGTCGCGGCGCTGGAAACGGCGGGTGCGACGCCGGCGACCTACGTGCGCACCAACGCCGGCCACAGCGCCATGGAGGGACAGACCGTGCTGGCCCTGACGGCGATCATGGACGGGCTGGCGAGGCTGTGATCACTCCGCTCATCCCGGCGTTCGCCGGGGTGAGCGGATCAAAAAGCAAAGACGCCAACGACGTCCTAGGTGCGATCCGCCTCGATCGCATCCTCGGAAGTCGAGGTTTCGACCGACCCGTGGGCGGCGTCCTGCGCTACGTCCTCCACCACCGCCTGCAGCTCCGGCGTCGCCGCCGCGTCCTCGACGGTCGGTTCCGGCGCATTCGTCTCGACCAGGGCCTCCGGCGCGGCCTCGACCGCCGCCGCCTTCACCTCGGCCAGCAGCGCCTTGGCGGCTCGCACCACCGTGGCCACCGGCAGGTCGCTCATGTGGCGGATGGCCTGGGACAGGTCCGGGTCGACGGCCAGGAACTGGTCGAACGAGCGCGGGCCGCGCACGGCCTTAGTCAGCGGGCCCCACGGGCCGTAGCGGCGCTCGTCGGAGGGACCGAACAGGCCGATCGTCGGAACGCCCGCCGCGGCGGCGATGTGCATCAGACCGCTGTCGTTGCCGATGAACAGGTCGGCGCGCTTCAGGGCCGCATAGGCGGTCAGGAGGTCCACCTTGCCGGTCAGGTCGACATAGCGGCCGCGGGCCGAGGCCATGCGCAGCTCCTCGACCATCCGCTCGTCGCCGGGCCCGCCCAGGATCATCAGCCGCCCGCCCGCCAGCGGACCGCCGGGGGCCAGCAGCTGCTGGGCGGTCTGGGCGAAACGCTCGATCGGCCAGATCTTGCCCACCCAGTTGGAGGCCGGGCCGACAGCCAGGATTGGGCCGGCCGGCTCACCCGGGCGGGGCGCCAGCAGCTGGTCGGCCAAGGCCTGGACCTCGGGCGTGATGTAGAGGTGCGGGGCCGGCGGATCGCCCTCCAGCTTCAACACCTTGGCGGCCTCGACCACCTTGTGGATCGGCTCGCCGGTGTTGCGTTTCCAGACGGCGCGTTTCTCGCGGCGCAGGAAATAGGCCGTACCGGATCCGCGCAAGTCGACGACCAGGCCCCACTTCCTGTGGCGCACCTGGTTCCACAGCTTGAACCAGTGGCCCTTGCCCTTGCCCTTCTCCATGACGATCACCCGGTCCAGGCCGGGCACATGGGCGAACAGCGGCGCGGCCAGCGGTCCGGAGACGATGGTGAAGCGGGCGTTGGGGATCTGGTCGGCGAGAAACTTGATCAGGCCGGACGACAGCACGGCGTCGCCGATCCGCGTGGCGGTGATGAAGAGAATCGGGAAGGCCCGCTGTGTCATCCGTCCTTGTATAGGGCCACCGGCGAGTCGGCGCATCCCTCGATAACGGCTCAGCTTTCTATTCGTTAAGGACTGGCGCGCGTGCGTCCTTAGCGCCACATGTGCAGGCATGACCAAGCCTAGCATCGCGCTCCTTTCCAGCCGCGCCGTCATCGTCGCCTCCGGCCCCGACGCCGCGAGCTTCCTCAACGGCCTGCTGACCCAGACAGTCGAGCCGGGAGAACTGCGCTTCGCGGGCCTGCTGACCCCGCAGGGGCGGCTGCTCCACGACCTCTTCGTCGCCGCCGCCGGCGAGACCGTGCTGCTGGACGTCGCGGCCGAGCATCGCGACGCCGTACTGGCGCGCCTAGCCCTATACAAGCTGCGGGCCAAGGTCGAGCTGAAGGCCAGCGACCTGAAGGTCTACGCCCTGTTCGGCTTTGAGCCGGACGCGATCGACGGATATCCCGCCGATCCGCGCCTTCCGGCGCTCGGCTGGCGCTTCTATGGCGACACCCTGAACACTAACGCCACGGAGGACGACTACGACGCCCATCGCCTGGCCCTGGGCGTTCCCGGCCCCGCCGACTGGGGGACCGACAGGACCTATCCGATCGAGGCCAATTTCGACCTACTGAACGGCATCGACTTCAAGAAGGGCTGCTTCGTCGGCCAGGAGACGACCAGCCGCATGAAGCGGCGCGGGACGATCAAGAACCGCATGCTGCCGATCGCCTTCGACGGCCCCGCCCCCGCCGTCGGGACCGAGGTGCTGGCCGGCGAGCTTCGGGCAGGCGAGGTGCTGTCGGGCCGCGACGGTCGGGCCATGGCCCTGCTACGCCTGGACCGCATCGACGGCGCGGACCTGACGGTCGACGGACGGGCGGTGACGGTGGACTGGCCGGACTGGGTTCCGGCGCCGGAACCTGCTTCCTAAGCTCGAAGCGCGAGCGCGCGTTCACGAAAAGTTCTGGAAATTCCCGGAAACCTCGGCCAAGCTCCCACCCATGACCGAGATCCAACGCTGCACCTGGCGCGGCATGAACGGCGACCCGTTCTACGAGGCTTATCACGACACCGAATGGGGCGTGCCGGAGTACGACTCCCGCGCCCTGTGGGAAAAGCTGGTGCTGGACGGGTTCCAGGCCGGGTTGTCGTGGATCACCATCCTGCGCAAGCGCGAGGCCTTCCGCGCCGCCTTCGCCAATTTCGATCCCGACAAGGTGGCCAGGTTCGGCGACGCCGACCGCGCCCGGCTGATGGCCGACGCCGGCATCATCCGCTCGAACGGCAAGATCGACGCGGCGATCTCGGGCGCCCGGATCTATTGCGACATGCGCGAGCGGGGCGAGGACTTCGCCACGCTGCTGTGGGGCATGACCGGGGGCAAGCCGGTCCAGAACCACTGGGTCGGCGGCGACGTCCCGGCCCAGACGCCCCTGGCCGTCGACATGGCCAGGATGCTCAAGGCCAAGGGCTTCAAATACTGCGGCCCGGTGATCGTCTACGCCTTCATGCAGGCCACGGGCCTGGTCAACGACCACCTGACGACCTGTTTCCGGCACGAGGCCTGCCGCAAGCTGGCGCGGTAGCCCCTTTTCCGGGCTCTCGTCATGATCCTGTCGGCCCTCTGACGCTCTACTGTTGCGAGAATCGGGCAATCAGGCGCAGTGGAGAGCTTCACCATGCGCCCCGCTCGAATCCCTTCCAGACGCCTCGCGGCGCTCACGGCGATGGTCGTGGTCGGCGCCGGGCCGGCGTTCGCCGAACCCTCGGCGGAGCCGCGGGGGCCCGACCTGCGGGGCCGGCTCTACGACTGGGCCGACGGCGTGCTGGTGGTGGCGCACCGGGCCTGCCATGCGCCGGCGCCCTCGCGCGGGATGACGGCGGCCCTGCCGGAAAACTCGCTGGCGGCGCTGGACCGCTGCGTGGCCCTGGGCGTCGACATGGTCGAGATCGACATTCGCCGCACCGTCGACGGTGCGCTGGTGGTCATGCACGACCCGACCGTCGACCGCACCACCAACGGCCATGGCCGGGTTTCCGAGATGAGCCTGCGGGAGGTCAAGGCGCTGCGCCTGAGGTCCCCGAACGGCGGCCCGGCCGAGGCCCCGCCGACCCTGGGGGAATATCTGGCGCGGGCCCAGGGCCGCATCCTGGTCAATCTCGACGTCAAGGAGCCGATCGCCGAGCCGGTGGCCCAGGTGGTCCTGGCCAGCGGGGCCGCCGGTCAGGTCCTGGTCAAGGCCCGGGCCGAGGCGGGCGCGGCCCCGATGGCCGACCTGCCGCCCTACAGCGGCCTGGCCTTCATGCCGATGGTCGGCGCCGTCAACGGGCGCGCCCTGGGCGATCCGGCCGGGATCACCGCCCTGCAGGTGCTGGCCGAGAACCGCATCCCGGCGATCGAGCTGTGCGACCTGCGGCGCTCGGAGTTCAAGGCCGTGCGGGCCGCGGCGCGGCTGGCGCGGGTGCGGCTGTGGAGCAACGCCCTGGCCGGCAAGGGCCTGAAGGGGTTCTGGACGCGGGTGCGAGCCGGCGGCGCGGCGGCCGACGGGCGACGGACCTGGGCGCGACTGATCGGCGACGGCGTCAGCGTCATCCAGACCAACCGGCCCGCCGCCCTGCTCGACTATCTCGACGCCCGGGGCCTGCGCGGCCACGCCCCGCCCGTCGTCAACGCCGCGCTGTAGGCGCGCCCCAGGGCTCGCCCAGTCGCCGCCAGCCGTCGTCCAGGCGCAGCGTCTCGGTCGGGAAGACGACGGCGACGCCCGGACGATTCTCGGCGGCGGCGCGGATCTCGCGACACCTTAGCGGTCAAGTGGATTTATTACGCACGTAATCTTCTAGAGCGACGCGGTGAGCTGGCCGGAGGTCTCCGCCGCCAGCGCCTCGAGCACCTGGGCGAAGCCCGTGCGGCAGACGAAGCCCAGCCGCGCCGCGGCCCGGGAGGGGTCGTAGACCCGGTCGATGCTGTCGAACATCGTCCAGCCGCGCCGGGCGTAGAGCTCTGGGTAGCCCGGGAAGCAGCGGGCCACGACGTCGGGCGCGTCGGCGATCAGCGCCTCGGCGTCGGAGCGCGAGAACGGCGGCGGGGCCGAGACGATGAACAGGTCGAAACCCAGGTCCGGGGCGCGCTCCAGGGCCAGCAGATGGGCCCGCGCGGCGTCCTCGACGGTCAGGCGGCGAAACAGCAGCTCGTTGGCCTTGGTGTTCTCGTCGGACTGGACGATGGCGTGGGCCATGTCATCGGCCTCGGGAAAGAACCGGCTGGTGCGCAGGACCACCACCGGCAGGCCGTGCTCGCGGTGGACCAGCCGGCACAGTTGCTCGGCCGCCAGCTTGGTGATCCCGTAGATGTTGCGCGGCTGGACGGGACTGTCCTCGGTCAGCCACTCGGCCGCCCGCGCCCCACCCGCCGCCCCGGCCCGGATCCGCTCGCAGATCATCAGCGAGGTGGTCGAGGTGAAGACGAAGCGCCCCACGCCCTGGGCGACCGCCTCCTCCAGCAGGTTTAGCGTGCCGGTGACGTTGACGTCCACGAAGGCCTGGCGGTCGAAGCGTTCGATGTCGGGCTTGTGCAGGGCTGCGGAATGGATCACCGCCTCGATCGCGTGGTCGCCCAGGACCTGGCGGACCAGGGCGCGATCAGCGACCGATCCGACCACCGCCGTCTCGGGCGACGGGACGACGTCCAGCCCGGTCACCGCATGGCCGGCGGCGCGCAGGGCCGGCCCCAGGGTCCGCCCAAGCCAGCCCGAGGATCCGGTCAACAACACGCGCATGGACAGCCTCCGTTCACGGGACCGCCTGATCGCATCCCCGGTTGGCGCGGCGAACGCATAAGTTATTCTGCGGCCATGGACGCCCCGATCTCGGACATGCCGACACCGCCTCACGCCCTGGGCCGCTCGCTGCGCGCCTGGCGGGTGGCGCGGCGGGTCAAGCAGGCCCACGCCGCCGAGGTCCTCGGCGTCTCCCAGGCCACCGTCTCGCGCTGGGAGAGCGGCGCCCAGGTCCCGTCGCCGCGCGAAGCCGGGCGCCTGGCCGACCTGCTGGCCGCCCGCCCCGGATCCGACGCCGACCGCGCCCTGCTCGACCTGGTCGAAAGCTCGTCCGAACGGGTCCACCTGATCTGCGACCTGTCGCACCGCCTGCTGGCCGCCTCGCCGTCCCGCGGCCGCGAATGGGGCCTGCCGAAGGAAGACCTGATCGGCGCGTCGCTGTGGCGCTACGCCAGCGCCGCGATCGTCGCGGCCGAAGCGGGTTTGGGCGAGGCCGGCTGGTACGAGCCCCTGGCGCCCGCCCTGACGGTCGAGACCGGTCCCAACGGCTCCAACGCCGTGCCGATCCGTCCGGGCCGAATGGACTGGACCCGCCTGCGGCTGTCGGACGGCCGTTTCGCGCGGTTGGTGCGCACGCACGGTCTTCCCCCGGTCCCTCGAAACGGATTATGAGCCCTCCCGTGCCCAAGTCCCCCGCCCTTGCCCGCACGGGTCCCGACATGATGCTGGAAGCCGCCTGCGGCCCCGGCCATGTCTGCGGCGTGGACGAGGCCGGGCGCGGGCCGTGGGCCGGGCCGGTCAGCGCCGCGGCGGTGATCCTGGACCCGACGCGCATCCCCAAGGGCCTCGACGACTCCAAGAAGCTGACCGCCAAGGCGCGCGCCGCCCTGGAGATCGAGATCAAGCAGGTCGCGGTCGCCTGGTGCGTGGGCTTGGCCAGCGTCGAGGAGATCGCGGAACTCAACATCCTGCATGCCGCCGGCCTGGCGATGCGTCGGGCCGTCGAGGGCCTGTCCGTCCGGCCGGCCATGGCCCTGGTCGACGGCAACTACGCCTTCAAGCTGCCCTGCGGGGTCAAGACGGTGGTCAAGGGCGACAGCCTGTCGTGCTCGATCGCCGCGGCCTCCATCCTGGCCAAGGAGGCCCGCGACCGGATCATGGTCGAGATGGACGCGGTCTATCCCGGCTACGGCTTCGCCGGCCACAAGGGCTATCACGCCGCCGTCCATGTCGAAGGCCTGCGCAGGCTGGGCCCCTCGCCGATCCACCGGATGGGCTGGGCGCCGGTCAAGCTGGCGCTTTCAGGCGAGCTGAGGGCGGGCGAGCTGAGGGCGGGCGAGCTGGCGCTAGGCGACCTGGACGACCTTGCGGCGGCCGCGCTTGACGACGACCTCGGCGCCTAGGGCGTAGTCCAGCAGCACCACCCCGCGTTCCAGCGCCTCGACGCCGTTCAGGCGCATGTCGCGCAGGCCGCGCGACGATCGTGGAAACAGCGACCGCCCCTCGCCCAGCAGCACCGGCGCGACCAGCAGCTCCAGCCTGTCCAGCGCCCCGACCTCGATCATGCCCGCCATCAGCCGGCCGCCGCCGACCACCCAGACGTCGCCGTCGTCGAGGCCGCGCAGGTGGTCGACCAGGGCCGGCAGGCCGTCCGTCCAGAACCGGGTCTTCTCGCGCACGCTGGCGCCGCGTCCGGAAGTCAGCACCAGGGCGCGCTTGCCGGCATAGGGCCAGCCGATCCCCAGGCTGGGGATCAGGTCGTAGGTGCGCCGGCCCATCACCACCGTCCCGACCTGGTCGATGAACCGCTGGTAGCCGTGGTCGACCGACCCGAACGGCGCCAGCGCTTCGACGCTCCCGTCGGGATCGGCGACATAGCCGTCCAGGCTGGCGGCGATCAGTCCGCGAATGACGGCCATGGCTCCCCGGAAAACAGGCGTGAAAATCAGGCCGCCAGCATTTCAGAACAATACGAGAACATCAAGCATCCAGCTGACATGGCTGACTTTTCTGAGTCCGATCGGACTCAGAGCGCGCCGCGATGCAGGGTTAACAGGCCGGTAACCATGCCCGTTCACTCCGGCGTAACCATCAAGACTCATGATTCCGCTCAGTGTTTTTGACGGGAAGCGGACATGTCCTTCGGGCCTGAAACCATCATCCAGGGCGACTGCATCGAGGCGATGAACGCCCTGCCCGAGAAGTCCGTGGACCTGATCTTCGCCGATCCGCCCTATAACCTACAGCTGGGCGGCGATCTGCTGCGGCCCGACAATTCCAAGGTCGACGCGGTCGACGACCACTGGGACCAGTTCGAAAGCTTCGCCGCCTACGACAAGTTCACCCGCGAGTGGCTGAAGGCCGCCCGGCGGGTGCTGAAGGACGACGGCGCGATCTGGGTGATCGGCAGCTACCACAACATCTTCCGCGTCGGCGTGGCCGTGCAGGACCTGGGCTTCTGGATCCTCAACGACGTGATCTGGCGCAAGTCCAACCCCATGCCCAACTTCAAGGGCACCCGCTTCGCCAACGCCCACGAGACCCTGATCTGGGCCTCCAAGAGCCAGGGCGCCAAGCGCTACACCTTCAACTACGACGCCCTGAAGATGGCCAATGACGAAGTGCAGATGCGCTCGGACTGGACCCTGCCGCTGTGCACCGGCGAGGAGCGCATCAAGGGCGCCGACGGGAACAAGGCCCATCCGACCCAGAAGCCGGAAGCCCTGCTCTACCGGGTGATCCTGTCGACCACCAAGCCGGGCGACGTGATCCTGGACCCGTTCTTCGGCGTGGGCACCACCGGCGCGGCCGCCAAGCGGCTGGGCCGCCGGTTCGTCGGCATCGAGCGCGAGGCCGAATACATCGCCCACGCCAAGGAACGCATCGCCAAGGTCACGCCGATCGCGCCGCAGGACCTGGACGTCATGGGCAGCAAGCGGGCCGAACCGCGCGTGCCGTTCGGCACGATCGTCGAGGCCGGCCTGCTCAATCCGGGCGACACCCTCTACTGCGCCAAGGGCGCCCACGCGGCCAAGGTCCGGCCGGACGGCTCGATCAGCGTCGGCGACCTGTCGGGCTCGATCCACAAGGTCGGCGCCCTGGTGCAGTCGGCCCCGGCCTGCAACGGCTGGACCTACTGGCACTTCAAGACCGACAAGGGCCTAGCCCCGATCGACGTCCTGCGGTCGCAGGTGCGGGCGGGAATGAACTAGCTCCAATTCCGCTCGTCCCGGCGAATGCCGGGATGAGCGGTTTCCTGGTTAGACCAACCGCTCCCGCCCGGCCCTCGCGGCTTTGAGGAACACGCTCGGCAGCGCGCCCAACCCTTCCGGCCCCGTCCAGACGAAGTCCCCCTCGCCGTTGCTCTCGGCGCGCAACACCCGCAGGGTCAGGGCGAAGTGGGTGAAAACGTGCTCGACCGCGCCGAAGTCGCGCCAGGCGCCGGCCGTCGGCGCGGCCTCGGCGGCCTCTATGTCCGCCCACGGATGATCGCGCCAGTCGCTGGTCGGCAGGCCCAGCATGCCGCCCAGCAGGCCCTTGGGCGGACGACGGACCAGGGCCGTGGCGTCGCCGCGCGTCAGGACGTAGGCCACCCCGAACCGCCGAGGCCGGTCGGCCTTTCGGGTCTTGCGCGGATAGGTCTCCGGGGCGCCGGTCTTGGAGCCTTCGCACCATGGCTGGATCGGACAACGGTCGCACAGCGGACCCTTGGGCCGGCAGATCGTGGCCCCCAGGTCCATCAGCGCCTGGGCCCAGTCGCCGGGGCGTTCGGCCGTGACCAGGTCGCCGGCCAGGCGCTTCAGCTCCGGCTTGGCGTCCGGCACGGGATCCTCGACCGCGAATAGCCGGGCCATCACCCGCTCGACATTGCCGTCGACGACGTTGGCCGGTCGGTCGAAGGCGATGGCAGCCACGGCGGCGGCGGTGTAGGCTCCCACGCCCGGCAGGGCCCGCAAGCCCTCCTCGGTGTCGGGAAACACTCCGCCGTGGTCGGCCGCCACGGCCCGGGCGCAAGCCAGCAGGTTGCGGGCCCGGGCATAGTAGCCCAGCCCCGCCCAGGCGGCCATCAGCTCGCCGTCGTCCACCGCCGCCAGGTCGCGGACGGTCGGCCAGCGCTGGGTGAAGCCGAGGAAATAGGGCGTGGCGTGCGGCACGGTGGTCTGCTGCAGCATCACCTCCGACAGCCAGACCCGGTAGGGGTCGGACCGCCGCCCCGCCTTGCCGGCCGCCGGCCCGGTGCGCCAGGGCAGATCCCGCGCCTGGGCGTCGTACCAGGCCAGCAGGGCGGCGCGGAGGGCGGGGATGTCGAGCATGGGAGAGCTATGGCAAATCCTGGAGAACAGGGGGAGCCCCCTTTCAGGTGTCATCCCGGAAAGCGCGCGGCGCTTGTTCGGGACCCAGGCGAACCGCAAAGCGCCAGCCCAGTCCCCTGGATCCCGGACCGCCTCTTCGAGGCTGCCGGGATGACGCCCTTTTTGATCATCACAGGCCCGCACCTCTGCTAACCTCCCGCCATGCGCCGTCGCCCCCTGCCCACCGCGGAAGAAGCCCTCGAGATCCTCAAGCGCCGCCGCACGCGTCCGCAGGTCCGACCGCCGCCCCCCGCCGGCAAGTCGCTGGCCCCGCTGATCAAGAAGCTGGACGAGAAGTTCGGCCAGGGTCCGGCCATGCTGCAGGCCCGCTGGCGCGAGATCGTCGGCGAGACCCTGGCCCGCCGCACCGAGCCCGTCCGGGTGATCAAGAGCCGCACCGGCGAGGGCGGCACGCTGGAGCTGCGGGTCGACGGGCCGGTGGCCTCGCTGATCCAGCACCAGGCCCCGCAAATCACCCAGCGTCTGGACCTGCTGCTGGGCAAGGGCGCGGTGACCAAGCTGCGCATCGTCCAGGGCCCGGTGAAGGCCCCGGCCGCGCCCGTCCCCGTCCGGTCCCGCCGCAAGCCGCCGCTGGACGCCGCCCAGGAGCGCGACCTGGCCGACAGCCTGGCCGCCCAGCCGGAAGGCGGCCTGAAGGACGCCTTGCTGAAGCTGGGCCGCGGCGTGCTGCGCGATCCGCGCTAAGCGGCGTCTCTGGATTGACAACCGCACGTTCGATAGGCTGATGCGACGCCTTATCCGCGCCCTTTTCACGCGACTAAAGAATCGCGCTTAACTTCACTGTTCACGCCTCTTCCAGGGAAGATCACATGCGTCCGCTGACCCGCCGGCTCCTGACCGCCGTCGCCCTCACCGCCTCTCTGGGCGTCGCGCTCGCCGGCTGCGACAAGAAGGAGTCGGTGTCCGCCGACGACATGTCGCTGGGCAACCCCAACGCCAAGGTCACGGTCGTCGAGTACGCCTCGGCCTCGTGCATTCACTGCGGCCGCTGGAACAACGAGGTCTTCCCCGACTTCAAGAAGAAGTACATCGACACCGGCCGGGTGCACTACGTCTACCGCGAGTTCCTGACCGAGCCCGTGCAGGTGGCCTCGGCCTCGTTCCTGATGGCCCGCTGCGCCGGCAAGGACAAGTATTTCTCGGTGCTCGACTCCGTCTACCATTCGCAGGAAGAGATGTTCACCACCGGCGACTATCGCGGCGTGCTGCTGCGCATCGCCCAGTCTGCCGGCATGGACGAGGCCCAGTTCACCAGCTGCGTCACCAACGAGAAGAACCTCAAGGCCCTGAACAGCCGGGTCGAGAAGTACCAGGCCGACGCCAAGATCACCGGCACTCCCACCTTCATCATCAACGGCAAGAAGGCCGGCGGCGACGACGGCGGCGAGCAGTCGATGGCCCAGCTGGACGCCGCCATCGCCGCGGCCGAGGCGGCCGCGAAATGATCCTCGACCGCCGCGCCTTGATCGGAACGGGCTTGGCGCTGGCCGCGGCGCCGGCGATCGCGCGCGCCGCGCCGCTGCCGGCGGCCGAGGGCGACATGGTCCTGGGCTCGCCCAAGGCCAAGGTGCAGGTGGTGGAGTACGCCTCGCTGTCCTGCACCCACTGCGCCCACTGGAACAACGAGGTGTTCCCGGTCTTCAAGACCCAGTTCATCGACACCGGCAAGGTCCGCTATGTGTTCCGCGAGTTCCTGACCCAGCCCTACCAGTTCGCCGCCGCCGGCTACCTGCTGGCCCGGCGCGTGGGGCCGGCCCGGTACTTCCAGGTGATCGACGCGATCTTCAAGCAGCAGGACGCCATCTTCGAGAGCCAGGACCTGTGGGGCGGCCTGCTGAAGATCGGCACGAGCTTCGGCCTGACCGAGGCCCAGTTCACCGCCGCCCTGCAGGACAAGGCGGCGCTGGACGCCGTCAACGCCCGGGTCGAGAAGGCGGCCGAACGCGACAAGATCGAGGCGACCCCGACCTTCTTCGTCAACGGCGAGAGGTTCCAGGGCGGCCAGCCGATCGAAGTCCTGGCCGCCGCGATCGCCAAGGCGGCCCAGAACAAGCCCGGCAAGGGCTGAGGGGCGGGCGCGCGCCGTGCAATTCCAGCGCCTGCGCCTTTCGGGATTCAAGTCCTTCGTCGAACCGACCGAGTTCCGGATCGAGCCCGGCCTGACGGGCATCGTCGGTCCCAACGGCTGCGGCAAGTCCAACCTGCTGGAAGCCCTGCGCTGGGTGATGGGCGCCAATTCGGCCAAAGCCATGCGCGCGGGCGGCATGGACGACGTGATCTTCGCCGGCAGCGGCAACCGCCCGGCCCGCAACCACGCCGACGTCACCCTGACCATCGACAACGCCGACCGCACGGCGCCGGCCCAGTTCAACGACGACCCGACGCTGGAGGTGGTGCGCCGCATCGACCGGGGCGAGGGCTCGACCTACCGCATCAACGGCCGCGAGGTCCGGGCGCGGGACGTCCAGCTGCTGTTCGCCGACGCCTCGACCGGGGCCAACTCGCCGGCCCTGGTCCGCCAGGGCCAGATCAGCGAGCTGATCGGCGCCAAGCCGCAGAACCGCCGCCGCATCCTGGAGGAGGCGGCCGGGGTCTCGGGCCTGCACACCCGCCGCCACGAGGCCGAGCTGCGGCTACGGGCCGCCGAGGCCAACCTCTCGCGGCTGGAGGACGTGGCCCGCGAGCTGGAGACCGCCCTGGGCCGGCTGCGCCGCGAGGCCCGCCAGGCCGAGAAGTACAAGCGCCTGTCGGCCGAGATCCGCGCCGTGCAGGGCGCGGTGCTCTACACCCGCTGGACCGAGGCCCGCGACACCCTCAACCGCACCCAGGCCGAGGCCACCGAGGCGGCTCGCGCCGTCGAGGAGACCGCCCGCGCCGCCGCCGCCTCCCAGACCGCGATCCTGGCGGCCGAGACGGCCATGCCGCCGCTGCGCGAGGAGGCCTCGATCGCCCAGGCCATCCTGGGCCAGCTGGCCATCCAGAAGGACCGGGCCGAGCGCGAGGCCGAAGCCGCCCAGGCCGAGTTCGAGCGGCTGTCGGCCGACCTGGCCCGCATCGACGACGACCGCTCGCGTGAGGCGCAAGGGCTGCAGGACGCCGTCCAGGCCCTGGCCCGGGCTGACGCCGAACTGGCCGAGCTGCGCGCCCTGATCGCCGCCGCCCCCGCCCGCGGCCCCGAACTGGCCGCCGCCGCCAAGGCCGCCGAGGACGCCCGCGCCAAGGCCGATGGCGAGGTCGAGCAGCTGGCCGCCCGCGCCGCCGCCGAGGACGCCCGGGCCCGCGCCGCCGCCCAGCGCCTGGCCGAGGCCGAGAGTCGCCTGGCCCGCACGGTCCGCGCCCTGGACCAGGCCAAGGCCGAGCGCGCCGCCGTCGGTCCGGTGGTCGACCCGGCCGCCGCCGAGGCCCGCCAGCGCTTCGCCAACGCCGAGGCGGGTCTCGCGTCAGCCCGGCAGGCCCTCGAGGAAGCCGAGGCCGTGCGGGTCAAGGCCGCCGCCGCCGAGGCCCAGGCCCGCGACCTGGCCCGCAAGGTCGAGGACCAGCTGGGCCGGCTGCGCACCGAGGCCCGGGGCCTGGCCCAGCTGACCGCCCCGCGCGCCAAGAGCGGCTTCTCGCCAGCCCTGGACGCGGTGACGCCCGACAAGGGCTACGGCGCCGCCCTGGCCGCCGCCCTGGGCGACGACCTGGAAGCCGCGCTGGATCCTCGCGCGGCCTCGTTCTGGGCGGGCGCCGAGGCCAAGCCGGTAACCTGGCCCGAGGGCGCCCAGCCGCTGGCCCCGCTGATCAAGGCCCCGCCGGAACTGGCCGCCCGCCTGTCGCACGTGGCCGTGGTCGAGCGGGCCGACGGCGACCGCCTGGCCAAGGGCCTGCCCGTGGGCGCGCGGCTGGTGTCCAAGGAAGGCGACCTGTGGCGCTGGGACGGCTTCGTGGCCCGCGCCGACGCCCCCAAACCGGCCGCCGTGCGGCTGGAGCAACGCACCCGCCTGGCCGAGGTCGAGGCTGAGATCGACCAGGTCGCGCCCCGCGCCGAGGCCGCCACCGCCGCCCTGAAAACCGCCGCCGACGCCTTGCGGGTCGCTGAAGAAACCCTTCGGGATAGACGCCGTGGCCCGCCCGACGCCGAGCGCCTGCTGACCGGCGCCCGCGAGCAGGTGGCCCGCTACGAGCGCGAAGCGGCCCAGCGCGAGGCGCGCGCCCAGTCGCTGGACGACACCATCGCCCGCTTCGAGGCCGAGCGCGTCGAGGCCGACACGGCCCTGGCCGCCGTCCGCGCCGAGAGCGCCGGGGTCGAGAGCGCCGAGGACCTGGCCCCGCGGCTGGCCGCCGCCCGCCAGGCGGCGACCGCCGCCCGCGAGGCCGCCGCCGCCGCCCGCTCGGCCCTGGACCAGGAGACCCGCGAGACCGCCGGCCGGGCCCGCCGCCTGGAGAGCCTGGAGCGCGACCACGCCGACTGGACCAAGCGCCGCGAGGCCTCGGCCAAGCGCGAGACCAGTCTTGAGGCCGACCGGGTCAAGGCCGCCGCCGCCCTGGAGGCGGCCCGCGAGGCCCCGACGGTGCTGGCCGAAAAGCTGGTGGTCATCGTCGAGCAGTTCGCCGCCGCCGAGAACCGCCGGGCCAAGGCCTCGGACGCCCTGGAGGCCGCCGAGACCGCTCGCCTCAACGCCGACCGCGCCGCCCGCGCCGCCGAACAGGCCGCCTCGGAGGCCCGCGAGAAGCGCGCCGGCCTGGTGGCCACCCTGGACGCCGCCCGCGACCGCTTCGCCGAGGTGGCGGGGGCCATCCGCGAGCAGGCCCGCATGGAGCCCGAGGAGCTGGGCCGCCACGTGGCCGGCGAGGCCGTGGCCGTGCCCAAGGACGCCGCGGGTGTGGAAGCTCACCTCTTTGCTCTCGAAAGAGAGCGCGACGCCATCGGCCCGGTGAACCTGCGCGCCGAGGAGGAGGCCAACGAATACGCCGCTCGCCTGGAGACCATGCGCACCGAGCGGGCCGACCTGTCGGGCGCCGTGGGCAAGCTGCGGGCCGGCATCGAGGAGCTGAACGCCGAGGGGCGCGAGCGCCTGCTGGCGGCCTTCGAGGTGATCAACGCCAACTTCCAGACCCTCTTCCAGGCCCTGTTCGGCGGCGGCCAGGCCGAGCTGAAGCTGATCGAGAGCGACGATCCGCTGGAAGCGGGCCTGGAGATCTTCGCCTGCCCGCCCGGCAAGCGCATGGCCAGCATGAGCCTGATGAGCGGCGGCGAGCAGGCCCTGACCGCCAGCGCTCTGATCTTCGGCGTCTTCCTGGCCAACCCGGCCCCGATCTGCGTGCTGGACGAAGTCGACGCCCCGCTGGATGACGCGAATGTCGACCGCTACTGCAACATGCTGGACGAGATGCGCCGCCGCACCCGCACGCGGTTCATCGCCATCACCCACAATCCGGTAACCATGAGCCGGATGGACCGCCTGTTCGGGGTGACCATGGCCGAACGCGGGGTGAGCCAGCTGGTCAGCGTGGATCTGTCGACGGCCGAGCAGCTGGTGGCGGCGCAGTAGCTCACCCACCTGCCCCACCTGACCGCTTCGCGGTCTGTCCGCCCCCATAGGGGCGGAGCCGCCTCGGCAGGCTCTTCCCCCTGTGGGGGAAGACGGTCGCGAAGCGACCCGTAGGGGGCAAGGGCTAGCCGCCAAATAGCCCGACGACCGCATGCCTGAGCGGATTGGCCGGATCGCTCAGCAGCTTCACCGCCATGGCGCACGACATCACCACCAGCAGCGGCCGGATCAGCCGCGCGCCGAACCGCATGGCCAGCCGCGAGCCGACCTGCGCGCCGAGGAACGCCCCGGCGGCCATGGCCAGGCCGATCGGCCAGACCACCACGCCCTTCAGGATGAACAGCGACAGGCTGCCCAGGTTCGAGGCGGCGTTGGCCAGCTTGGTGTGGGCCGTGGCCTTCAGCGCGCCGTAGCCCAGCAGGGTGACGATGGCCACCATGTAGAACGCCCCCGCCCCCGGGCCGAAGATCCCGTCGTAGAAGCCGATCAGCGGCGTCACGCAGAAGGCGAACACCGGCAGGGTCAGGCGCGGATGGACGTCCTCGCCCTTCAGCCCTTTCGAAAAGCCGAAATAGAGGGCGATGACGATCAGCAGGATCGGCACCAGGGCCGCCAGGACGCGCGGTGACAGCAGGCTGGCGCACAGGGCGCCGCACAGGCCAGCGACCGCCGCCGCGCCGGCCACCGGCAGGGCGGTCTTCCAGTCGATCAGGCCGCGACGGGCGAAGGCGGTGGTGGAGGAGATGGCGCTGACCGCGCCCTGCAGCTTGTTGGTGCCCAGCGCCGCGACGGGGTTCATGCCGGTCAGCAGCAGGGCCGGGACGGTCAGCAGGCCGCCGCCGCCGGCGATGGCGTCGAACGCCCCGGCGATCGCCGCCACGGCGAACATCGTGGCCAGCAGGGCGAAATCGACGTGCATGAGCTCAAGCCCTTCGCATGGCCCGCCCCTCGGACGGGGTCGGGACCACGCGATAGAGCGAGTAGTTCAGATGATTACTTCTGGCGCGCCTTGCGGGCGGCGTACTTGGCGTCGCGAGCGGCCTTCTGCTCGGCGGCGGTCAGGGCCTTGCGCTCCTTGCGCTGAGCGCGCTTTTCGGCGAGGGCGGCCTCTTCCTTGGCCAAGGCTTCCTGGCGGGCGGCTTCCTTGATCGCGGCGCGCTCGGCGCGGACCCGTTCCAGTTCGGCTTCGCGCTCGGCGTGGCGCTGCTCGAAATTGGGGTCCTGGACGGTCGGCTTCACCTTCATCTTGGCCAGCATGGCCTTCTTGGCTTCGGCGGCGGCGGAGATGCGATCGGCGAAGCCGGTGTTCTTCAGGTGCGACATGAATCTTCTGGTTGGTGGAAAGTGCGCTCCTAAGACCCCAAAACGCCCGGAAATGCAATGGATCATCCCCGGCGCGAATGGTCGCGCCGGGGAAATCTCAACCGCTACTTCTCGATCCGGTAGACCGTGTAGCTGTGCGGGGCGACGGCGGCGGCGAACTCGGTGCGGACCGGCACGCCCTGGCGGCGCCAGGCGTCCGCCTTGCCGTCGGCCGGCCTGGCCGTGACCAGCTGGCCGGTCGTCATGTCGCGCAGCTTCACGCCCGCGCCCAGCAGCGACAGGTTCACGGCCGTGTCGTCGTCGCGGAACGACTGCACCACGAAGGTCCCGTTGTCGTAGGCGAACAGGCTGACCCGGTCCGGGGCGTCCAGCCGCACCGGGAAGTCGCGCTGCAGGTAGCGCTTGATCTCGGTCGTCACGCCCTGGGGCAGGTTGTAGAGGTCGCCCGGATTCTCCGGCATGGTGATCACATAGAGCACCCCGCCGCCGTAGCGGTTCATCAGCAGGATCGGGAAGCCCTTGGCGTTGGCCACGCCGCGGATGATCCCCCAGCTGTCGTTGGTGTAGAAGGCCAGCTCCGGAAACAGCACCGGCGGAGTATCGCGTCCCCGGTCGTTCAGGCTCTCGCCGTTGCCCGCCCCGTAGCCGTTGAGGAAGTCGTGCAGGGCCACCTTGCGGCCGGTGTCGCGCACCTCGAGGATGTCCTCGATGCCCTTGCCTTGCAGGGCGGAGAGCAGGCCCGAGGTGATGAACACCGTCTTGCCGGCCAGCAGGTTGCCCTTGATCTCCTCGACGATCTTCGGGTCCTTGGCCGCCGCCTGGGTCAGCAAGGCGACGTCGGCGCCCTTCGGGAAGTTGGGCGACAGCTCGATCGGAATGCCGACATTGCCCAGGTAGTTGTGCAGGAAGTCCTCGCCCGACGACTGGTAGGGCTTGTAGCTGGCGATCCCGATCGGATTGCCCAGAAGGCCCAGGTCCTTGTCGATCTTCTCCAGGGACCAGCCCGCCGCGCGGCCCCAGCCCGGACCCGGGTCGCCCGTCTGGCCCGAGGGCCTGTAGCTGGCGACCATGGCCTTCCAGTCGAAGCTGGTGGCCTTGTCCTTCCACGGGCGCTGGCCCGGCTCGACGGCCTTGGCCTCATTCATCGGCCGCCAGTTGAACAGGGTGATCTCCGGCGCCTTGGCCAGCAGGGTGTCCCACAGCTGCTCGGCGTAGCGGTCGACATAGAGGGTCGAGAAGGTGTCGACCCAGCCGCCGCCATTGCCCTTGCCGCCGTTCGAGCCGGTGGGCCGGATGTTGTCGTAGTAGCGGATGATCGAATAGCTCTCGTACTGCTGCAGCAACTGGTCGGTGACCACCGGATCGCGGGTCTCGGTGCCGGTGTAGATGCCGTCGAACATCTGAGACTGCTTCTCCAGGTCGTAGCCCGTGCCCTGGAAGTGCTCGTACCAGTTGGGGTACTTGATGATCATCCGCACCTTGGGATTGACCGCCTTGGCCGGGCCGATCACCAGGTCCTGGCTGACCTTGCGCATGGTCTCCAGCCGGTACTGGCTCCAGCTGCGGTCGCCCTTGGCGGCGATGTCGGCCGGGCTCTTGGAGGTGTAGAAGAAAAAGTCGTCGAGGATCACCTCGTCGAAGTGCTTGGCCGCCAGGCGCACGGCCTTTTCGCACTCGGCCCGGTCGGCCGGCTTTTCGTAGTCGAAGGTGCCGAACTGGCCGCCCTCGCCGCCGGCCGCCAGGGTGATCCCGCCGGCCACCGTGACGCCGCGTTCCTCGAACCAGCCCTTGACCCGCGCGATCTGCTCGTCGCTGGCGAAGTTCTTGTCGCGATAGACCTCCAGATAGACCTTGTCGAAGCGCAGCTGCCGACTGGCGCGCTCGAACTCGCGGTCGAAGGTCGCCTTGTCGGCCAGCGCCTTGGCGTTGTTGACGGCGATGTAGATCGCGGCGCGGAAGTTTCTGTAGGCCGGCTGCGGCTTGGCGGCCGGGGCGGCCTGGGCGCTGGACGGAAGGGCGGCGGGCGCGAGGAGCGCGCACAGCGCCGCGGCGCCGAGCAGACTGCGGGTGACGCGGATCATGACTGGTTTCTTCCCTCGATGAACCCGCCGGCGCGTCGAGGCGTCCGGTCATGGTTGCGGTACCATAGGATTGGCGCGACCGGCGACGCGAGGGAAATCTGTGGACCGCGCCTCGACAGCGCCTCGTTCCGCGCCGGAACCCCTCGCCTGGAAACCTCCGTCGATCACGTAAGGGCGCGCTGATTCCGGCGCGCGGTTCTAAAATCTCGAAAAACCGTTATAAAACCGTCGCTTGATGGGATACCGCCCAACCTTGACGCACCGCAGCGCGCCCTATAGGTTCCGCCGCGATCAAGCCGGCCGGAAAACCGCCTCTTTTGAGGCGGCCGCGGGCGCTATCGGACCTGACCGCTTCCCATGCCCAAGGCCGACGAACCGAACGACAAGGCCCCGCAAAGCCTGGACGCTCGGATCGCCGCTTTCGAGGCGCGAAAGGCGGCGGAAAAGCCGATGCGCGCCGAGCACGAGAAATCGTCCCAGGACGGCTATCGTCTTCTGGCGGATCTGATCGGGGGCGTTCTGGTGGGGCTCGGCTTCGGCTGGCTGCTCGACCGCTACGTCGGCACGAGGCCCTGGGGCATGGTCGGCGGTCTGCTGATCGGCATGGGGTCTTCGATCTACATCGTCGTCCGCAAGGCGACAAAACTGAGCGCGCAGGCGTCGGCCAAGTCCGCCGAGGACGGAACCGACGGAGACACGGGAGGCGGGTCTACCGCCCCCAAGCAGAAGAGAGACTAGGGCCTTGGCCACGCCGATCGACCCGATGCACCAGTTCATGATCCAGAAGATCGTGGAGCTGCCGTCCTTTACTGTCCCGGGCCTGGGCGCGATCGACCTGTCGATCACCAACTCGATCGCCGCCATGCTGCTGTCGGCGTTCCTGATCGTCACCTTCTACGCCTTCGCCGGCAAGGGCGCGGTGGTCCCGGGCCGCCTGCAGACCGTGGGCGAGATGCTCTATGGAATCGTCGACGGCCTGACCAGCTCGATCATCGGCCACGACGGCAAGAAGTACCTGCCCTTCGTCTTCACCCTGTTCGCCTTCGTGCTGTTCGCCAACCTGCAGGGCATGCTGTTCGGCTGGACCGGCAACTTCCTGGGCTTCACCGCGACCTCGCAGCTGGCCGTGACCCTGACCCTGGGCATGATGGTCATCCTGACGGTCATCGGCGTCGGCTTCGCCAAGAACGGCTTCAAGTTCTTCAAGCTGTTCGCCCCGTCGGGCGTGCCGCCGGTGCTCTACATCATCCTGGTGCCGATTGAGATCATCTCGTTCCTGATCCGCCCGATCACCCTGGCCCTCCGTTTGTTCGGCAACATGCTGGGCGGCCACGTGGTGCTGAAGATCTTCGCGACCTTCGTGGCCATCCTGCTGGCCATGGCCCCGGCCTACTGGCTGGTGGGCCTGCTGTCGCTGACCTCCGTCGTCGCCCTGACGGCCCTAGAGTTCATGGTGGCCTTCCTTCAGGCCTTCGTGTTCGCGGTGCTCACCTGCGTCTATCTGAACGACGTCGTGCACCTCGACAGCCACTGATCAACCTTTAGTCTTTCAACCAACACCCTACTTCCCAAGGAGTCTCAATCATGGACGCTTCCGCCGCTAAGTTCATCGGCGCCGGCCTGGCTATGCTCGGCATGATCGGCGCGGGCATCGGCCTGGGCATCATGTTCGGCAACTACTTCCAAGGCGCCCTGCGCAACCCGACCGCGGCCGCTCAAGAGCGTCCGATGCTGTTCCTGGGCATGGCCCTGACTGAAGCCCTGGGCATCTTCGCCCTGGTCATCGCCTTCCTGATCCTGTTCTCGAAGTAAAACCCTGGGGCGCGGTCGGTCTCGCGGCCAGTTCCGCGGACCAACGGCGCCCCGGACTCGTTCTTCGAGCATTTTCCCCGTTCGAAAATGCTCCAACCTAAGAGGCTTCTTCGCCCATGGCGACGGAACATCACGGCACGGTCGAGTCGACTGAGCCCCCCCACGGGCAGGAAAGCGGCGGGCTTCCCCAGCTGCAGTTCCAGCACTGGGGCGGCCAGATCGTCTGGCTGCTGCTCATCTTCGCCGTCCTCTACGCGGTGCTGTCCAAGGCGCTCCTGCCCAAGGTCAGCGGCGCGATCGAGACCCGCGGCGCCAAGATCGCCGGCGACATCGCCGACGCCCGTCGTCTGAAGGACGAGGCCGAGGTCCAGGCCCGCGCGGCCGCGGCTGAGGTGGCCGAGGCTCGCGCCAAGGCCCAGAAGACCGCGGCGGACGCCAAGGCCAAGGCTTCGGCCGAGGCCGCCGAGCGTCAGGCGAAGGAAGAGGCCGTGCTGGCTGAAAAGCTCAGCGCCGCCGAAGGCCGCATCCAGGTCGCCCGCGACGAGGCCATGGGCCACGTCCGCGCGGTGGCCTCGGAGACGGCCGGCGCCATTGTCGAGAAGCTGACGGGCAAGGCGGCTTCGGCCGCCGAGCTCAAGGCCTCGCTGGCCTAGGGAGAGACGACGATGGAACACGAAGCCCTCTTCGATCTCGCCAATCCCGAACTGTGGGTCCTGATCGGCCTGGCCCTGTTCATCGGCCTGCTGGTCGTGCTCAAGGTCTTGCCGGGTGCGCTGTTCGGCGCGCTCGACGCCCACGCGGCCAAGATCAAGGCCGAACTCGACGAAGCCCAGCAACTGCGGGAAGAGGCCCAGGCCCTGCTCGCCGACGTGAAGGCCCAGCGGGAAGAAGCTGAACGCCAGGCCGCCGGCATGCTGGAAGCCGCCAAGGCCGACGCCGCGCTGATCGCGTCGGAAGCCAAGGCCCGGCTCGAGGAGCAGATCACCCGCCGCGCCGAAATGGCCGAGCGCAAGATCGCCCAGGCCGAGGCCCAGGCCGCCGCCGACGTCAAGTCGGCCGCTGTCGACCTCGCCGCTCAGGCCGCCGAACAGATCTTGGTCGCCCGTCTCGCGACCGGCGCCTCGGACGGCCTCGTCGACACGGCGATCGGCCAGGTCGGTTCGAAGCTGCAATAGCGGTTTCGCTCCGGCGAAAACATCAAGGGCGCGTCCTCCGGGACGCGCCCTTTTTGTTGGTCGGTGAGCGTAGCGAATGGTCTGGGCGTTGGACGCCCCCTCCGTCGCGATGCGTATTCGCATCGCGCCACCTCCCCCGCTGCGCGGGTGAGGAGAGAAGGTCTTCTCCTCCCCCGTGAAACGGGGGAGGTGGCGGGCGAAGCCCGACGGAGGGGGCGTCGCCTTTATCTAAACCGGCTGTTTCTTCAGCCAGCGCCGCTTCAGGTGCTTGCGGCCGCGCTTCAGCACCCGCCAGGAGGGCTTGCGCAGGAACACCTTCTCGGACCGCAGCAGCTGCTGCCAGGCCACCAGCATGATCTCCGGCTCGCGGCGCATCAGGCGGCGGATCGGGAAGATCAGCTTGGGATGGCGGCGCTGCCAGCGCAGGAAGCGGCGCTTGGCCTGGAACGAGTTGCGCAGCACGATCATCAGGCCGACGACCAGCAGCGGCAGACCCAGATGTCCCGGCAGGGGCGTCAGGACGACCCCGGCCAGCAGCACCAGCACGCCGAAGGCCAGCGCCGCCCAGCGGGCGACGCGCCCCGCGGTTTCCCGTAGGACCAGGGCCAGGCGGCGACGGCGGCGGTAGAGCCTCGAAGGCAGCCTGGCGAGCGTTTCGGCCGCCGAGTTCACGCGCCCTGCTTGGACGATTGGCGCTTGAACGCCTGACGTTTGAAGGTTTGGCGCCAGCGCTTGGCCACGCGCCAGCGGCGCGGCACGATCAGGCGCTCCATGCGCAGCACCTGTTGCCAGGCCACCGGCAACACTTCCGGCTCGCGACGCAGCAGGCGGCGCAGCGGGAACAGCAGCTTGGGGTGGGCATGCTGGAAGCGGACGAACTGCTTGCGCGCCCGGAACGAGTTGCGCAGCACCAGCATCAGGCCGACCACGGTCAAGGGCACGCCCAGCGGGCCGGGCAACGGCGCGATCAGGAAACCGGCCAGGATCAGAACCAGGCCCAGGGCCACCAGCACGATGCGCGAAATCCGCCCGAGAAGCTCGCGGGCGAGTTCGTCGGCGGCGGAGAGGCGCACGGGCGGCATGGCGAGGGCGAGGTTCATGGCAGGAGCAAACGGGTTCCGTGGTCCGTTCGATCCCGGCGAAGACCGGCCTTCTCGGCTCACAGAACCCGATATGAGAACGGGGCGCCCTTCCGTAAAGGCGCCCTGCTCCCCTTTTGTTCGACTGTGGCCTCTATTCCGCAGCCAGTGGCGTGGCGGCCACAGATTTCCATCGCAAACGCGGTTTCCGGGCCGCCTGAGTCTCGTCCAGGCGCTTGAGCGGCGCATGGTAGGGAGCGCCCTTGAAGCGGTCGACCTCGCCGCCTTTCGCCGCCCCCGCCAGGGCCCGCAGCGCGACGATGAAGCGGTCAAGCTCCTGCTTGCTCTCGGTCTCGGTCGGCTCGATCAGCATCGCGCCGTGCACCACCAGCGGGAAGTACATGGTCATCGGGTGGAAGCCCTCGTCGATCATCGCCTTGGCGAAGTCCAGCGTGGTCACCCCCGTGCCCTCCAGCCAGGCGTCGTCGAACAGGGCCTCGTGCATGCACGGGCCGTTCGGGAAGGCCGGGCTCATCAGGTCGCTCAAGCGGGCCTTGATGTAGTTGGCGTTGAGGACGGCGTCCTCGGCCACCTGGCGCAGGCCGTCGGCCCCGTGGCTGAGCATGTAGGCGTAGGCGCGCACGAACATGCCCATCTGGCCGTGGAAGGCGCTCATCCGACCGAAGGCCTGGGCGGCGGGCCCCACGGCCTCCTCGATCAGCTGGAAGCCGAACTCGTGGCTCACCACCCAGGGAGTCGGGGCGAACGGGGCCAGGGCCGCCGACAGCACCACCGGACCCGCCCCCGGACCGCCGCCGCCGTGCGGGGTCGAGAAGGTCTTGTGCAGGTTGATGTGCATGGCGTCGACGCCCAGGTCGCCCGGGCGCACCCGGCCGACGATGGCGTTGAAATTGGCGCCGTCGCAGTAGAAGTACGCGCCCGCCGCGTGGGTCAGGCGGGCGATCTCGACCACGTCGCGCTCGAACAGGCCGCAGGTGTTGGGGTTGGTGACCATGATGGCGGCCACGTGGTCGCCCAGCTTGGCCTCCAGGTCGGCCAGGTCGACCCGGCCGTCGTCGGTCTGGGCGATCTCGACGACGGTGTAGCCGCAGAAGGCGGCCGTGGCCGGGTTGGTGCCGTGGGCGCTGGTCGGGGCCAGCACGGTCTTGCGGCGGCCCTGTCCGTTGGCCTCGTGGGCGGCGCGGATGGCCAGCAGGCCGCACAGCTCGCCATGGGCGCCGGCCTTGGGGCTCAGGGCGACGGCGGGCATGCCGGTCAGGGTCTTCAGCCAATGGGCCAGGCGGTCCATCAGCTCGATCGCGCCCTGCACCGTCGACTGCGGCTGCAGCGGGTGGATGTCGGCGAAGCCCGGCAGCCGCGCCATCTTCTCGTTCAGGCGCGGGTTGTGCTTCATCGTGCACGAGCCCAGCGGATAGAGGGCCAGGTCGATGGCGTGGTTCTTCTGGCTCAGGCGCACGTAGTGGCGCACCGCTTCCGGCTCCGACAGGCCCGGCAGGCCGATCGGCGCCTTGCGGACCAGATCGCCCAGGTCATCGGCCGCCGGGGCGTCCGGCAGGTCGACCCCGGTCTTGTCCCAGGCGTTCAGTTCGAAGATCAGCGCCTCGTCCTGCAGCAGGCCGCGGGCCCCGGTCAGGGTCGGATGGACGTAGTCGTTGACGTCGGCGCTTTCGGGACGGGTCGGCCGTCCGACGGAATTCATGCTCATTGTGCCAGCACCTTGGTCAGGGCCTTGGAGAAGAGGGCGATGTCGCCGTCGGGCGTGGTCTCGGTGGCGGCGACCAGCAGCACGTCGTCCAGGCCGGCGGCCGGGTCGAGGCGCGAGAACGGCACGCCGGCGATCACGCCGTTGGCGGCCAGGGTCTCGACCAGCTCGGCGGCGTTGACCGAGACCTTGATCGCGAACTCGTTGAAGAAGCGCGGGGTCAGGATCTGCACGCCCGGGACGGCGGCCAGGGCGTCGCGCAGCTTCACCGCCTTGTGGTGATTGACCAGGGCCAGCCGGCGCAGGCCCTTCTCGCCCAGCAGGCTCATGTGGATGCTGAACGCCAGCGCGCACAGGCCGCTGTTGGTGCAGATGTTGCTGGTGGCCTTGTCGCGGCGGATGTGCTGCTCGCGGGTCGACAGGGTCAGGACGAAGCCGCGGCGGCCGTCGGCGTCCACGGTCTCGCCGCAGAGCCGGCCCGGGGCCTGGCGGACGTATTTTTCCTTGCAGGCGAACAGGCCGACATAGGGGCCGCCGAAGTTCAGGCCGTTGCCGATCGACTGGCCCTCGGCCACGACGATGTCGGCGCCCATCTCGCCGGGCGACTTCAACAGGCCGTACGAGACCGCCTCGGTGGTGACCACGATCAGCAGGGCGCCGGCGGACTGGGCGGCGGCGGCGATCTTGGTCACGTCGGTGGCCGTGCCGAACACGTTGGGGGTCTGGACGACCACGCAGGCGGTGTCGGCGTCGATGGCGGCGATCACCGCGTCCTCGGCGTCGACGGCCGGCGCCAGGCGCTGGGTGGCCACGCCGGCCGCGTGGGCCAGGGTCTCGACCGTGCCGACATATTGCGGGTGGACGCCGCCCGACAGCACCGCCTTGTTGCGGCGGGTGATCCGGGTGGCCATCATCACCGCCTCGGCGGCCGCGGTGGAGCCGTCATAGAGCGAGGCGTTGGCCACTTCCATGCCAGTCAGGGCCGCGACCTGGGTCTGGAACTCGAACAACACCTGCAGCGTGCCCTGGGCGATCTCGGGCTGGTAGGGCGTGTAGCTGGTCAGGAACTCCGACCGCTGGATGATGTGGTCGACGCTGGCCGGCACATGGTGGCGATAGGCCCCCGCCCCGACGAAGAACGGACCTTCCGAGGCCGAGCGGTTGCGGCGCGACAGGGCCAGCATCTCGCGCTCGACCTCCAGCTCGCCGGCGTGGAACGGCAGGTCGACCGGGTCGGTGCGACGGGCGACGGCGGGGACGTCGACGAACAGCTCGTCGATCGACTCCGCGCCGATGACGCCGAGCATGTCGGCGCGATCTTCGGGTGTGAGGGGGAGGTAGCGCATCTAGATCGACTTTCCGAAAAGGGCGTCCGTCAGGCGTTTGAACAGGGGTTGGGCGGGCTTGGAGTCACGCTCGGCGCGAGCCTTGGCGAGGGCTTGGGCGACGGCGGCCTGGTGGGCCTCCCCCGCCAGCTGGTCCTCGACGTCGCCGGCGAGCCAGTCGCGAAAATCGGCTCGGTCGGCGGTTGCTTGGGCCTGGAAGCCCATCGACCAGGTCGGCGGCGGCCGACCGGTCGCCGGCGTCGCGCAGACCGCGCCGTCGCCCATGACCACAAAGGAGGCTGTGGCTTGCGCCAGATCGAAGACCAGGTCGAAGGCTGCGTCGTCGAACCGCGCCAGGTCGATCACGGCGATGTCGTCCTGGGGATCGACATTCACGACCAGGACCGTCTGGCCCTTGAGGCCAACCTCGCCGTCCGGGCCCAGCGTCGCGCCGGCCGCGGCCAGGGCCTTCTCCACCGCGACCCCATAAGCCGCCGGGGCGGGCGTCAGAGTCGAGTTGTGGAGAAGGACCTGGACCATGCCTACAGCGTGCCGAGGAACGCTTCGTACGCGTCGCGATCCATCAGGGCGTCGAGTTCGCCCGGATTGCTCAGCTTGATCTTGGCGAACCAGCCGCCGGCCTCCGGCGCGGCGTTGACGGTCTCGGGGCTGTCCGAAAGCTCGCCATTGGCCTCGACCACCTCGCCCGACACCGGGGCGTAGACGTCGGAGGCGGCCTTGACGCTCTCGACCACCGCCAGAGCCTCGCCCTGCTTCACGGTCTTGCCGACGTCCGGGGTCTCGACGAACACCACGTCGCCAAGCTGCTCGGCGGCGTAGGCGGTGATGCCGACCGTGGCGACGTCGCCGGCGACTTCGACCCACTCGTGGTCCTTGGTGAACTTCATTGGTCTGGCCCTTTGGTCTGAGTGCTAGATCTTGCGCACGTAGCGGGTGGGAACGAACGGACTGGCGACAACCTCGGCGGCCGCCGCCTTGCCCCGGACGATGACTTTCAGCGTCGAGCCGACCACCGCGAATTCGGGCGGCACGAAGCCGATGGCGATGGCGCCGCCGAAGCTGGGGCCGAAGCCGCCGCTGGTGACCTTGCCGATCACGGCGCCGTCGGCGTCGGCGATCTCCGCGCCTTCACGGGCGGGCGCGCCTTCCAGCACCTTCAGGTTCACCCGCACGCGCTTGAGGTCGCCGGCCAGCTCCTTGAGTATCCGCTCGGCGCCCGGGAAGTCGCCGGCCTCGCGGCGGCTCTTGCCGACGGCGAACGGCATGCCGGCCTCGATCGGCGATACCGTCTCGTCCATGTCGTGGCCATACAGCGGCAGGCCGGCCTCCAGGCGCAGGCTGTCGCGGGCGCCCAGGCCGATGGCCTTGACCCGCTCGTCCTCCAGTAGGGCGTTCCAGATCCGCGTGGCCTCGGTCGCGGGGACCGAGATCTCGTAGCCGTCCTCGCCGGTATAGCCCGAGCGCGAAATGATGGCGTCGACGCCGAAGGCGGTCAGGGCCAGGGTGTCCATGAACACCATGTTCGCCGCTTCCGGGACATGGCGGGCCAGGACGGCGGCGGCCTCGGGGCCCTGCAGGGCTAGCAGGGCGCGGTCCTCCAGGCGCTCGACGGTCGCCTCGCCCTCCAGGGCCTCGGCGATGATCCGGTAGTCGTTGTCCTTGCAGGCGCCGTTGACGACGATGAACAGGCCGTCGTCGTCGGGACGGGCGGTCATCAGGTCGTCGATCACCCCGCCCTGGTCGTTCAGCAGCACGGCATAGCGCTGCTTGCCGGGCTTGAGGCCCCGGTAGTCGGCGGAGACCAGCTTCTCGAAGCTCTTGGCGGGATCGGCGCCGCGCAGCCGGGCCTGGCCCATGTGCGAGACGTCGAACAGGCCCGCGTGCTCGCGGGTCCACAGGTGCTCCTTCAGCACCCCGTCCTTGTACTGCACCGGCATGGCGTAACCCGCGAACGGCACCATGCGGGCGCCGGCCGCGACATGCGCGTCGTACAGCGGGGTCTTCTTGAGATCTTGGCCGGACAGGCTTGGGTCGGACACGCTTTGGGCTCCAATCGGGGTCGGCGACGCCGCCCGGCTTTCGCCAGGTGGTCTCGCCCCCGCTGTCCCTTTGACCTGAGAGATTCCGGCCGCACCAGACGGCCTTGCTCCTTCGGCGGGCAACCGTTTCCGACTGCCTCTTTCCAGCGTTCCTAAACCCGCGCGGTCCTTTTGCCTGAGCGTTTCCGGGGCGGTTGCGCCTTCGGCCTCGGGACAGAATCCCGACGTCTCCCGCGAGGGTCGAGGCGTGTTTGGGCGACGGGGCGGCGGGAGTCAACTGGCGAGGCGAAGGGAGCCGCCAGGGCACAGCTTTGGATTGTTATTTGGGTCGGATCGCCGCAAAACTTGAGGTCACAAAATGTGACCTCAAGGGCGGGCATGACCGACCAACGCGCCTCCATCCACGAATTTCAAGCTAGCGAAGCGCCCTCCGTATTGGAGGCGCGAGGGCTATCGGTGATCCTCGACACGGACCTCGCGAGACTTTTTGATATTGAAACCAAACACTTAAACCAGCAAGTGCGCCGCAACCCCCTTAAGTTCGACGGCTTCGCGTTTCAGCTCTCCGCCGATGAGTTCACAAACTTGAGGTCACAAAATGTGACCTCAAGTGTGCCGCACGGCGGCCGACGCTATCGACCATACGCCTTCACCGAACACGGTGTCCTCATGGCGGCGACCGTGGTGAAGTCCGACAAGGCCATCGCCGCCTCTCGTTTCATCATCAAGGTGTTCGTCGAGGTTCGCCGCAAGTCGCTGGTTTCGGACGGCGCCAACCTGCCGTCGCTGATCGACGCGCGCGGGCTGCTGCCGCTGCAGAGCGAGGCCCGCACAGGCCTGATGAGCAAGCTCAACAGCGCCTTGGGCCGGGTGCTCGACGCCATCGCTGATCCAGAGACCCAGACCACGGTCCGCGACGAGGCCCACGCCATCGCCGCCGAGGGCCTGCGCAGTATCAAGGAATATCTCAAACGGGCCGGCGTCCAGAACGAGAAGACCCTTGCCGAGGTCCGCAAGCTGCTGGCCGAGGCCGACGCCCTGGAGGCCGAGACCGCCCAGAAGCGCACCGAGAACCAGCACCGCCAGTTGGCCCTGCTGGCCAAGCAGCTGCGCCTGGTGCTGGTGGCCCAGCAGTATCTGGAGACCGGCGGGGTCGAGGGACTGCTGGCGACGCTCAAGGATCTTGAGCGTCCCTGACGGCCTACATCCGTTCCGGCGCTTCGATGCCCAGCAGGTTCAGGGCCAGCTCCAGCTGCTTCAGCGTCGTCTCGGCCAGGGCCAGGCGCGAGGCCCGGACCGCCGGCTCCTCGGCGCTGAGGATCGGGCACGCGGCGTAGAACTTCGAGAAGGTCTGGGCCAGCTTGTAGGCGTGCTCGGCGATGAAGTTGGGGGCCTTCTTGTCATAGGCCTCCGACAGCGCGCCCTCGAAGGCGTCCAGCAGCAGGGTCAGGTCGCGCTCGGCCGGCTCGCCGACCACGATCGGACCCGAGACGACCTTCTGCTCGGCCGCCTTGCGCAGGATGCTCTTGATGCGCACCGACTGGTACAGCAGGTACGGCCCGGTCTTGCCCTCGAAGCTGGTAAAGCGGTCGAGGTCGAAGACGTAGGAGGTGCCGCGGAAGTTCTGCAGGTCGGCGAACTTCAGGGCGGCGACGCCGACCTTGTGGGCGATGTCCTCGAAGGCCTCGTCCGAAAGCTCGGCGCCCAGGCCGGCTTCGCGCAGGCGCTCGCGGGCCTTCTCGCGGGCCATCTCGATCAGGTCGTGCAGCTTGAGCACCCCGCCGGCGCGGGTCTTGAACGGCTTGCCGTCGGCCCCGTTCATGGTGCCGAAGCCGATGTGCTCCAGCCCGCCCGGCTCGGCGTAGCCGGCCAGGTAGGAGGCGCGGAACACCTGCTCGAAATGGTCGGCCTGGCGCTGGTCCACGGCGTAGAGGATCAGGTGCGGGTCAAACGACTTGCGGCGATCCAGGATCGTGGCCAGGTCGGTCGTGCCGTACATGGCCGAGCCTTCCGACGAGACGACCAGCAGCGGGTCAGGGCTCTCGACCTCGACCACCGAACCGTCGGGCAGCTTCTTCTTCTTGGTCTCGCCGGGACGGGCCACGCGGACGATCCGGGCGCCCTGGTCGTCGACCAGCAGCCCCTTGTCCTCCAGTTGGCGGACCATCGGGGCGATCAGGTCCTGCACGTCGCTCTCGCCCTTCCAGAGGTCGAAGTCGACGCCCAGGGCATGGAACTCGCGCTCCAGCGCCACGCGGCTGATGTTGACGAAGTGGCGCCACAGCAGGCGGTAGCCGAAGCGGCCGTTCTGCAGCTCGGCGGTGGCCTTGCGGGCCCGTTCCTTGAACTCGGCGTCTTCCTTCTGGCGCGCCGAGGCGGCGGGGTAGAGGCGGTCCAGGTCCTCCAGCGACACGCGCTGGGCGAACTCGGCCATTACCTTGTCCTCGTCGGCCTTGGAGAATCCGCGGGGGGCCTCGACCAGGCGCTCGAGCAGAGCGCGGATGAAGGCGTCCTCCTCCATGACGGCGCTGATCAGCAGCCCCATCTGGAAGCCCCAGTCGCCGAAGTGGGCGTCGCCCACCACGTCGTCGCCGCGGAAGCGGTACAGGCGCTTGACCGACTCGCCGATGATCGAGGCGCGCAGGTGGCCCACGTGCATCGGCTTGGCGACGTTGGGGCCGGCATAGTCGACCAGCACCCGGCGCGGGCTGGCCAGCGGCTCGGCCCCGGCGCGCGGGTCGGCGGCGATCTGGTTGGCGCGGACCGACAGGGCGTCGCTGGAGACGCGCATGTTGATGAAGCCGACGCCGGCGATCTCCACCGAGGCCAGGCGCGGGTCGGTTTTCAGGATGTCGACGACCTGCACGGCGATCTCGCGCGGATTGCGCTTGGCGCTCTTGGCGGCCGCCAGGGCCCCGTTGCACTGGAAGTCGGCCAGGTCGGGCCGGTCGGACGCGGTGACGCGACCGAAGTCGGGAGACAGTCCGGCGGCCTGGAAGGCGGCCGCGGCCGCCTCGCTCAGGGACCGCTTCAAATCACTCATGGCTTGGTTTGGGTCTGCTGGCCTTGGGCCTGTTGGATCTGGCCGGCGTTGACGCGGAAGCGCTTGCCGTCACGGTTGAAGGCGGCCATTTCCGGGGTCACGTCGAAGCCGACCAGGACCTCGAAATTGCTGCCGCTGACCTTTTCGTCGGCCCGCGGGATGGTGATGGTCTTCAGGGTCTCGGTCGCATAGACGCGATCCTGGCCCTCGCGGAAGGTCACCGGCAGGTCGAAATATTCCTTGGCCAGGACGTCCTTGTTGCGCTCGGTCACCGCGACCCAGTAGCGATAGGTCTTCTGCGAGCCGGTCGCCTGCGGGCCGCGGCCCAGCTCGAACAGCATCTGGACCTGCATCTTGATCGGGTCGTTGCTCTTGTAGGCGCAGCCCGAGGACAGGCCCTGGATCTCGCCGGTATAGGCGGTCTGGGCGGCGGACTCCTTGCCGTCCTTGAACTCGACATAGCGGCTGGCGTCGTACAGCACCTTCACATAGGGGCACGGGCCGGCGTTGCGCAGCTGGGCCAGGGGCGCCTTGGGCTGGTTCCACTCGTCGTCGCGCTTCTTCTTCTTGGCGGCCTGGTCGTCGTCGCCGCCTTGGCCGCCTTGACCGGGACGCCCCTGCTGGGCGTGGACGGTCGTCGCCGTGGCGGCGATCGAGAGGGCCATCAGGGCGCTGAGGGCGACGGAGAGATTGCGGCGCATGAAACGTCCGGTTCGAGATTGGAAAGCTTGAGCGGGAATTCCCCACCAGCGTCATGGAGCCTGATAAAGGCATATGCGTGACGTCGCAATGCGCAGCAGATTTCACGCAAGTTTCGGCCGGATGCTGGCGCGGGCGGCCCGGAACCCTTAGGTTCGGGCCATGAACGCCCATTCGCCCCTCTCCAGCCCCGGCCGCCGCGAACTCCGCGTGATCCTGGCCAGTCCGCGCGGCTTCTGCGCCGGCGTCGACCGGGCGATCCAGATCGTCGAGCGGACGATTCAGAAGTTCGGCGCGCCGGTCTATGTGCGCCATGAGATCGTCCACAACCGCCACGTCGTCGACCGCCTGAAGGCGCTGGGCGCGGTGTTCATCGAGGAGCTGGACGAGGCCCCGGCCGACCGTCCCGTGGTGTTCTCGGCCCATGGCGTGCCCAAGTCGGTGCCCGCCGAGGCCAAGGCGCGCGAGATGGTCTATCTCGACGCCACCTGCCCGCTGGTGTCCAAGGTCCATGTCGAGGCCCAGAAGCATTTCGACGCCGGTCGCGAGATCGTGCTGATCGGCCACGCCGGCCACCCCGAGGTCGTCGGCACGATGGGCCAGCTGCCCAAGGGCACGGTGACCCTGATCGAGAACATCGACGACGCCCGCGCCTGGGTTCCGAAAGACCCCGCCAACGTCGCCTTCCTGACCCAGACCACCCTGTCGGTCGACGACACCGCCGAGATGGTCGACCTGCTCAAGCAGCGCTTCCCGGGCATCGCCGCCCCGCACAAGGAAGACATCTGCTACGCCACCACCAACCGCCAGGAGGCGGTGAAGATGCTGGCCGACGTCTCGGACCTGATCCTGGTGGTCGGCTCGAAGAACTCGTCCAACTCGGTGCGGCTGATGGAGGTCGGCAAGCGGGCCGGCGCCCGGGACGCCCGCCTGATCGACGACGCTCGCGGCATCGACTGGTCGTGGTTCGAAGGGGTCGACGCCGTCGGCCTCACCGCCGGCGCCTCCGCGCCGGAAGACCTGGTCCAGGGCGTGCTCGACGCCCTCGCTACGCGCTACGACGTCACCGTCGAGGAACTGGTCGAGGCGCGGGAGACCGTGACCTTCAAGCTGCCGCGGCTGCTGACGGCCTAAACTCTGCCGGCTTGGGAAAAGCCCATCGGAGGCTGATGGGTGTTCGATACGGAAGGTTAATCCGTCGGCTTGGCCAGAGCGCTGAAGGTCTCGCCATACTCATCCATGATCTCGTCGCCGAGTTCGATCTGACGGAGAGTTTCCAGGTCGGCGGCGCCGTCCTGCTTCGCTAGCGCTTCAAAAGTCGCCCGATAGCGAGCCATAAAGGCTTCTGCGCGCGCGAACCGTTCATCGGCAAGCACCTCCTTGGATCGGCCGAGTTCATGCTGATCCGCCGAGGCTTCGCGCGCCTCGTCCCGGTCCGGCTCACCGATCATGGATCGTCTCCTTCCCACACCATCTTAGCACAATTCCGACAGCGCTCTTGACCGCCAGCGCCCCGTCCCGCATCCCCCGGCCATGGCCGTCTATACCGACATCACCGACGACGAACTCGCCGCCTTCCTGGCCGACTACGACCTGGGGCAGGCCGTTGCGTTCAAGGGCATCGCCGAGGGCGTGGAGAACTCCAACTTCCTGCTGGAGACGCAGAGCGGGCGGTTCATCCTCACGGTCTACGAGCGGCGGGCCAAGCCCGAGGACCTGCCCTATTTCCTGAACCTGCTGACCTGGCTGGCCGATCGCGGCTATCCCAGCGCCAAGCCGATCGCCGATCGTTCGGGCGCCACGCTCAAGACCATCCGCGGCAAGCCCGCCGCCCTGGTCGAGTTCCTGCCCGGCCTGTCGGCCCGCCGCCCGACCGTCGCCCACTGCCGCGAGGCCGGCGAGGGCCTGGCCTGGCTGCACCTGGCCGGCGAGGGCTATCCGGCCCGCCGCGCCAACGACCTGGGCCAGCCGCATTGGGCGCCGCTGTTCGCCCAGCACCGCAAGGCCGCCGAGGGCCTCAAGCCCGGCCTCGCCGCCACCATCGACAAGGATCTGGCCGAGCTGGCCCTGTCGTGGCCGCGCAGCCTGCCGGCGGGCGTGATCCACGCCGACTACTTCCCCGACAACGTCTTCTTCCGGCCCGACGGCAAGTTCGCCGCGGCCATCGACTTCTACTTCGCCTGCGACGACGCCTTCGCCTACGACATCGCCGTGACCCTGAACGCCTGGTGCTTCGAGGCCGACGGCAGCTTCAACATCACCGCCGCCCGGGCCCTGGTCACCGGCTACGAGCGCCGCCGGCCGCTGAGCCCGGCCGAGCGCGCCGCCATCCCGATCCTGGCGCGCGGCGCGGCGATGCGCTTCTTCCTGACCCGCCTGGCCGACTGGGGCGCGACCCCGGCCGGGGCCCTGGTCAAGCCCAAGGACCCGCTGGAATACGAGCGCAAGCTGGCCGTGCACCGCGAGGGCCTCAGCCTGTTCGGGGCCGGCGCGTGACCCCCAGGCTGGTGATCTACACCGACGGCGCCTGCCGCGGGAATCCCGGCCCCGGCGGCTGGGGCGCCCTGCTGATGTACGGCGACAAGAAGAAGGAAATCATGGGCGGCGAGTTGGCGACCACCAACAACCGCATGGAGCTGATGGCCGCCATCCAGGCCCTGGAGGCCCTGAACAAGCCGACCAAGGCCGAGCTGCACACCGACAGCCAGTACGTGATGAAGGGCGTCACCCAGTGGATCCACGGCTGGAAGGCCAAAGGCTGGAAGACCGCCGACAAGAGCCCCGTCAAGAACGTCGACCTGTGGCAGCGCCTCGACGCCGCCCGGGCCCGCCACGAGGTCGACTGGCGCTGGGTCAAAGGGCACGCGGGGCACGTCCACAACGAGCGCGCGGACGAACTGGCGCGGCTGGGCATGCTGAAGGCGCTGGGCGAGCGATAGGTTGGGCCATGGCGCGTCGCGCCGGGAGCCAACAACCTACCGCCCATGATCCGATCGCCCCTTATCAATAGCCGGGTTGCACCGGACATTTGACCCGGCTCGCCGGCTTGATCTCCACTGCCTGCAGACGGTCGTTCAGCCTCCAGGCGCTCGCGCGCTGTCGCGTCATCGGCTTCGCGCCGTCCTGGCTGTCGACGCTGATCACCACGATGTCGTCGACCTTCCCGTCGCTGCACTCGACCTCGAACTCCAGCCCCTGGTCGGCGCGGGTCGGGGGAAGCGGGATCTCGACCAGCCCGATCGGCGGCCGGGCCATGGCCGCGGGAGGCAGCGCCTGATAGTCGCTTGTCGTGTCGATGACGAAGGCGGCTTTCGAGAAATGCTCGAGAATGCTGTCGGTCGTTCCGGAATGGGCCGGCTTGACCATGACGATCACGGTCTTTCCGGCCACGCCGCCGATATCAAGGCTGGACCAGGTGTCGTCCAGCTGCCGGCGCGACGGCAGCCCGGCGTTGGCGGGTGTCGCCGGCGTCGCCGCCTGCGGGGCGGGCGTCGGGACGGAGGCGGCGGCGGCGCCGCGCGCGCCCTGGAGCGCGTATTTGCCGTCGAACGGCACATCGCCCCAGTCGCTGGCGCAGGCCTCCACGTGCAACTGCATGCCGCCGGCCGCGCGCCGCAGCGTCATGGTGCAACGCCCTTCGGCGTAACGCCAGCCGCCGGGCGCATCCGTCAACACGCCTTCGCCCGCGCCGCTGCGCAGAGCGCCGGGCTTGCCCTTCTGCATCACCTCCAGTGTGAAACCGCCGTCCTTGCGGATCGTCAACAGGCGTTCGAACCCGCTGTCGCTGGCCTCGTAGACGCCCGCGGGAGGAAAGGGGCTGTATCCCTCCGCCGCGACGCCGGCCGTCGCATTGAGAGCGCCCGCGCACAACAGGCCAAGCGCGACGAGGGGGTTGGATCGTTTCATGAGCAGGGGTGTCTCGCTGGAGAAGGACGCGGGCGCGCGATGCGCGGGCCGGGGCTTTCTGGCGAACCCGAAGCGAGGATGCAACACGTATCCAAAACACGCCATACTTGCATGCCTGGACATGGACGGCCTGTTCGCGGCGCCCCTGGGATCGACCGCCCGCTTCGCCGCCGGAACCTGTTCAGGCCGCCAGCGCCCCTGGCTCCGCCCCCGTCGCGAACGGCAGGCCCTCGTCCTCCCAGCCGGTGACGCCGCCGATCATCAGCTTCACGGGGCGGCCCAGCATGGCCAGCTTCAGGGCGGCGCGGTCGGCGCCGTTGCAGTGCGGGCCGGCGCAATAGACCACGAACAGGGTGTCGGCCGGCCAGTCCGCCATCCGCTCGGCCGTGATCTCGGCATGGCGCAGATGCAGGGCCCCAGGCACGTGGCGGCGGGCGTAGGCCCGCGGCGATCCCACCACGTGCAGCAGGACGAAATCGACCTCGCCGGCTTTCATGGAGGCGGCGACGTCGGCGCAGTCGGTCTCCAGGGCCAAGCGGCGGGCGAAGTGGGCGGCGGCCTCCGGCGACGGCGCGGCGGGGATGGCGGAAACAAAGCTCATGACGGCCTCCTTTTGTTGGCGCGCCAGACTTGCCCCAGGCGGCGGTCCGGGGTTAGCTGGCATGATTGACAATGGGCGTAAAGATCATGCCAAACCGTCCCGGACCCGCCGGTCGCCCGGAGAACCTGAAGGTGGTCGCCCTGGCCTATGACGGCCTGTGCACCTTCGAGTTCGGGGTGGCGGTCGAGTTGTTCGGCCTGCCCCGACCGGAGATGGGGCCGGACTGGTACGCCTTCGCCACGGCAGCGGTCGAGCCGGGGCCCCTGCGCGGCCTGGGCGGCGTCCAGGTGGTCGCCGACGGCGGGCTGGAGCTGGTCGAACAGGCCGGCACGATCATCGCCCCCGGCTGGCGCGGCGCCGACAGCCCCGTGCCCCGGCCGCTGATCGCGGCGCTGCGGGCGGCCCACGCCAGCGGGGCGCGGGTGATGTCGATCTGCTCGGGCGTCTTCGTGCTGGCGGCGGCCGGCCTGCTGGCGGGACGGCGGGCCACCACCCACTGGCGCTATGTGGATAAATTGCGCGCCCTGCATCCCGACATCGATGTGCGGCCCGACGTGCTCTATGTCGACGAGGGCGACGTCATGACCTCGGCCGGCAGCGCCGCGGGCCTGGACCTGGGCCTGCACCTAGTGCGGCGCGACTTCGGCCCGGAGGCCGCCAACACCGTGGCCCGGCGGCTGGTGATCCCGCCGCATCGCGACGGCGGCCAGGCCCAGTTCATCCAGCGCCCGGTGCCGGTGGCCCACGAGGCCTCGCGCCTGTCGCCGATCCTCGACCGCATGCGCGCCGACCTGGCCCGCGAGCACACCGTCAAGGCCCTGGCCGAGGCGGCCGGCATGAGCCCCCGCACCTTCCTGCGCCGCTTCGAGGCCGCCACCGGCGCGACCCCGGCCCGCTGGCTGCTGGCCGAGCGCCTGGCCCGGGCCCGCGACCTGCTGGAAACCACCTCCGCCGGCGTCGAGCAGATCGCCCAGGCCGTCGGCTTCGGCGCCCCGGCCCTGCGCCACCATTTCCGCAAGGCGCTGGCCACCACGCCCCAGGCCTACCGGGCGCGGTTCGGGAAATCGCCCGGGGCGATCGACACAAGATCGCTCGCCTGAAACGAACCCGCCGCGAAATGACCTTGGTCGCGCCGTTGCGAAGCCCGGTTCGGATCCCAATCTCTCCTTCGACGCGGACAACCCGGCTCCTCCCCCCGGCCGGCCCCGGCGTCCCTAGAAGCGCAGCGCCCGTGCCCTCCCCCCTCGGCACGGGCGCTGTTTGCGTTTCGGGACCCTTCAATCGAACATTGCACTGGTAACGCTAACATTCCGCGCTATCCTGCGGCTCGAAACCTTCGTCCGTTCGTCGAGACCGAAGGATCACGGGAGCGAAGCGGTCATGCGGGCCCTGGCCTACGCCTTGACGATCCTGGCCTGGTGCGGCGTCGCCCACGCCGCGCCGGTCCCGCCGCAAGCCAGGCCGCCGATCGTCTCGGTGTCGCACCTGGCGGTCCACGCGGCCGACCCGGCCCGGAGCGAGGCCTTCTACGTCCACGACCTGGGCGCGGTGAAGGGGCCCGACCCCGAGACCCCCAAGGGCGCGCGCTACTATTTCAGCCCCACCCAGTTCGTCGAGGTGCTGCCCCTGCCGCCCGGCGCGCCGTCGGTCGACCGGCTGGACCACGCCGCCTTCAACACCCCCGACGCCGAGGCCCTGCGCGTCTATCTGGCCGCGAAGGGCGTGGCCGTCCCCGGCCGGGTCGAGATCGGCGCGGACGGCGACCGCTGGTTCGACGTCGTCGATCCCGAGGGCGTGCGGATCCAGTTCGTCCAGCCTCCGGCGACCCCGCCCGCCGTCGCGGCCAATCCGCTGTCCAGCCGCATCATCCATGTCGGCTTCATCGTCCACGACCGGGCGCGGCAGGACGCCTTCTATCGGGGGATCCTGGGCTTTCGGCCCTACTGGTTCGGCGGGATGACGAACGACGCGCCGTCCTGGGTCTCGCTGCAGGTTCCGGACGGCTCCGACTGGCTGGAATACATGATCGTCGCCCCGCCCGACGGCCGGGGGCCGCCGCCTGGCATGAGCCAGGCCACGGCCGGCGTGCTGGACCACTTCTCGCTGGGCGTGCCCGATACGCGCCTGGCCTACACCCTGCTGTGGAACGGCGGCCGCCTGAAGGGCCAGGGCGAGACGCCGAAGATCGGCCGCGACGCCAAGTGGCAGCTGAACCTGTTCGACCCCGACGGCACCCGGGCCGAGATCATGGAGTTCCAGCCGATCGGCAGGCCCTGCTGCTCGCCGTTCACCGCCGCCGACCCGAAACCCTGACCACGACGATCATCCCAAGGCCGAAGGAGAGTCCGATGACCATTTCCAGACGCAGCCTGCTGGGCGCGGCCGGCGCCTCGGCGGCCCTGGCCCCCGCCGTCGCCCAGACGCAAAGCCAGGCCAAGGCCGCGGAGCCGTCCGACAAGGTCGGCTTCGCCATCGTCGGTCTGGGCAAGCTGAGCCTGGGCCAGCTGATCCCGGGCCTGAAGGTCGCCAAGAACGCCCGGCTGGCGGCCGTGGTCAGCGGCCATCCCGACAAGGCCCGCCGCGTCGCCGCCGAGAACGGCCTGCCGGCCGACGCGGTCTACGGCTATGACGACTACGACCGCATCGCCAAGGATCCGCGCATCCAGGTCGTCTACGTCGTGCTGCCCAACGCGCTGCACGCCGAGCACACGATCAAGGCGCTGAAGGCCGGCAAGCACGTGCTGTGCGAGAAGCCGATGGCGACCAGCATCAAGGACGCCGAGGCGATGATCGCCGCCGCCAAGGCCGCCGACCGCCACCTGATGATCGCCTATCGCTGCCACTACGAGCCGATGAACCTGGACGTCATGCGCCGCCTGCGCGCGCGGTCGCTGGGCCGGGTCCGCCAGATCAACACCACCATGGGCCGGCAGGCCGATCCGTCGGATCCCTCCGACGCCTGGCGGCTGGATGGCGAGCTGTCCGGCAACGGCGCGCTGGGCGACATGGGCGTCTATGGGGTCAGCGCCGCCCGCTATCTGCTGAACGAGGAGCCCATCGCCGTCCAGGCCTGGGCCCAGACCGACCGGACCGATCCCCGGTTCAAGGAGACCGAGGACCTGATCAACTGGCAGTTCCGCTTTCCGTCCGGCGTGATCGCCAACGGCTCGACCTCGTTCGCCTACGCCCCGACCATGGCCTTCGAGGCGATCTGCGAGCAGGGCCGGCTGGTCGCCGACCCGGCGGCCTTCTACGGCGGCAACCGCCTGACCGTGGTCAAGGGCGGCCAGGCCCAGCCGCCGGTCCCCGCCCCGCCCGGCGACCAGTTCGCCCGCGAGATGGACTGGATGGCCGACGTGGTGCGCGGCAAGGCCCCGATGGTCTCGCCGGGCGAGGAAGGGCTGCAGGACATGCGCCTGATGCAGGCGATCCTGGAGTCCGCGGCCAAGGACGGGGCGACGGTCCGGACGGACTGGGGCTACCGGCGGGCGGTGGATCCAGCGGTCGCGGTGAACGTGGCCTGACCCGACGTTCCGCCCATCCTGGACCAGCCCGGGGACACCGGGCCGAGGATCCGGGATGAGCGGGTTTTTTGCTCATACGAGGCGTCAGCCCTAGCCAAGTCGCCGCCCCTGCCCCATCTGGCTCAGGCGGCTCGGTTCCAGGGCGGGACGGCCGCTCACCAGGGGTCCCATGGCGATCATTTCCGTTTCCGGTCTGACCAAGACCTATGCTTCCGGCCATCAGGCCCTGAAGACCATCGATCTCGACATCAAGCAGGGCGAGATCTTCGCCCTGCTGGGTCCCAACGGGGCCGGCAAGACCACGCTGATCAGCATCATCTGCGGCATCGTCAATCCCAGCACCGGCACGGTGACGGCCGACGGCCACGACGTGATCAAGGACTATCGCGCCGCCCGGTCCAAGATCGGGCTGGTGCCGCAGGAGCTGAACACCGACGCCTTCGAGACGGTGTGGGCCACCACCCGCTTCAGTCGCGGCCTGTTCGGCAAGCCCCGCGACGACGCCTATATCGAGAAGGTGCTGCGCGACCTGTCGCTGTGGGACAAGAAGGACGCCAAGATCATGACGCTGTCGGGCGGCATGAAGCGGCGGGTGATGATCGCCAAGGCCCTGAGCCACGAGCCGACCATCCTGTTCCTGGACGAACCCACCGCCGGCGTCGACGTCGAGCTGCGCCGCGACATGTGGGAGATGGTGCGGGGCCTGCGCGAAAGCGGCGTCACCATCATCCTGACCACCCACTATATCGAGGAGGCCGAGGAGATGGCCGACCGGATCGGGGTGATCAGCAAGGGCGAGATCATCCTGGTCGAGGACAAGGACGTGCTCATGCGCAAGCTGGGCAAGAAGCAGCTGACCCTGCAGCTGCAGAGCCTGCTGACCACCCTCCCCGCCGGGCTGTCCGACTATCCGCTGGAGCTGGCGGCCGACGGTCATGAACTGGTCTACACCTTCGACGCCCAGGCCGAGGAGACCGGCATCGCCGGCCTGCTGCGCCGCCTCTCCGAGGAGGGCGTCGACTTCAAGGACCTGCACACCAGCCAGAGCTCGCTGGAAGACATCTTCGTCAGCCTGGTGAGGGCGCCGCAATGAACCTCCACGCCATCAAGTCCATCTACCGCTTCGAGATGGCCCGCTGGTTCCGCACCCTGGCCCAGAGCGTGATCTCGCCGGTGCTGTCGACCTCGCTGTACTTCGTGGTGTTCGGCTCGGCGATCGGCTCGCGGATGCAGGCCATCGACGGGGTCAGCTACGCCGCGTTCATCATCCCCGGCCTGGTCATGCTGTCGCTGCTGGGCGAGAGCATCTCCAACGCCTCGTTCGGCATCTACATGCCCAAGTGGGCCGGCACGATCTACGAGCTCTTGTCGGCGCCGGTGTCGTGGATCGAGACGGTGATCGGCTATGTCGGGGCCGCGGCGACCAAGTCGGTGTGCCTGGGCCTGCTGATCCTGGCCACGGCCCGCATCTTCGTGCCCTACGAGATCGCCCATCCGTTCTGGATGCTAGGCTTCCTGGTGCTGACGGCCGTGACCTTCAGCCTGTTCGGCTTCGTGATCGGGGTCTGGGCGACCGACTTCCAGAAGCTGCAGATCGTGCCGATGCTGGTGGTCACGCCCCTGACCTTCCTGGGCGGCAGCTTCTATTCGATCAGCATGCTGCCGCCGATCTGGCAGAAGATCACCCTGTTCAACCCGGTGGTCTATCTGGTCAGCGGCTTCCGCTGGAGCTTCTACGGCGTCTCGGACCTGAACCCGATCGTCAGCTTCGGCGCGACGCTGTGCTTCCTGGCCGCGTGCCTGACGGCCGTGTGGTGGGTGTTCAAGACGGGGTATCGGCTGAAGGTTTAGGACGCTGGTCCTTGGGCCAGAAGGACGCCTTCAGATCCCAGCACCGCATGCTGGCCTTGGCGTAGTCCGTGCGCGGCAGCACGTGGCCGTCGGCCGCCAGCCTTTTCAAGGCCCGCCGGGCGATCGGCAGCCCCAGATAGTTGGTGTCCACCATCCCGCCCATCTGGACGTTCGTCTCCCTGACAACGACAGTCTGGGTCGCGGCTTCCGTATAGAAGAACAACGCGCATTCCATGTCCGGCGACACGCCGCCGACGCCGGTCTCGAAGCGTCGGGCGAGTTCGTATTCTTGAAAGCCGCTGGGCGCGCGCCAGGAGAGCTCGGTGAGCGGCATGGTCTCCAGCGCCTTGGCCTGGGCGGGCTTGCCTTCGACGACCGAAAACATGTCGGCCGTAGAGTTTTCGAGACCGACGCAGGCCGCCAGCAGGAGCGCTGCGAGCATCGGCGCGGCGCGCGCCAGTCGGCGGACGGGGGGCAAGTGGATCATATTGATCACCGAACCGTCAGCACCGCGCCATCCACGGCCACGACCTGCACCTTCTGGCCCGCCGCCGGCGGCTCGCCGTCCGGGGCGACCGCCGCCCATTCCTTGCCGTCGACGAACACCCGGCCCTTGCCGTTCTCGAAACCCGCCAAGGCCTCGCCGTCACGGCCGACCAGCCGCAGCGACGGGTCGTTGAGGTCGGCGTTGTGAGCCTCCAGCACCGGCCGCAGGAAGCGGCGCGCGAAATAGGTGGCGGCGATGGTGAGCACCGCGAACAGCCCCAGCTCGACCGGCAGGCCGGGGGCGACGACCAGGGTCAGCAGGCCCACCAGAAAGCCGCTGGCGGCCGGCCACAGCAGCCAGCCGGTGCCGGTGGCGACCTCGACCGCCAGAAAGACGGCGGCGACCGCCAGCCAGACCCAGAACGGATGGCCGGAATAGAATTCCAACAGGCCGTGCATGGCGTCAGGCTCCGCGCTTCGGGGCCGTCGGCGCGGCCGGCCGTGCGCCCTCGTCGCCGCCCAGGGTCTTGATCAGCTGGGCGACGCCGGCCACCGAGCCGGTCAGGCCGGCGAAGTCGGCCGGAACGATCACGGTCTTCTGCTGCGGGCTCTTGGCCAGTTCGGCGAAGGCCTCGACGTACTTCTGGGCGATGAAGTAGTTGATGGCGTTGACGTCGCCCTTGGAGATCGCCTCCGAGACGAAGGCCGTCGCCTTGGCCTCGGCCTCGGCTTCCCGCTCGCGGGCCTCGGCGTCGCGGAAGGCGGCCTCGCGTCGGCCCTCGGCCTGCAGGATGGCCGACTGCTTCTGGCCCTCGGCCCGGGCGATCTGGGCCTGCTTCTCGCCCTCGGCCTCGGTGATCACGGCGCGCCGCTCGCGCTCGGCCTTCATCTGCCGGGCCATGGCGTTGGTGATGTCGGCCGGCGGCGTCAGGTCCTTGATCTCGATCCGCGCCACCTTCACGCCCCAGGGGCCGGTGGCGTGGTCGATGGTCGACAGCAGGCGGGTGTTGATCGCGTCCCGCTGGCTCAGCACCTCGTCCAGCTCCATCGAGCCGACCACCGTGCGCAGATTGGTCTGGGCCAGCTGGGTGATGGCGTACATCAGGTTGTCGACCCGGTAGGCGGCCTGCGAGGCGTCCATCACCTGGATGAAGACGATGGCGTCGACCTTCACCGAGACGTTGTCCTTGGTGATGACCTCCTGCTGGGGCACGTCCAGCACCTGCTCCATCATGTTCACCCGTCGGCCGATGCTCTCGACGAACGGGGTCAGGATGCTGATGCCGGGCTTGAGGGTGCGGGTGTAGCGGCCGAACCGCTCGACGGTGAACTCGCGCCCCTGGGGCACGATCTTGATGACGTTGACGACCAGGAAAATCGCCAGCGCCACCAGCACCAGCGGAACAAGATAAGACAGCACTGGACAGGCCTCCCGCAACCGATGGAGGAGACCCTAGCGCGTGGCTCAGTTGTCCGCCACGGTTTCCGGCGACGCTTGGTCGGAGGGCGCCCGGGTCCGCATCGAGCGCGCCAACCGGGCGGCCAGGGCACGCCCCTTGACGGCCGTCTGCTGCTCGGCCCGGCGGCTGGCCTCGTCGCACTGCGGGAACTCGCCCTGACGAGCGGCGAAGCCGGTGTTGAACCGGTCGCGCAGCTGGGCGTCGAAGGCCTGGTCGGCCTTCTCCACGTCGGTCAGCCGCATCATCCGCGCCCGCCAGTACTGGTCGCCCGCCCCCTCGCAGACCTGCCGCAGGGCGTGGCTTTCGCCCAGGGTGAAGGCCAGGTCCAGCAGGGTCTGGCGCTCCACCGGGCCTCGGTCCTGGGCCAGGGCCGGGCCGGTCCCCAGGAGGGCGAGCAGGGCGAGCAAGGCGTTGAGCGGCAGGCGTTTCATGGCGTCGCACTATCTCCGCTGGCGGCGGCGCTGTCACCCCGGACTCCGATAAGCCTTGCGAAGGGCGCGGATCGGAGCGACCCTGTGGATAACGTGGGGAACAACACGCGCAGGGAGGTCGTCATGGCTGAAGTGCACTACGGGGTGGTTCGCGTTGGAGAGACCTGGGCCATCATCGGCGACCAGCTCCGGGTCGGGGCCTACGCCACCCGCCGACAGGCCGAGACCGCGGCCCGCCGCCTGGCCGAACAGGTCACCGGCGTGGGCCTGCCGGTCCGCATGCACCTGCAGGACGACACCGGCCAGCTGCACAAGCCGACCCTGCTGAGCTGAGCCTCGGGCCCCGCCCGGCGTCGGCGCGAAACTGAACGTCCCGTCGCGCGCTTTGCTCCTGAACAAGCTCGGCAGCTTTTCAGGAGGCGATCATGGCCGACACCGCTGAACTGGCCTCCGTGGGGACGGCCCTGCCGCCCGGCTGCGCGGGCAACAGGCTGCTGGCCGCCCTGCGTCCCGGCGACCTGGCGATGCTGGCCCCGCACCTGGCGCCCGTCACCCTGGCCGTCGGCCAGACCCTGTTCGAGGCCGGCGAGGACGTCGTCAACACCGTCCTGCCCTGCTATTCGACCATGGTCTCGCTGCTGGTCGTCACCCGCGACGGCGACGAGATCGAGGTGGCCTCGATCGGCCGCGAGGGGGCCGTCGGCGGCATCGTCAGCGCCGGCTTCAAGCCCGCCTACGGCCGGGCCGTGGTCCGCATCCCCGGCGCGGCGCTCAGCCTGCCCGCCAACCGGCTGGAAGAGGCCAAGCTGCGCTCGCCGGCCCTGGCCGACCTGTTCGCCCGCTACGCCGACGTGCTGCTGGCCCAGATGATGCAGTCCTCGGCCTGCAACGCCCTGCATAGCATCGACCAGCGCCTGTGCCGCTGGCTGCTGTCGACCCACGACCGGGCCAACGACGCCACGATCCGCCTGACCCAGGAGACCCTGGCCGACATGCTGGGCGTGCAGCGCACCACGGTCACCGCCGTCGCCAAGGCCCTGCAGGACGAAGGCCTGATCCGCACCGGCCGCGGCCGCATCGAGATCCTCGACCGGCCGCGCCTGGAGCGCCGGGCGTGCGAGTGCCACGCCCAGGTCGAGGCGCACTTCCAGCGGATGCTGCCGGAGGTGAAGACCTAGCGCGGCGGGACGCCCCCCCCCCCAAGAGCTGAAGGTCGATCCGGGATCTAGTCCCGCGGGACGAACTCCTCTTGGACCTCGGCTTCCGACGTCCAGAAGCAGGCGGCCATCGAGGTCAGGATCATCGCGATCAGGGCCAGCAGGCCCCTGGGCGGGGCCAGGCCCACGACGTCTTGCGGGGTCATCCGTCGTTTCCTCCGGCGACGCCCGGGTCTGAGGCCCAGGCTGTCGACGGGAAAAGCTTCCCACTGGCCGAAAGGTTCTTCAAGCCCCTAATTTATAAGGAGATTTTCTGGACTTCATCGTCCAGCTTTCATTGCGCCGGCCCCACGACAGCTAGCGGTCGCTGGGCTCCAGGCGCCGATAGACCCAGCCTTCGGCCAGAACGTCCTCCGGCTGGATGGGCTCCGAGGACACGATCTAGTGTTCCTCGATCCGGCAATCTGGAAAGTCCGCTATGATTTCCGTTGCAGCGATCGAGAGAGCTTCACTTCCAGCCTGATTGAGCGGCTTCGCCATCACGGCCGAAAGCGTGATCACCGCCCCGTTTCGCCGCATCTTCACAAGCCTTACGTCGGGATGGATCGCCCCTAGCAGCGCGACCTGGGCGGAGAGCCTGAGATTGGGTTCGACTGCGATCATTGGGACGGCCTGCTCGCGAAGTCGCATCCCTATCCGCCGAACCGCTCGAACGTCTCCCTGATCACCTTGCGCGTGACGTCCCACTCGACCATGGCCAGCGCCTGGTCCAGCGACACGAACCGAGCCTCGGCCGCGTCGTCCCCGGCCACGGGTTCGCCCGACACCCAGCGGGCGGCGTAGTCGATCATCACATAGTGCCGCGTCGTCCCGCCGGTCGTGCGCGAGGTGAACAGGCCGTCGACCACGTCGACCAGGCCCAGCAGCTCGGCCTGCACCCCCGTCTCCTCGGCCAGTTCGCGCAGGGCGGCGACGACCGTGGTCTCGCCGCGCTCCAGGCGGCCGCCCGGCAGGCTCCATTGGCCCAGACGCGGCGGGGTGCCCCGCTTGATCAGCAGCACCTGGTCGCCGCGCAGGCAGACGACGCCGACGGTGGGCACGGGGAATTCGGAGACGGCGGGGGCGACGGCGGCGGAAGCGGGAACCATGGGGGTCAGATACGCTCGGTTCAGGCCGCGTCAAGCATCGCTTGGGCCCGGAACTTCGTTGCCGCCCACCTACAGTTGTCATCCCGGCCGTAGCGAAGCGGAAGGCCGGGACCCAGGGGACCGGACCGAAGCAGTGCAGCCGCCCCTGGATCCCGGACAGCCTCTGCGAGGCTTCCCGGATGACAACCTATTTTGGGCCTGGAGACTTCAGAGCCTCACGGAAACCCCGCCTTCAAATCCAGGCTGGAGCTGACCCCGACCTGGGTCAGGCAATGGCCCAGCCAGGCGCCGGCGGCCTTGTAGCCGCGCTCGCGCAGGTCGGTCAGGAAGCTCCATTCGGTGTCGAACTTGCTGCCCAGCGACAGGTCGGCCAGGGCCTTGTCGGCGGTGATGGCGTGCATCAGCATCCGCCGGTAGCGGCCGCGGGCGTTGTCCTTCAGCAGGCCCTCGTCCAGCAGCTTCTGCACGAAGCCGATGGCCCGCAGCTCGCTGGCCAGGGCGGCGTTGAAGGTGATCTCGTTCAGCCGGTCCATGATCTCGCCCGGCGTCTTGGGCGTCTCGTCGCGGACGAACGGGTTGAGGCTGACCAGCAGGATGTCGTCGGGGGTGTCGTCGTAGAACAGCGGCCACAGCGGCGGATTGGCCAGGAACCCGCCGTCCCAGTAGGGCTCGCCGTCGATCTCCACCGCCTGGAACACCTGCGGCAGGCAGGCGCTGGCCATGATGTGGCGGGCGGTCAGCTCGGTCTCGCGGAAGACCTTGGACTTGCTGGTGCGCACCTGGGTGGCGGCGATGTACAGCTTGATCGGCGAGCGCTCGCGCAGGGCCTTGAAGTCGATCTCGCCCTCCAGGGCGTCGTGCAGCGGGTTCAGGTTGAACGGGTTGAATTCATAGGGGCTCATCGACAGGGCGAAGGTCTCGGCCAGGCGCCAGCCGGGGCTGTTCTTGATCCAGTCGGTCCCGCCGGCGAAGGCGCTGGTCCAGATGCTGGTGTCGCCGAACACGTTGCGGCCGCCGTTGCGGTTGACCTGCTTCCAGAACCGCTCCAGCCGGGCCTTGGCCCCGTCGCGGCCGCCGTCCAGCAGGCCCTGGGCCAGGCAGACGGCGTTCATCGCCCCGGCCGAGGCGGCGGTCACCGCCAGGATGTCGAGATCCTCCTCTTCCAGCAGGCGGTCCAGCACGCCCCACTCGAACGCCCCGTGCGAGCCGCCGCCCTGCAGGGCAAGGGCGATGGGCTTGGGGCCGGAAGGCTTCTTCTTGAACGGACCGATGGGCATGCGGACTCCGTGCTCGAGACAGTCGGTACGCTTCCTCGCCCTCTCCCATTGTCTTCCCGGAAAGCGAGCAGCGCTTGTCCGGGATCCAGGACCGCCGCACCGCCTTCGCCCAGTCCCCTGGGTCCCGGACAGCCTCTGCGAGGCTTCCGGGATGACAATCTATTTGGGCGCCTAACGCCTCTAAAGCGCTACTGCGCCGTCCAGCCGCCGTCGACGCTGAAGGCCGCGCCGTTGGCCGAGGCGCCGGCGTCGGAGACCAGGTACAGCAGGATGCCGTTCAGCTGGTCGAAGGTGACGAATTGCTTGGTCGGCTGGGCGGCCAGGATCACGTCCTTCATCACCGCCTCTTCCGAGATCCCCCGGGCCTTGGCCTGGTCGACGATCTGGGCCTCGACCAGCGGGGTCTTCACGAAGCCCGGGCAGATGGCGTTGCAGGTGATGCCGAAGGTGGCGGTCTCCAGGGCGACCGTCTTGGTCAGGCCGAGGATGCCGTGCTTGGCCGCGACATAGGCGCTCTTGAACGGCGAGGCCACCAGGCCGTGGGCCGAGGCGATGTTGACGATCCGCCCGCGCCCCTGCTCCTTCATGATCGGCACGGCCGCGCGGGTGGCGTGGAAGGCCGACGACAGGTTGATGGCGATGATCAGGTCCCACTGGTCGACCGGGAAGTCCTCGATCGGGGCCACGTGCTGGACGCCGGCGTTGTTGACCAGGATGTCCAGCTCGCCGAACTCGGCCTTGGCGGCGGCCACCATGTCGGCGATCTGGCCGGGCTTGGTCATGTCGGCGCCGTTGTACAGCACCTCGACCCCGTGCTTCTCGGCCAGTTCGGCGCGGGTCTTCTCGATGGCGGTCATCTCGCCCAGGCCGTTGAGGACGATGTTGACGCCCTGGGCGGCCAGGGCGTCGGCCATGGCGTGGCCGATGCCGCTGGTCGAACCGGTCACGATGGCGACCTGACCCTGCAAACCGAAATCAACGGCCATCGCGCGCTCCTGACAGTCCCGCCAAATTTGCTGCATCGCAGCATATAGCTCGCCCTTGCGACGAGCGAGCCCTATAAATTCATCGGTAAATGAATTCAGGGCTGGAGGCGAGCGAAAACCCAGTCGGCCGGCGTCGACAGGTCGGCGCGGTAGCGATAGCCGTCCAGGTCGAAGGCCCTTAGGTCGTCGGCGCGGTCGATGCGGTTGTCGATGGCGAACCGGGCCATGCGGCCACGGGCCTTCTTGGCGAAGAAACCCAGCACCCGCAGGGTGTTGCCCTTCTCTTCCTTGAAATGGCAGGTGACGGTCGGCGGCTTCAGGGCCTTGGCGTCGACGGCGCCGAAATATTCCTGGCTGGCCAGGTTTACCAGGGTGGGATCGGCGTGGTCCTGGGCGGCGGCGTTCAGGGTCTTGGCGATGGTCTCGCCCCAGAAGTCGTAGAGGTTGGCGCCCTTCTTGGTCTTCAGTCGCGTGCCCATCTCCAGGCGATAGGCCTGCAGGGCGTCCAGCGGCCGCAGCACGCCGTACAGGCCCGACAGGATCCGCAGGTGGTCCTGGGCCCAGTCCAGGGCCGGGCGGTCGAGTTCTCTGGCGTTGAGGCCGGCATAGACGTCGCCGTTGAAGGCGATCACCGCCTGCAGCCCCTCCTCGACCTGCGAGTCGAAGGCCTGGAACCGCGCGTGGTTCAGCTGGGCCAGCTTCTCGGAGATGTGCATCAGCCGGCGCAGGTCGGCCACCGTCAGCTTGCGCGTCGCCTTGGCCAGTTCGGCGATCTGGGGCTTCAGCTCGGGCGTGGTGAGCGGCAGGACCTGATCGGGCGCGGTGAAGTCCAGCGACTTGGCGGGGGAGATGACCATCAGCATGGCGGTGCAGATAGAGGCTCGCGGCGGCGAGGGCTAGTGCGGTGCTGGACAAGGAAGCCGTCCCCCGCGATGTTGCCCGCCCTTTCGCCGGACCCGCCGCCCATGCCCCAGTTCCTTGGCCTGATCGCCGCCCTGACCTGCCCGCTGGTGATGTTCGTCGCCCTGTTCCTGGTGATCCGCACGCCGGGCCTGAAGTGGCGCATCGCCTGGGCGGTGCTGTGCTTCGTCGGGGTTGGGGCGTTCTGGATGCGGGCGTCGACGGGCGAGTGGGGCTTCGCGCCTGCAGCGATCAGCATCCTGGGAACCGGCCAGCAGGCGGGCTTCTACAAGGCTTCGTTTCCCTTGGGCGCCCTGGTCTCGATGTTCATCTGCGTGAGCGTGCGGCGAGCCCGCCTGCAGGCGGCCCAGCGCCGCGAGGACGCCGCCCGGACAGAGACCTAGAACAGCACCCTGGGATTCATGATCCGCTTGGGGTCCAGGGCCGCACGCACCGCGCGCAGGGCCTCGACCTCGACGGGGCTCTTGTAGCGCAGGGCCTCGGCCGACTTCATCGCCCCCAGGCCGTGCTCGGCGCTGATCGAGCCGTCCATGCCGGCGACGATGTCGTGGACGATCCGCGCGCCCTCGTCGCGCAGGGCGTCGTGGGGATCGTCTGCCCCGCCGTCGGCCCGCAGCACGTCGTAATGCACATTGCCGTCGCCGACATGGCCGAAGGCCACGACGCGGACGCCGGGCGACAGTTTTTCGACCGCCGCCGTGGCCTGGTCGATGAAGTCCGCCACCTTCGAGACCGGCACTGAGACGTCGTGTTTCCAGGCCGCGCCCTCGGGCTTCTGGCCGCCGGACTGGTTCTCGCGCACCGCCCAGAAGGCGTGGGCCTGGGCTTCAGTCTGGGCGATGGCGGCGTCCTGGATCAGGCCGGTCTCCAGCGCCCCGGCCAGCAGCCGTTCCATGGCCGCCTCGGCCGCGCCGGGCTCGCCCGAGGCGGTCTCGACCAGCACGTACCAGGGATGGACGGCCTCCAGCGGCTCGCGCAGGCCGGGGATGTTCTTGATCGCGAAGGCCACCCCCAGGCGGCTCATCAGCTCGAAGGCCTCGACCGCCCCGCCGGTCTCGTCCTTGGCGCGGGCCAGCAGGGCGATGGCGTCGTGCGGGGTGGCGACCGCGGCGATAGCCACGCAGCGCGAGGCCAGCAGCGGATGGAGCTTCAGGCTGGCGGCGGTGATGACGCCCAGCGTGCCCTCGGCCCCGATCAGCAGGTGCTTGAGGTCGTAGCCGGTGTTGTCCTTGCGCAGGCGCTTGAGGCCGTTCCAGACCTCGCCGTTCGGCAGCACCGCCTCGATCCCCAGGATCTGGTCGCGCATCACGCCGTAGCGCAGCACCGCCGTGCCGCCGGCGTTGGTCGAGGCCAGGCCGCCGATCGTGCACGAACCCTCCGAGGCCAGGCTCAGCGGAAAGCGGCGGTTGACCGACAGGGCGACCTCGTGGGCCTTGGCCAGGGTGACGCCAGCCTCCAGCACCATCACGTCGTCGAAGGCGTCGACGTCCCGCACGGCCGTCAGTTTCTCGGTGGAGAGGAGGATCTCGCCGCGCGGGATCTGACCGGCCACCAGGCCGGTGTTGCCGCCCTGCGGGGTGATCGCCACGCCGTCGGCGGCGCAGATGCCGACCACCGCCGCGACCTGCGCCGTCGAGCGCGGCAGGGCCAGCAGCGGCGTCTCGCCAGTCCAGCGGCCGCGCCACTCCTGCAGCTTGGGCGCCAGGCGGTCGGGATCCTGGCTCCACCCGCCCTCGCCGAGCACGGCCTTCAGGCGGGACAGGGTGTCGGCGGGAACGGGCTTGGTCATGGCGGCGGAGGATACGCTTCTGACGGGCCGGAGAATAGGATATACTCGGTATATACCGGAGGCCTCATGGGCATCTTCATCAAGAACCCGGAGACCGAGCGCAAGGCGCGTGAACTGGCGCGGCGTCGCGGTTCGAGCCTGACCGCCGCCGTGGACCAGGCGCTGGACGAAGCCCTGAAGGCCGAGACCCTCGCCCCTCGCCGCAAACGCAGCCTGGAAGAAATCCGCGCGGCCACGGACCGGTTTCGCAAGGCCACGGGGTTGGATCAATTGCCCTCGACACCCATCACCAAGGCCGAGTGGGACGCGCTCTGGCCGACCGGCATCCCTGAAATCGACAATCTGTGATCGTCGTCGTCGATGCGTCGGCGCTGGTCGCCATGGCCTTGGCCGAGCCCGAGCGCTCGGCCTTCGAAGCCGTCGTGGCCGACGCCGAAGTCCTGCTGGCCACGCCCGTGAATCTGACGGAGGCGGGCCTCGTCCTCGTGCTGCGCGAACGACGCTTCACGGCGGCCGAATATCATCGATGGCTCGATGACCTGGACATCGCCTCATCCGATCTTGTCGGCGAACCCGAGGCGCTCGACGCCTACCTCCGCTGGGGCAAGGGCGTGCACCGTGCGGCGCTGAACATGGGCGACTGCTTCGCCTACGCCCTGGCCAAGCGACTGGACGCGCCGCTGCTCTACAAGGGCGAGGACTTTCCGCTGACGGATGTCAGGTCGGCGCTGAGCTAACCCAACACCCGCTCATCCCTGCGTTCGCCGGGACGAGCGGATACTAGGGACCTATCCCACGAACCCCGCCGCGCGACGCAGCCGGTCGTTGATCGCCTCGCCCAGGCCTTGGTCGGGGATCGGGGCGACGGCGATGCCTGCGGGCTTGGTGCGGTCGGCGGCGCGCAGGAAGGCGAACAGGTTGGCGGCGGCTTCGGCCAGGTCGCCCGAGGGGCTGAGGTTGAACACCGCCTCTCCGTCCGGCCACGAACCGAACGCCAGGAACGCCTCGCCCGCGCGCGGCGCGGCGGCCTCGATCCGCACCGGCGCGTCGGGGGCGTAGTGCAGGGCCAGGCGACCCGGCGAGCGCTTGGCGTCGTCGTCGGCCTCGGCCAGCGGGCCGACCACGGCCTCGAGCTGGGCGCGGGTCACCGCGCCGGGGCGCAGCAGGCGCACGGGGCCGTCGAGCACGGCGACGACAGTGCTTTCCAGGCCCACCTGACACGGTCCGCCGTCCAGGGCGGCGGCGGTCTTGTCGCCGGTCTCGGCGAAGGCGTCCTCGAAGGTGGTCGGGCTGGGCCGACCCGAGCGGTTGGCCGAGGGGGCGACCACCGGCCCGCCGAACGCCGCCAGCACGGCCCGCGACAGCGGATGGCCGGGCACGCGGACGGCCACGGTGTCGAGTCCTGCCCGGGCCAGGTCGCAGACGGCGGCGGCGTCGCGGACCGGCGCGACGATCGTCAGCGGACCCGGCCAGAAGGCGGCGGCCAGGGCCAGGGCGCGGTCATCGAAGGCGGCGATGCGGGCGGCGGTCGCCGCGTCGTGGACATGGGCGATCAGCGGGTTGAAGCGCGGACGGCCCTTGGCCTCGAAGATCGCCGCCACGGCCGCGGGATTCGCGGCGTCGGCGCCCAGGCCGTAGACGGTCTCGGTGGGCAGCAGCACCAGGCCGCCGCCGCGGAGGACCCGCGCCGCCTCAAGGACGGGCGAGCCTATTTCCGCTTGGCCGTGATGGCGAAGCTGACCTTCACCTTGCCGCCGATCTGATCCGTAGACGCCCATTCGCCCTGTCCAACCCCGAACGCCGTCCGGTCCAGGGTGGTTACACCGCGCGCCGTGGCCGTGTCGCCGTCGATCTTCAGGGCGAAGGGCAGGCTGACCGGCTTCTTGACGCCGCGCAGGTCCAGCGTCCCGTCGGCGACGAACCGGCCATCGCCGGTCTTGCGGAACTTGCTGGCGGTGAAGGTGGCCTTGGGGTGGTTGGCGGTGTCGAAGAAATCGCCGCTGGGCAGGCTGGAGTCGCGCTGGTCGTCGCCGGTGGCGGCCGAGCTCATGTCGATGCTGACGGTCAGCTTCGAGCGGTCCAGGGCGTCGGGCGAGAACAGGATGTCGGCGGTCCAGCGCTTGAACTGGCCCTCAATGGCCTCGCCGGCCCAGCTGGCGGTGAAGCCCAGGGTCGAGCTCTTGGCCACCGCCCAGGCGACCGGGTCCTTCAGGGCCGTGTCCGGTTCGAGCGGGGCGACAGGCGCGGCGTCGGCGGCCGGCGCCGTCGGGGCGGGACCGGCCGCCGGGGGCGCGGCGGGGGCCGCCGGGGCCTGGGCGTCGGCGACCTCGGCCGGAGCGGCGGGCGCGACCGGGCGCTTGACGGCCGGATTGTAGAGGTAGCCGGCGGCGACCACGGCGATCAGGCCGGCGGCGGCCAGCCAGGCGCGCGGCTCCCGCCAGCCGGGCCGGGCGCCGGGGGCCATGTGGCCCAGCACCTCGTCGCGGTCGAGGATCTGGTGCTTGGCCGCCGCGCCCAGGTGCAGGGCCAGCAGCAGGTAGGTGGTCTTGACCAGCAGGCCGTGGCTGATCTCGCCGGCCTTGTACCAGACGTGCTTGGGCCCGGCGGCCAGCTCGGGCAGGCCTGGCAGGTGCGGCCAGGGAACGGTCCCGTACAGCAGGGTCGGGATGTTCAGCTTGCTGGCCGAGACCATGATCCAGCCGGTCACCGGCAGGCCGATCATGATCACGTAGAAGGCCACGTGCACGATCTGCGAGGCGATCGTCTCCCACCGCGGCTGCCCCGCCGGATGCGGCGGCGGCTTGTGGAACAGCCGCCAGGCCAGGCGCGCCAGGCTGAGCAGCAGGATGGTGATGCCGATCGACTTGTGCAGCTGGAAGATGGCGTAGGTGGCCGGGCCCTTGGGCTCGTCGCCCATCCGCCAGCCCAGGATGATCTGGAAGAGGATGGCGGCGGCGATCAGCCAGTGCAGGAGGATCGCCACCGTCGTGTAGCGCGGGGGGCGACCCGCCGCCGAAGGGGTCTCGATAGGTGCTTCGGCGGTCATGGTCGTCCTCGTCTCAAGCTTAGGTCCGGCCCGTCCCGGAAGGTCGGGCCGATGTCGTTTTCAAGACCCGGTCGGGCCTTCGGACTACTTCTTCGGATTGAACTCGACTTCGATCGCCAGGTCGACGTCGTCGCTGACCATCGGCACCAGGTGGGTGAAGCCGAAGTCCGAGCGCTTGATCTTGCCGGTGGCCGAGAAGCCCATGATCTGCGAGCCGAACGGGGTCTTGGCGTAGCCGTTGTACTTGACGTCCAGGGTGACCGGCTTGGTCACGCCGCGGAAGGTCAGGTCGCCGGTCAGCTTGCCCGGCTCGACCTTGGTCGAGACGAAGGTGATCTTCGGATACTGGGTTCCGTTGAAGAACTTCGCGTCCGTGCCGATTTCCTTGTCGAAGTCCGGCAGGCCGGTGTCGACCTTGGTCGCGTCGATGGTGATCGACACCTTGCTGTCCAGCGGCTTGGCCGGGTCATAGGCGTAGGAGCCGTCGATCGCGCCCTGGGCGAAGCGGAAGGTGTAGTGCGAGGTGCCGAAGTGCGTGACCTTCAGGGTCAGGCTGGCGTGGCGCTTGTCCAGCGTCCAGGTTCCGGCGGGGGCGGCGGCCGGATCGGTCGCGACCTGGGCGGAGGCCACGGCCGGCAGGGCGGCGGACGCGGTCAGAAGAGCGCCGGCCAGGAGGGCGGAGGCGATACGGCGGTTCATGAGGGCAGTCTCCAAACTGTAATAGCAGTGGTTGCTGAACCCCCAACTTAGGAAGCTTGGCCCGAGGTGGAAGGGACCGCCCTTCACGAAGCCGTGATCCGATCGACTTTGCAGGGGGCCTCGCAGCATCTAAACGAAGTTTACTTGAGCTCGCCAGATCGGACCCGTCCCATGACCTATCGCGCGCCCGTCCGCGACCTCGCCTTCGCCCTGAAGCACGTGGCCGGGTTCGACCGCCTGGCCGCCGCCTTTCCGGAGGCGGACGCCGATACGGTGAGCGCGGTGCTCGAAGCCGCCGGCGCGTTCGCCAGTGAGGTGCTGGCCCCGCTGAACCGGACCGGCGACCTGGTCGGCGCCAAGCTGGAGAACGGCGTGGTCCGGTCCGCGCCCGGCTTCGCCGACGCCTACCGCCAGTTCGCGCAGGACGGCTGGACCAGCCTGGCGGCCGCGCCCGAACACGGCGGCCAGGGCCTGCCCAAGACCCTGGAGGTGGCGGTGCTGGAAATGGTCCAGGCCGCCAACATGGCCTTCGGCCTGTGCCCGATGCTGAGCCTGGGGGCCATCGAGGCCCTGGCCCACCATGGCTCGGACCGCCAGAAGGCGCTGTACCTGCCCCGCCTGGTGTCGGGCGAATGGACCGGCACCATGAACCTGACCGAGCCCCAGGCCGGCTCGGACCTGGGCGCCCTGACGACGATGGCCACGCCGGACGGGAACGGCGGCTACACCCTGTCGGGCCAGAAGATCTTCATCACCTGGGGCGACCATGACGCCGCCGACAACATCCTGCACCTGGTGCTGGCCCGCACGCCCGACGCCCCGCCCGGGGTGAAGGGCATTTCGCTGTTCCTGGCCCCCAAGGTCCTGGTCGACGAGGCCGGCGGCCTGGGCGCGGCCAACGCCCTGCGGGTCGGCGGGCTGGAGCACAAGCTGGGCATCCACGGCTCGCCCACCTGCGTGATGCTGTACGAGGGCGCCCGGGCCGAACTGGTCGGCCAGCTGGGCTCGGGCCTGGCCCACATGTTCACGATGATGAACGCCGCCCGTCTCCAAGTCGGGGCCCAGGGCGTAGCCATCGCCGAACGGGCCTACCAGCAGGCGCTGGACTTCTCGCTGGAGCGGACCCAGGGCCGCTCGGCCTGGACGGGCGCCCAGCCCTCGCGCCTCTATGACCATCCCGACATCCGCAAGACCCTGGTGCTGATGAAGGCCAAGATCGAGGCCGCCCGCGGGATCTGCCTGTCGACCGCCGTGGCCGCCGACCTGTCGACCCACGCCGCGACCGAGGACGAGCGCAAGACCGCCAAGCTGCGCGAGGAGCTGCTGACCCCGATCGCCAAGGCCTGGTCCACCGACATCGGCGTCGAGGTCGCCTCGCAAGGGGTGCAGGTGCACGGCGGCATGGGCTTCATCGAGGAGACCGGCGCGGCCCAGCACTATCGCGACGCCCGCATCGCCCCGATCTACGAGGGCGCCAACGGCATCCAGGCCATCGACCTGGTCGGCCGCAAGCTGGGCCTGTCGGAAGGCCAGGCGATCGCCGACCTGATGGACGACATGCGCGACACCCAGGAAGCCCTGGAGGCGGCCGGCGGCGAGCTGGGCGGCGCGGCCCTGCGCTTCAAGGCGGCCCTGGACGCGATCGGCGCGGCCACGGCCTGGCTGATCGAGCGCCGGGCTCGGGCCATGCCCGACGCCCTGTCCGGCGCCACGGCCTATCTGAAGCTGCTGGGCGACACCGTCGGCGGCTGGATGCTGGCCAAGGGCGCTCTGGCCGAGCCGCATGGCCTGCGCCTGGCCCTGGCGCGGGTCTATGGCGAGACCGTGCTGGCGACCGTGCCGGGGCAGGTGGCGGCGGTGACGATGGGCGGGGGGGATCTGGAATCCATCACCCCCGAAGCGCTTGGCGCACACTGACTTGTCCCCACCTGACCGCTTCGCGGTCTGTCCGCCCCCTTAGGGGGCAAGTGCAGGGTGAAAAGAAAAAGGCGGTGGATCGCTCCACCGCCTTTTCCATTTGGAAGCCGTCGATTCCTAAAGCTGGCCCAGCATGTAGTCCGCCGACGAGACCTTGAATTCCCCGCCCTCTTCGACGTTCAGGGTCTGGACCACCCCGTCCTTGGCGATCAGGGAGTAGCGCTGCGAGCGCAGGCCCATGCCGAACTTGCTGCCGTCGAACTCCAGGCCGACGGCCCGGGTGAACTCGCCGTTGCCGTCGGCCAGCAGCAGGACCTCGTCGGTGACGCCCTGATCGGCGCCCCAGGCCTTCATCACGAACAGGTCGTTGACCGAGACGCAGGCGATGGTGTCGACGCCCTTGGCCTTCAGCTCGGCGGCCTTCTCCTTGAAGCCCGGCAGGTGCTTGGCCGAGCAGGTCGGGGTGAAGGCGCCGGGCACCGCGAACAGGGCCACGGTCTTGCCCTTGAACAGATCGTCGGTCGTGACCGGGGCCGGGCCCTCGGCCGTGCTGGTCATGAAAGTCGCCGAAGGAAGCGTGTCGCCAACCTTGATCGCCATGTGCGGTATCCTATGGGTTGCCCGGGAAAGAGAAAACGCGCGTTGAGAGCGCGCAAAGGAGATAAAGGCGCCGAAGCGGATCGCCAAGGAAAGGTTAGACTTGAAACTGACGCGTTCCGCCCCGATCCTCTAGTCATGGACTCGCACGGAGCCAAGGACCCGAACGGCTTCCTCGCCGGACAGATGCTGGTGGCCATGCCCGGCATCGAGGATCCGCGTTTCGAACGCGCCGTGCTCTATGTCTGCGCCCACGACGCCGAGCAGGCCATGGGCCTGGCGGTCAACCGCCCGGTCGAGGGCCTGACCCTGTTCGAACTGCTCAATAACCTGGGCATCGCGCCCGAGATCGAGGCCGACGGCGACCTGGTGATGCTGGGCGGCCCGGTCGAGCGCGAGCGCGGCTTCGTGCTGCACACCGACGACTATGTCTCGCCCGACTCCACGGTGCCGGTGGCCGACGGCCTGGCCCTGACCGTGACCCGCGACGCCCTGGACGCCCTGGGCAGCAAGATCCGCCGGCCGCGCCACGCCATCCTGGCCCTGGGCTATTCGGGCTGGGGCCCCGGCCAGCTGGAGCAGGAACTGCGCGACAATGTCTGGCTGATCTGCGACGCCGACGAGGCCCTGCTGTTCGGCGACGACCACGAAAACAAGTGGACCCTGGCCCTGGCCAAGATCGGCGTCACCGCCGACCACCTGTCGGCCCAGGCGGGACGGGCCTAGACGCCAGGCGACGGAACTCCGCATGGGGCTGTCGCATGGGGGTTCTCTGAGAAAAAGCTGTCATCCCGGACAAGCCCGGCGAAAGCCGGGCGCCGATCCGGGATCGCCTCAAGCGCCGAGTTCACGCGTCGGTCCCGGATCTTCGCGCTGCGCGCCACCCGCCGTTGGGCGGGCCGCTTACGCGTCCCGAGGCCGGGGTGACAGTCGTATTTGGTCAGATGTGATGGCCCTGCTCCCGCGCGGAGACCGTCTCCCCACACGCCGCAACCTTCGCCTTGGGTGGACGTTTCACCCTCTGATGCAAGTCGCGGCGCGCCGCGTCGGGGCCTCCGCATCCAGTTTGGGAGCAGGCCCATGCGCCAGCCCAGCGCCATCCCCTTCACCCTCTTCTTCCTCTTCGCCGCCGCGGGCGTCGCGGCGGCTTGGCCAATGCGCGCCGACCCCCTGGCGTCGGGCGCGCTGCTGGCCCTGTTCGTCGTGGCGGGCGCCATCCTCGGTGCGGCGATCAAGATCGCCAGCCAGTGGGAACGGGCGGTCGTCCTGCGCCTGGGACGCTTTCGCGCCCTCAACGGCCCGGGCCTGTTCTGGATCATCCCGGTCATCGACGTCATTCCCTACTGGATCGACGTCCGGGTGATCACCTCCACCTTCAAGGCCGAAAAGACCCTGACCAAGGACACCGTGCCCGTGGACGTGGACGCGGCGCTGTTCTGGCGGGTGGTCGAGCCCCAGCGGGCGGCGCTGGACGTCGAGGACTACCGCAGCGCCATCGCCTGGGCCTCCCAGACCGCCCTGCGCGACGTCATCGGCAAGACCGTCCTGGCCGACATGCTGGAAGGCCGCGAGCGGATCGGCCAGGAACTGCGCCGGATCATCGACGAGCGCACCGAGCCCTGGGGCGTCAAGGTCATCTCGGTCGAGCTCAAGGACGTCCTGATCCCCGAGGCCCTGGAGAACGCGATGTCGATGCAGGCCCAGGCCGAGCGCGAACGCCAGGCCCGGATCATCCTGGGCGATTCCGAGCGCCAGGTGGCCAAGAGCTTCGAGGACGCGTCCCGCACCTACACGGCCAACCCCACCGCCCTGCACCTGCGGGCGATGAACATGCTCTACGAAGGGCTGAAGCAGAACGCGACCTTCGTCATCGTGCCCAGCACGGCGCTGGATACGATGCAGCTGGGCGGCGCCGCCGGCCTGGTCCGCGCTCCGGCGGCCGAGCAGATTCCGGCCGCCAGCCACTAGCGGCAAGTCGCGCGACGCGGGGGTCGCGCGACTTGATCTATATCTTTGGCTTTACATGATTTTTTCGGAAGATCCGCCGCCATTTTCCGCGCCTTGCGCCGGCTGGCCGGCCTCCGCGCGACCGCCGGCGCGCTTATCCTCTCGAACCCTCAAGACAGTCCTTGCCTTCCTCGAAATACGGGCCTTTCATTGAGGGGCTGGGATTAGGTCGGCTGTTCGCATCGCGCGGGCACACGGCCTTGGGTCGTGCACGATGACCTCCCTGCGCGTGATATCTCCCCCCGAAGAACACTGGGCCCAGCGGCGCCGTGCGCCGCCGGCACGGCGTCCAGCGCCGGTGCTCGGCCTGTCGATCGCCGTCCTGCTGGGGCTGTTCGGTATGCAGCTGATGCTCAGCGGCGTGCGCGACGCCGCGGTTCCCGTCCCGTCCGTCGCCCCGCCCGAGCGCTTCGAACCGGATCCGCCGGCGACGGCCGCCCCGCGCCTGAAGATCGTCGTGGCCCCGCCGGTCCCCGTCGCCGCCCGGCCCGAGACCTGGGCCGTGCTGCCCACCGCCCTCACCGCGCCGGTGGCCGCCACGCCGCTGGCCGATCCGAAGACGGCGGCCGAGCAGGCCGCCGCCTGCCGCGAGGCGCCGGGCCTGGCCACCCAGATGGTCTGCGTCGATCCGGTGCTGGCCGCCGCCGACCAGCAGGCCTCGGAGGCCTACGAGGCGGTGCTGGCGGCCGGCGCGTCGCAAGCCGTCCTGGGACGGTCGCAGGCGCGCTGGATGCTGACCCGCGAGGAAGCGGCGCGGTCCTCGCCCGAGGATCTGCTGGCGGCCTACCAGGACCGGACGCGCCGCCTGCGGGCGGCGGCGGCGGCGCTGAGCCATCGCGACGATGCGGTCCAGGCCCCTCCGTCACCGGAGGAGACCCTGGACGATCAGCCGCGCGCCTTCACCGGCGCGGCGCCGTCGACATAGGCCTCGTTCAGATAGACCTCGGCCTCCTGCGGCGACAGGGCCGGGGCGTAGCCGAAGCCCTGGCCGTAGTCGCAGCCCAGGGCCTGCAGGGCGCGGGCCATCTCGGCGTTCTCGACGCCCTCGGCGACGACTTCCAAGTCCAGGTCCTGGCCCAGCTTGACCACCGAGCGGACGATCTTGGCCGAGCCGGCGTTGCTGCCCATGGTCCGCACGAAATAGCGGTCGATCTTCAGCGTGTCGAACGGCAGGCGGGTCAGATACGACAGCGACGAGAAGCCGGTGCCGAAGTCGTCCAGGGCCAGGCCGGCGCCGGCCTCGCGCAGGGTCGCCAGGATCACGGCGGCCCGCTCGGGATCGCGCATGATGTCGCTTTCGGTGACTTCCAGCTTCAGGGCCCCGCGCGGCAGGGCGTGCTCCTGCAGCACCTGGCGCACGTCGTGGACCAGGCCGGGGCGGTCGATCTCGCCGGTCGACAGGTTGACGCTGACGGTCAGGGCGCCGACGGCCGGGTGCGAGCGGCGCCAGGCGGCCAGCTGGCGGGCCGAGGTGCGCATCATGTGCTCGCCCAGCTCGCTCATCAGGCCCATCTCCTCCACCAGCGGGAGGAACTCGTCGGGCGGCAGCATGCCGCGGCGAGGATGGATCCAGCGGGCCAGCGCTTCGAAGCCCGACAGGGCGCCGGTCGACAGCCGCACCACGGGCTGGAAGAAGGGGGTGATCTCGCCGCGGCCGATGGCGCCGCGCAGATCGGCCTCCAGGGCCAGGCGCGACAGGCCGTCGGTCTCCATCGAGCGGCCGTAGGCGGCGGCGCTTCCGCGGCCGTTGGCGGCGGCGGCCTCGACGGCCAGTTCGGCGCGGCGCAGCAGTTCGGCCGCCTCGGGCGCGTCCTCGCCGCCCTCGGCCGAGACCGCGCCGATCGACAGGGTCGGATGGATATCGAAGCCGGCCACCCGCAAGGGCCGCTCCAGGGCCTTGCGCAGCAGCTCGGCGGGCTCGAAGCCGGCCGGGTCGCACAGCACCGCGAACTCGTCCTCCCCGATCCGGCCCAGCAGGGCCTCGGACGGGAAGGCGGCGGCCAGGCGCGAGCCCAGGGCGGCCAGCACCAGGTCGGCGCGCTCGTGGCCCAGGGCCTCGTTCAGGCGGCGCAGGCGGTCGACGTCGGCGACGACCAGCTCGTGCACGCCGCTCTTGGCCAGCCGCTCGCGGGCCCGGGCGATGAAGCTCTTGCGATCCAGCAGGCCGGTCAGGGTGTCACGTTCGGAGGCGGCGAACTTGACCTCGGGGGCGATGACGCCGGCGGCGCGCACCCCGTCCTCCAGCCATGTCCCGCGCCAGATGCAGATCTCGCCGCCGCGCATGCGCAGGCGGGCGACGATCTCGCTGCCCGGCGGGCGGACCTTGAGGACGTCCTCGGCCTGGGCGCGATCCTGGGGCAGGGTCAGGGCGCGGAAGGCGGCGGAGGAGCAATCGGGGGCCAGCGGCCCCAGTCCCAAAGCGCGCGAAGCCCCGTTGATGCGCAGGCGATCGGCCTCGGGCTCCCAGAGCCACAGCGCGACCTCGGCGGCGCCCAGGGCCTCGAGCGTGGCCGTGGCGTCCCATACGCGTCGCTGACTGATCTTGAACGACATGCCTTGATCCCGCGCCCAAAGGCACAACGCCCGAGCGAGCGCGCTAACCCGGCGCGACCATCCCGAACAGACGATGATCTCGCCACTCGCCGTTAATTTTCAGATAAGCGGGGGCGTATCCCTCTTCCCGGAAGCCCGATTTCAGCAGGACGGCGGCCGAAGGTTCGTTTTCCGGCATGCAGGCGGCCTCCAGCCGATGTAGGCCCAGTTCGCCGAACGCGAAGTCGATCGCCGCCCGGACTCCGTCCTTCATATAGCCTTGACCGGCATGGGGCTGGCCGATCCAGTAGCCCATCACCCCGCTCTGGGCGACGCCGCGGCGGATATGGAACAGCCGCACCCCGCCGATCAGCGTCCCATTGTCGCGGCGGAACATGAAGAACGGAAACGCCTCCCCAACCTCCAACTCGCGGGCGTAGGCGTTGAGCCGGGCGCGGAACGCCTGGCGGGTCAGATCGTCCTCGGGCCAGGTCGGCTCCCAGGGCTGGAGGAAGGCGGCCGACTGGGCGCGCAGCTCGGCCCACGGCTTGTAGTCGTGCAGGCGCGGCAGGCGCAGGAACACCGTCTGGCCTTCGAGGCGCGGACCGGGATCGGTCTGGAAGAGGCGGAGGAAAGCGGTCAAGCGGAAGGTTCTCGTTCAGGCGCGCACCTTCGAGCGTCAGGGCGTTCGAGGCAATAGGGGCGCGCCCCGCCTTTCGAGGGCGACGCCGGGCCGAGGCGCCTTGCCGCCGCCGCAAAAGCGTACGACACGGCGTTCCTGACTCGAGCGACGCGGATTCGACGCCGCGCGACGCCGGCCTCCCGCCGACGTCGTGTCGTCAGCGCGACGGTTTTCGGCGGAACAGGCGACTGACCAAGTTCTACAGGACCCGGCACAACACCTTCGCCCGCCGTCCCCGGCGGGGCTGGCGGATCGCGGCGGCGCTCGTGCTGGCGGCGGGCCTGGGCGCGCTCGGCTGGGCGGCGCGCCATCATGGGCGGCCGGCGAAGACCAGCGAGATCGCCGCCGCCCCGGCGACGTCCATCACCTTGCCGCCCGTCTTGCCGCTCGCGCCGAAGGACTGGCGGGGCCAGATCGACTATCGCGCCCTGGACGCCCGCATCCAGGCGATGATGGCCGACCGGTCGATGGAAGGCCTGGCGATCGCCGTGGTCGAGAACGGCCGCCTGTCGTTCGTACGGGGCTACGGCCTCACCTCGCCGCGGGACGGCGAGAAGATCGAGGCCGGCACGGTCTTCCGCTGGGCGTCGCTGTCCAAGACGGTGGCCGGCACGCTGGGCGCCCGCCTGGCGCGGGACGGAGCGTTCTCGCTGGACGACCCGCTGGGCAAGTTCGGCACCAGCCTGCGCCTGCCCGGCGACGCCCAGAACAGCCTGACGGTCGCGCAGCTGCTGTCCCAGCGCACGGGCCTGCCCCGCAACGCCTATGACGGCTGGCTGGAGGGCGGTCGCGATCCGAAGATGATCCGCCAGAGCCTGGCGACCGTGCCCCCCCAGTGCCCGCCGGCGACCTGCCACACCTACCAGAACGTCGCCTACGACACGATCCGCGAGGTGGTGGAGACCGCCACGCACCGTTCGTACGTGGACCAGGTCCGCCAGCGGCTGTTCCTGCCCCTGGGCATGGCCAGCGCCACGATCGGCGTCGACGGCCTGCGCGACGCCAAGCATTGGGCGCGCCCATCCCGCGGCGGCCGCGCCCTGCCGCTGGTCGACGCCTATTACCGGATCCCCGCCGCGGCCGGGGTCAATTCCAACATCGTCGACCTGGCGCGATGGATGCAGGCCCAGATGGGCCAGGCGCCCGCCGTCCTGCCGGCCCCGCTGCTGGCGGACATCCAGCGTCCGCGCGTCAACACCGGACGTCCCTATGGCAACTCGCCCCTGGGCCGGTCGCTGGAGCGCCCGGGCTACGGCCTGGGCATGCGCAGCTTCGGCTACAAGGGCCACCGCCTGGTCGGCCACAGCGGGGCGGTGGACGGCTATCGTTCGACCATGATGTTCGACCCGGCCACCAAGACCGGCGTGGTGATGCTGTGGAACAGCGAGGCCAGCCTGCCCTTCAAGCTGCAGGCCGAGGTCTTCGACCTCTACTACCACCTGCCGTTCACCGACTGGCTGCAGCTGAAGGACGGCGACCGTGGAGCGGCGCTGGCGCCCTGAGTTCGGGCGTGCGGCCGTCCCCTTATTCCGACCAGATGAAGCGCGCGCCGTCGCTGTTGTCCGGCATGGGGCCGGGACTGTCGGCCCGAATGTCCCCGGTCTTCGGATCGATGCGCAGGAAGCGGTTGGTGGCCAATGACATCAGCACCAGCTCGCCCGTCGGCGTTTCAATCCACTGGAAGTCTTGCGCCGTGCCGGACCGGCCGGCCACGAGCGTCACCGCTCCCTCCGCGCCGACCGTGACATAGCGTCCGCCCGACCGCAGGGCGACGCGGCCCAGCCGGCGGTCGACGATCTCGAACCGCGTCGGAACGCCCGAAGCCAGGCTTTGCCCACCGCCGGCCGCCAGTCCGGTCGTCGCGTGAAACGACGTCAACCGGATCGATCGGCCATAGGGAATGGGCCGCATCAGGCCGTGGGTGTGCGGCTGATGGACGTCGATACTATCGAAATCGGCGAAACCGCCCTCGGCGCCGGTAGTGTTGTAGCTGAACAATCCGTAGCGAACCCCCTGGAAGGTGAAGGTCTGGTAGAACAGCTCGACCTCGCCGCCGATCGGGGTGAAGGCGACGCCGTCGAACGAATAACTGAAGCGCGCCCGTTCGGTGAGAAAATCGCAGTCGGCCCGCAGCCAGACGCGCGTCCCAGCCATCTTCACCCGCACCGTCTTGTCGGAGCGCTGGTCATAAAGGACGAGGTCGAGCCCGTCGGCGCGCTTTTCGACGCCCAAGGTCGCATAGGGCAGATTGAGCAGGCCCAGGCCGGCCGTGTCGCCCGGCTTCAGATTCGACGCGTCGAGCAGGACGGTCGGCGTCGACATCGGCCCGATCGCCCGCTGCGTCAGGGTGTTGCGCGCGTCGTAGAACGTGGTCGCCGGCAGCGCGTGAAGCCGCAGGAAACCCGGCCGCTCCGACAACGACCACTTGTCGTCGACCGGGACATGGTTCCACTGCCATAGGGGCTGGAGCTTCGGCGCCGAGAAATCATCGCTGCGCCGGAAGGGCGTGCGCACGGCCTGCGGCGTGGCGGTCTTCGGCTTCACCCAGGTCCGCGGCGTGCGCGTCAGGTTGCCCGGCAGTCCGAAATAGGGCCAGCCGTCCTTCCAGGTGATCGGAGACAGGCTGAGCAGGCGACCGACGGAATTGAAATCCATCATGGAAAAGCCCCACCATTCGCCGGCGGGCGTCTGGATGACGCCGCCCTGGTGCAGCGCCAGGCTATGTTTGGCGGCGGGGTCGGGTCCCCAGAACGTGAACGGCGGCTTGGGCGAACCGGTGCGCTTGCTCGACGCCATGCCGAAGTCCTCGTGCAGGCTGATCGCTCGATTGACCTCGTAGGGGCCCAGCACATGGTCCGCCCGCGCCGCCGGCATGCGAAAGCCGCCGGCATATTCGGCGCTGATGATGTAGTACTTGCCGTCGATCTTGTAGAAGTGCGCGCCCTCGCCCATCCCGGCGTCGTCGGCGAACAGGACGCGCTCGGTGCCCGGGACGATGTCGGTCAGATCGTCCGTCAGCTGGGCCAGGTGCATCCCCTGGTGACCCCAGACGACATAGGCCTTGCCGTCGTCGTCGAACAGGACGGACAGGTCATGAAAGCTGCGCTTCATCGGCGTGCGCGTCCACGGTCCCTTCGGATCGGTGGCCGTGAACATCTGGGTCATCTGACGGTTGACGTTCGAGAAGATGTAAAACTTGCCGTCATGGTGACGGAAGGACGGCGCCCAAATACCCTGACCATAGATATTCTGCCCGTCCTCCAACCGGTAGGCCGGGCCGAGGTCGAGCTTGTCCAGGGCGTAGGCGACGAATTCCCAGTTGACCAGGTCCTTCGAACGCAGGATCGGCAGGCCCGGCATCGTGTGCATGGTGGTGCCGGTCAGATAGAACCAGTCGCCGACGCGGATCAGGTCAGGATCCGAAAACTCATCATAAAACAAAGGATTGGTGAAGGTTCCGTCGCCGTTGTCCGGCGTCCAGGTCGCGGTGGACAGGCCCTTGGACGCGCTCGGCGCCGGACCATCCGGAGTCAGCGCGGACGCGGGCGGCGCGCATAGGATCAGCGTCAAGGCGGCCAGCCCGGACAGAACAGTTCCGAGCGATTTCGATCCATGCCGCATGACGCTTCCCCCTTTTTGCGCCCTGCCACCGCACCCGAGGCGGCGTTTACAGGACGCGTGCCTCATTCTTGTCAGACAATTGATCGATAGGCCAGCCGCTAGCGACCCGACCGCGGAGATGGCTCGAAAGCCGTTTTCAGCGCGTCGCCCGCCGCCTACACCAGCGCCTTCTCAAACACCTCGCCGGCCTTCAGCGCCGCCTTGGCGCCGAGGATGGCGCTGGCGGCCTTGGCGGGGTCGAGGATCGCGCGGCCCAGGCGCTGCAGGTCGTCGACGGTCACGGCGTCGACGGCCTGGGCCAGCTCGGCGGGGGTGTAGAGGCGGTCGAACATCAGGGCCTGGCCGGCCGCCTGCTCGGCGCGCGACAGGGGCTGCTCGCGGGCCATGAACATGTGGGCCTTCAGCTGGGCCTTGGCGCGGGCCAGCTCGGCGTCCTCGATCCGGGCGGCCAGCAGCAAGATCTGCTCGGCGCAGACCTTGGCGGTCTCGGCCGCGTCGCCGGCCGCGCAGCCGGCATAGACCCCCAGGGCCCCGGCGTCGGCGTAGGTGTCGGCATAGGCGTCGATGTTGTAGGCCAGCCCCCGCTTCTCGCGGGCTTCCTGGAACAGCCGCGACGACATCCCGCCGCCCAGGGCCTCGGCGAAGATCCGCAGGGCGAAATAGTCGTCCTCGCGGGCGCCGACGGCCGGCAGCATGAACACCAGGTGAGCCTGCTCCAGCTTGCGGGCCTGGCTCTTGCGGCCGCCGATGAAGCCGGCCGGGTCGGAGGCCGAAGCCCCGGGGGCGGCCGGCATCGACCCGAACTCGCGGCGGGCCAGGTCCAGCACCTCGTCCAGCTCGACCGCGCCGCTGGCGCTGACGATCAGCCGGTCGGCGGCGTAGAGCTGGCCGCGCCAGTGCGACAGCCCCTCGACGGTGGCGGCGTTGACGCTGTCGACCGTGCCCAGGATCGGCCGGGCCAGCGGGTGGTCGCCCCAGGCGGCGGCCTGGACCAGGTCGAACACGTAGTCGTCGGGGGCGTCGGCGGCCTCGGCGATCTCCTGGGCCACCACCTGCTTCTCGCGGGCCAGATCCCCCTCGTCGAGGGTGGGCCGCAGGACGAGATCGGACAGGACCGACAGGCCCAGGTCCAGCCCGCCCTTCAGGGCGCGGACCTGGAAGCTGGTGCGCTCGTAGCCGGTGGCGGCGTTGATCTGGCCGCCCTGGGCCTCGATCACCTCGACGATGTCGCGCGAGCTGCGCGGACCCGCGCCCTTGAACACCATGTGCTCCAGCAGGTGCGACCAGCCCGACCGGGCCGGATCCTCATAGGCCGCGCCGCGCCCGGCGACGACGGAGAGCGCGATGGTCTCCAGGCCCGGCATCGGGTCATGGACGACGCGGACGCCGTTTTCGAGGGTGTGGAGGGTGGTGTTTGTCATGAAGCCTCCGGCGATACGCGGGGCGACGCGAGGGGTCAACTTTTCGTCGACCTTGGCTGGAACCGGCGGTCGGGCCCGGCTAGCTTCAATTCCGTGGCGAGGGAGCGTGAATGCGCGGTCGGTTTCTAGTGATGATAGCCCTGGCCGGCCTCGTCTCCGCCTGCTCCCGCCCCGAAGGCGTCGCTCGCCGGGATGCGCGAGCAGCCATCGCCCGAGGCGACTATCGCATGAAGCCGCCCGAAGCGATGAGCACCACCGAAAGTCGCCGATATGGTCTGGCCTACAACGCGATCATCCTGACCGAACAGCCGTTCATCACGCCCACCAATCCTCTCGAGGAGGCCATGGTCGCCATGGCGAAGGATCCATCGCGGGAACACACGCAAGCCTTCGAGACGGTGCTGCTGAGGTCCAAGGTCTATGTACTGACCAACAAGGAAGGGCTCGCCGCGTTCAAGGCGGACCCTACCAAGATAACGTTCTCGACGCTGCCGGTGGATCCGGGACAGCCCTACGCCATGGTGCTCTACACCAGCCGCGCTCGACTGCATCAGGCCATGCACAACGACACACGGTGGTACTGGCTGTCCATGCCCGGCCGAACGGCGCTAGCGACAGGGCGGAACCATCAAGTGGCCCTGAACTACGGCTTGCGGCCGCCCGTCTACATCGAGGCGAAGCAAGTCACGAGCATGCTGGCGCGCACCCCACCCGTTCCATAGGGACCTAGCTCCCCGCGAACACCCGCACGAACGCCTTCACCGTTTCGGCGTCGGCCGGCAGGCGGTCGAACTTCTCGGGCTTCTTCGACAGGTCCGGCGTGGCGCGCGGCGTGGCCGGGACGACGCCGGCGGCGACCGACACCGCTTCGGGGAACTTGGCCGGGTGGGCGGTGGACAGCACCACGACCGGGGTCGCCGGATCAGCCAGGCGCAGGTTGGCGGCGGCCGCGACGCCGACGGCGGTGTGCGGATCGATGACCTCGCCGGTCTCGTTCAGGGTCGACAGGATGGTCTTGGCGGTGTCGGCCTCGCTGACCGACGCGCCCTGGAACAGCTCGCGCATCTTGCCGTGGGCGCTGGGCGGGATGTCCAGCACGCCCGTGCCGGCGAAGGCGCGGAAGGCGCGGCCGGTCTCGATCCCGTCGCGGCCGACGGCCTCGAAATAGAGGCGCTCGAAGTTGGAGGCCACCTGGATGTCCATGGCCGGGCTCTGGGTGGCGGCCACGGCGCCGCGCGCGTAACGGCCTTCCTCGAAGGCCCGGGCCAGGATGTCGTTGCTGTTGGTGGCGGCCACGATCCGGGCGACCGGCAGACCCATGCGGGTGGCGACATAGGCCGCGTAGGCGTCGCCGAAATTGCCGGTCGGCACCACGAAGGCGACCTTGCGGGCCGGGGCGCCCAGGGCGACGGCGGCGGTGAAGAAGTAGACGCTCTGGGCGGCGATCCGCGCCCAGTTGATCGAGTTGACGCCCGACAGGTCGACCGCGTGGCGGAACTGGTCGTCCTGGAAGGCCTGCTTGACGATGGCCTGGCAGTCGTCGAACGAGCCCTGGATCGAGACGCAGGCGACGTTCTTGTCGGTCGCCGTGGTCATGAACCGGCGTTGGACCTCGCTGATCCGGCCTTCGGGGAACAGCGCGACGATGCGGGCGTTGGAACGGCCGCGGAACGCCTCGACGGCCGCGCCGCCGGTGTCGCCCGAGGTGGCGCAGATGATGGTCATGGTCCGCGACTGGCGCGACAGCACGTAGTCGTAGAGCCGCCCCAGCAGCTGCATCGCAACGTCCTTGAAGGCCAGGGTCGGGCCGTGGAACAGCTCCAGCAGGTGACGGCCGGGGGCCAGTTGCTTCAGGGGGACGACGGCGGCGTGGGCGAAGGTCGCATAGGCCTCCTCGCACATCAGGGCCAGGTCGTCGGCCGGGATGTCGTCGCCGACGAACTTGCCGACCACGGCGGCGGCCACCTTGGCGTAGGGCTGGCCGGCGAAGGCGGCGATCTCTTCGGGCGTGAAGGTCGGCCAGCGCTCGGGCACGTAGAGGCCGCCGTCCGGGGCCAGGCCGGCCAGGACCGCATCGAGGAAACCGATCGACGGGGACTCACCCCGCGTGGAGACGTAGCGCATCAGGATCTCATCTTCCGCCAGAGCATGGCGGCATAGATAAACAGCAGGGTCACGGCAAGACCGAACCACGTCAGAGCGTATTCCAGGTGCCGATTGGAAATTTCTGCCGGCAGCGGCGCGGGGGTCACGCCGGGCGGAACCGGGGTCGCGGACTCGACCATCAGGATGTAGGGCGACAGGCCCACGCGCGTCAGGACCGTCTCCCCATTTGCCCTCCAACCGCCGAGCTGATCGTGCAGGACCAAGACACCGGTCACGTGGGACGGAGCGGCGAATTGCCGGTTCCTGGGCGCTGTCTGTCCCTTCAGCGCATCGACCACGCCAAGATCCAATCGGATGACGTCGAAGGAAGCCCGCGGCAGCCAGCAGATCGCGCCGGCGCGCCAGACAATGTCGCCGTCACGCACGCCGTATATCAGCGGCAGGGAGTCGATGCGGCGCCTTGTCGGATCCGGCGCGGCGCAGTCGGTCGTCACCCGGACCCAGGACACGTCCTCGCCGCGCCGGACTCGCGCGAGCACAGGCGCCAGCGGCTGGGCCGGCGCGGTCTTCAGCGCCTCGATCCGGGCCAGCAGGTCCTGCTTCCAGGCCAGGCGCTTCACCTGCCAGACGCCCAGGCCGCACAGGATGGCGAAGGCGACCAGGGTGGCGATCGTCAGGCCGACGGGGAAGCGGCGGTCCTTGGCGGCGGAAACGTCAGACATCGTGGCGGCCGGCCTCGGAGGCGTTGTTGGCGATGTGGGCGGCCACCATCAGGCCCTTGGCCGGCCGCATCAGGCCCAGGCACGCCACCAGGGTCAGGGGCAGCCAGACCACCAGCAACAGCCAGGCCGGCCAGGCGAAGGCGAACATCGTGAACAGCGCCCCGAAGGCGCACAGGAAGCCGGCGATCAGGATCACGAAGGTGGCCCCGCCGTCGCCGGTCTCGTGGGCGCCCAGGTCGAAGCCGCAGGCCTCGCAGGTCCGGCTGACCTTCAGGAACCCGTCGAACAGCATCCCCTCGCCGCAGTGCGGGCAACGGCCGGTCGCGCCGGCGAGATAGGGGTTCACTTGGGCCATGGGCGGATCTCGAAATGAAAAAGGCCCGGAACGCGGCTTGGCGTTCCGGGCCCTCTCGAAGCGGATGATCTAGTGCGGCGAGGCGCCGAAGATCACGTAGACGAAGGCGAACAGGAACAGCCAGACCACGTCGACGAAGTGCCAGTACCAGGCGGCGGCCTCGAAGCCGAAGTGCTGCTTGGGAGTGAAGGCGCCGTTCATCAGCCGGATCAGGCAGACGATCAGGAACAGGGTGCCGACGAACACGTGGAAGCCGTGGAAGCCGGTGGCCAGGAAGAAGGTCGAGCCGTAGAGGCCCGAATTGGCGGCCGCTTCCGAGTAGAACAGGTGCTCGTGGTTGATGTGGCTGTACTCGTAGATCTGGATCGTCGTGAACAGCGCGCCCAGCAGGATGGTCAGGATCAGGCCCCACTTGGCGCCGTTGCGGTCGCCTTGCTGCAGGGCGTGGTGCGACCAGGTGATCGTGGTGCCCGACAGCAGCAGGGTCAGGGTGTTGACCAGCGGCAGGTGCCAGGGCGAGACCGCCTCGACGCCGGCCGGCGGCCAGGTGGCCCAGGCGGCGCGGACTTCCTCGATGCCCGACAGGGTGCGGTGATGGTGGAACAGGGCCATCTCGAAGAAGATCCAGAACCACGCCACGAAGAACATCACTTCCGAGGCGATGAACAGCACCATGCCGTAGCGCAGGCCGATCGAGACGACGGGGGTGTGGTCGCCGGCGTTGGCTTCCTTCACCACGTCGCGCCACCAGCCGAACATCGTGTAGAGCACGCCGGCCAGGCCGGTCGCGAACAGCCACCACTGGCCCTTCTCGATGCCGAAGACGCCGCCCTTGATCCAGGCGATCAGGCCGATGGCCATCAGCGTGGCCGAGGCCGAGCCGACGAACGGCCACGGGCTGGGGGGCAGGATGTGATAGTCGTGTTTGACGGCGCCGTGGGCCATGTGCGTGCTAACCCTTTAATCCCTCAAGAGCGTGATCGCCGACGGTGGAAGCCGGTTTCGGCGACCATCACGCTCTCACCCTGTAAATCAAGCGCGTCCGACCCGGTTCCCCCTGCCGACGCGCTCTGTGTGAAACGCTATAGCGCCCTCGGCGGCTTGCCGCCAAGGGGTTCGACGATACGTGGCGGGCTCTCCGCCTGTTTCGCCCCGGACGCGTCAGGAACCGCCGGGAAGAAGGTGTAGGACAGCGTGATCGTCGACTTGTCCTTGGTGTCGGCGTCGGTCACGAAGCCGGGGTCGACGAAGTAGACGACCGGGAACTCGACCGTCTGCCCCGGCTGGATCGTCTGGTTGGAGAAGCAGAAGCATTCCAGCTTCTGGAAATAGGCGCCGGCCTGCTCGGGCACGACGTTGTAGAGCGCCCGGCCGGTCATCGGCTTGTCGCCCTTGTTGGTCACCTTGAAGAAGGCCAGGCCCGTGTCGCCGATGCGGATGTCCTGGCTGTTCTGCATGGGCTGGAAGTCCCAGGGCAGGGTTCGGACATTGGCGTCGAAGCGCACCTCGACCTTGCGGTCCAGCACCTTGGTCGGCTTGGCCACGGCCTTGCGCACCGTGCCGTCGAATCCGGTGGCCTGGCAGAACAGCTTGTACAGCGGCACCGCGGCGTAGGCCGCCCCGACCATGCCGAAGAAGGCCACGACGCACAGCACCGCCACCTTGCCGTGGCTGCGCCTGGCGGGCCGCTCGGCGGTGCCGGCCTTGTTGTCCGCCTCGATCTTGGCGAGGTCTTCCGGCTTGAGGTCGTTTTTAGAAGTGGGGCCCAACATTGCCTCCCAGCTTCACGACGGTGACCACGAACACCAGGATGACGAACGCCGCCAGGCCCAGGCCCAGGGCGATGTTGCGGCCGCCGCGCGCCTTGGCGGCGGGATCGAGGTCCTTACGGCTCATAGCGGCAACTCCAGCACTTTCAGGCCCAGCACCGCCTCGGCCAGCAGGGCGGCGAACAGGGCGAACAGGTAGAGGATCGAGAAGGCGAACAGGTTGCGGGCGTTCTTGGCCCCGCCCGCCAGGACCTTCTTGTCGTTGGCTTTGGGGCCGGGGGCCTCGTCCTGGACCTCGTAGAGGTCGCGGTCGGCCGGACGCGGGTCGGCGGCGTCGCCGGCCGTGCTGGCGAACACCCGCCAGGCCAGGGTCAGGAACACCAGTCCGCCCAGGCCCGACACCGCCAGATACAGCCAGCCGCCCAGGCCGGTGAACACCGGCGCGACGCAGATCGGGATCAGGACCAGGCTGTAGAGCAGGATCTGCTTGCGGGTCTCCCTGGCGCCCTTGACCACCGGCAGCATCGGCACCCCGGCCTTGGCGTAGTCGGTCGAGATGTACAGCGACAGGGCCCAGAAGTGCGGCGGGGTCCACAGGAAGATGATCAGCACCATCAGCCAGGCGTTCAGCGGCGCGTGGCCCGTGGCCGCCGCCCAGCCGATGGCCGGCGGCAGAGCGCCCGCCAGGCCGCCGATGACGATGTTCTGCGCCGTCCAGCGCTTGAGCCACATGGTGTAGACCACCGCGTAGAACACGATGGTGAAGGCCAGCAGGCCCGCGGCCAGCCAGTTGATCGCCATGCCCATCAGCATCACCGACAGCAGGCTCAGCACCACGCCCAGGGTGGCGGCTTCCTCGCCCTTGACCAGGCCGGCGGGCACCGGACGGCCGCGCGTGCGGCGCATCTTGGCGTCGATGTCGGCGTCGTACCACATGTTCAGCGCGCCCGAGGCCCCGGCCCCGACGGCGATGCAGAACACCGCCACCGCGCCCAGCAGCGGGTGGATCGGCGTGCGGGCGGCCAGCAGGCCGGTCAGGGCCGTGAACACGACGAGCGACATCACCCGCGGCTTCATCAGCTGGAAATAGTCCTGCCAACGGGCGTGGCGGACCGTGTCGGTCGCCTCGTCGTCGGGGGTCAGGACGGTGGTGCGGGCCATTTTACGGAAGGGTCGCGCTACTTAAGGGTTCTTGGGTCTTGATGGGCGAAGGGCGCGGGCTGGATTTTCATCCGGCCCGCGCCCCCGCGTTCTGCGTGTCTAGATTACCAGATTCAGTGGCTGTCGGCCTTGATGACCGGCGGATCGCTGAACTGGTGGAACGGCGGCGGCGAGGACAGAGTCCATTCCAGGGTGGTGGCGCCTTCGCCCCACGGATTGGCCTCGGCCTTGCGGCGACGGACGGCGGCTTCCAGCAGGATCACCAGGAACACCAGCACGCCCACGGCCGTGATCGCGTAGCCGATCGACGAGACGTAGTTCCAGTGCGCGAAGGCGGCCGGATAGTCGACATAGCGGCGCGGCATGCCCTGCAGGCCCAGGAAGTGCTGCGGGAAGAAGATCAGGTTGACGCCGACGAACATGATCCAGAACTGCACGCAGCCCAGGAACTCGTTGTACTTCACGCCCCACATCTTCTCGAACCAGTAGAAGAAGCCGGCGAAGATGGCGAACACCGCGCCCAGCGACAGCACGTAGTGGAAGTGGGCTACGACGTAGTAGGTGTCGTGCAGGCTGTAGTCGATGCCGGCGTTCGACAGGACCACGCCGGTCACGCCGCCGACGGTGAACAGGAAGATGAAGCCGATCGCCCACAGCATGGGCGTCTTGAAGCTGATCGAGCCGCCCCACATCGTGGCGATCCACGAGAAGATCTTCACGCCGGTCGGAACGGCGATGACCATCGTCGCGGCCACGAAATAGGCGCGCAGGTTGATGCTCATGCCGACCGTGTACATGTGGTGGGCCCACACGATGAAGCCGACGAAGCCGATGGCGACCATGGCGTAGGCCATCGCCAGGTAGCCGAAGATCGGCTTCTTGGAGAAGGTCGAGACGATGTGGCTGATGATGCCGAAGCCCGGCAGGATCAGGATGTACACTTCCGGGTGGCCGAAGAACCAGAACAGGTGCTGGAACATGACGGGGTCGCCGCCGGCGGCCGGGTCGAAGAAGTGGGTGCCGAAGTTGCGGTCGGTCAGCAGCATGGTGATGGCGCCGGCCAGGACGGGCAGCGACAGCAGCAGCAGGAAGGCGGTGATCAGCACCGACCACGCGAACAGCGGCATGCGGTGCAGGGTCATGCCCGGCGCGCGCATGTTGAAGATCGTGGTGATGAAGTTGATCGCGCCGAGGATCGACGAGGCGCCGGCCAGGTGGAGGGCCAGGATCGCCAGGTCCATCGACGGGCCGGTGTGGCCGGTGGTCGACAGCGGCGGATAGATCGTCCAGCCGCCGCCGAAGCCCTTGCCCGGGCCGCCATCGACGAACATCGAGGTCAGCAGCAGGCACCAGGCGGCGACCAGCAGCCAGAACGAGATGTTGTTCATCCGCGGGAAGGCCATGTCCGGCGCGCCGATCATGATCGGCACGAACCAGTTGCCGAACCCGCCGATCATCGCCGGCATGACCATGAAGAAGATCATGATCAGGGCGTGAGCGGTGACCACGGCGTTGTAGCCGTGCTTGGACTGCTCGACGAGGCCCATCAGGTGGACCGACGAGTTGGGGCCGAAGATCTGGATGCCCGGCTCGGCCAGCTCCCAGCGGATCAGGCCCGACAGCGCGCCGCCCACCAGGCCCGCCATGATGGCGAACAGGATGTAGAGCGTGCCGATGTCCTTGTGGTTGGTCGAAAAGAACCAGCGCTGGAAGAACGGCGGCTTGTGGTCGGCGTCGTCGTGCGCGTCGTGGTGATCGATGTCAGCGGCGTGAGCCATCGGACTTAATCCTGCAATCGTATCTTAGGCCGCCGGCGCGGCGGGAGCCGCGGCCGGAGCGGAAGCGGGGGCGGCGGCCGGCGTCGCGGCGGCCGGGGCGGCGGCGGCGGGAGCCGGAGCGGCGGCGGCGGTCGCGGCCGGCGCGGGCGAGGTCTTGGACTTCACCCAGGCGTCGAAGTCGGCCTGGCTGACGACATGGATCTCGATCGGCATGTTCGAGTGGTCGACGCCGCAGAGCTCCGAGCACTGCCCGTAATAGACGCCGATCTTGTCGGCCTTGAACCAGGTTTCGTTCAGGCGGCCCGGGATGGCGTCGGTCTTCAGGCCGAAGGCCGGCAGGGCGAAGGCGTGGATCACGTCGGCGCCGGTGACCTGCACGCGGATCACCTGGTTGACCGGCACCACCATCGGCTTGTCGGCGGCCAGCAGGTAGGGCACGCCCTTGGCGTCGGCCTCTTCCTTCTTCAGCGGCACCGAGGTGATCTCGCTGATCTTCTGGTCGGGATATTCATAGCCCCAGTACCACTGGTAGCCGGTGGCCTTCACCGTCAGGTACGGCTTGGGCATGTCGTTGTAGGCGAACAGCAGCCGGAACGAGAAGATGGCGATGATCATCAGGATCAGCACCGGGCCGATCGTCCAGATGATCTCGACGGTGGTGTTGTGGCTGAACTTGGCCGGGACCGGGTTGGCCTTGGCGTTGTAGCGGATGACGATCCAGATCAGCAGGCCCAGCACCAGCAGGGTGATGGCCGTGATGATCGGCATCAGGATGTGGTTGTGGAAGGCGATCGCCTCGTACTTCAGGGGCGAGGCCGCCTTCTGAAGGTCATAGGCGCCGGGGGTCGGCTGACCCAGCAGTTCGGCGCCCTTGGCGAGGGCTTGCCCCGCGAACACGCCCGAAAGGGCCATCGTCGTGGCGGCGACGGCGGCTACGCCCGTCAACTTCCGCCGCATCCCCTGAATTTGCGCCTTCATATCCCTCACGGCCCGTTTCGGCGGCGATTTGGCGTCGCGATCAACCCACGCCGCGCCGACATGCACAATACGACCAGGGACACGGGGCTTAGCAATCGACTTCGTCGGGCGACGGGGAATCGAGCGCTGGCCCCGGCGTCTCTGGCCGGTCGCTGGCGTGCATACGCGCTCCAATCCCCGTTGCCAAGCACCAGAGGCGTTCGCCCGAACGCCTTGCGCGGGCCCTGGGCGCCCCACCTGCGAACCGCTCTCAACAACGACCGTTTTGGCGCGGCGCGGTTACGTACCATTACTAACATGTAATGACAGCTACCTTGCATTGGACACTACCTTGCGTCACAAGAGTGATCAGCAACGGGCCAGAAACGAAGAAGCGCGACGCCGTGACAGAAGCCATTGAAGTTCAACTGAAGAAAGGCGTGCTGGCGCTGTGCGTGCTGGCCCTGCTGTCGAAAGCCGACAGCTACGCCTACGAAATCGCCAGCAAGCTCGCCAAGGACATCGATATGGGGGAAGGGACGATCTACCCGCTCATGCGCCGCATGCAGTCGGACGGCCAGGTCGAGACCTATCTGGTGGAATCCCAGAGCGGTCCGCCGCGCAAGTACTACCGCCTGACCGAGGCCGGTCGGGCCAGCTTCACGGCCCAGAAGGCCGAATGGGCGGCCTTCGTCTCGGCCGTCGAAAACATCCTGGGAGCCGCCGCATGACGCGCGCCGAATTCCTCACCCGCCTCAAGCGCGGGCTGGCGGGCCTGCCCGCCGCCCAGATCGCCGACATCGTCGCCGACTACGAAGCCCACTTCAACGACGCCCAGGAGGCCGGGCGCAGCGAGAGCGAAGTGGCCGCCGCCCTGGGCGCCCCCGAGCGCCTGGCCCGCGAACAGCGGGCCGAGCAGGGCGTCAAGCGCTGGGAGGAGACCAAGAACCCTTCGGCCGCCGCCGGCGCGATCTTCGCCATCCTGGGCCTGGGGGCGATCGACATCCTCTTCCTGCTGCCCCTGCTGATGGGCGTGCTGGGCGCGCTGTTCGCCTTCTTCATGGCCTCGATCGGCATCTTCGTGGCCGGGGGCGTGGTGACCGCGGTGGGACCGTTCGCCGGACCGCCCGGCGGCCCCGCCGTGGCCTTCCTGCTGGGCATCGCCCTGATGGCCGGCGCCACCGCCCTGGCCGCCGTCACCACCCTGGTGACCATCGGCCTGGTCAACGGCCTGGTCTGGTACGGCCGCCTCCACTACCGGCTGCTGAAGCCGGCCATCGAAACCCAGGTCTGAGGGGACCGCCATGATCCGCAACCTGACCATCGTCGCCGTCGCCAGCTTCGTGCTCTGCGTCGGCTGCCTCGCCGGGGCCTTCGCGCTCGGCGGCCGCGACATCGTCAAGAACGGCTGGAGCTTCCCGGCCGACTGGAATGTCGAGGTCAGCGACGACAACGACCACGTCCATATCGGGCCCGGCTCGTCCCACGCCGACAATGGCGAGACCACGACCCGGAACATCGCCTGGAGCGGCTCGGACGCCCTGCAGATCGACGTGCCCGCCGAGGTGATCTTCACCCAGGCCGCGCCCGGGGCGGCCGCCAGCGTCAAGATCGTCGGCCCCCAGCGCCTGGTCGACCGGGTGACCCTGGAGAACGGCCGCCTCGCCCTGCGCGACGGCGATGGCGACGGCTCGGTCTCGATCAACGGCCACGGCGTCCATATCAGCCGCGACAGCGACCATCTGTCGGTCGAGATCGTCGCCCCGGGCGTGCGCGCCTTCACCCTGAACGGCAGCGGCGACCTCCACCTGAAGGCCTACGACCAGCCCGACCTTGTCCTGGAGATCAATGGCAGCGGCGATGTCGACGCCCAGGGCAAGGCCAGGAAGGTCGACCTGAAGGTCGCGGGCTCGGGCGAGGCCGACCTGCGGAGCCTCGACACCGGCGACGCCAAGATCGCCCTGGCCGGCAGCGGCGAGGCGCACGTCGCCCCGCACGGCGCGGCCGAGGTCGAGGTGGCCGGCAGCGGCGACGTCTACCTGACCAGCAAGCCGACCGTCCTCAGCTCCGACGTCGCCGGTTCGGGCGAGGTGCACCAGGACTGGTAGGGGTCTGGCGACGCACTCCCACAGCGCGCGCTTCGCCGACCCGGATCGGGCTTTTTTGGGGGCGCCGCCCTCCATCCTTGCTCGCACCAAGGCAAAGCTCGTCGGCGATACCACCTCCCGTGGCCATCTTCGCCGTTGCCTTGTCACCCTCCCATTCCTAACGTGGTGAAGCTTGACGCTCGGAGGAAATCGTCGTGAAGAAGAAGCTTGCCGTTCTGTTCTGCGGGATCGCCGCGCCCATGGCGCTCGCCTTGCCCGCCCATGCGTCCGACGCCGCCTTCGGCTATATCAGCTATCCCTACGGCACATCGAACGGCGCAGTCATGTTCAACACCGACGGCGTCAGGGGAACGCCTCCGGCGTGTTCGGGGCCCGGCCTTGGTCAACGCTTCGCGATCAACGCCAGCACCTTGGTCGGCCAGGCGCAATTGTCGGTCCTGATGACCGCCTACGCGCTCAAGAAGCGCATCTCCATCCACGGGACGGGGACTTGCTCGATCTGGGGCGACACCGAGACCGTCGATTTCTTCATGGTCGAGAACTGAACGCCCTCTTCGCCGAGCCGAACGGCGGGCGCGAGGCCGAGGATGAAAGACCGGCGTCGAATCGTCGCCGGGGTGATGACGGGGGCGGACGAAACGCTTACCTGTAGGGCCATGACCGCTCCCATCACCGCCCCCTCCCTGCTGGCCTCGGCCAATGTCGATCCCGAGCGCGCCCGCGCCATCCTGGGCGAGGCCCTGGCCGGCGCCGACGACGGGGAGCTGTTCGTCGAACGCTCCGAAAGCGAGTCCTTCGTGTTCGACGACGGCCGGCTGAAGAGCGCCTCCTACGATTCGGGCGAGGGTTTCGGCCTGCGCGTGGTGGCCGGCGAGACCGCCGGCTACGCCCATTCCGCCGAGATCTCCGAGGCCGCCATCGGCCGGGCCGCCGATTCGGCGAAGCTGGCCCGTCGCGGCTACGCCGGGGTCAGCGCCGAGGCGCCGCGCGCCACCAACGAAAGGCTCTATGGCGAGGACGACCCGGTGGCCTCCCCCGCCTTCTCCGACAAGGTCGCTTTGCTGCAGGAGATCGACGCCTTCGCCCGAGCCCGCGATCCGCGCGTCGTCCAGGTGATGGCCTCGATGGCCGGCGAGCGCCGCGTGGTCGAGATCCTGCGGGCCGACGGCCGCCTGCTGCGCGACGTGCGCCCGCTGGTCCGGGTCAATGTCCAGGTCACGGTCGAGAAGGACGGCCGGCGCGAGGCCGGCACGTCCGGGGCCGGCGGCCGCGCCGGCTTCGCCGCCTGGATCAGCCCCGACAAGTGGCAGGCCCAGGTCGACGAGGCCCTGCGCATGGCGCTGGTGAACCTCGACGCCGTGGCCTGCCCGGCCGGCGAGATGGACGTGGTGCTGGGCCCGGGCTGGAACGGCGTGCTGCTGCACGAGGCCGTCGGCCACGGCCTGGAGGGCGACTTCAACCGCAAGGGCATCAGCGCCTTCTCCGGCCGCATCGGCGAGCGGGTGGCGGCCAAGGGCGTGACCGTGTTCGACGACGGGGCGATCCCCGGCCGCCGCGGCTCGCTGACCATCGACGACGAGGGCACCCCGACCGAGCGCACCGTGCTGATCGAGGACGGCGTCCTGGTCGGCTACATGCACGACCGGATGAGCGCCCGGCTGATGGGCATGGCGGCCACTGGCAACGGCCGCCGCCAGTCCTACGCCCACATGCCCATGCCGCGCATGACCAACACCGGCATGCTGGCCGGCCAGGACGACCCGGCCGAGATGATCGCCTCGATGAAGCGCGGCCTCTACTGCGCCAATTTCGGCGGCGGCCAGGTCGACATCACCAACGGCAAGTTCGTCTTCCAGTGCACCGAGGCCTATCTGGTCGAGGACGGCAAGATCACCGCCCCGGTCAAGGGCGCCACCCTGATCGGCGACGGCCCCAGCGCCCTGACCAAGGTGACGATGATCGGCGACGACTTCGACTTCGACCCCGGCATCGGCGTCTGCGGCAAGTCGGGCCAGGGCGTGCCGGTGGGCGTGGGCCAGCCCTCGCTGAAGATCACCGGCCTGACCGTGGGCGGCACGGCGGTTTGAAACCCTCTCTCTTAGAGAGAGGGAGGGGCCCATGGCGAAGCCATGGGAGGGTGAGAGGTTACACCCTCACCGAATGAACCACGGTCGTTCAGTCGATCTTCCGGCGGCGGCTCGACCCAAGGCGTCGCCCTCGGTCCGCCCTCTGAAGTCAGAAGCCCTGTTGAACAGGTTGGGACTTTCCGGCCGACAGCGAAACCTCTCACCCTCCCACCGCCTACGGCGGCGGGTCCCTCCCTCTCTCAAAGAGAGAGGGGTTTCGAGCGCGACACTTCAACCTATTGAATCCCCAACCAAATCCACCCACGGCCAAGGTGATCGGCGGCAACATTTCACAAATGTAACCTACCTTTCCGTTTTGTAACTGGCTCCAGGACATCCGGATCGACAGGGTCGCGCCAACAAAGCGGGGGCTTTGGGGCGCCACATCATGAGTCTTGCTTCCGTCGTCTTCGCCCTGGGACTGGCCGCGCCCGAAGCCCAGGCGGCCGCGCCGGCGACCCCGCCTGAAACGCCCGCCCCGGCGGCGGCGACCGAGGCCCAGCGCGGGATCACCAGCTATCCGCCCGACTTCTTCGCCGAGCAGCGCCCCAGCACCGCCTTCGACATGATCACCCGCCTGCCCGGCTTCCGGCTGGACCGCGGCGACAGCGCCCGCGGCTTCGCCGGCACGGCCGGCAACGTGCTGATCAACGGCGAGCGCCCCACCACCAAGAGCGAGAACCTCGAAGACATCCTCAAGCGCATCTCGGCCTCGGCCGTCGAGGGCGTGGAGCTGATCCGCGGCGGCGCGCCGGGCGTCGACATGCAGGGCCAGACGATCCTGGCCAATGTGGTGATCAAGTCGACCGTGCAGGTCGAGACGGTCGCCAACATCCAGACCTACCTCTATCCCGACGGCCTGTTCGGCCCGCTGCTGGAGCTCCAGGCCTCGCGCCGCAACGGGATCAACGAGATCGAGGGCTCGCTGAAGGCCACGGTCGACCGCACCGACCAGACCTTCGACGGCGGATCGCGGGTGACCAGCTTCCCCGACGGCCGCCCGACGATCCGCGAAGCCGTCAAGGGCTACGACCAGATCCAGAACTACGAGGCGCGCGGCGCGATCCAGCGCGCGGCGCCGGGCGGCAAGATCCGGCTCAACGGCAAGATCGCGTACTTCTCGTTCGATCGCGACGTCGTCTACACCCGGTACCAGCCGAGTCCCGGCCGCCAGGACAGCGGCGAAACCAGCCAGGAGTGGACTGGCGAGTTCGGCGCCCGCTACGACGCCAGGCTGGGTCCGCGCACCGACCTGCAGCTGGTGTTCCTGCAGAACCTGGGCGACGAGACCTATGGCTCGACCCTGGCCCTGCCCGGGCGCGCCGAGGTCTATCGCGAGCGCGACAAGACCGGCGAGAGCATCCTGCGCGGCGAGCTCAAGCACCGCCGCTCGCAGGCCCTGTCGCTGGAGGGCAGCCTCGAGGGCGCCTACAACGTCCTGGACGGCGACATCCGCTACGGCGTCAATGGCGCCCCGGTCGACATCGGCCCGCCGCATGTGAAGGTCGAGGAGCTGCGGGGCGAGGCGGCCGGCAAGGCCGTCTGGCGGGCGAGCCCGAAACTGACGGTCGAGGCCGGCGCGCGGATGGAGGTCTCGCGCATCACCCAGAGCGGCGGCGTCGACGTCGAGCGCAGCTTCTTCTACCCCAAGCCCCGGGTGCTGGCGACCTGGAGCCCCAACAGCGTCGACCAGCTGCGCGTGCGGGTCGAGCGCGAGGTCGGGCAGCTGGACTTCGGCGACTTCATCGCCTCGGCCGACCTGACGGCCGGCAGCCAGGACGGCGCCGACGTCAATCTGCAGCCCCAGCGCTCGTGGATCGGCGAGGTCGCCTGGGAGCGGCGGTTCTGGGGCGCGGGCTCGATTTCGACCACCCTGACCCACGCCGAGATTTCCGACGCCGTCGACTACAGGCCCCTGAAGGGCGGCGGCGACGCGCCCAGCAACATCGGCTCGGGCCGATCGGACCAGTTCGTGATCGCCCTGACCCTGCCGACCCAGAAGCTGGGCATCTCGGGCGGCCAGGTGAAGGCCCGCTTCAGCTGGTTCGACAGCGAGGTCACCGACCCGGTCACTTTCGACAAACGCCGTCTCACCGACGCCAAGCCGTTCGTCTGCAACCTGAGCTTCACGCGCGACATGCCCGGCGGCAAGTGGAGCTGGGGGGCCTCGACCAACTGCCCCAACGAGTACAGCCGCTTCCGCCTGGGCGAGGTCCGCACCCAGCGCTTCGACCAGTATTTCGAGGGCTTCGTCGAGTGGAAGCCCAGCGCCGACCTGACGGTGCGCACCACCCTGTCCAACTGGACCTCGCGCAACGTCACGCGCGAGCGGGTGATCTACAAGGGCTCGCGCGCCGACAACATCGTCGACCGCGTCGAGTACCGCTCGCTGCCGTTCGAGCCCTACCTGTTCATCCAGGTGCGCCAGCGGCTGGGGTAGACGGCCGCTCCTCCCCCGTGAAACGGGGGAGGTGGATCGGCGCCCAAGTTCTAAGAATATGGGGACGAAACGGAGGGGGCGTGGTCGCCGCACGGCTCCCCCTCCGTCACGATGCGTATCCGCATCGCGCCACCTCCCCCGCTTTCGCGGGTGAGGAGAAGAGCCCCCTACTTGTTGACGATCTTGATGATCCGCTTCGACGACGGCCGGCCCGAGAGGCCCTTGCCCGGGGCGTAGGTGACCGTCAGGTCGCCGCCCTTCAGGCTGGCGCCGGGCTTGTGCCCCTCGGCCAGCAGGACGCGGGTGACGCGGGTCAGCAGGTTGCGGTCGCCGTCGCGGGCCATGCGCTCGAAGGCCTCGGCGGTGACGGTGGCGGTGTCGGCGACCAGGACCGAGGTGGCGGGGGTGGCGTCGTCGACGGTCTCGAACGCCACGCGGTGCTGGGCCGCGCGGCTGGCGCGGGCGCTGGCCTGGATCAGGCGCTGGAACAGGGCGTTGACCGAGATGAACGGCGGCGGCTGGATCGAGCTGGCCTTGCCCGTCAGGGCCGCGGCGTCGCCGCCCGGCCGCTCGCGGGTGAACAAGGTCATGCCGCCCAGCTTGCTGGCCCGCAGCACCGGTTCGCCCAACTCGTTCTTGTAGATGGTGTCGCCGCGCGGCGCCGGCTGAGGCGACAGCACCCAGACCTCGGAGCTGTTCTCGAACTTCATCAGCGGCTGGGGCGCGGCCCGGTCCAGGATGAAGGCGTCGCCGGTCTCGGCGACGTAGCGGGCGATGGGGGGAGCGGGCGCCTTACGCACCTCGCCGCGGGCGCCGAGGAAGGCGTCGCGCAGGCTGGACTGGGCGTTCGCCGCGCCGGCCGTGGCCGCGAGGGTGAACGCCAGCAGGATCCCCCAGCGCCCTGGCCCCGTCATCACAGCCGATCGACTCTTCATACCCAGGGTCATGCCCGGGGACTGGGGCGAATCTTGGACGCCGAAGACCTTGTTGCCGCCACGCAATTTCCCGGAGGACGTCATGAAATGCTTGGAAAGATTACCCCGCCGGCTGGAATCTTCGAACCGGCGGGGAGTCTTCGTCAAGTCGTCATGTCTTTTTGCGGCGACCTGTGGCCTTTCGGCCGCCCTCGGGCGGGTCGTTTGGGTTCGGACACGATTGGAAACCCAGAAACGGCTGTCATCCCGGACAAGCCCGGCGCGAGCCGGGCGCAGATCCGGGATCGCCGGTAGCGCTGAGTTCACGCGTCGGTCCCGGATCGGCGCGCTACGCGCTTGTCCGGGATGACAACGCGGATAGAGCTTTGCCCTCCTAACGCCATCGTTGCAGTCAGGCCCCGCGCCCCTACGCCGCCATGTACTGGCCGCCGTTCAGCGTCAGGGTGGCCCCGGTCACGAAGCCCGCCCGCTCGCCGGCCAGGAACGAGACCATGTCGGCGATCTCCTCGCCCTTGCCCAGGCGGCCGACCGGGATGCCGGCGATGATGCCGGCCAGGACGTTCTCGGGCACGGCCGCGACCATCTCGGTGTCGATATAGCCCGGGCAGATGACGTTGACCGTCACGCCCTTCTTGGCGTTCTCCAGGGCCAGGGCCTTGGTGAAGCCGATCAGCCCGGCCTTGGCGGCCGAATAGTTGGTCTGGCCCATCTGGCCCTTCTGGCCGTTGATCGAGCTGATGTTGATGATCCGGCCCCAGCCGCGGTCGCGCATGCCCTCGATGACCGGGCGGGTCATGTTGAAAGCGCTGTCCATGTTGACGCGGATGACTTCCGACCACTGGTCGTAGGTCATCTTGTGCAGCATGCCGTCGCGGGTGATGCCGGCGTTGTTGACCAGCACCTCGATCGGACCCAGTTCGGCCTCGACCTTCTTGACGGCGGCGGCGCAGTCGTCGAACGAGCCGACATTGCCCTTGACCACCATCACGCCCAGTTGCTTGGCGCAGGCCGCGGCGGCTTCCTCGTTGCCGGAATAGCCGGCCGCCACCTTCATGCCATCGGCGACAAGCCGCTCGCAGATCGCCCGACCGATGCCCCGGGTGCCGCCGGTCACGAACGCAACTCTCGCCATGTCTTTCTCCCGTTGAGTTTTCTTATGGTTGCACGCGACCGGCCGCGGGGGACAAGCCCCCGCGGCCGACCGTCATGAAGATTTGGCCAACAAGCGTTTCCCGCCGGCCGTTTTCCGCCGGCCTTGGTCAGACCGCCTCGACGCACATGGCCACGCCCATGCCGCCGCCGATGCACAAGGTGGCCAGGCCCTTCTTGGCGCCCGAGCGCTTCATCTCGTGGACCAGGGTGGTCAGGATGCGCGCGCCCGAGGCGCCGATCGGGTGGCCGATGGCGATGGCGCCGCCGTTGACATTGACCTTGGCCGGATCCAGGCCCAGTTCGCCGACCACGCACAGGGCCTGGGCCGCGAAGGCCTCGTTGCTCTCGATCAGGTCCAGGTCGGAGGCCTTCCAGCCGGCCTTTTCCAGGGCCTTCTTCGAGGCGGGGATCGGGCCGGTGCCCATGATCTCGGGCTCGACGCCGGCGTTGGCCCACGAGGCGATCCGCACCAGGGGCGTCAGGCCGCGCTTCTTGGCCTCGTCGGCGCTCATCAGCACCAGGGCCGCCGCGCCGTCATTGAGGCCCGAAGCGTTGGCGGCGGTGACCGTGCCGTCCTTGGTGAAGGCGGGCTTGAGGCCCGAAATGCCGTCCAGGGTCACGCCGTGGCGGATGAACTCGTCCTTGTCGACGACCGTGTCGCCCTTGCGGCCCTTGATGGTGACGGGGGCGATCTCGGCGTCGAACTTGCCGGCCTTCTGGGCGGCCTCGGCCTTGTTCTGGCTGGCGACGGCGAACTTGTCCTGGGCCTCACGGGTGATCTGCCAGCGGGCGGCGATGTTCTCGGCGGTCTGGCCCATGTGGTAGCCGTGGAAGGCGTCCCACAGGCCGTCCTTGATCATGGTGTCGACGAACGACAGGTCGCCCATCTTCTGGCCGTTGCGCAGGGCCTGGGCGTGCGGGGCCTGGCTCATGCTCTCCTGGCCGCCGACCACCACGATGTCGGCGTCGCCGGCGGCGATCTGCTGGGCGCCCAGGGCCACCGCGCGCAGGCCCGAGCCGCACAGCTGGTTCAGGCTCCAGGCCGGGCTCTCGACCGGGATGCCGGCGTTGACCGAGGCCTGGCGGGCCGGACCCTGGCCGGCGGCGGCCTGCAGCACCTGGCCCAGGATCACCTCGTCGACGTCGGCCGGCGTGATCCCGGCCCGTTCGACCGCCGCCTGGATGGCCAGCTTGCCCAGCTCGTGGGCCGGCAGGCTGGACAGGGCCCCGAGGAACGATCCGACCGGCGTGCGGGCGGCGGAAACGATGACGATATCGCTCATGGCGAGGTAGCTCCCGTGACGTGTTCCGGGCGCTTCTCGCGGACGCGGCGCCCATGATTTTGCAGTGCAACATCACCTTGCATAAAGCTGCAGGGTTCGTCACCTGCACATTTTCACGGGATGTTGCGACTTCCAAGCGCCGCCGGTACTGGCGCCATGCCTTTGCATCCGCGATAGTGCGATGCGAAAAGGCGGAGATAACGCTGTCCTAGGGAATGAAATGTCCGAGAACACCGAAAACGGCGAAACACCTTCGGCCAAGGTCGGAGAGAAGGCCCCCGGCCAGAAGGTCGTCATCAAGAAGTACGCCAACCGTCGCCTCTACAACACCGCGTCTTCTTCCTACGTCACCCTCGAGCACCTGTCGGACATGGTGAAGGAGGGAGTCGACTTCGTGGTCTACGACGCCAAGACCAACGACGACATCACCCGCTCGGTGCTGACCCAGATCATCTTCGAGGAAGAAAACCGCGGCGGCGGCCAGAACCTGTTGCCGATCCAGTTCCTCCGCCAACTGATCGGTTTCTACGGCAACTCCATGCAGGCCTTCCTGCCCAGCTATCTTGAGATGTCTCTGGAGAGCTTCACCAAGCAGCAGGAGCGCATGCGCACCCAGTTCGCGGGCCTGGCCCCGGGCAAGGGCATGCCGGGCATGGGGGTCTACGAGGAGCAGATCCGCCAGAACATGGCGCTGTTCGACCGGGCCATGAAGATGTTCTCGCCGTTCGCCTACGCCCGGCCCGAGGACGCGCCCGCCGCCCCGGCCGAGCCGCCGCCCGCCGCCCCGCCGCCCGCGCCCAGCGAGGACTCCCTGGCCGACCTCAAGCGCCAGCTGGAGGCCATGCAGCAGCAGATCGAGAAGCTGGCGACCAAGCCGTGACAACGATCGGGGACAGGCGCATGCGCCTGTCCTTGGCCGGACCCACGCTCCCTTAACCAAGCCCACTGACCGGTCCTTAACCGTCGTCGGCCACAACTCTTCACCATGAACGGCCCGATCGATCCCATCCGGCGCGCCCAGCCCGCCCGCCGGGCGCTGCCCGCGCCCCGCGACGCCGACCGCCCCGAGGCGGACGGCGAGGAGGACGTGACCTTCGTGCGCGACGAGCAGCCGGCCGCCCCGCCGCCGCCGCGCCGGAGCGCCTTCGCCACCTTCGCCGCCCACCTGATGGGCCAGAGCGGCCAGAAGCGCGGCCTGCGCGGTGGGCAGGAAGTGCTCGACGCGGCGCGTTCGACCTATCTCGGCACGGAATATTCCGGCCGGGCCGACCGCCGCCCCAAGGCGGGCCTGATCAAGAAGACCGAGATCTAGCCTTCAGGCGGGCCAGCTCGGCCTCCAGCGCGGCCACCCGCGCCTCCAGCGTCGCCACCCTCCGCTCCAGCGACGGCGCCTCGCCCGGAGGGGCCGCGGCATGGGCGCCGACGCCCGCCCGCCGCGCGGCCTCGGCCAGCGGAACCCCCAAAAGCTCGGCGAAGGCGGCGACCTGGGCGGCGGTCAGCTCGCGCTGGTCCTTGTAGGCCAGGGCCAGCTCCTCGCCGGTCATGCCGGCCACGGCCGCCAGCACCGTCCGCGACAGCCCCCGCTCGGCCAGCCGCGCGTCGTACCAGGACTGGTCGAAGAACAACGCCATGTCGGGAAGGCTAACGCAGGACGCGGCGTTGGCGCCAGTCTTGCTTGGTCGCGAGGGACTTCAGGCCTCGAGACCCCTCATGCTGCTGACCGCCGTGACCCGCTTCCTCGACATCGCCGTCGTGACCCTGATCTTCACGGCGCTGACGTGAGCGCCTTCCCTCTCCCCTTGCGGGAGGGGGCGGCCTCGCGGAGCGAGGTCGGACGAGGGGTCGATAAACGCAAAAGCCGCGCCCGGCCTTTCGGCGGGGCGCGGCTTTCGATGTCTGGGAGAGCCCTCATCCGTCAGTTTCGCTGACACCTTCTCCCGCAAGGGGAGAAGGATTCCTAGGCCGACTCCAGCAGCATCATCGTGCCCTGGCCGCCGTCGGCGCAGATGCTGACGATGGCCTTCTCGCCCTTGGGCCGGGTGGCCAGTTCCTTGACCGCCTGGCTGAGGATCCGCGCGCCGGTCGCGCCGAACGGGTGGCCGACCGCCAGGCTGCCGCCGGTGGGGTTCATCCGCTCGCGCGGGAACTGGCCCAGGTCGACCTCGACCCCGGCCTTGGTCCGGCGGAAGCCCTCGTCCTCCCAGGCGGCGATGTGCGACAGCACCTGGGCGGCGAAGGCCTCGTGGATCTCCCATAGGCCGACGTCAGCGTACTTCAGGCCGTTGCGGGCCAGCAGGCGCGGCACGCCGTAGGCCGGGGCCATCAGCAGGCCCTCGTGGCGCAGGTCGATCGAGGTGACCTCGTAGTCGACCACCTTCACGCGCGGCGTGCCGGCCGGCAGCCGGGCCAGGCCCGCTTCGGACGCCACCCAGATCGCCGCCGCCCCGTCGGTCAGGGGCGAGGAATTGCCGGCCGTCAGCGTGCCCTGGCCGCTGGTCCTGTCGAAGGCCGGCGACAGCTTGGCCAGCTTCTCCAGCGTGGAGTCCTTGCGCGGGATGGTGTCGCGCTTGAGGTCGCCGACCGGGATCACCAGGTCGTCGAAGAAGCCGGCCTCCCAGGCCGCCACCGCGTGCTGGTGGCTTTCGAAGGCGATCTGGTCCTGGTCGGCGCGCGATAGTTTCCATGCCTTGGCGGTGATCTCGGTGTGCTCGCCCATCGACAGGCCGGTGGTGCGGTTGGCCACCTTGGGGATCCACAGCTTCAGGTCCGACGGCTTCAGTTTCGCCAGGTGGGCCAGCTTCTGGCCCGGGGTCTTGGCGGCCTGGAAGCCCTTGAGCCAGTCGGAGAAGCCGATGCTGGCCCCGACCTGGACCTTGCTCATGCTCTCGACCCCGCCCACCAGGGCCAGGTCGCGGCCGCGGCCGTCGATCATGCCGGCCGCCTCGATCACCCCGATCATGCTGGTCGAGCAGGCCATGATCGTCGAGAAGGCCGGGATGGTCGGGTCTGCGCCGGCGTCCAGCAGCACCTCGCGGGCGAGATTGCTCCAAGTCAGGTTGGGGATCACCGTGCCCCAGATCGCGAAGTCGGGGCGCGCGCCCGCTTCCTTCTGGGAAAGTTGCGCCAGCATCGCCTGGACCACGGGAACCGACAGGGCGATGGCGTCATAGGCCTTCAGCGGCCCGTCGACCTTGGCGAACGGAGTGCGAAGGCCGGCCGCCAGCCAGATGTCGGGTTTGGACGCCATGGTCGTGATCCTTCGCGGAAACCTCGGATGTCAGCATGCCGAGGCTTGGCCACAAGGGTCTTGTCGAAATTCACGGCGAGGGCACGCCGCAAGGGCATGTCCCCGACCTCAGTGCGCGTCGCCGAAGTCCATGTCGCGGCGGGCCGAGACGATGGTGACGATGAAGCCGGCCAGCACGTCCAGCAGCACCATGACGGTCAGCAGGAAGAACACCGAGGTGCCGAAGGCCGGGAACAGCAGGAACTCGACCAGGCAGCCGATGAACAGCACCATCGATAGCGAGTGGTTGATGATCGCGATCTTGCGGCTGGTCGTCGATTTCAAGAGCTCGACGAACAGCACCACCAGGGCCGCGGCGATCAGCAGGTCGCCCAGGCTGACGGCCCAGTCGGCCTTGGAGGTCATGTGGATGACGAACAATTGCTCGGCCAACCGGTACTGGGCGGCGTTGGCGGCGAAGCCGCCGGCGAAGGTCAAGACGATCAGGTTGTAGACCAGCACCGGCAGGGCCAGGAGCGGAAACGCGGCGAACATGTCTGGCTCTCCCCCGAAGGCCGGTTGAAGGGTTCAGGGTTAACCGGTTTCGCGGATTCCCGAAAGACGCCGCCGCCCGGGAAGGCGAGCGGCGGCGCTGGCGGTCACAAGCCCACGATGTAGGCGACCGCCTCATGGTCGCCGATGCAGGTCCCCGTCCCCTGGATCGAGACCTTGTGACCCGCCGCCGTGGCCGCCAGGAGATTGGCGAGCATCGCCTGGCCGGCCGGCGTGCCGACGTTGAAGACCCACAGCCCGTTCGAGGCGGCGCAACTCGGCAGGGTCCCACTTCGCGCGCCGTCGTGGCTGAACCAGACGTTGCCGTCGCTGCCGGTCGAGATGCTGGACGCCATGCCGCTGTTCTGGCTGGAGGCCAGAGCCGGACCGCCGCCTATCGCCGCCGCCAGGAGCAGGCCCGCCCCGACACGCTTGATCACCCCCATGTCGCCCATCAAAATGCTCCCGCCGTTGGAATGGCCACGCTTGCCGCGGCGCGCCAACCTAGCACATCCCAAAGGCGAAACGAGCCGAGGCCCGTCCGCCTCACGACGGAGCGGAAGAGAGTCTAAGCCTCGTCCACGCCCTGCGGGTTGCGGGCCCGGGTCTGCAGCCACATCACGCCCAGCAGGTCGGACACCGAGGCCTTGAGTCGGCCGAAATTGGTGTATTTCGACACCCCGCTCTCGCGGTGGCGATGGTTCACCGGCTGGAACTCGACCTGGTAGCCCTCGCGCAGCATCAGGGCCGGGATGTAGCGGTGGATGTGATCGAAATAGGGCAGCCGCAGGAAGGCCTCGCGGCGGAAGGCCTTGAGCCCGCAGCCGGTGTCGTTGGCGGTGTCCTTCAGCATGCGCTTGCGCACGCCGTTGCCGAACTTCGAGGCGAAGCGCTTGGCCGAGCTGTCCTGGCGCTTGACCCGCTCGCCGCCGACCAGGGCCAGTTCGGGCGGGGCGGCCTTCAGGGCCCTGGCCAGGCGCGGCGCGTCGGCCGGGTCGTTCTGGCCGTCGCCGTCCAGGGTGACGACGATCGGGGCGCGGGCGGCCAGCACGCCGCTGCGCACGGCGCGGCTCTGGCCCGAGTTCTTGCGATGGCTCAGCACCCGCAACTGCGGGATCTCGGCCTTCAGGGCCACCAGCAGGGCCTTGGTGTCGTCGCGGCTGGCGTCGTCGATGAAGATGATCTCGTGGCGCTCGCCCGCGAAGGCGGCGGCGATCTCGCGCGCCAGGGCGGGCGCCGCCCCGCCCTCGTCGAAGACGGGCACGACGATGGAGTAGTCGGGCCCAGGGCCGGCGGAGACGGAAACCGAAGCGTTCATCGCCCTCTCATAGCGCAAAAATAGCCTAAGAGAAGGATCGTGCTATTCCACCATGATGACGCTTGAATCTCGCCTGGATGACTGGAGCCGCGGCTGGCGCGGCCCGCTGTTCGCCGCCCTGGTGGCCCTGATCGCCGGCCTGCCCGGCCTGTTCGCCATGCCGCCGCTGGACCGCGACGAATCACGCTTCGCCCAGGCCACCGCCCAGATGCTGGAAACCGACGACCTGGTCGTCATCAAGTTCCAGGACCAACCGCGCTTCAAGAAGCCGGTCGGCATCCACTGGCTGCAGGCGGCCAGCGTCACGGCGTTTTCCGCCGTCGAGGACCGAGGCGTCTGGGCCTATCGCATTCCCTCGCTGCTGGGGGCCATGCTGGCGGCGGCGGCCCTCGCCTGGGGGGCTTCGGCCCTGCTGGGACCCAAGACCGGCCTGCTGGCCGGCGGCATCCTCGGCGCGACCATCCTGCTGTCGACCGAGGCGTTCATCGCCAAGACCGACGCGGCCCTGTGCGGCTTCACGACCTTGGCCATGGCCGCCGTAGCGCGGATCTACGCCGCCCATCTCGCCGGCGAGAAGGTCCATCGCTGGACCAAGCTGGCCTTCTGGATCGGTCTGGCCATGGGCGTGCTGATCAAGGGGCCGGTCGGGCCGATGGTGGTGGCGCTCAGCGTCGTCGCCCTATGGATCTGGGACCGCAAGGCGCCATGGATCAAGAACCTGGGCTGGAGCTGGGGCCTGACCCTGGCGGCGGCCATCGTCCTGCCCTGGGCGATGATGATCACCGTGGCCACCGACGGCGCCTTCTGGTCGACGGCGGTCAACGGCGACCTGGCCCCCAAGCTGGCCGGCGGCCAGGAGAGCCACGGCGCGCCGTTCGGCAGCTACGCCCTGGCGGCGTTCCTGCTGGTGTTTCCCGCCACCCTGCTGCTGCCGTCGGGCCTGGTCCAGGGCTGGACCGGCCGCAAGGAGGCCGGGATCCGCTTCGCCGTCTGCTGGCTGGTCCCGACCTGGCTGGTGTTCGAGATCCTGCCGACCAAGCTGGTCCACTACACCCTGCCCGCCGTGCCGGCCCTGGCGATGCTGATGGCCGCCGCCCTTCGCGCGCCGCTGGGCGGGATCTCGCGGGCGGTCGGCGCGGGGCTGTCGGCCCTGGCCGGCGTGCTGTTCGCCGGCCTCGTCGGTTATCTCTACAAGGCCCACGGGGATCCGAGCGACCTGCCGGTGGCCATCCTGACCGCCCTGCTGTTCCTCGCCGCCGGCGGGGTCGGCGCAGTGCTGATGATGCGCAGGACGGCCGCCATCGCCCTGGTCGCGGCCGGGGCGCTGGGGATCTCCGCCCACGCCGCCCTGGTCGGCCTGTTCGTCCCACGGCTGGAACCTCTGCTGCTGTCGCCGCGCCTGGAAGCGGCGCTGGAGCGGGCCGACCTCGCCCCTCGGGGCGGGGCGCCGGGCCCGGTGGCCGTCACCGGCTATTCCGAACCCAGCATGGTCTTCCTGCTGGGCACCACCACCGAGCTGACCGACCCGGCCGGCGCCGCCAAGGCCGTCGCCCAGGGCCGGCCCGCCGTGGTCGAAGGCCGCCAGGAGAAGGCCTTCCAGGCCGCCCTCGCCGCCCTGGGCCAGACCGCCCGCCCGGCCGGCGTGGTCGACGGCTTCGACTATTCCGACGGCGACAAGGAGCGCCTGACGCTCTATCGCGGCGCGCCGATCCAGCCGGACGACGAAGCCGGCCAGGCCGACGAAGACACCGCCGAAACCCAAGCGGAGGCCCGCCCATGAGCCGCTTCATCCAGATCGTCGAGGTCGGCCCGCGCGACGGGCTGCAGAACGAGGCGCTATCCCTGCCGGTCGCCGAGCGGCTGGACCTGATCCGCCGGCTCGAGGCCGCCGGCGCCAAGCGCATCGAGACCGTCTCGTTCGTCAATCCCAACCGCGTGCCGCAGATGGCTGGGGCCGAGGAGATCATGGCGGCGCTGACGCCCGACCTCGAGCGCTCGCGCATCGGCCTGGTGCTGAACATGCGCGGCTGGGAGCGCTGCGTGGCGGCCCAGTGCGACGAGGCCAATGTGGTGGTCTGCGCCACCGACGGCTTCGGCCTGGCCAACCAGGGCGCGACCGCCGCCCAGCAGGTCGACGCCCTGGCCGCCATCGTCGAGCGCCAGGCGGTCGAGGGCGGCCCGCCGATCACCGCCACGATCTCGGTGGCCTTCGGCTGCCCATTCGACGGCGAGGTGTCCGAAGACCAGGTTGTGGCCATCGCCCGCGACGCCGCCTCGATGGGGGTGGCCGAGATCGCCGTCGCCGACACCATCGGGGTCGCCGATCCGTGGACCGTCCGCCGGCGGATCGAGGCCGTCCGCGCCGCGGCCCCGGACGTCCGGCTGCGGATGCACTTCCACGACACCCGCAACACCGGCCTGGCCAACGCCTTCGCCAGCGTCGAGGCCGGGATCGACGTGCTGGACGCCTCGGTCGGCGGCCTGGGCGGCTGCCCGTTCGCGCCGAACGCCACCGGCAACATCGGCACGGAGGACCTGGTCTATATGTTGGAGCGGGCCGGCTTCGAGACCGGCTACGACCTGGACTCCCTGATCGTGATCGGCCGCGACATCAGCGAACGGCTGGGCAAGGCGCCGGCCTCGTCCCTGGCCCGGGCGGGCGGGTTCCCAGCTTAGATAACCCTAGATCGGCCGTCCGGTGATCTTCCAGATCAGCGGCCGCGAGACGCTCATCAGCAGGATGGCCGGGGCCAGCAGGACGGCGATCACGTAGCGCTGGATCGTGTCGGCCCGCTTGATGAAGTAGCGCGACAGGCCCACGCCCTTGTGGAACTCGACCTTCAGCGGATGCTCCAGGCTGGTGTGGCCCAGGTGGATCACCTGGGCGGCCGGCTGGAACAGCACCTGGCCGCCCGCCTGGCGGGCGCGCCAGCACAGGTCGATGTCCTCGACGTGCAGGAAATAGCCTTCGTCGAAGCCGCCCAGCAGCTCGAAGTCCTCGCGGCGCAGGGCGAAACAGGCGCCGGAGATGGTCGGCATCGGCACGGGCGCCCCGGGCAGGGCCTCTTGCTCACGGTGGATCTCGAACCGGGCCAGGCTTTTGAACCGCGCGGTCAGGTGGCCGAAGCTGAGCAGGGTGGTGACCGGCGTGACCTCGCCGCGGCGGCCGCCGCGCTGCTCGCTGCCGTCGGTGTTCATCACCCGCGCCCCGATCACGGTCGGGACAGGCTGGTCCTCGAACGCCGAGACCAGGGCGTCTACGCAGCCCTGCTGCAGGTTGGCGTCGGGATTGAGGAAGACGATGTATTCGCCGCGCGCGGTCTCGGCGCCCATGTTAGCGCCGCGGGCGAAGCCGACATTGCCGTGGCCCTGCTGCAGCACGATGCGCGCCTCGCTGCGCCCCAGGGCGCGCAACCGTTCGGCCTCCTCGGGCGGCGAGCCGTTGTCGATGATGACGAACTCGTCGACCAGCGGCTCGGCCAGCACGTGTTCGATGCTTTCGATCAGAGCTTCTCCCGTCTGGTAGACGACCATGACCACGGAGACGCGCGGCCGGACCGGCCGCGCGCCCGTGACGAAGGTCGAATGCGAGGGAAGAATGCTGTTCATCAGGCCTGCGCCAACACCTCGGGCCGCGCCGCGGCGCGATCACGGGCCAGGTCCGGCGGGGTCGCTTCCTCGATCAAGGCGCGCACGGCCTCGTCCAGCGACAACACCTTCTGCCCCTCGCCGCCCAGGCGGCGCAGGGCGACCTCTCCGTTCTCGGCTTCCTTACGCCCGACCACCGCAATCACCGGCACCTTCGCGAGGCTGTGCTCGCGAATCTTGTAGTTGATCTTCTCGTTCCTGAAATCGACCTCTGCGCGAACGCCAAGGGAAGTCAACCGATCAGCCACACGTTGTGCGTAATCGTCGGCGTCGGACGTAATCGTCGCCACCACGACCTGCACCGGCGCCAGCCACAGCGGCAGATGGCCGGCATAGTTTTCCAGCAGAATGCCGATGAACCGCTCGAACGAGCCCAGGATCGCCCGGTGCAGCATGACCGGCCGCTTCTTGGAGCCGTCCTCGGCCACGTATTCGGCGTCCAGGCGCTCGGGCAGCACGAAATCCAGCTGCAGCGTGCCGCACTGCCAGACCCGGCCGATGGCGTCCTTCAGCGAGAATTCCAGCTTCGGGCCGTAGAAGGCGCCTTCGCCCTCCTGCAGCACCAGGGTCTCGCCCGCCGCCTCGGCCGCCGCCGACAGGGCGGCCTCGGCCTTGTCCCACACCGTGTCGTCGCCCGCCCGCAGCTCCGGCCGCGTCGAGAACTTGGTGTCGGCCAACTGCATGCCCAGGTCGTCATAGACGCTGCGCAACAGCTCGATGAAGCGCGCGCTCTCCTCGGTGACCTGCTCTTCGCGGCAGAAGATGTGGGCGTCGTCCTGGGTGAAGGCGCGCACCCGCATGATGCCGTGCATGGCGCCCGACGGCTCGTAGCGGTGGCAGGCCCCGAACTCGGCCATGCGCAGCGGCAGCTCGCGATAGCTCTTCTGGCCGACGTTGAAGATCTGGATGTGGCCGGGGCAGTTCATCGGCTTGACCGCCAGGATCTCGCCCTCGGCGCTCTCGCACATGAACATGGCGTGGCCGAACTTCTCAGCGTGGCCCGAGCGCTCCCACAGGCTCTTGTCGAGAATCTGGGGCGTCTTGACCTCGCGATAGCCGGCCGCGTCCAACCGGCGGCGCATATAGGCCTCCAGCGCCAGGTACAGCGTCCAGCCCTTGGGGTGCCAGAACACCATGCCCTTGCCCTCTTCCTGGATGTGGAAGAGGTCCATCGTCTTGCCCAGCTTGCGGTGGTCGCGCTTCTCGGCCTCCTCGATGCGCTTGAGATGCGCCTCCAGGTCGGCTTCCGAGGCCCAGGCCGTGCCGTAGATCCGCTGCAGCTGGGCGTTGTTCTGGTCGCCGCGCCAGTAGGCGCCGGCCAGCTTGGTCAGCTTGAAGGCCTTGCCGACATGCCTGGTCGACGGCAGGTGGGGACCGCGGCACAGGTCCTTCCACTTGCCCTGGTGATAGACCGTGATCGTGTCGCTGGCCGGCAGGTCGCGGATGATCTGGGCCTTGTAGGCCTCGCCCATGGCCTCGAAGTCGGCGATGGCGGCCTCGCGGTCGACTTCCTCGCGCGTGATCTTCTCGTCGCGGTCGACGATCTCGCGCATGCGCTTCTCGATCACGGCCAGGTCGTCCAGGCTGAACGGCTCGTCGCGGGCGAAATCGTAGTAGAAGCCGTCCTCGACGTTCGGGCCGATCGTCACCTGGGTGCCGGGGAACAGCTCCTGCACCGCCTCGGCCAGCACGTGGGCCGTGTCGTGGCGGATGGTGTCGAGCGCCTCGGGGGCCTCGCGGGTGATGATCTCGAACCGGTTGCCGCCGCCCAGCAGGTCGGGCGTCAACGGACGATCCAGGTCCAGCAGCTGGCCGTCCAGCTTGATCAGCAGAGCCTTCTTCTCCAGCGACTTGGAGATCGAGGCGGCCACGTCGCGGCCCGTCGAACCGTCAGCGTACTGGCGGGCCGAGCCGTCGGGAAAAATCAGGTCGATCATTCTTCACAGTTCCACTTGCGCGGCGCGCGGGGCGGAGGCGGCGGGTCGTATCCCGAGCCGCCGAACGGATTGCATCGGCAGATCCGTCCCACCGCGAGCCAGGACCCCTTCAGGGGTCCATGATCCTTGAGCGCCTGGGCCGCGTATTCCGAGCAGGTCGGCAGATAGCGGCACTGGCGCCCGATGAAGGGCGAGAGCGTCGTCTTGTAGGCCCGCAGGCCCAGGTCGACGGTGCGTTCGTAGAGTGTCATGCCGGCGCTTTCGCGAACGGAGTCGGGACCTTATCGACTAGCGAAAAGTCGCGATCAAGCGGCGCCAGCGCGGCTAGTTCGGGTTTGGGCCGCGCCTGTGGCCGTACGGACAGCCTCGGCCGTGGCTTCGAACGCCAAAAGCGTCGAGGCGTGACGGGCGGGATAGTCCTTGACCGGCTCCAGCACGGCGAGCTCCGAAAATCGGCCCTGGGGAGGCGGGCCGCCTGACTTCAGCATAGCCCGCAAGGCGTCGCGGGCCAACTCTATCTCCGCGAGATCAGCCCCCACGACCTGCGCGCCGAGGATGGCGGCCGAGGCCTGGCCCAGGGCGCAGGCGGCCACATCCTGGGCGAAGTCGGCGACCTTGCCGTCCCGCACCGTCACGTCGACCACGATCCGGCTGCCGCACAGCTTGGCGGTCTTCTCGGCGCTGGCGTCCGGGGCGGCCAGCCGCCCGGCCCGGGGCATGTTGGCCACCAGGCTGAGGATGCGGGCCGAATAGAGGTCGTCGATCATGCCGCTTATGTGGGGGTGTTCTGGCGCTCGGACCAGAGGATCTCGGCCCGGGCCTTCACCGCCTCGCCCATGCGGGTGAAGGCGGCCCTCAGGCGCCGCCGCTCGTCGCGGCTGACGAAGCGGACCAGCGGCCCCATGAACAGCTCGCCGTTCGAGAAGGTCGAGCCGATGTCGCTCATCTTCTCGATCTCCAGGTAGCGGATCGCGGTCACGAAGCCGTTCAGGCGCTTGGTGCGCCAGTGGAGCTGCTCGTAGGGCACCCAGTCCTGGACCACCGCCTCGACGGGCCTTGCCGGAGCGTCGCCGACCACCAGGTCGAAACGCAGGGGAGTGCCGATGCGCATCTCGCCCTCCATGCGCGGATGGACCGGGTTCCAGTCCTTCCAGGACGCGAAGTCGGCGATCACTTCCCAGACGATCTCGGCGGGGGCCAGCACCCCGGTGCGGAATTCTACGGCGCGTTGCATGGTTGTCCGTCTAGCATTGTCAGGCGATGAAACCCAAACCGCTGGCCTTCTGGAAGACCGGCAGGTCCAGGGACGGCGGATCGACGCCGGCCTGGCTGAGCAGGTCGTGGACCTGGCCGCGATGGTGGGTCTGGTGGTTGAAGACGTGGGCCAGCGTCGCCCACAGCGGCTGGGTCACCGTCGCGCCGTCAGCCATCCGCGTCCAGCGGAACACGCCGGCCAGTTGCTCGTCGGTCAGGCCCGCCACGTAGTCCGAAAGGGCCGCGTCCTCGTGGACCCGCGCCTCGCGCAGGGTCGCCAGGTCGTGGAAGATCACCGCGTCCAGGGCGTGCGGCGGCAGGGTCTCGCCGCGCAGCCGCGCCAGCCACATGCGGTCGGTGACGATCAGATGGTTCAGCGCGCCGTGGATCGACCCGAAGAACGCCCCGCGCTCGGCCTTGTAGTCCGCCTCGTCCAGCAGCGCGCAGGCCGCGTGGATGCGGTGGTTGGCCCAGGCGTTGTAGCCGGCGAACATCTGGAAGTAGGCGCGCATCATGACTCCTCGGTTCCCTCGTCTAGGCCTTCGCAGCCCATTCCACGTTCGGATATCGCGGCTTCAAATCCATTGTCGTCCCGGACAGGCGCTGCGCGCTTTCCGGGATGACAACAGCAAGGACGCTCCGATTGGAGCAAGCCTCCTAGTCCTTCATGCGCCAGGTGGCGCCGGCCGGACCGTCCATGACCACCACGCCCAGGCCGTCCAGCTCGGCGCGGATGGCGTCGGCGGCGGTCCAGTCCTTGGCGGCGCGGGCCTCGACCCGGCGCTTGAGCAGGTCCTCCACCTTGGCCTTCAGGTCGTCGTCGGCGTCGCCCTCGAACCAGGCGTCCGGATCGGCCTGCAGGAAGCCCAGCAGGCCGCCGGCCGCCAGCAGGCGGGCCTTGTTGGCGGCGATCGCGGCCTCGTCGCCGGCCGTGACGGCCCGCTCGATGGCGCTGGAGATCTCGAAGAAGCCCGACACCGCCAGCGGCGTGTTGAGGTCGTCCGACAGGGCGGCCAGCACGTCGACGGGACCGTCGACGTCGGTCGCGGCCGGGGTGGTCTTGGCGCGGCGCAGGGCGCCGTACAGCCGGTCCAGCGCCTTCTTGCTCTGCTCGACCAGCTCGGGCGTCCAGTCCAACGGCTGGCGGTAGTGGCCCGACAACAGCGCCCAGCGGATCACCTCGCCCGGCGTGCTCTTCAAGAGCTCGTGCGGAATGATCACATTGCCCAGGCTCTTGGACATCTTCTCCCCCGACATGTCGAGGAAGCCGTTGTGCAGCCAGTAGTTGGCCAGCACCGGCGCGCCGTGGGCGCAGCGGCTCTGGGCCAGCTCGTTCTCGTGGTGCGGGAAGGTCAGGTCGATGCCGCCGCCGTGGATGTCGATCGTCCGGCCCAGCTGCTTGTCGATCATGGCCGAGCACTCGATGTGCCAGCCCGGACGGCCCGCGCCCCAGGGGCTGTCCCACTCGGGCTCGTTCTCCTTCGACGGCTTCCACAGCACGAAGTCGGCCGGGTGGCGCTTGTAGGGCGCGACCTCGACCCGGGCGCCGGCGATCATGTCGTCCAGGTCGCGGCCCGACAGCTGGCCATAGTCGGGGAAGGCCTGGGTGTCGAACAGCACGTGGCCCTCGGCGGCGTAGGCCGATCCGTTGTCGACCAGCCGGCCGATCATTTCCACGATCGGGCCCATGTGCTCGGTGGCCTTGGGCTCCAGGCTCGGCGGCAGGGTCAGCAGGGCCGCGGCGTCCTGGTGATAGGCGGCCAGGTACCGATCGGTGATCACCTTGATCGCCACGCCCTCGGCCGCGGCCTTGGCGTTGATCTTGTCGTCCACGTCGGTGACGTTGCGGGCGTAGACCACCGCGTCCTCGCCATAGACGTGGCGCAGCAGGCGGAACAGCACGTCGAACACCACGACGGGCCGGAAATTGCCGATATGGGCGTGGTTATAGACCGTCGGCCCGCAGACATACATCGTCACCCGGCTCGGATCGGCGGGAACGAAGTCGCGCTTCTCGCGCGCCATGGTGTCGTAGAGCTTGAGGGTCATGAGGAGAGAGCGGCCTGACGTCGCGGGAGTGTTGCGGGGATACGGATTGGCCCCATATAACGAGAGCACGCGCGCACGGCCATGGTGTTTGGTCATTGATCGGCCTGGGGGCGCGCGACGGGTGGCACGCGTAATTCCAGGGCGAAAGGCGTCCTGGCGCAACTCAGCCCGTGGAAAGACCCTTCCCGCACATGGACGCACTGACCCGCGAGCGAACCCTGATCGGCCTCGATTCCGAAACCGGTCTTGATCTTGAACCCGCCCAGCGCCCTACCCGAGACGAGGCCATGGCCGCCGTCCGGACCCTGCTGGCCTGGGCCGGCGACAATCCCGATCGCGAAGGCCTGCTCGACACGCCCCAGCGCGTGGTCGACGCCTATGGCGAGTGGTTCGCCGGCTATCGCGGCGACCCCGTCGAGGCGCTGAGCCGCACCTTCGAGGACGTGCAGGGCTATGACGACATGGTCATGCTGCGCGGCATCGACGTGCAGAGCCACTGCGAACACCACATGGCGCCGTTCCTGGGCAAGGCCTGGGTGGCCTACATGCCGACCGGCAAGGTCGTGGGCCTGTCCAAGCTGGCGCGGCTGGTCGAGATCTTCGCCAAGCGTCTCCAGACCCAGGAGACCATGACCATGCAGATCGCCGACGCCATCGAGGACCACCTCAGCGCCGCCGGCGTGGCCGTGCTGATCGACGCCGAGCACCAATGCATGAGCACGCGCGGCGTGCGCCACCACGACGTCTCGACCATCACCACCCAGTTCCGCGGCGTGTTCAGGACCGACAAGGTCCTGCAGCAGCGCTTCATGGACCTGGTGACGCGGAAATAGTACGCCTCGCCGCGAGGCCCCCTCCGGCCCTCCGGGCCACCTCCCCCAGGGGGGGGAGGATCTAAGCGCCCCCGATGCTCCCCCTCTGGGGGAGCTGTCGCGGAGCGATTGAGGGGGCCGCCGGAGCCGGAGAGCGCTTGAGATGTTGAAGACCTGTCTGGCGGCCCTGGCCGTCGCGATGACGGCGAGCATGACCATGGCGCAGACTCCCCAAGCTCCTTCCGGGAAAGCTCCCTGGGACACGGAAATCCTTCCGCCCGCCCTGGCCTGGCATGGGGCCAGCGAGACGCTGGTCGCCAAGCCGTCCGATCCCTGGATCACGCCGTCCGAGCGAACCGGCCTGACCGCCTCGCCGAACTACGAAGAAACCCGCGCCTGGCTGGAAAAGCTGGACGCGGCCTCGCCGCTGATCCGCATGGAGGTGTTCGGCAAGTCGCCGGAAGGCCGCGACCTGTTGGTGCTGTACGTCTCCAAGGACGGGACCAAGTTCGATCCCAAGAAGCCCGTGCTGCTGGCCCAGGCCGGCATCCATCCGGGCGAGATCGACGGCAAGGACGCCGGCATGATGTTGCTGCGCGACATTGCTTTCGAAAGGGGGGCCTTCCACGGCAAGGACAACCCGCTCGACAAGGTCAACCTGGTCTTCGTGCCGATCTTCAGCGTCGACGGCCACGAGCGCGCCAGCCCCTACAGCCGGCCCAACCAGCGCGGCCCGGCGGTCCAGGGCTGGCGGCACACCGCCCAGAACCTCAATCTGAACCGCGACTACGGCAAGCTGGACGCGCCGGAGATGCGGGCGATGATCGCCCTGATCAACCAGGTCAAGCCCGACCTCTACATGGACATCCACGTCACCGACGGCGAGGACTACCAGTATGACATCACCTATGGCTGGGCCGGCTATCTGGGCGACTTCGCGCGCTCCAAGGCCACCAGCGCCTGGCTCGACGCCGCCTACCTGCCGGCCACCCAGGCGGGGCTGAAGGCGGCGGGGCACGTGCCCGGCCAGCTGGTCTTCGCCCTGGACGACCGCGACCCGAAGAGGGGCCTGGGCTCGTCGCCGGCGTCCCTGCGCTACTCCAACGGCTATGGCGACGCGGTGGGGCTGGCCACGGTGCTGGTCGAGAACCATTCGCTGAAGCCCTACCGTCAGCGGGTGCTGGGGACCTATGTCCTGCTGGAGGAGAGCCTGAAGATCCTGGCCAAGGACGGCGCGGCCCTGCGCGCCGCCGAGGCGGCCGACCGCGCCAAGCGCCCGGCCGTGGTCGAGGCCAATTTCGGCGCCGGCTTCGGCAAGGGAGGCGACAAGCCGCTGCGCACCGTCAGCTTCCTGGGCGTGCAGTACGAGACCTACGACTCCCCCGCCTCGGGCCGCAAGGAGGTGCGCTGGCTGGGCAAGCCCGCCCCCAAGCCCTGGTCGCTGCCGCTCTACGCCGCCGAGCCGTCGCTGCGGCTGACCCCGCCCAAGGCCTATTGGATCTCCTCGGCCAAGCCCGACGTGATCGAACGCCTGCGGATCCACGGCGTCCGGATGGAAACCCTGACGACGCCGAAAACGGTGTCGGTCGACATGATCCGCTTCACCGCCCCCAAGCTCGCGACCCGCGCCAACGAGGGCCATGTCGAGATCGTCGCCGGCCCGGTGACCCACGAGACTCGCAGCGTCACCTGGCCCATCGGCTCGGTGCGGATCCCGACCGACCAGCCGCTGGGCGAGCTGGCCGTCCTGCTGCTGGAGCCGGAAAGCGACGAGAGCTTCTTCGCCTGGGGGATGTTCCCCGAGGTGCTGCAGCGCGTGGAATATATCGAGGGCTACGCCATCGCCCCCCTGGCCGAGAAGATGCTGGCCGCCGATCCGAAGCTGAAGGCCGAGTTCGAGGCCAAGCTGGCCGCCGACCCGAAGTTCGCCGCCGATCCCGACGCCCGGCTGGGCTGGTTCTATGCGCGTACGCCCTATTACGACGACCACTATAAGCTCTATCCGGTGGGTCGGGAGCTTTAGAAAACCGCTCATCCCGGCGAACGCCGGGACCCAGATCCCAAAGCGGTGTGATGGATTGGAAGAGCTCGGCGCATTTGGCGTCAGCCTCAAAGCCATTCCATCTGGGTCCCGGCGTTCGCCGGGATGAGCGGATAAAAGGGAGTCGCCTCCCCCACGAGCCCGCTTGCCAGCCCCGTCGAACGCTGAGCCTTATGCCGGCCAGTTCGACCCCGTTTCACGAGTGACGACCGATGGACACCATCGCTTCCGGCCACGCCGCCGCCCTGTGGGTGGGGCTGCACGTCCTGCTCCTGCTGACCCTGTCGCTGCTGGTCGTGCGCCTGCGGCAGAAGCACAAGGTGGCCCTGGGCGACGAGGGCATTCCCGAGCTGGCCCGCGCCATCCGCGCCTTCGGCAACGCCAGCGAGTACATCCCCGTCGGCCTGGCGGCGATCATCGTCCTGGCCCTGGTCGGCGCCCCGCCCCTGGCCATCCACGTGGTGGGGCTGGTGCTGTTCGCCGGCCGGCTGATCCACGCCGTGGGCCTGTCCAACAGCGGCGGCGCCTCGATCCCGCGCGCCGTCGGCATGATCTGCACCTGGGTGGCCTACATCTTCGGCGCGGTGGCCCTGCTGTTCTACGCGATCGGCTGATCCGGCTTTCCGGGGCGCAACTCCACCGTTGTCATCCCGGAAAGCGCGCAGCGCTTGTCCGGGATCCAGGTGAACCGCAACCACATCGGCCCAGTCCCCTGGGTCCTGGACAGCCTTTGCGGGGCTTCCGGGATGACAACCTTTTATCCAATCCTGTCGCTCGGCGTTCAGCCCACGCCTTGCCCCCGCCCGCCCCCCTCGTCCATAAGACCGCATGGACGAAAACCTGTTGCATGACGTGCTCGCCGCCGCGCGGACCGCGGGCGCCGACGCCGCCGAAGCCGTGTTCGCGCAGCGCCAATCTCTCTCCGTCGGCGTCCGCCTGGGCGAACTGGAGGAGGTCGAGCGCGAGGAGTCCCGCGACATCGGCCTGCGCGTCTTCGTCGGCCGGCGCAGCGCCACGGTGTCGGGCTCGGACATCTCGGCCGAGGGCCGCGCCAAGCTGATCGACCGGGCGGTGGCCATGGCCCGCCTGGCCCCCGAGGATCCCTACGCCGCCCTGGCCCCGGCCGAACGCCTGGCGCGCGGCCCGTTCCGCGACCTCGACCTCTACGACCCGACCGAGCCCTCGGCCGAGGCGCTGGAAGCCCAGGCCCGCGAGGCCGAGGCCGCCGCCCGCGCCGTCGCCGGCGTGACCAATTCCGACGGCGGTTCGTCGTCGTGGAGCGCCTCGACCTGGCGGCTGGTCACCAGCGAAGGCTTTTCCGGCCTGCACCAGGCCAGCGGCTTCGGCGTCTCGGCCTCGGCCATCGCCGGCGAGGGCGCGGGCATGGAGCGCGGCGGCGAAGGCCGCTCGACCCGCCACGCCGCCGACCTGCCCGCGCCCGCCGCGATCGGCGCCAAGGCCGGCGAGCTGGCCGTCGCCAAGCTGAACCCGCGCAAGCTGGACTCGACCACCGCCCCGGTGATCTTCGAGAACCGCCTGGCCATGTCGCTGCTCAGCCCGCTGATCGGCGCGATCTCGGGCCCGTCGATCGCCCGCGGAACCTCGTTCCTGAAGGACAAGCTGGGCCAGGCGGTGTTCGCCAAGGGCGTGACCCTGCTGGACGACCCGTTCCGGATGCGCGGCCTGGGCTCGGCCCCGTTCGACGACGAGGGGGTGGCCTGTGAGGCCCGCGCCCTGATCGACGACGGCGTGCTGACCACCTGGCTGATGAACGTCAGCGCGGCCAAGCAGCTGGGCCTGGAAAGCACCGGCCACGCCTCGCGCGGCCTGGCCGGCCCGTCCGGCGTCTCGACCCATAACCTGACCCTGCAGCCGGGCCGGCGCGACCTGGCCGGGCTGATGGCCGACGCCGGGACCGGCCTGCTGGTGACCTCGATGTTCGGCCCCTCGCTGAACGGCAACACCGGCGACTGGTCGGTGGGCTGCTCGGGCTTCTGGTTCGAGAACGGCGTCTCGACCGGCCCGGTCACCGAGATCACCGTGGCCGGCAACCTGATCGACATCTACGCCCGCGTGGTCCCCGGGTCCGACCTGGAGATCCGCGGGGCCAGCAACAGCCCGTCCCTGCTGGTCGACGGCCTGGCGATCGCCGGAAAATGACCGACCTGGACCTGATCCTGGCCGCGGCGCGCGAGGCCGGAGCCCTGGCGCTCTGCGCCCGCGAGGCCGGGCTGAAGGTCTGGTCCAAGGACGGCGGCTCGCCGGTCACCGACGCCGACCTGGCCGTCGACACGCTGCTGAAGGACCGCCTGGGCGCGGCCCGGCCCGGCTATGGCTGGCTGTCGGAGGAGACGGCCGACGATCCGGCGCGCCTGGCCACGCCCCGCCAGTTCGTGGTCGACCCGATCGACGGCACCGTGGCCTTCATCAAGAACAAGCCGTGGTTCGCCGTGTCGATCGCCGTGGTCGAGGACGGCCGTCCGGTGGCCGGCGTGGTCCACGCGCCGGCCCTGGACGAGACCTATGTCGCCACCCTGGGCGGCGGCGCGGCCCTGAACGGCGTGGCGATCAGCCCCAGCGACACCGACGACCTCGAGGACGCCGCCATGCTGGGCGACGCCAAGATGTTCGTCCATCCGGCCTGGACCAATCCGTGGCCGCCGATGCGGGTGGAAAGCCGCAACTCGATCGCCTACCGCCTGTGCCTGGTGGCCGCCGGCGCTTTCGACGCGGCCGTCGCCCTGTCGCCCAAGAACGAGTGGGACCTGGCCGCCGCCGACCTGATCTGCGCCGAGGCCGGCGCCGCCCTGACCGACCACAAGGGTCGAACCTTCACCTACAATCGGGCAAATCCGCTGCTTCCGAGCGTGGTTTGCGCCAATCGCGCGCTTCACCCGTTGATCCTGTCACGCGTCGGGCATATCGACCTGCCGCAACGATAACTTCCGCGCAGGAAATTCCACGCCATGAGCGACAAGCAGCTTCTTCACCTCGTGATCGGCGGTGAACTGAAGAACGTTTCCGATGTCGAGTTCCGCGACCTGTCGAAGGTCGAGTTCGTCGGCGCCTACGCCAACTACGCCGAGGCCCACGCCGCCTGGAAGGCCAAGGCCCAGGCCACCGTCGACAACGCCCACGCGCGGTACTTCATCATTCACGCCCACAAGCTGCTGGATCCGAGCCTGGGGTGAGGCTCGGAAGACCCCCTCAGTCGCTCCGCGACAGCTCCCCCCGCGCTAGATCCTCCCCCTCTGGGGGAGGTGGCCCGAAGGGCCGGAGGGGGTTCCCACCCCCTACTCCCTTCTCAAAATCCCTTCCGTCACGATCCCGCCGATCATCCCGGCCCGGAAGTCGGCCTTGATCTTCACCGGATCGTAGTCGGGGCTCTCGACCCACTGGGTGAAGGTCAGGCCCTTGGGGGCGGCGTCGGTCAGGTAGCGTTCGAAGGTGTAGTCCAGCACGCCGGTCTTGCCCTGCTTGATGTGCAGGTACTTGAACGACAGCTGCTCCAGGGCCTCCTCGATCGGCAGGCCCAGGCGGTAGTGGGCGTAGAGCACGCTCATGATCCCCGCCCGGTCCGCGCCCGACTTGCAGTGCATCAGGGCCGGATATTCGATGCGCTCGAACAGGTCGCGGGCGCCCAGCACCCGCTCCTTGATCGGGACCTCACGCGAGGTGATCACGAAGTCGACCATCGTCAGGCCCAGCTTCTCGCAGGCGTATTTCTCCAGGGCGTAGAAGCTGCCGTCGAACCCGCCGCGCAGGTTGATGACGGTCTTGATGCCCTTCTTCTTCCATTCGGCCAGCTGGTGCGGCCACGGCTGGTTGGTGCGCACCAGCTCGGGGCTGACCCAGTGGTCGTTCTTGAAGCCCAGGCGCAGATAGGCGTGGTCGTTCCACAGATAGGAAAGATAGGTGCGAAACCGCCCCCAGCGGGTGGTCGTGTCGTAGCCGGGCAAGCGGGCGATCCTTCGTGCAAGACGTCTAACTAGGCGCCACAGCCCTGTAATGCAAAAGCCACAGCGCCGCACCCCCGCCGCAATGACAGGCAATAGCCCAGCTTGACAGTCCCGCCGCGACATCCGACCCCTGCCGCCATGACCGATCCCGCCGCGCCGCAAGCCACCAACCGCGCCCTCGCCGCGCGGATCTGGCGCGACTACCTCAAGCCCCGCTGGAAGGGGCTGACCGTCTCGATCGTCAGCGCCGCCGTCATCGCGGCGCTCAGCGCCGGCCTGACCAAGATCATCCAGCCGGCCATCGACCAGCTGATCACCCATCCGCAAGCCGGCGCCCTGGTGCGCATCCCGCTGCTGATCGTCGGCATGGCCCTGGCCCGGGGCCTGTTCCAGGTGCTCCAGGCCACCGCCATCAACCGCATCGGCAACGGCGTGGTCGGCGACGTGCAGGTGCGGCTGTTCGGCAAGCTGGTGCGCTCGGACCTGGCCCGCCTGCGCGGCGCCCATTCGGGATCGTACGTCTCGTCGGTGCTCTATGACGCCACCCTGATCCGCGAGGCCGCGACCAGCGGCGTGGTCAACTACACCCGCGAGTTCCTGACCGTGATCGGCGCGCTGGCGGTGATGTTCCAGCTGGATCCGATCCTGGCGACCGGCGTGCTGGTGATCGCCCCGCTGTCCAGCCTGATCATCCGCCGCTTCTCGAAGAAGACCACCAAGGCCGCCAAGGGCGCCATGGGCGAGACCTCCAACCTCTCGACCGCAATCATGGAGAGCCTGGACGGCATCAAGATCGTCAAGATGGAGAACCGCGAGACCTACGAACAGGACCGGGTCGCCGCGGTGGTCGAGCGCCGCCAGCGCCACCTGATCAAGGGCTCCAACGCCCGCGCCATGGCCGCGCCGGCGACCGAGCTGTTCACCACCCTGATCATCGCCGCCGTGTTCGTCTACGCCGGCTGGCGGGCGACCGTCGGGGCCGGCATGCTGGGCGGGGTGCTGACGGCCGGCGCCTTCTTCGCCTTCCTCAGCGCCCTGATCATGGCCGCCCAGTCCCTGCGCCAGGTCGCCAACCTGCAGACGGTGTTCACCGAGGGCTTCACCGCCGCCCGCCGTCTGTTCGCGGCCCTGGACGTCGAGCCGGCCATCGTCGATCCCGCCGACGCCAAGACCTTGCCGCCCGGCGAGGCGACCATCGCCTTCGACCATGTCAGCTTCGCCTATGGCGACGACGCCCCGGCCCTGCACGACGTCTCGCTCCAGGCCCGGCGCGGCGAGACCGTCGCCCTGGTCGGCCCGTCGGGCGGCGGCAAGAGCTCGCTGCTGAACCTGATCCCGCGCTTCTACGACGTCACCGCCGGCGCGGTGACCATCGACGGCCACGACGTGCGCGGCGTGACCCTGGCGTCCTTGCGCGACCGCATCGCCCTGGTCACCCAGGAGCCGTTCCTGTTCGACGACACCATCCGCGCCAACATCGCCTACGCCCGGCCCGGCGCCGCCGAGGACGAGGTCGAGGCGGCGGCCCGCCAGGCGGCGGCCCACGACTTCATCTCGGACCTGCCGCTGGGCTACGACACCCTGGTCGGCGAGGCGGGCGCGCGGCTGTCGGGCGGCCAGCGCCAGCGCATCGCCATCGCCCGCGCCTTCCTCAAGGACGCCCCGATCCTGTTGCTGGACGAGGCGACCAGCGCCCTGGACACCGAGAGCGAGGCCCAGGTCCAGGCGGCGCTGGAGCGGCTGATGGCCGGCCGCACGACGATCCTGATCGCCCACCGCCTGTCGACCGTGAAGGGCGCCGACCGCATCTATGTGATCGACCGCGGCCGGGTGGTCGAGACCGGGGCCCACGCCGAGCTGGTGCGCCACAAGGGCCTCTACGCCCGCCTGGCCAAGGCCCAGGATCTGGATCACCTGCCGGAGGCGACGGTTTGAGACCCTTGCGCTGGCCCCTGGTGATCCAGATCGTCTCGTCGGTCTTCGCCGGCTATTCCAAGCTGGTGTTCCACACCCTGCGCATGACCCGCGAGGGCCAGGAGCACGCCGAGGCGGTCTGGGCCCAGGGCCGCGAGACCGGGGTCGGGGCGATCCTGTGTTTCTGGCACGCGCGCATCCCGATGTCGCCGCTGACCTGGCCGCAGGACCCTGGCCGCCAGGACATGCGGGCCCTGATCTCGCGCTCGGCCGACGGCGAGTTCATCGCCCAGACCGTCGAGAAGCTGGGCTTCCCGTCGATCCGTGGTTCGTCGACCAAGAAGACCGACCCGGCCAAGAACAAGCACGGCGAGCAGGCCTTCCGCGACATGATCAAGTGGGTCAAGGACGGCGGCGGGATCGCCATCACCCCCGACGGCCCGCGCGGCCCGGCCGAGCGCATGGAGAAGGGCACGCCCTCCCTGGCCCGGGTGACCGGCGCGCCGGTGATCTTCGTCGGCCTGGCCTGCAACCCCTGCATCCGCCTGGGCTCCTGGGACCGCACCGTCATCCCCCTGCCCTTCGCCAAGGCCGCCATGGTCTGGAGCGCCCCCACCGCCGCCGGCCGGGGGGACGATCCGGACGCCCTGGTCGAGGCCTGGGCGGCGGAGCTGTCGGCGGTGACGCGACGGGCGGAGGCGCTGGTCGGCGTGACGCCGTCCGCCTAGCCTTGTTGGCGACCGAAGGATCGGATGGTCCCTGGAGCGGTTCCCGACCTGACTGCCTCAGGCCGGGCGCTCCAGGTCCTTGTTTGGCGCATTTTCTTCACGCGAACCGGCGTCCACTTTCCAAAAATGCTCTAGGCGCTCAGGATCCAATCCGAACTGACGCTGCTGTTCACCAGGACGTTCGGGATGAAGCCATCGCCCGTCGACTGCCAGACGGTGAACATCCCTCCGACATGACGCCAGACAAGATCATCCATTCCGTCGCCGTTGTAGTCCGCGACGGTCGCCAGGCTCCAGTCTGGATTTATCGTGGCGTCGACGACGACATTCCGGATGAAGCCCGAGCCGGTCGAGGCCCACTCGGTGAAGACGCCGCTCGTGTGGCGCCAGATCAGATCCGTATTGCCGTCACCGTTGAAATCGCCGTGTCCGACCAGCGACCAGTCCCGGTCGACCGCCGGCGCAATACTGGACATGTAGACGAAGTCGGCGCCGTGGAACGCTTCGATCTCGCCGTCGGTCCAGCGAGCCAGGACGTCATCGGCCCCGTCGCCATCGAGGTCCAGAATGGTCAAGGTCGACGAAGCGGGCAGGTACGAATAGACGACGACATTGGGTTCGAAACCGGTTCCAGTGGAGCGCCACTCGGTCACCATGCCGCTTGAATGGCGCCACAGGAGGTCGCTCTTGCCATCGCCGTCGAAATCGCCGTCGCCGACCAGGGTCCAATCGGCTCCGACGCCGGCGTTGACGTAGCTGTTCATCTCGAAGCCGGCGTTCGCGGCGTTCCATATCGTGAACATGCCGCTGGCGTGGCGCCACAGCATGTCCGTCGCCCCATCGCCATTGAAGTCGAGCAACGCCTCGAGCTTCCAGTCCGGCGAAACGGCCTGGGCGAAGGTGTTCGCGGTGAATCCGGCGCCTTGAGCCGTCCAGGTGGTGACGTAACCGCTGGCGTGCCTCCAGACGAAGTCGCTGCGTCCGTCATGATTGACGTCGTTGGCCGCGCCTCGATCCACCAGGAACCGGATCTCGGCGCCGCCCTCGGCCGCCGCGGCGACGACGAAGCGACCGGCCGGCGCGCCTTGCACGCTGAAGCGCTCGCCGGTCGACAGGACGACGGTGTCGCCTTGGCGGGCGACAGTCAGGCTCGAAGGATCGGCATCCCAGATCACGATGCGGTCGGTCGCTGTAAGATCGGTGATCGTGTCGCCGTCGAAATGCCGCGCCGCGCCCTCGAAGATGTCGGGACCCGTTCCGCCCGTCAGCACATCGGCTCCAAGCCCGCCGATCAGGGTGTCCCGCCCCGCGCCGCCATCCAGAAAATCCGTCCCGACTCCAAGGCTTTCCACCCGATCGGTCCCGCCGCCGCCATAGAGGTGGTAAGAAAGTCCGGTGGAATCCGGGTCAAATGCGGCAATATAGTTGTTCAGATCATTGCCAATTCCGGTCGATCCGTTGGACACCCACAACTGTTCGACATTCGCCCCCAGCGTGTAGTCGATAGAGGACACGACGAGGTCATACCCGCTGTCCACGTCCTCGACGACACGATCCAGGACCGAGTCCACCCAGTAGCCGTCGTTTCCAGCTCCGCCGGTCATCAGATCGGCGCCACGGCTGCCTTTGAGAAGGTCGTCGCCATCCTCGCCGAACAGGGTGTCGTCGCCATCTCCCGCCTCCAGCTGGTCGCCGCCCGCGCCGCCGTTCAGCGTATCGTCGCCGAATCCACCGAAATAGATGTCGTCGCCCGGACCACCCTTCCAGTTGTCGGCTTGCCGGGTGCCGGTCTCGGCCAGGAAGGTCCCCGCCGGCAGGTCGGACTTCTGGAAGTTGGTCACGCCGTCGAGCGCGATCACGAAATCCGTCACGTCCAAGGTGAGATTGTCGTTCAGATCGATGATGACATAGGTCGATCCGGCGTTTTCCCAGGTCCAGAACCCCACGCCGTCCTGGCCGAGACCGACTAGGGCCTGACCCGCCTGAAGGGTGAAGGCGCTATCGGTGATCGCGCCGTTCCAGAGCGGATATCGCAACGCAAAGCCGATATCCTTCATGCCCTGCGTCACGCCCAGATCGAGCACGTCCCCCTCGGCGCGGGAGAAGTCGACGATATGGTCAAGGCCCAGCAGCGAACTGGCTGGAATGTAGGTGAAGTCCAAGCCGCTGTAGCGGATCATGGACGTGACTAGGAAAGTATCCGCCCCCGCGCCGCCCGTGTAGCGGTCCACCGAGGTATCGGACACCAGCCAAAAAAGATCGGCGCCCGCGCCGCCATCGACTAGGTCGGCGCCCGCGCCTTCCATGAGGGTGTCGTCGCCATCCCCGCCGAGCAGCACGTCCGCGCCCTCGAAAGCATAGATGTAGTCATTGCCCGCGCCGCCTTCGAGGCGGTTGTCGCCGTGGCCGCCGTTCAGTTCGTCGTCGCCGTCGCCGCCAAAGACGGTGTCATCGCCCGCCAGCGCGACGATGGCGTCATCGCCCGCGGTCCCGGTGATGACGTCGTCGCCCGACGTCCCATACACTACACTCATACGGTTTCCCCAGCTTGATTTCCACTCTTACCGCGAGCCAAAGGACGCGCACAATCGCTAACGGCGCCGGAAGCCGCTTTGTAGACATTGATCCCTCCGCCCCTTGGTGGGATGTAGACCCCATGCCGCACGACCACGCCGATCACGATCACCATGACCACGATCATGGCCACGGCCACGGCCACCACCATCACGGTCCCGGCGGCCACCACCACGCCCCCAAGGACTTCGGCAAGGCCTTCGCGATCGGCGCGACCCTGAACATCGGCTTCGTGGCGGCCGAGACCGTCGCCGGCCTGATGACCCATTCGCTGGCCCTGCTGGCCGACGCCGGCCACAACCTGTCCGACGTGCTGGGCCTGTTCATGGCCTGGGGCGCGGTGGTGCTGGCCAAGAAGGCCCCGGGCGGGCGACACACCTACGGCCTGCGCAAGGGGACGATCCTGGCCTCGCTGACCAACGCCGTGGTGCTGCTGGTGGCGGTCGGGGCCATCGCCTGGGAGGCGGTGCGCCGCTTCGCCGATCCGGAGCCGATCCAGACCGGGCCGGTGATGATCGTCGCCGCCGTCGGCATCGCCATCAACACCGCCACGGCCCTGATGTTCATGCGCGGCTCCAAGGACGACCTGAACATCCGCGGGGCCTTCGTGCACATGGCCGCCGACGCCGCCATCTCGGCCGGGGTGGTCGCCGCCGCCGCCGCCATGTGGGCCACCGGCTGGCTGTGGCTAGACCCGGTGGTCAGCCTGGGCATCGTGGCGGTGATCGTGCTGGGCACCTGGGGCCTGCTGCGCGACAGCCTCGACCTGGCCCTGGACGCCGCCCCGCGCGGCATCGACCCCAAGGCGGTCCGGGCCTGGCTGGCCGAGCGCCCCGGCGTGACCGAGGTCCACGACCTGCACATCTGGGCGATGAGCACCACCGAGACGGCCATGACCGCCCACCTGGTGCGCCCCGAAAACCCCGACAACGACCAGTTCCTGCACGAGATCTGCGGCCAGATGGCCAGCCGCTTCAAGATCGGCCACGTCACCATCCAGGTCGAGAGCGGCGGCGTGGCCACCTGCCACCTGGCCGGCGCGGACGCGGTGTGAGCCTTCCCCTGTCCCTGGCGCTGTATCGGGCGGCGACCACCGCCCTGGAGCCCTTCGCGCCCCTGCTGCTGGACCGCCGGGCCAAGGCCGGCAAGGAGGACCGCGCGCGGCTGCACGAACGGCTGGGCCGGCCGAAGACCCCGCGTCCTGACGGGACCCTGGTCTGGCTGCATGGGGCCAGCGTCGGCGAGAGCCTGTCGATCCTGCCCCTGGTCGAGCGCCTGCGGACCGAGCGGCCGGGCGTGGCGGTGCTGGTCACCTCCGGCACGGTGACTTCCGCCGCGCTGCTGGCCCGCCGCCTGCCGGCCGGGGCGATCCACCAGTTCCTGCCGGTCGACACCCCCGGCGGCGCCCGGCGGTTCCTCGACCACTGGCGGCCGGACCTGGCGGTGTTCGTCGAGAGCGAGCTGTGGCCCAACCTGCTGCTGACCGCCAAGGCGCGCGGGGTCAAGCTGGCCCTGGTCTCGGCCAAGCTGTCGGACAAGAGCTACGCCGGCTGGCGGGCCCGGCCGTTCGCGGCCTGGGCGCTGTTCAGCGGCTTCGACCTGATCCTGGCCCAGGACGGCCGCGCCGCCGAGCGCCTGGCCAACCTGGGCGGGACGGTGGCCGGCGAGGCCGACCTGAAGTTCGGCGCGGCCCCGCTGCCGGTCGACGCGGCGGCCCTGGCCAGCCTGCGCGTGCGGCTCGGCGGCCGGCCGGTGCTGCTGGCCGCCAGCACCCATCCGGGCGAGGACGAGCTCGTATTGGCCGCCTGGCGCGCCCTGCCGGCCAGTAACGACCATGGGCGCCCGCGCCTGGTGATCGTCCCCCGCCATCCCGACCGCGGCCCCGCCGTCGCCGATCTGGCCCTGGCCGCCGACGCCGCGGCCTGCCTGCGCAGCCGCGAGCCCGACGATTCGGCGGACGTCATCGTCGCCGACACCCTGGGCGAGCTGGGCCTCTGGTACCGGCTGGCCGACCTGGCCCTGGTGGCCGGCAGCCTGGTCGAGGGGATCGGCGGCCACAATCCGCTGGAGCCGGCGCGGCTGGACTGTCCGATCGTCTCCGGCCCGCACGTCGAGAGCTGGCTGACCGCCTATGCCGACCTGCGCGACGCCGACGGCGTCGCCTTCGCCGACGCCTCGGTGCTGGGCGCGCGCCTGGCCGACCTTCTGGCCCGGCCGGAGGTCTTGCAACGACAGGCGGCCCAGGCCCGGGCCTTCGTCGACCGACGCGACGCCGAGGCCCGGGCGGGCCTTGACCGCATCCTCGCCCTGCTGGACGCGGAGGCGCAGGCATGAAGCCGGCCACCCCGCGCTGGTGGTACCGCCGCCACGGCGCCCCCAGCCCGCTGACCCGCGCCCTGCTGACCCCGCTGTCGTGGATCTGGGCCGCCCAGACCGCCCGCCGCATCGCCCGCGCCCAGCCGCGCGGCGCCGACTGCGCGGTGATCTGCGTCGGCAACTTCACGGTCGGCGGGGTGGGCAAGACGCCGATCGTCCGCGAGCTGCTGCTGACCCTGACCCAGCGCGGCCGCCGCGCCCACGGCCTGTCGCGCGGCTATGGCGGCAAGCTGAAGGGCCCGGTCCAGGTCGACCCGGCGCGCCACACCGCCCGCGAGGTCGGCGACGAGCCGCTGATGCTGGCCCAGGACTTTCCGATGTGGGTGTCGCGCGACCGGGTGCTGGGCGCGCGCGGGGCCGCCGCGGCCGGCGCCGAGGTGGTGGTCATGGACGACGGCCACCAGAACCCCAACCTGCGCAAGACCCTGTCGCTTGTGGTGGTCGACGGCGAGACCCGCGAGGACGAGTGGCCGTTCGGCGACGGCAAGGTGTTCCCCGCCGGGCCGATGCGCGAGCCGCTGGCGGCGAGCCTGGCCCGCACCGACGCGGTGATCGTGCTGCTGCCGAACGACCTGCCGGCCGCCGATCCCGAGCTTCTGGCGCTGTTCGGCGACACGCCGGTGCTGGTCGCCCGGCTGGAGCCCGCCGTCCCGCCGCCCAAGGGCCGCCAGGTCGGCTTCGCGGGGATCGGCAAGCCGTGGAAGGTGGAGCGGGCCCTGAAGGCGGCCGGCTGCCATCTGGTGGACTTCGCGCCCTATCCCGATCACGGCGCCTACGACGAGGCGACGCTGAAGTTCCTGGCCGACCGCGCGGCGGCCTACAGCGCCGGGTTGGTCACGACCGAGAAGGACTGGGTGCGGCTGCCCCAGGCCTGGCGCGACCGGGTGACGCCGTGGCCGGTGCGGGCGCGGTTCGAGGATGAACGGGCGCTGGGGGATCTTCTGGAGACGGCGGGACTGTAGCGCTCAAGATCCTCCCCCTCCGGGGGAGGTGGCCCGGAGGGCCGGAGGGGGTTTCACCCGCCGAGTCCGCAGACCCCCTCCGTCGCTCCGCGACACCTCCCCCAAAGGGGGAGGATCT
>NZ_FORN01000083.1 GCF_900114015.1 Caulobacter sp. UNC279MFTsu5.1 | reverse complement strand
GTTGTCATCCCGGAAGCCCCGCAGGGGCTGTCCGGGATCCAGGGGACCGGGCCAAGGCGGTGCAGCCGCCCCTGGATCCCGGACAAGCGCTGCGCGCTTTCCGGGATGACAACCTTTGTTGGGCGTCGGAAGCAAAGAGCTGACCAGACGTTTGCCCCTCCCCTTCGCCTCTGCTATCCCCCGCCCATGCCTTTGGTTCGGAAAACCCCGCGAATTAACCGCCCGGCGTGACGCCGCCGGACGATCGATCCAGCGCGCGCCGGGACGATGACCCCGCACTCTCCTTCCGAACATTCCAAGCTGGATAGCTCTCCCATGGCCGACGACGCCACGACGACCGCCCGCGACTACCGCGAAACCGTCTTCCTTCCCGACACCCCGTTCCCGATGCGCGGCGGCCTGCCCAAGAAGGAGCCCGAGATCCTGGAGGGCTGGGCGGCCCTGTCGGACAAGGGCCTTTACGGCGCCGTGCGCGCCGCCCGCCAGGCCGCCGGCGCCCCCCTGTTCGTGCTGCACGACGGCCCGCCCTACGCCAACGGCGCCATCCACATCGGCCACGCCCTGAACAAGACGCTGAAGGACTTCGTGGTCCGCTCGCGCTTCGCCCTGGGCTACGACGTCGACTACGTGCCCGGCTGGGACTGCCACGGCCTGCCGATCGAGTGGAAGATCGAGGAGGAGTTCCGCGGCAAGGGCCGCCGCAAGGACGAGGTGCCGGCCGCCGAGTTCCGCAAGCGCTGCCGCGAATACGCCGCCGGCTGGATCGAGGCCCAGAAGGTCGAGTTCCAGCGCCTGGGCGTGCTGGGCGACTGGTGGAACCGCTACGCCACCATGGACTATGCGTCCGAGGCCACCATCGTCGCCGAGTTCCACAAGTTCGCCACCAGCGGCCAGCTCTATCGCGGCTCGAAGCCGGTGATGTGGAGCCCGGTCGAGCGCACGGCCCTGGCCGACGCCGAGATCGAGTACCATGACCACGTCAGCCCGACGGTGTGGGTGAAGTTCCCGGTCGTCGAGGGCTCGGACGCCGCCCTCGGCGCCAAGGTGGTGATCTGGACGACCACGCCCTGGACCCTGCCGGCCAATCGCGCGGTCTCCTACAATCCCGACATCGCCTACGCCGCCTTCGAGGTCACCGCCCTGGAGGAGGGCCTGGAGTTCGCGCCCTGGTCGGCGCCCGGCGACCGGCTGATCATCGCCGAGAAGCTGGTCGACGAAGTCATGAAGGCCGCCAAGGTCGCCGCCTGGCGCAAGGTCGAGCGCGTCGACTGCGAGGGCATGGTCCTGGCCCACCCGCTGGCCGATCTCGACAGCCATTACGGCTTCGCCGTGCCGATGCTGGCCGGCGACCACGTCACCGACGAGGCCGGCACCGGCTTCGTCCACACCGCTCCGGGTCACGGGGCCGACGACTACCAGGTGTGGCTGGCCCACGGCCATCGCGAGATCCCCGACACCGTCGATCCCGACGGCGCCTACTACCCGCACGTGCCGCTATTCGGCGGTCTGAAGGTCATCGAGACCGAGGGCAAGAAGGTCGGCAAGTTCGGTCCGGCCAACGGCGCGGTGATGGACAAGCTGATCGAGGCCGGCGCGCTGCTGGCGCGCGGCCGCGTCGAGCACAGCTATCCGCACAGCTGGCGCTCCAAGGCCCCGGTGATCTTCCGCAACACCCCGCAGTGGTTCATCCGCATGGACCACGCGGTCGAGGCCCTGGACGGCAGGACCCTGCGCGAGACCGCGGTCCAGGCCCTGGCCGCCACCGCCTTCCACCCCGAGGCCGGCCGCAACCGCATCGGGGCCATGGTCGAGACGCGGCCCGACTGGCTGATCAGCCGCCAGCGCGCCTGGGGCACGCCCCTGGCCATGTTCGTCGACAAGGAGACCGGCCAGCCGCTGATCGATCCGGAGGTCAACGCCCGCATCCTCGCCATCATCGAAGAGGGCGGCAGCGACGCCTGGTTCGAGCGCCCCGACGCCGACTTCCTGGGCGACCACGACGCCTCGCGCTTCGAGAAGGTCGTCGACATCCTCGACGTCTGGTTCGACAGCGGCAGCACCCACGCCTTCACGCTGGAAGGCCGCAACGACAGCCGCTCGCCCGCCGACCTCTACCTGGAAGGCTCCGACCAGCACCGCGGCTGGTTCCAGTCGTCGCTTCTGGAAAGCTGCGGCACGCGCGGCCGCGCGCCGTACAAGGCGGTTCTCACCCACGGGTTCACCCAGGACGAGAACGGCGAGAAGATGTCCAAGTCCAAGGGCAACACCGTCGAGCCCCAGACCATCACCAAGGAGAGCGGCGCCGAAATCCTGCGGCTGTGGGCGGCGATGGTCGACTATTCGGAAGATCAGCGGATCGGCAAGACCATCCTGGCCACCACCACCGACGCCTATCGCAAGCTGCGCAACACCACCCGCTACCTGCTGGGCGCCCTGGCCGGCTTCGACGAGGCCGAGCGCGTCACCGACTACGCCGACTTCCCGCCGCTGGAGAAGTACGTCCTGCACCGGCTGTGGGAGCTGGACGGCCAGGTGAAGGCCGCCTACGAGGCCTATCGCTTCAGCGACGTGATCCGGCCGCTGATCGACTTCTGCCAGGGCGACCTGTCGGCCCTGTTCTTCGACATCCGCAAGGACAGCCTCTATTGCGACGCGCCCACGGCCCTGCGCCGCCGGGCCTATCGCACGGTGCTGGACCATGTGTTCGAGCGCCTGACGGTGTGGCTGTCGCCCCTGACCAGTTTCACCATGGAAGAGGCCTGGACCACCCGCTTCCCCGACGCCGGCAGCAATGTGCTGCGGGTGATGCCGGAGACGCCGGCCGCCTGGCGCAACGACGCCGAGGCCGCGCGCTGGGCCAAGGTCGAGACCGTGACCTCGGTGGTCACCGCGGCCCTGGAGGTCGAGCGCCGCGAGAAGCGGATCGGATCGGCCCTGGAGGCGGCGCCGGTGGTGCACATCGCCGACGCCGACCTGCTGGCCGCCTTCGACGGCGTCGATGCGGCCGAGGTGTTCCGCACCAGCCAGGCGACCCTGGTCGCTGGCGCGGCGGCGGGCGCCTTCGCCCTGGACGAGGTCAAGGGCGTGGCCGTCGAGGTCCCGCTGGCCGAAGGCAAGAAGTGCGCCCGCTCGTGGCGCATCCTGCCGGAGGTCGGAACCGATCCGCGCTATCCGGAGCTGTCCCTGCGCGACGCCGAAGCGGTGGCTTGGTGGGACAAGCACCATGCCGCTTCCAACTGAATCGGATTGTCATCCCGGGCGTAGCGAAGCGAAGACCCGGGACCGACGCCTGAGCTCAGCGCTTAGGTCCGGTCCCGGATCGGCGCGCTACGCGCTTGTCCGGGATGACAGTCTTGAACGCGCGGCTTAAGGACCAAGAATGCTCAAGATCACCCGCCTCGGCTGGACCGCCTACGCCATCGCGATCGTCACCATCGTGCTGGACCAGATCAGCAAGGCCTGGATCCTGGCCACGCTGGGCACGGAGCCTGGGGCCAGCCAGCCGGTCGTCGGGCCGTTCTACCTGACCCTGGTGCACAATTTCGGCATGAGCTTCGGCCTGTTCCGCGGCTCCGAGCTCAGCCGCTGGCTGCTGACCATCTTCTCGGCCGCCGTGGTCGTGGGCCTGGCGGTCTGGGCGCGCAAGGCGGTCAAGCCGCTGATGGCGGCGGGGATCGGCCTGATCATCGGCGGGGCGTTCGGCAACAACCTGATCGACCGCATCCGCTACGGCTATGTCGTCGACTTCATCGACGTCTCGCGGCTGCACTTCCCGTGGGTGTTCAACGTCGCCGACTCGGGGATCACGATCGGGGTCTGCCTGTTGCTGCTGGACAGCTTCCTGTCGGAGGAGAAAAAGCTGGCCAATCCCGACGGCCACGGGCTGTAGCGCGACACGAGCGCCCTAACGTAGCCACGATCTCAAGGAAGATTGGCGCCCGGCCTCGGATGTCGTATCGAGAGCGTCCGAAATTTCGGCCCGGGGGGCCGGTGGAGCAGGTTTCATGAGTTTCTATCGGGTCGCGACCCTGGGCGCCTTGGCCGCCGTGGCCGCCACGAGCCTGGCCGGCTGCCAGTCCGCGTCGAAGGCGCTGGGCATGAGCAAGGTCGTTCCGGACGAGTTCCGCGTCGTCACCAAGGCCCCGCTGGTGGTGCCGCCCGACTACAGCCTGCGTCCGCCGGCCCCCGGCGAGCCCCGCCCGCAGGAACTGCAGCCCGAAAGCGCCGCCCGCCAGGCCCTGATCGGCCAGAGCAACGCCGCCGGCCGCTCGGACGGCGAGAAGCTGCTGGTCTCCAAGGCCGGCGTCGACAAGGCCGACCCGCTGATCCGCTTCGTCGTCGACGACGAGAACGGCGACCTGGCCCACAAGGACGAGAGCTTCGCCAGCAAGGTGATGTTCTGGAAGAAGGGCGACAAGACCGCCGCCCCGACCGCCGCCGAGACCGGCGCCACCGAATCCGTCACCGTCGACGCCGCCGCCGAAGAGGCCCGCCTCAAGGCCCTGACCGGCAACGGCACGATCATCATCACCCGCGAGAAGCAGGGCAAGATCAAGCTGCCGGGGCTGTAGGCCGGGCCTGATCCGACCTTTGAAAAGGCCCGGAAGCGGAAGCTTCCGGGCCTTTTGTTTTGCGCAGCGAAGCCCCCTACGGATCGCTTCGCGATCGTCTTCCCCCAGAGGGGTAAGACGATCGCGACAGGCGGAGAAGCCGCCGGGTGGGGACAAGTTGGGGAGCCTCACTCCCCCGGCGTCGAGACCTCGAACCCGCGCGCCCGCATCTGGTCCAGCACCCCGTCCCGCGCCACCAGCCCGCGGATCCCGTAGACCGCCACCGCATGCCCTGGCGTGTTCATCGCCGCGCTCAGGGCCTCGACCTCGTCGCGCGTCCCCTTGCGCTCCAGGTCGGCCATGCCGGGCAGGGCCAGCAGGCAGCGCTGGAAGTTGCGCGGGCCGGCGATCGCCCCGCGCACGTCGCCCCGCGCCCAGGCCCGGGCGGCGGCGCTGGCGGCCTCGGGCCCGGCGTTGACCTCGTCCAGCACGCCCTCCAGGCAGATCAGCCCCGCCTCGCGCGAGTGCCCGCGCACCGCCGTCTTGATCAGCGGCATGACCTTGTAGGTGGCGGCCGGCCGGACCTTGACCCGATGCTTGCGAGCCAGGCGGCCGATCGTGCGCTCCGGCTCGGCCGTCTCCAGCCGCACCGACTTGCGGTAGTCACCGGCCATCATGATCCCCGCCCCCAGCGGGCTCCAGCCCTCGTAGGCGTCGGCCTTCTTGCCCAGGACGGCCCGGGCGCGCGCCAGCTTGGGAGCCAGGCCGCCGACGGCGGCGTCCAGCGGCGTGGTCGACTTCAGCTTGCCGCGCAGGGCCAGGGCGGCCGGCAGGTCGCCGATCCCGGCCTTGCCCTCCGGCGGCAGGATCACTGCGAAGGCGCCGTCCAGCCGGCGGTCCAGCACGCCGGTGTCCCAGGCCTGGCCGTGCGGCAGGGCCTGCAGCACGCCAAGCATGTGGATCGTGGTGTCGCCGTCCGAGATCCGCCACCAGGCCGGACCGGGCAGCTTGGCGGCGACCACCAGTTCCTCGACGACATTGGCCTCGGGGTCGTCGAGGGCGGGGGCGGTCTGGGCGCGGGCGGGGGCGGCGGCCAGAAGGCCGGCGGCCGTCGCCAGAATCGCTAGTCGCCGCATGCGGGCCTCCGAGTCGATCTCGTCGACCTACACACCTATCACCAACCTTACAGCCGTCATTCCCGCCACAAGGGCGGGAATGACGACCGTTGAAGGGGGCGTCCAGCGGAATCACGCCCCCGGCGTCTCCACCGTGAAGCCCTTGGCCTTCAGCTGCTCCAGCACCCCGCCCTCGGCCAGCAGGGAGCGCAGCTCGATCACCGCCACCGCCTTGCCGGGGGTCTTCAGGGCCGCCGAGATCGCCTTGACCGCATCGGCCTGGCCGTCGCGCAGCTCGCGGGCGATGGACGGGGTCGAGGCCAGGCAGCGCGAGAAGCCGCGGTCGGCCGCCACCACGGCCCGCACCTCGCCCCGCGCCCAGCGCTCGGCCGTGACCTTGATCCCGCCCTCGCCGCTCTCGGCCTGGCGCAGGCCCGCGTCCAGGCACAGCTCCTGCAGCGGCTGGGGCGCGCCGCCCAGGGTCTTGACGGCGTCGATCAGGCTGTAGCCGGACAGGTCCTGGATGCGCGGGCGCTTGGCGATGGCCTTGTCCTTGGCGATCTGACGGATCTTGTCGGTGACCCCGCCCAGGCTGATCGACACGTTGCCGTCCTGCGAATTGGCGACCAGGAAGCCGGCGAAGGCGGGCTTCACCTCGTCCATGCTGTCGGGCTTTTCCTTCATCGCCGCCAGCCGGGCCTCCAGCCGGGTGCGCAGGGCCGGCGGCAGGGTGTCGCGCATCGGCCGATCCTGGATGAAGTAGCGCTTGCCGCCCATCACCAGCATCAGCAGGCGCGGCACGCTGACCTCGGCCTCCTGGCCCATGATCAGCACGTTGGCCCCGTCGATCCGCCGCCGGAACACCGAGTCGTCGACCTTCAGGTCGTTGGGGACCATGGCCGGCACGCCCAGCACATAGACCGTGGTGTCGGCGTCGCTGACCTTCCACCAGGCCGGCCCCGGCAGGCGGGCGTTGACCACCAGTTCCTCGACCATGTTGGCCTCGGGGTCGACCTGGCGCAGGTCGATCGGGCCGGAGGCGTCGACGGCCTGCTGGGCCAGGGCCGACGAGGCGGCGAGCAGACCAAACAGGGCGGCGCAGGCGGCAAGGCGGTGTTTGATCACTATGTACGGTCCTCGAAGGCGGGCGGAATCGATCTAGGATGATCGGCCTTCCCCACTTGGAAGGGCCCAAGCTGGGCCGGTCAAATTACCATGCTGCAATGCGGGCCCTCGCGCGGTCCGCGCCGAAAGTCCGCCCGCCATGCCGATCCGCCGCCTGCCGCCCGAGACCGTCAACCGCATCGCCGCCGGCGAGGTGGTCGAGCGGCCGGCCAGCGCCATCAAGGAGCTGGTCGACAACGCCATCGACGCCGGCGCCACGCGGATCGAGGTCGAGGCCCACGGCGGCGGCCTGACCCGCATCCTGGTGGCCGACGACGGCTGCGGCCTGTCGGCGGAAGAGCTGCCGGTGGCCATCGAGCGCCACGCCACCTCCAAGCTGGCCCCCGACGCCGACGGCCTGTGGGACCTGCTGCGCATCCACACCATGGGCTTCCGGGGCGAGGCCCTGCCGTCGATCGGCTCGGTGGCGCGGCTGTCCATCGCCTCGCGCGCCAAGGGGGCGAGCGACGCCTGGTCGATCCTGGTCGAGGGCGGCAGCGTCGGCGACGTCGCCCCCGCCGCCTTCGCCGGCGACCACGGGGCGCGGATCGAGGTCCGCGACCTGTTCTACGCCACCCCGGCGCGGCTGAAGTTCATGAAGTCCGAACGGGCCGAGGCCCTGGCCATCACCGAGGAGATCAAGCGCCAGGCCATGGCCAACGAGAGCGTCGGCTTTTCGCTGGACATCGACGGCCGCCGCGTCATCCGCCTGCCGCCCGAGCATCCCGGACCGCAGGGGCGCCTGGCCCGGCTGTCGGCCGTGCTGGGCCGCGACTTCCAGGACAACGCCATCGAGATCGACCAGACCCGCGACGGCGTGCGGCTGACGGGCTTCGCCGGCCTGCCGACCTACAACCGCGGCAACGCCGCCCACCAGTACCTGTTCGTCAACGGCCGGCCGGTGCGCGACCGGCTGCTGCAGGGCGCCCTGCGCGCGGCCTATGCCGACTTTCTCGCGCGCGACCGCCACCCGACGGCGGCGCTCTATATCAGCCTCGACGCCGCCGAGGTCGACGTCAACGTCCACCCGGCCAAGGCCGAGGTGCGGTTCCGCGACCCGGCCCTGGTGCGCGGCCTGATCGTCGGGGCCCTGCGCCACGCCCTGGCCGGGGCCGGCCACCGCGCCTCGACCACCACGGCGGCCAGCGCGCTGGACGCCATCCGGGCGCAGTCGATGGTCCCGCCCGGCGCGGGATATAGCGGTTACCAGCCCGGCCCCTCGCCCGCCGGCTTCTCGGCCTGGCGGGCGGGCGGCTGGACGCGGCCCGCGCCCCAGGTGCTGCCGGGCCTGTCGGACGTCTCGGCCCGCTACGAGGCCGCGCCGGAGGAAGCCTACGCCACCCGCGCCGAGGCCTTTGGTGGCGGATTTGGCGGGGGCGGCGGCGGGGTGGCCGAGGCGGTGCGCGAGGCGGCCTACGGCGGCTACGACGCCCCGCCGGCCATTGCTTATCCAGGGGGCGCCTATCCGGGCGCCGCCGAAGGTCCCGCCCCGGCCTTCGACCCGGTCGACTTCCCGCTGGGCGCGGCCCGGGCCCAGGTGCACGAGACCTATATCGTCGCCCAGACCCGCGACGGCGTGGTCATCGTCGACCAGCACGCCGCCCACGAGCGCCTGGTCTACGAGCGGATGAAGGGCGAGATGGCGGCCGGCGGCGTCGCCCGCCAGGCCCTGCTGCTGCCCGAGGTGGTCGAGCTGGACCCCGCCGAGGCCGAGCGCGTCGTCGCCCGCTCGGAGGAGCTGGCGGCCCTGGGCCTGGTCGTCGAGAGCTTCGGCCCCGGCGCGGTGCTGGTGCGCGAGACCCCGGCCCTGCTGGGTAAGACCGACGCCGCCGGCCTGGTCCGCGACATCGCCGACGACCTGGCCGAGAACGGCGCGGCCCTGGCCCTCAAGGAGCGCCTGGAGGAGGTCTGCTCCACCATGGCCTGCCACGGCAGTGTCCGGGCGGGGCGACGGCTCAACGCGGTAGAGATGAACGCCCTGCTGCGGGAGATGGAGGCCACGCCGCACTCGGGGCAGTGCAACCATGGGCGGCCGACGTATGTGGAGCTGAAGTTGGCGGATATTGAGCGGTTGTTTGGGAGAAGGTAGGGGGTGCTTTCGATCCGCTGCGGCTTTGCTTGTCGCTTAGTGCCTCGCTTAGTTCTAGCCGAACTGAGGAACGTCCGATTGTCGGAGGTTTTCCAGCTTCGGCTTAGGAACCAATGCGTCGCTCGGACCATCGGTAAATAAAGGAAGCTGCATCACTGCGACATACGGTCGCGCTTGCACAAGCTGAACCTTGCAGATGGCTGATGGCTTGACCATGTGCGGATCGCCGCCGGGATTGGCCGTGCGGTAAGGTCGTTGAGCACGTCAACTCGATACTCGCGCCGCCGCACCAGCGTGACCTCGGTCACCTCGGTTCGCCGGACCTGTAGAGAAGAGACATCGGACTTCATCGTTCGGACCTCCTCGGCTTCACTATAGCCTCTTGCGTTCAAGACCCGCGTTGGGAAGAGCCTGCGAGACGGGACGAACTAACGGATTGAGGCGTGCGTCTGGGGGGCGTTCGGTCACGGACTTGTCCGGCGATGCGAGGCTCAGGGTCAGAGTCGCCCCCCCAGACCCTGCAAGAGGTGAAGGTTGGATGCCGCCAACTTGGTTTCGTCCCCGTGGTTACCGTCACTTCGACGCGCCGGTCGGTGAGCGTTTCGCCAACAAGGTGCTGTCACCACTGTTCGTGGAGCGACATGCCTGGTCTCCATTGATTTCATATGTAAAACAACAGAAGCGGTATAAACCTAAGGACAAAAAGACGGTCTTTAAGGACCGAGACATCATGTACGCATCCCATCGTGACGCGTGCATAATGTCCAGATATTCTGCAGAAACCTCACGTCTACTCGATATCGCGTATGCGAAGGAGGGACTATCCGAAGCGGTCATCGCTTATCGCAGCCTCGGCAAGTCCAACTACGACTTCGCCGCCCGAGCGCTGGCTTTCGCCCGCGCCAACGCGCCCTGTGTCATCATCTGTTTCGACGTCACCGGGTTCTTCGACAACCTCGACCATAAAATTTTGAAGCGACGTTTGGCCGACCTACTCGGAGGCGGCGAACTGCCGGCCGATTGGTATGCGGTTTTCAAAGCCGTCACGAAATACCGACATGTGCATCGTGCTGACCTGGAGGCCCACGCGGCCATCGGGCCGCGGCTGAAGTCGAAGTCCCACGAGCCCGTGGCGACGATCGCCGAGGTGGTTCGTGAAGGCATCCCCCTTTTGCCTGGCAAGACGCCAGGAAAGGGCATTCCGCAGGGGACGCCAATCAGCGCCACCTTCTCAAACCTTTACATGTGGGACCTAGACGTTGCGGTCGCAGCCGCGTGCACCGCAGCGGGCGCCCTCTACCAGCGCTACTCGGATGACATCCTGATCGTCTGCCCCCCCGCGTCCGAGGCCGCTCTTACGAAGACCCTCATCGATGGCCTTGCTTCGCTCAAGCTTGAGGTCGCCGCCGATAAGACGGATCGGGCGGTGTTTGATCCGCTTGCCCCGGAAACAGTACAGTATCTTGGCTTCAATATCTGCCCAACCGGCGCGGTGATCCGCCCCGGGTCGCTTGCACGTCAATGGCGCAAGGCCCGTCGCACTCTGCGTCACACCGCGAGGGTTGGCGCAGAAGCTGTAGCCGGCGGGAAAGCCACAAAGGTCTACACGAGGAAGGTCCGCATGCGGTTCTTGCCCGTCGGCGTCCGCAACTTCTCCTCGTATGCCCGACGGTCGGCGAAGGTTCTGGGCAACAAGCAAATCGTACGTCAGGTACGCCGGCTTGAGCGCATGGTAGAATTGACGTTGAGAGACATGAACCGCTGAGCACTATCGATAGTCCCCATCCGCCCCGCCGGATGCGGCCACGCCTTAAAGCCTTGGTGGATCGGAGCTCTGGGGACTGACCGAGTCAAGGACGGCGCGCCGCGCCGCCGCGACGCGGCCGCCAGAGGCGGTCCTTGACTCGGTCAGTCCCCAGAGCACGCTGGCAGCCAAGGTTTCAAGGCGCGGCCTCGCCGCTGCGGGCGGAGGACGGGAGGGGTGTTTCCGGAAAGGGCCCTGCTTGAACCCTCTCTCTTGGAGAGAGGGAGGGGCCCGCCGCGAAGCGGTGGGAGGGTGAGAGGTTTCACCCTGTCCGCTTTCCCACCGACGCCCCGCCGGCGCGCCGTCCGACGTTTTAACCCCTCACCCTCCCAAGCTTCGCTTGGGCCCCTCCCTCTCCCTCTGGGAGAGGGGGCAAGAAGACGTCCATCCTCGGCGGATAGCGATCAAACTCTCACGATTTCAACGCCCTGAACTTTCTCGACCCGATTTGGTCCCCACCCTTCCAGACCGGCCGCATCCTGATCCCACCTCGTCGCGGGGAAAGGGCGCATGGCCAGCGACCGATGCGGCGACGGGGGGCGATCGAGCGGGGTCCTTTGCGGCTTTGGCTGGGAAGCGACTGAAACAGAGGGCGAGGGACGTAAGCTCGCCCATCGGGGTCTTCTCG
>NZ_FORN01000005.1 GCF_900114015.1 Caulobacter sp. UNC279MFTsu5.1 | reverse complement strand
CGACCCTGTGCGGACACTGACCGGCTATCTTCTTTTGCGGCCAAGAGCGCGGGCTTCCGCAAGGAAGGGGGTAGCCGAGCTAGCCAGATAGACCCGCGACACATGGAATTCGCGTGGGTCTTGAGGAGACGGCGATGGATTGACCCAACCAAACACGAGGTAGGAGGCGCTCAAGCTGAGGCGTCTGGCTCTGACCCCACATTCGAAATCGTTTGAGACGGCAACATGCCGTGCAAACAGTGAAAATGCTGGCCAAACGTCAAATGGCTCAGGGGGCGGTCCATTGCGAACGTCGAAAAGCGCGGATTTTTCCACCCAGGTTCGCTTTGGCGGACCTTTAATGACTTCTGAAACTGTAAACCGGACCGACGACGAAGGGTTGCAGGACCCATTTAATAGTGCGGCGGCGTTTTGTTTCTTCCGATAATCCTCAAGCGCCTTACCACTGCTTGTTCCAGGCGCCAATGGAGGCGGCGGTGCGCGAAGATAGTCGCACGGCATGGCCCAACCTCGGGGAGGTCCAGGTTCAGACACTCGGACGAGATATACAGCATTCGCATTTTGGAATTCGGATCGAAACTCGGCTGTCCATCCTTCTCGGATAGCTAGGGGGCCAATCTCGACGCACTTCCGGGCGGATGCCGTTCCGTAGCTGATCGACAGCACGGCCAGACTTGCCAAGGCTATGCCAAGGGCTCTCAAGATCATAACTCCGGTCGGTGCGTCCCAGCTTTGGTTAGCACCTATGCCACGCGATGTCCGACATCCACCCCGAACAGACCATCGACATGTCCGATTTCAGCGCCAGCGACCGGGGCTTGCCGGTATCCGTGCATCCCCCTCATTTCAGGGCGAGAATGACGGACTCGTTTGGGGGCCCGGCTGAAGGGCGGCGACGGGGTCAGGCCGGCCGATAGGTCTGGGCCACCGCGCCCCCTGGAAAGGCCTTCGAGCTCACCAGCTTGAGCGGCGCCGGCGCGGCGAGGTCGGAGAACAGCGGCAGGCCCTTGCCCAGCGCCACGGGGGCCACGAGCAGGACGAACTGGTCGACCAGGCCTTCCGCGACCAGGCTGCGGGCGAAACGGACCCCGCCGTGGGCGATGATCGGCTTGCCCTCCTGGGCCTTCAACTTGGCGACTTCCTCGGCCAGGTCGCCGCTCGCCACAGAGGCCTCCGTCCAGCTTTCCGCGCCGGGCTGAAGCTCCGCGGACGGTGGGCTCTTCACCTTCTCCAGGATCGCCGGCCCCTGCCGGGAGAAGACGACCTTGGGAATCTGGTTCATCGGCGGCGCGAAGCGGTCGGTGGAGATCGGCCAGTAGCCGGCCATGGTCTCGAAGCTGCGGCCGCCCATGATGTGCAGGCCGGCGGTCCCGATGAACGCCACGCTCCAGGCCTTCGCCTCCTGGTCGGCGCCGAACATCCAGGTGTTTCGGCCCTCCAGGTCGCTGACGAAGCCGTCGACCGAGATGGACATCTTCAGGATCAGGTCTCTCACGGTTGCCTCCTCTTGGCGGTTCCAGCTCGAGGACGTACCGGATCGACCACTTTCGACAACGCGCGATCGATTTTTCCGCGCGGACCCGCGCCCGTCAGCCTTCCCGCCCCGCCGCGCCCCACAGCGCCACCTTGCCCAGCAGTTCGCCAGCGGCGATCGGCTTGGCGATGTGATCGTTCATGCCGCAGGCGCGGTAGGTCTGGACCTGCTGGGCCAGGACATTGGCGCTGAGCGCGATGATCGGCACGTCGGCGGCGGGTCCGGGCAGACCGCGGATGGCCCGGGTGGCGCTGACCCCGTCCTGGACCGGCATCTGCACGTCCATCAGCACTAGGTCGTGCTCGCCGCGCGCCGCCCGCGCCACGGCCTCCGCGCCGTTGACGGCCAGCTCGACCTGGTGGCCCGCCGACCGCAGGATCGTCCCCACCAGCTCGCGGTTGGCCTCGTTGTCATCGGCCAGCAGGATGCGCACGCCGCGCGCCTGCGCCTCGGGGACCGCCGCCTCCGGCGCCGGTTCGGCGTCGGCGGCGGCCGGCAAGGGCAGCACGCACCAGAACCGCGAGCCCTCACCCAGCCGGCTGGAGACCCCGACCTCGCCGCCCATCGCCCGGGCCAGGCAACGGGTGATCGACAGGCCCAGGCCGGTGCCGCCGAACCGGCGGGCGACGGCGGCGTCGGCCTGGGTGAAGCGTTCGAAGACGCGGTCGATCACGTGCTCGGCCATGCCGACGCCGGTGTCGGTGACCGACAGCTCGATCCGCGCCGCGGCCTCCTCCCCCCCGTCGGGTCCCTCCGGGGGATCCAGGCGCCGGACGGCCAGGGTCACCGAGCCCTCGGTCGTGAACTTCACCGCGTTGCCCAGCAGGTTCAGCAGGATCTGCCGCAGGCGTTCGGGATCGCCGATCACGAAGCGGGGCGCGGCCGCGTCGACCTCCTTGACCAGCGCCAGGCCCTTGCGCCCGGCCTGGACCTCGACGATGCCCAGGGCCTGGTCCAGCACGGCCTCCAGCGCGAACGGCCGACGGTCCAGCTCGACCCCGCCGGCGTCCAGCTTCGACAGGTCCAGCACGTCGTTCAGCGTCGACATCAGGGCCTGGCTGGCGTCCTCGATGCGGCCCAGATGGCGCCGCTGCTCGGGACCGAGGGCCGCGCCGCGCAGCAGGCCGGCGAAGCCGATCACGCTGGTCAGGGGCGTGCGCAGCTCGTGGCTCATATTGGCCAGGAACTCTTCCTTGGCGCGGGCCGCGGCCTCGGCTCGGGCGTGGGCCACGGCCAGCTCGCGGCGGGCCTCGATCTCGTCGGTCATGTCGACCTGGTTGACCAGCACGCTGACCGCGCCGGTCGCCGGATCCAGGGTCCGGCGGGCGTCCAGGCCGTGCCACAGAGCCCGGCCGCCGACCGCCACCTGGCAGGAGCCGACCCAGGAGCCCTGCTCCAGGGCCGCCTTCCAGGGGCCGGCGGCCTCGCGCGGATCGACGAACATCTGGTCGAAGGCCGTCTGCTCCGGAAAGGCGGCCAGGCAGCTGGGATTGGCGAACAGTCGGCGGCCCTTGGCGTCGAACAGCCCCACCAGCACCGGCGTGTGGCGCAGAGCCTCGGCGGCGCGCTGCTCGTCGGGCGAGCGGTCGTCGCACACCGCCTCGCACAGCATGGCCTCGCCGCCGTCGCTCAGGGTGATGGCCGAGATCGTCGCCTGCACCGAGACGGGCTGGCCCAGCGGGTAGAAGGTCCAGCGCTCGGTCACGGCCTCGCCGGCGTCCACCCGCCGGGCCAGGGCGTCCATGCGCGCGCGAACGGCCGGGGACTGAACCGAGAAGTCGCGGGCCAGCAGGGCCTCCAGGCTGTCGGCGCCCCACAGCGCCACCGCCGCGGGGTTGGCGTAGACCTTGCGCTTGCGCAGGTGGTCGAACACCCAGACCGGCCGGCGCAGACGGTCCAGCCCCGCCGTGTCGAACGGCAGGCCGGGCGCGGGTACGGGCGTGGGACTGGCGAAGGACATGACCCGATGGTCTTACACAGGGTCTGCAAGCTAGCCCATCCGCGCGACGATTTGACGGGCGTTCGCGCGGACCTAATGTCGCATGGCCGATATCGAAGCGTGACCGTTCCGCCCCACCCACGCCTTGCTTGCGCCACGCGCTTTGGCCAAGGTGCCCGACCTTCCAACGCTCTGCTTCAAGGTCGCACATGATCCGCGTTTCGCGCCTGGCGCTCGTTCTCTCGGCCGGGCTCAGCCTTTCCGCCTGCGCGACCCTGTCCCACCTCAAGCCCGGCGGCGGCGACAAGGCCTCCGCGCCGTCGTCGGCGCCCAAGGCTCCAACGGCCCCCGCCAAGGCTTCCGGCGCCCCGACGATCGACCTGGTCAAGGCCGGCCAGTGGCCGCAGGCGGTGTCGGACGTCGCGCCCGATCCGCGCGTGCGGTTCGGCGTACTGCCCAACGGCATGCGTTACGCGATCCAGAAGAACGCCACCCCGCCCGGCCAGGCCGCCCTGCGCCTGTGGTTCGACGCCGGTTCGCTGGACGAGACCGACGAGCAGCAGGGCCTGGCCCATTTCCTCGAGCACATGGCGTTCAACGGCAGCAAGAACGTGCCCGAAGGCGAGATGACCAAGATCCTCGAGCGCCATGGCCTGGCGTTCGGCGCCGACACCAACGCCTCGACCAATTTCAGCGAGACCACCTACCAGCTGGACCTCCCCAAGACCGACGACGACACGGTCGACACCTCGCTGATGCTGCTGCGCGAAGCGGCCGGCGAGCTGACCATCGCCCCCGACGCCGTCGACCGCGAGCGCGGCGTGGTGCTGTCGGAGGAGCGCACCCGCGACAGCCCCGGCTATCGCACCTTCGTCAACACCTTCGGCTTCCAGCTGCAGGGCCAACGGCCGCCCCAGCGCCTGCCGATCGGCAAGACCGAGATCCTCAGGACCGCCCCGGCCCAGCGCATCCGCGACTTCTACCAGGCCTGGTACCGGCCCGAGAACGCCGTGGTGGTGGCCGTGGGCGACTTCGACGTCGACGCCATGGAGGCCAAGATCAAGGCCAAGTTCGGCGACTGGAAGGGCCAGGGCCAGCCCGGGGTGAAGCCCGACCTAGGCCCCGTGGCCAAGCGCGGCCTGACCGCCAAGGTGCTGGTCGAGCCCGGCGCCCAGACCTCGGTCCAGATGGCCTGGGTCCTGCCGCCGGACCTGGAGCTGGAGACCCGGGCCAAGGACAAGGAAGAGCTGGTCAAGGCCCTGGGCTTCGCGGTGCTGAACCGCCGGCTGCAGGTGCTGACCCGTTCGGAGGCCCCGCCGTTCATCGTCGCCGTGGCCATGCAGAACGACCAGGAGCACGCCGCCGACATCACCACCCTGGCCGCCACCGTCCAGCCGGGCCGCTGGAACGAGGCCCTGACCGCCCTGGAGCAGGAACAGCGCCGCATCGTCCAGTACGGCGTGCGCCAGGACGAGCTGGACCGCGAGATCGCCGCCATGCGGGCCGGCTTCGTGGCCGCCGCGGCCGGCGAGGCCACCCAGCGCACCACGGCCCTGGCTAGCGCCATCGTCGGCACGCTGGACGACCGCGAGGTGGTCACCAGTCCGTCCCAGAACCTGGCGGTGTTCGACGAGGCGACCAAGGGCCTGACCGCCGACAAGGTCTCGGCCCTGCTCAAGGCCCAGTTCGCCGGTTCCGGTCCACTGATCACCATCCCGACCCCGACCGCCATCGACGGCGCGGAAAAGGCCGTGACCGACGCCTACGCCGCCTCGGCCAAGGTGGCGGTCGCCGCCCCAGCCGCGCCGGGCGTCACGGCCTGGCCCTATGCGGCCTTCGGGCCGAAGGGCGCGGTGACCTCGCAGACGGAGGTCGCCGACCTGGACACCGTCTTCGTGCGGTTCGCCAACGGCGTGCGCCTGACCGTCAAGCCGACCAAGTTCCGCGACGACCAGATCCTGGTGAAGGCCCGGATCGGCCACGGCCTGCTGGACCTGCCGCCCGCCAGCCAGAGCCCGATGTGGGCGGGCTCGGCCTATGTCGAGGGCGGCCTCAAGCAGATCAGCGCCCAGGACATGGAGCGGGTGCTGAACGGCAAGGTGTGGAACGCCGGCCTGGGGATCGACGACGACGCCTTCAGCCTGTCGGGCCGCACGCGGCCGGAGGACCTGGACACCGAGCTGCAGGTCCTGGCGGCCTACGCCACTGAGGGCGGCTGGCGCCCCGAGGCCTTCAACCGCGTCAAGACCTACTACGGCACGATCCACGACCAACTTGAGTCCACCCCTAGCGGAGTGATCGGACGGGATCTGGGCGGGCTGCTGCACGGCGGCGACGGCCGCTGGACCTTCCCCACCCGCCAGCAGATCGCCGGCGCGTCGCTGGACCAGCTGAAGGCCTCGCTGTCGGGCCCGCTGGCCGCCGACTCCATCGAGGTGGTGATCGTCGGCGACATCACGGTCGACAAGGCCCTGGCGGCGGTGGCCCAGACCTTCGGCGCCCTGCCGACCCGCGCCGACACGCCCGCCCCGGCCGGGGCCGAGAAGGTCCCCTTCCCCGCCCCCTCGCCGATCCCGATCGTCCGCACCCACAAGGGCCGGGCCGACCAGGGCTCGCTGTTCATGGCCTGGAAGACCGACGACCTGTTCAGCGACCTGCAGCGGGCCCGCAACACCCAGATCCTGGCCCAGGTGATGCAGCTGCGGCTGACCGACGAGCTGCGCGAGAAGCAGGGGGCGACCTATTCGCCCTCGGCCTCGGCGACGGCCAGCGTGGCCTTCACCGGCTGGGGCTATCTGGCGGTCAGCGTCGAGACCCCGCCCGACAAGATCGACGGCGTGATCGCCAGCATCCGCCAGATCGCCGCCGACCTGCGCGACAAGCCGGTCACCGCCGACGAGCTGGAGCGGGCCAAGAAGCCGCGCATCGACCAGATCGAGAAGGCCCGCGAGACCAACGAATACTGGCTGGGAGTGCTGTCGGGCGCCCAGACCGACCCGCGCCTGCTGACCGCCACCCGCTCGGTGCTCGCCGGCCTGCAGCGTGTGACGGCCGCCGACGTCCAAAAGGCGGCCCGGACCTTCCTGGGCGACGACAAGTCGTGGACGATGGTCGTCAGGCCGGAGGGGAAATAACTTATAGTTCCGCTCATCCCGGCGAACGCCGGGATAAGCGGTTGTTTGAGTTACCGGCAGGCGATCAAATGAACCTGATCCCGTCGCGCCTCGGCCTTCGGCGCCGCCAGGACCCCATAGGCCACCAAACCCCACACCGCCAGCACGGCCAGCCATTGGACGGGTGTGACGGGGGCGGAACGGTTCATGCCCCTCGTATCCCCCGGTTGCCCCGGCCGGAATAACGACTTATCAGCGGGCGTCTGTGAGGTTTCGTCACATGGTCGCCCGCTCGCTTCCTCCGCTGAACGCCCTGCGCGCCTTCGAGGCGTTCGGCCGGCGCGGCCGGATGACCCTTGCGGCCGACGAGCTGTGCGTCACCCACGGAGCGATCAGCCGCCAGATCCGCCAGCTGGAGGACCACCTGGGCGTCGCCCTGACCGAGGGGCCGCGCACCGGGCTGCGGCTGACCGAGACGGGCCTGAAACTGGCCCAGGGCCTGACCCGGGCCTTCGACCTGATCGACGACGCCCTGCCGCCGGCGCCCGACGGCGACGACGCGGCCCTGGTGGTCTCGTGCCTGCCGACCTTCGCCATGAAATGGCTGATCCCGCGCCTGCCCGATTTCGTCGCCGCCCATCCCGAGGTTCAGGTGCGGATCGTGGAGTCCAACGGACCGTTCGACTTCCGCGCCGACGGCGTCGACCTGGCTGTCCGCATGCGCCTGCCGGGCGCCCCGCCCTCGCCCGACGCCGACGTCGCCCCGTTCCTCAAGCACTATGTCGGCCCGGTGGCCTCGCCGGATCTGGCCGCCCAGGTCCGCGACCTGGAAAGCCTGGCTCGGCTGCCCCGGCTGCACACCCGCACCTTCCTGGAGAGCTGGGCCGAATGGGAAAGCGCGGCGGGCCTGACCCTGCCGTCGGCCGCCGTGAACCGCCAGTTCGACCACTATTTCTACATGCTCGAAGCGGCCGCCGCCGGCCTGGGCGTGGCCCTCAGCCCCTTCGCCTTCGTGGAGAACGACCTGGCCGCCGGCCGCCTGGTCGCGCCGCTGGGCCTGGTCCCGGGCCAGGCTGAGGTCTGCGCCCTGACGCCAAGGGGCAAGGCCACCCGCGCGGCCCGGCGGTTTCGCGACTGGCTAGTGAAGCAGGGCGCGGCGACGCCGCCGCCGCCCGGTTTCGCGCCGGGTTCTCAACAGCTGGTCGAGCCAAGCTCCGCAAAACCCCTTACACTTTCGCGCCCGGCCCTCTAGTTTCCGCCGATCCCCCGCGCCCCGCGCGCCCCATCGATATCAGGAGCCGTCATGGACGCCGCCACCATCGCCAAGCTCGAAGGCCATCTGAAGCGCACCTTCGGCAACCCGCACATCGCCCTCAAGGCCCGCCCCAAGCAGAAGGACTCCGCCGAGGTCGAGGTGAAGGGCGAATTCATCGGCGTCATCTTCCAGGACGAGGACGAGGACGGCTCGTTCATGTTCGAGATGGCGATCCTGGCGGAAGACCTGGACGGTTAAGGGCCTTTCCCTTGCGGACGTTGGAACGCCCCCTCCGTCCGCTTCGCGGCCACCTCCCCCGTTTCACGGGGGAGGAGAAGGTCGCTTCCTCCTCACCCGCAAAGCGGGGGAGGTGGCGCGATGCGAATACGCATCGTGACGGAGGGGGCGTCTAGACGACCGCCGCCGTCACCAAACTCCGCCGCACCATCAGCGACGCCCCCGCCGCGATCAGCCCGGCGACGCCGGCGATCACGAACGCCTCCAGATATTGCCCCGACTGGGCGCGGATCACCCCCGCGCCGATCGCCGCCGTCGCGGCGCCCAACTGGTGGCCCGCCCCGATCCAACCGAACACGACGGGACCGTCGCGGTCGCCGAACGCCTCGGTGGCCAGGCGTACGGTCGGCGGCACGGTGGCGATCCAGTCCAGGCCGTAGAACACCGCGAACACCGACAGGCTCATCAGCGAGAAATCCGAGAACGGCAGGTAGATCAGCGAGAGCCCGCGCAGGGCGTAGTACATGAACAGCAGCTTGCGCGGATCGTAGCGGTCGGTCAGCCACCCCGATGCGGTGGTGCCGAACAGGTCGAACAGGCCCATCAGCGCCAGCAGGCCGGCGGCCCGGACCTCGGGCAGGCCGCGGTCGCCGCAGAAGGCGATCATGTGCACGCCGATCAGGCCGTTGGTGGTCAGGCCGCAGATGAAGAAGCCGCCGAACAGCAGCCAGAAGGTGCGGGTCCGGCTGGCCCGGTGCAGGGCGCCGAAGGCGGCGGCCAGGGCGTTGGAGGCCGAACCCTTGGGCGGCGGGGTCCAATCGTCCGGCGCGCCGAACGGGCGTTGGCCGATGGCGTCGGGGCTTTCGGGGATCAGCAGCCAGCAGATCGGGGCCATGATCGCGGCGACGGCGGCCACGGTCAGCACCACCGGCCGCCAGCCGCCATGGTCGGCGATCCAGGCCATGGCCGGCAGAAAGACCAGCGAGCCGGTCGCCGTGGCCGCGGTCAGCAGGCCCAGCATCAGGCCGCGCCGCTCGACGAACCAGCGATTGACGATGGTCGCGCCCAGCACCATGGCCACCGCCCCGCTGCCGATCCCGGCCATCACGCCCCAGGTGGCCACGTACTGCCAGCTCTGGGTCATGAAGGCCGACAGGCCCGTGGAGACCGCCATCAGCAGTAGGGCCAGGCTGATCGTGCGCCGCACGCCGAACGACTGCATCAGGGCGGCCGCGAACGGTCCGGTCAGGCCGTAGAGGAAGATGCCGATCCCCGCGGCCAGCGAGATCGCGCCCCGATCCCAGTGGAAGGCCTTCTCCAGCGGCAGAATCAGAACGCCCGGCGCGGCCCTGAGGCCAGCGGCCGATAGAAGAGCAAGAAACGTGGCCGCCGCGACGACGAAGGCGTAGCGGTTTCCGAGGGTGCGGCGGAGGATCTGCATGCGATGTAACCGATCGGTACGGGGCTTGTCGCCCTGCATACGTACCGGTAAGTAACATCGTCAAGCGCCATGGCCCAAAACGACGAAAAAATTCCCGAACACCATCTGCCCTACGGTCCCGGACCGCGGGCGGCCGAGCGCATCTTCGAGACCGCGCGCGACCTGTTCTATCGCGAGGGCATCCGGGCGGTGGGCGTCGACGAGATCGTCACCAAGGCCGGCGTGACCAAGCCCAGCCTCTATCGCGGCTTCAAGTCCAAGGACGAGTTGGTGGCCGCGGTGCTGCGCGAGGTCGAGGTCGGTTTCTGGGGCCGCTTCGACGCGGCCGAGGCGGCTTTCCCCGGCGACGCCAAGGCCCAGATGATCGCCTTCTTCGAAGGCCTGGCCGCGCGCTCGGGCGGAGCCGACTATCGCGGCTGCGCGCTCAGCAACGCCGTGGTCGAGTATCCCGACCGCGACCATGCCGGTCGGGCCGTGGCCCAGGTCCACAAGCAGGACCTGCGGGCGCGCCTGCGGGCCAAGGCCGTGGAGATGGGCGCGTCCGACCCCGGCGCCCTGGGCGACGCGATGATGCTGCTGGTCGAGGGAGTGTTCACCTCCAGCCAGATGTTCGACGACGACGACAAGCCGGCCCTGGCCGTGGTCGGGGCGGTCAAGGCGCTGATCGAGGCTTATTGCCGATGAGCCATCCCCTCGACCGCCCCGTCTGGTCCGCCTTCACGGGCCGCCAGTCGCATCTGGCCCTGCGCGACGGAGCCGCCCTGCGGGTGCATCCGGACTTCGGCCTGTTCGCGGCGACGGCGGACGACGCGTCCGAGAGCCTTGAGGCCCTGGGCCGGCTGGTCCGCGCCCATGGCGGCGAGGTCGGGCTGGTCGAGCGGTTCGACCCGCCGCCGGTTCCCGGGACGACGGTCGTCAAGAGCGCCCTCTGCTGGCAGATGGTCGCCGAGGCCTTGGCCGCGCCCAAGCCGGTCGATTTCCAGATCCAGCCCCTGACCGACGCCGACGCGCCGGAGATGCTGGCCCTGGCCGCCCTGACCGCGCCGGGACCGTTCTTCTCGCGCACCCACGAGCTGGGCGAATTCGTCGGGGTGAAGGTCGACGGCCAGCTGGCGGCCATGGCCGGCGAGCGCCTGCGGCCCGAGGGCTTCACCGAGGTCAGCGGCGTCTGCGCCCATCCCGACCATCGCGGCAAGGGCTATGCGGCGCGGCTGATGCTGCACGTGGCCCACAAGATCGTTCAGCGCGGCGAGACGCCGTTCCTGCACAGCTACGCCGACAACACGGGGGCCATCGCACTCTACGAGGCGCTGGGGTTCCGGTTCCGGTGCGAGCAGGTGCTGACGGTGCTGGCGGCGGCGTAAGCCCCTGCCTCCCCGAACGGTTGTCATCCCGAAAGCCTCGCAGAGGCTGTCCGGGACCCAGGGGACTGGGCGACGCGGTGCGATTCACCTGGATCCCGGACAAGCGCTGCGCGCTTTCCGGGATGACAACTTGGGGGCCGGAAACAAAAAGGACCCGGAGAGCTTTCGCCCTCCGGGTCCTTTAAGCGCACGGGCCCGAACCTACGCCTGGATCTTGTTCGCCGACCGCCGCGCCCAGCCGTACAGCCCCGCCACCACGACCGCCGCGGCGATCAGGGCGAAGATCATGCCCACGTGCTCGGACGGCGCGAAGGGGACCTCCAGCGGGCCGGGCTTCTGGGTGGCGACGATCAGACCGGCCAGGGCGACGTTGAACAGGCTCTCGCCGACGATGAAGCCCGAGGCGATCAGCACGCCCAGGCGCTTGGCCGCCTCGCCCATCCGGTCCTTGTCGACCATGCGGTCGTAGAGCCAGCCGATCACGGCGCCGACCACGACCGGGGCGGTGACGGCGCTGGGCAGGTAGATGGCCAGACCCACGCCCAGCGGCGGCAGGCTGAGGCGGCCGTTGCTGGACCGGCGCAGGACGATGTCGACGATCACCAGGCCCAGGCCGATCAGGGCGCCGTAGCCCAGCAGCCCCCAGTCCAGATCATGGGCGATCACGCCCTTGGCCAGGGTCGAGATCAGGGTCGCCTGCGGGGCGTTCAGCGGCGTGGAGCCGGCCACGGTGCTGAGATTGGCCGCGCCGGCGAAGCCGTTCGACTGGTTCAGCAGCTCCAGGACGAAGGGGATGACGACGGCGCCGGCGACGACGCCGATGATCAGAGCCACCTGCTGCTTCCACGGCGTGGCGTCGACCAGTTGGCCGGTCTTCAGGTCCTGCAGGTTGTCGTTGGCGACCACGGCCACGGCCAGCACCATGGTGGTGACATAGAGGGCGTAGGCGACCAGGGCCTTGGCGATGTCGGGGCCGATCACCCCGCGGCCGACGACCCCGACCATCAGCGAGGCGCCCAGCACGGTCAGGATGGCGATGCCCGAGACGGGGCTGTTGGACGAGCCGATCAGGCCGGCCATGTAGCCGCAAACGGCGGCGGCCAGCAGGCCGGCGACCAGCACGTAGCCGACGCCGATGGCGACCAGCGGCGCGGCCAGGCTGGTGATCGGTCCGCCGGTCAGGAAGTTGGCCAGGAACCAGCCGGCCGGGGCCAGCAGCAGCAGCGAGACCAGGCCGACGATGCCGATCGGGATGTCCTGTTCGGTGCGGGCGATGACCGCGCCGCCGACCTTGCGGGCCTTGCTGGCCTCGAAGGCCGAGATCAGGCCCGACCAGATCGGCAGGGCCAGCTTGCCCAGGGTCCAGATGGCGGCGGCGCCGATGACGCCGGCCCCCATGAACCGCACCTCGGTCTTCCAGACGGTCAGGGCGTGGGTGGCGACGTCGACGCCCGGCATCGGGTGGTGGGCGGTCATGATCGGCACCAGCACGCCCCAGGCGATGGCCAGGCCGGCGAACATCGCCACCCCGACCGTGATGCCCATCAGGTGGCCCGCGCCCATCAGGGCCAGCGAGCTGGAAGCGCCTAGGCCGGTGGCGCCGGCCCCGGCCTTGAAATAGCCGGCCACCTCGGCGGCGAAGATCTTGGCGGCGGCCAGGGCGGCGAACAGGGCCGAGGCCACGGTGCCCAGCACCACGGCGACCAGGCCGGCCTGGCCCTCGGCGGCGCCGGCCCGCGAGCCGGTGCCGACCTTCAGGACCTCAGCGGCGGCGACGCCCTCGGGATAGGGCAGGTCGGAATTGGTCACCAGGGCCCGGCGCAGGGGGATGGTGTACATCACGCCCAGAACGCCGCCAACCAGGCAGGCCCCGAAGGTGGTCAGGAACGGCACGTGGCTCCACCAGCCGATCATCAGCAGGCCCGGCAGCACGAAGATCACCGACGACAGCGTCCCCGCCGCCGAGGCGATGGTCTGGACGATGTTGTTCTCCTGAATCGTCGCGCTCTGGAACGCGCGCAGCAGGGCCATCGAGATGACGGCCGCGGGGATCGAGGTGGCGAAGGTCAGGCCCACCTTCAGGCCCAGATAGACCTGGGCGGCGGTGAAGACGAGGGTGATAAGGATCCCGAGAAGGACCCCCCGGATAGTGAACTCCGAACGGGGAGTCGCGGCGGCGTCGGACGACATGAAGGGTCCCAAAGCAGTTAAGGCGGTCGGACCTTGCACGTCCGACCGCCCCGAACTCAAGTCTGTTCCGCCATTCGCCGAGTCTTTAGGCGTTTTGTCCGGGCTTTAGGGCTTGGCCGTCGTGGCGACGGGAGCGATGGTGTTCGCGGTGCGCACGGGCGCGCAAACCTCGCTGACACGTTGCATTATGACCGTGTCGTCGCTGACGGAGGCTTGCTTGATCGCCTCGTCGCACCTGCCGTCGTTGATCAGCTTGGCCAATTGTCGGGCCTTGCGCAGCCTCGCGGCGTCGGCGCTGACCTGCTGCCCCCACCCGGCCGAGCCGGGGCTTTGATAGCTCATGGCCTCGCGCTTGGCGCCAGACGTCTGGGCGCCGGCCGAACCGGCCCAGCAAAGTCCCGCTACGACGGCCAAGGCGGCCCAGCTCTTCAACCTCGATAAAGTCATACCCACATCCACCAAAGACAAGCGGCGCCGGGCCGCCCGACGTTCTTTCTGGCTCAGCGGATGACCGCCCGCTGTTCGACACGGCTCGCGCAAACCTCGACCGTACGTTCGGTCAGCCTGTTATCCTCGCTGGCGAGCGCCATCTTCACGGCGGCGTCGCACCGATCCGCGTTGATCAGGGTCGCGACCTTCCTGGCCTTGGTGATGCGCGCGGCGTTGAACGACACCTGCTGGGCCATGGCGTAGCCTTCCGCCGGCCGGCCTGCGGAAGGCGAGGTTTGACGAGGGTTGACACCGCTTGTCTGAGCGTTGGCGAAACCCGCCCCCCCGATCACTGAAGCGATAAAGAAGGCGGCGAAAAGCCGAGAGGACTGGATCATCTTGGAGACCTTTTTTCCGTCCGCACAGGACAACCCAACCTTGTGCTCGCGTCAAGATCTCGCGAGGGCCGCGAAGGACGGCCAGGGCGGCGACCGCCGCCCTGGCCGGGGATCTCAGAGCACGCCCAGCATCTCCGCGACCAGCGGGTGGCGGACGATGTCGCGGTCGGCCAAGCGGACCACCGCGATGTTCTCCACCGGCTCGAACTTGGCCGACACTTCGGCCAGGCCCGAGATGCCCGGCAGCAGGTCGGACTGGTTCGGGTCGCCGGTCACCACCATGGTCGAGTTCCAGCCCAGGCGGGTCAGCAGCATCTTCAGCTGCATGTAGGTGCAGTTCTGGGCCTCGTCGATCACCACGAAGGCGTTGTTCAGGGTGCGGCCGCGCATGAAGCCGACCGGGGCGATCTCGATCGCGCCCTCGGCCATCAGGGCCCGCATGCGCTTGACCGACAGGCGGTCGCTCAGCGCGTCGTAGAGCGGGCGCAGGTACGGCGCCAGCTTGTCCTCCATGTCGCCGGGCAGGTAGCCGATCGACTCGCCGGCCTCGACCGCGGGGCGCGACAGCACGATGCGGCCGACCTTGCCGGCCTCCAGGGCCTCCACGGCCTTGGCGATGGCGATGTAGGTCTTGCCGGTGCCGGCCGGGCCCAGCGCCATGATCAGGTTCTTTTCGTCGATCGCCTCCATTAGGCTGGCCTGGCCCGGCGATTTGGGTTTGATCGTTTTGAGGTAACTCTGGTCCCGATCCTCGTGCCCCGGATTGCCCAGCGGCGACCAAGCTTGGCGATGCTCCACCGGCAGGCGGCGCACCTTGGCGTCGTCGTCGTAACGGCCGGCGTCGTTCGCGCCTTCGCGCACCATCCGCTTGAGAGCTCGCTTGGTCATGTAAGCCTCCATTCAGGCATGAAAAAAGGACGTGGCCGGATGGCGACGTCCTTGGAGCAGGTGGGGAGGAGAAAAACGGAAACGCGAGCGCGGCCGGGCGGTTCGGAGCTTGCCCCCGAAGGCGGTGATGAACGCCCAAACCCCAAAACCGACACCCAAGGTCTCCGTTACCGGGAGGCCGCGTTCGGCGATCGAGCGCGGCTCGGATACGAGAAGAATGACTCCCGATATGGGAGTGTTCCCCCTCGAATCGCACAAATACAATGGGGCCCACATGGTTTATGAGCCGTTAAGGCTCCGCCTGCTTCTAGAACACGAGGTGTACGGATGACTGTCTATTCCTTGGGCGCCGCAAGTCCCTCGCTTCCCGCGGAAGGCGAATATTGGATCGCGCCGAGTGCCCAGGTGATGGGAAACGTCATCCTGCGGAAGAATTCCAGCGTCTGGTGGGGCGCAATAGTTCGCGGCGACAATGATCCGATCGAGATCGGCGAGAACAGCAATGTTCAGGACGGCTCAGTACTTCATACCGACGTCGGCAGCCCGCTGACCATCGGAGCCAACGTGACGATCGGTCACATGGTGATGCTTCATGGCTGCACGATCGGCGACGGCTCGTTGATCGGCATCGGCGCGATCGTCCTGAACGGCGCGAAGATCGGCAGGAACTGCCTGATCGGCGCCGGCGCCCTGATCACCGAGAACAAGGAGATCCCCGACAATTCGATGGTCATGGGCGCCCCCGGCAAGGTGGTCCGCGAGATCGGCGAGGGCCACGCGCTAATCCTCCAGGCCTCGGCCCTGCACTATGTCGAGAACTGGAAGCGATATCGGACCGAACTTTCGCGGAAAGATTGAGCCCACACGCCGCTCGCTTAACGAAATACCGACGGTTTTCGGCTATTCTCCGGCCGAGGGGGAGTCTTTATGGTCGCGAGCCTGTGGCGAGATTGGAAGCCGGCGCATCGTCGCCTGGCGATCCTGACGATCGCGTATGTGACGGGCATGGCCTACAGCCTGTTCCTGGCGGGCGCCTCGCAGCACATCCCCACCATCTGGACCGCCAACGCGGTGCTGATCGCCGGCCTGCTGCTGCTCAACCGCCGGCAGGGCGCGGTCCTGCTGGCCCTGACCGCCGCCCTGCACGTGGCCATCGAGCTGTCGATCGGCGATCCCCCACGCTTTGTGCTGATCGTCGCCGGGCTGGACACCCTGCAGACGGCGGCGACGGCGGCCCTGCTGCGCCTGATGCACGCGCCGATCCGGGTGCGCTCCATGCGCGGCTTCCTGGTGCTGATGGCCGCCTCGACGAGCCTGACGGCCGCCAGTTCGATCCTGGTCAACGGCCTGCTGTCGATCAGCATGGGCGGCGCCTTCTGGCAGGGCTGGACCGAGTGGACCACCTCCAACGTGCTGGGCGTGGCCATCGCCCTGCCCACCCTGCTGATCCTGTTCGACCGCCGTCATGGCGAGGCCTTCCGCGTCGGCCTGGCGGAATCGCTGCTGGTCCTGGCGCTGGTGCTGGCCACCACCGTGACCGTGTTCACGGTCGAGGCCAATCTGGAGGTGCTGCTGTTCGCCCCCGCCCTGCTGGCGGTGTTCCGCGGCGGGCCGCGGGCGGCGGCGGTGCTGGTGACCGGCTCGCTGGCGGCCACCATACCGACGGTGCTGCACAGGACCGGGCTGGACCCCGCCGTCGCCGTCCCGCCGCTGCGGGACGCCCAGATCTTCCACCTGGTGCTCTACGCCGTCTGCCTGGCCGCCGCCCTGGCGCTGAACCAGCAGAAGCGGCTGCAGGCCCTGCTGGTCCGCCGCCAGGCCGTGGCCCGCGCCGCCCAGGCCAAGGCCCTGGCCGCCAGCCAGGCCAAGTCCGACTTCCTGGCCACGATCAGTCACGAGATCCGCACGCCGCTCAACAGCATCCTCGGCTTCGCCGCGATCGTCGGCGACGACCCGGACCTGTCGTCCGAGAATCGCCGCCGCCTCGACCTGGTCGGCCGGGCCGGCCGCTCGCTGGCCGAGATCGTCAACGACCTGCTGGACTTCGCCAAGGTCGAGGCCGGCCGCCTGGACCTGGCGCTGGCCCCCGTCTCGCCGGCCGCCCTGCTGCGCGACGCCGTCGCCATCGTCGCCCCGGCCGCCCAGGCCAAGGGCCTGCCGCTGTCGGTGAGCGTCGAGACCGTCGGCGACGGCGACGAAGCCGTCCTGCTGGCCCTGGACGAGACCCGCCTGCGCCAGATCCTGCTGAACCTGCTGGCCAACGCCCTGAAGTTCACGGCCCAGGGCCAGGTCGCCGCGCGGCTGGTCATCGGCCCCGGCCTCGGCGAGCTGCGGTTCGAGGTCGCCGACACCGGCATCGGCATCGCCCCCGAGGTCCAGGCCCGCCTGTTCCAGCGCTTCAGCCAGGCCGACGGCTCGATCAGCCGCCGCTACGGCGGCGCGGGGCTGGGCCTGGCGATCAGCAAGGCCCTGATCGACCGGATGGGCGGGGAGATCGGCGTCGCCAGCACGCTGGGCGAAGGCTCGGTGTTCTGGATCGAACTATCCGCGCGGGCCGTCGCCCCCGACCAGGCCCCGGCTCCAGCCCCGGCCGCGCTCGAGGCCGAGCGGCCGCCGCGCGTGCTGCTGGTCGACGACCATCCGATGAACCGCGAGCTGGGCCATGCCCTGCTGACCCTGGCCGGCTGCGAGGTCTCCACCGCCGACGACGGCGCCCAGGCGGTGGACGCCGCGCGGCTGGGCGGTTTCGACCTGATCCTGATGGACGTGCACATGCCCGGCATGGACGGCTTGGCCGCCGCCCGCGCCATCCGCGCCCTGCCCGCCCCGCACGGCGCCGTGCCGATCATCGCCCTCAGCGCCGACGTCCTGCCCGACCAGATCGCCCGCTGCCGGGCGGCGGGCATGGACGACCACGTGGCCAAGCCGATCCGCCGGGAGGAGCTGGTGGCGGCGGTGGGACAGGCCTTGGGGGCTGACCGGGAAGAGCGCAAGGCGATGGCAAGCGTCCAGCGCGGTTCCTGATCCGGAACGGCGCGACGACGCCGGCAAGGTCCGGTTTCCGGCCTGCCTGAGCGGATCGACCGTCAAGGCGATGCCGTGGTCCTGAGGAGCGGGCGCTTCTACCCGCCCGGGTGCAGCCCCGGCGCTTCCTGGCCCGTGCGGGTGACGTATTCGGTATAGCCGCCGCCGTACTGATGGACGCCCTCGGGCGTCAGCTCCAGCACGCGGTTGCTCAGGGCCGCCAGGAAATGGCGGTCGTGCGAGACGAACAGCATGGTGCCCTCGAAATCCGCCAGGGCCGCGACCAGCATCTCCTTGGTCGCCATGTCGAGGTGGTTGGTCGGCTCGTCCAGCACCAGCAGGTTCGGCGGATCGAACAGCATCTTGGCCATGACCAGGCGCGCCTTCTCGCCGCCGGACAACACGCGGCAGGGCTTTTCGACATCGTCGCCGGAGAAGCCGAAGCACCCCGCCAGGGTGCGCAGCGCGCCCTGCCCCGCCTGCGGGAACGAGCGCTCCAGGGATTCGAAGATCGTCTCTTCGCCGTCCAGCAGGTCCATGGAGTGCTGGGCGAAATAGCCCATCCTGACGCTGGCGCCGATATTGACCACGCCCTGGTCGGGCTTGGTGTCGCCGGCCACCAGTTTCAGCAGCGTCGACTTGCCGGCGCCGTTGGCGCCCAGGACGCACCAGCGCTCCTTGCGGCGCACCAGGAAGTCGAGGCCTTCATAGATCGGCTGGGCGCCGTAGCCCTTATGGATGTTGCGCAGGCTGATCACGTCGTCGCCCGACCGCGGCGGGCTCTGGAACTCGAACTGGACCGCCTGGCGACGGCGCGGCGCCTCGACGCGTTCGATCTTGTCGAGCTTCTTCACCCGGCTCTGGACCTGGGCGGCGTGCGAGGCGCGCGCCTTGAACCGCTCGATGAACTTGATTTCCTTGGCCAACATGGCCTGCTGGCGCTCGTACTGCGCCTGGCGTTGCGCCTCGCCGAGCGCGCGCTGCTGTTCGTAGAAGTCGAGATCGCCCGAATAGGTAATGAGCGAGCCGCCGTCGATCTCCACTACCTTGCCGATGATGCGGTTCATGAACGCGCGGTCGTGCGAGGTCATCAACAGGGCGCCGTCATAATTCTTGAGGAAGGCCTCAAGCCAGATCAGGCTTTCCAGGTCCAGGTGGTTGCTGGGTTCGTCCAGCAGCATGCCGTCGGGCCGCATCAGCAGGATGCGGGCCAGCGCCACGCGCATCTTCCAGCCGCCGGACAGCAGGCCGACATCGCCGTCCATGCGTTCCTGGCTGAAGCTCAGGCCGGCCAGCACCTCGCGCGCCCGCGCTTCCAGCGCGTAGCCGTCCAGTTCCTCGAAGCGCCCCTGCACCTCGCCATAGCGTTCGAGGATGGCGTCCATCTGGTCGGCCTGGTCCGGATCGACCATGGCCGCCTCGAGCCTGGCCATTTCGGCGGCCAGCGCGCTGACGGGACCGACGCCGTCCATCACCGCGGCGACCGCGCTCTGGCCCGACATCTCGCCGACATCCTGGCTGAAATAGCCGATCGTCATTCCGGGATCGATCGCGACCAGCCCGTCGTCGGGTTGCTCCTGACCGGTGATCATGCGGAACAGCGTCGTCTTGCCGGCGCCGTTCGGGCCGACAAGCCCGACCTTCTCGCCCTTCTGAACGCCCATCGAGGCTTCGATGAACAGGATCTGGTGGCCGTTCTGCTTGGAGATGTTGTCGAGGCGGATCATGGGCGGTCTGCTAACGCGGGTGGAAGCAGAACGCCAGCCTTGGAGCGATGCCAATTCCAGGCGCGATGATCGGGCGCACCGCCCCTTGCCCCTCGCCCGAACCCGCGTCACTCTCTGCCTGAACAACGATAACAAATCAGGGAGGCGACTTCGGCCATGGCTAGCGCGCGCTACGACTACGTCATCATCGGCGCCGGCTCGGCCGGCTGCGTCCTGGCGAACCGGCTGACCGAGGATCCGGCCGTCAAGGTCCTGCTGCTGGAGGCCGGCGGCAGGAACAGCTCGATCCTGGTGCGGATGCCGGCCGGGGTGGGCGAACTGATCAAGGCCAAGGGTGAACAGAACTGGGGCTTCTGGACAGAGGCCGAGCCGCACCTGAACGACCGCAAGCTGTGGTGGCCGCGCGGCAAGGGGCTGGGCGGCAGTTCGGCGATCAACGGCATGATCTATATCCGAGGCCACGCGCGCGACTACGACCAGTGGCGGCAGATGGGGCTGGCGGGCTGGTCCTATGCCGAGGTCCTGCCCTATTTCAAGCGCTCGGAAAGCCACCACGGCGGCGGCGACGCCTATCACGGCGGCGCGGGCCCGCTGCACGTGTCGCGCGGCGAGTCCAAGAGCCCGTTCTACCCCGCCCTGATCGAGGCCGGCCGCCAGGCAGGGCACGCCGTGACCCAGGACTTCAACGGCTACCGGCAGGAGGGCTTCGGTCCCTACGACCTGACGATCCGCGACGGCAAGCGGTGGAGCGCGGCGGCGGCCTATCTGACGGCCGCCCTAGCCCGGCCCAACCTGACCTGCGTCACCGGCGCGCGCACCACCCGGATCCTGGTCGAGAACGGCCGGGCGATCGGCGTCGAATACGGGGTCGGGACCAGTTCGGAGCGGCTCGTCGCCCATGCCGACGCCGAGGTGCTGCTCAGCGCCGGGGCGGTGCAGTCGCCGCACCTCCTGCAGTTGTCGGGGATCGGCGATCCGGACGACCTGAAGGCCCAGGGGATCGCCACGGTCCATGAGAGCAAGGGCGTGGGCGCCAACCTGCAGGACCACCTGGACGTCTGCCTGTCGTGGACGACCAGGAACTTGGTCACCGCCTATTCGGCCAACAAGGGACTGAGGAAGCTGGGCACCGGCCTGTCCTACATGCTGCTGGGCCAGGGCCTGGGCCGCCAGCAGTTCCTGGAGAGCGGCGCGTTCCTGAAGTCGCGCCCCGACCTCGACCGGCCCGACCTGCAGATCCACGGCGTGCTGGCGATCATGCAGGAGCACGGCAAGGTCCAGGTCGAGAAGGACGGCTTCACCCTGCACGTCTGCCAGCTGCGTCCGGAAAGCCGGGGCAAGGTCGGCCTGCGCTCGGCCGACCCGTTCGACGACCCGACCATCCTGGCCAACTACCTGGCCGCTGAGGAGGATCGCCGCGCCATCCGCGAGGGCGTGAAGATCGCCCGCGACGTCGCCGCCCAGGCCGCCCTCGACCCCTATCGCGAGGCCGAGTACGCGCCCGGCGCGGCGGTGAGGACCGACGCCGAGATCGACGCCTGGGTCCGCGCCAAGGCCGAGACCATCTACCACCCGGTCGGAACCTGCCGGATGGGCGCGGCGGGCGATTCGCTGGCGGTGGTCGACGACCAGCTGCGGGTGCAGGGGCTGCAAGGCCTGCGAGTGGTCGACGCCTCGGTCATGCCCACCCTGATCGGCGGCAACACCAACGCCCCGACCCTGATGATCGCCGAGCGCGCGTCGGACCTGATCCGCGGCAAGGCGGCCCTGCCGGCCGTGGAGGTCCCGGTGTTCGGGGACGGGCGGGCGGCGGCGGCCTAAACGCGCGAGAGGCCCCTCGATGGGAAGGGGTCGCCCCGCGGCGCCCCCTTCCCATCCGCGGCGCGCCCCTGGTCCCGCGCGCCGCCCTTTCCGCCCCCCGACGGAAAGCTCGTGATGTCCCTCAGGCGATCCGGCGCCCGTGCAGCGTCGCCAGCCTCAGGCGCGGCGCCTCTTCGTTGGCCGGGCCCAGGGCCTGGATCCTGCGCACGCCCAGCTCCGAGGCCGGACGGCCCATCAGCCGCTGCATCATGGCGATGGGCTGGTAAAGACCCAGGAAACGGTCGGCCTGGCCGTCGGCGCCGGTCATCGGGGCCAGCAGCACCTCCATGCCCACCGACGGCGCCCCGATGGCGCGGATGTCGGCGGTGACCACCACGGGCTCGCCCCGCCGACGCGCGACCTCCAGGGCCGACTTGACCTCCAGCCGATGCGACAGCGCCCAGAAGCCCAGGGCGTCCTCGCCGCGCAGGTCGCGGGCGTGCAGGTCGGTGACGAAACCGCCGGCCAGCCGCACCGGATAGCGGCCCTTGGCGTCGCGCCCGAGGATGAACACCTGCGGCAGCAGATCCAGGAAATCGCCCGGATTGACCGCGGCGCGCGCGGGCACGCCGTCGTTAACGGCCTTGCTACGCCAATAGTCTATCAACCGTTCCGTGCTTGGATGGAACATCGTCGTTCCCCTGGCGAGCTCGCTCGCGGTCCTTTTCGACCGCATCGGGCTTGCAGGGAGAACCGGGCCAGCCCCAGGACCGTGCCGTCCTGGGACAGTTTCCCGGTGAAGCGGTGGGCATGGCGTGAATCTTGCTTGGCCGCGGGCCACGCGGCACGCCGATGTGTTGTGAAGGGAAGAGGCCGATGAAGGCGCCGAAAATGACCTTGCCCAAGCTGTGGATCAGCTTGGCCGCCGGATTGGGGGCGCTCGTGCTCGGCGGCGTCGCCTACGCCCAGTGCAATAGCGGCTGCACGCCGCCGCCGCCGCCCTGCTGCGCGCCGCCGCCGCCCCCGCCGCGTCCGCCCACCCCGCCCGGCTGCAACACCTGCGGCGGCGGCGGCCACAACGTCTATGTGCCCGGCATCAACATCCACGTCGGCGGTTCGGTGATCGTCAACGCCAACGCCTCGGCGACCAGCACGGCCACGGCCGGATCCAGCGCCGGCGCCGGCGCCGGCGCGGGGGCCTCAGCCGGCTCGACCGTCTATTACGGCGGCGGCACCCATGGCGGCTACTATTCGGGCCCGGTCTCGACCGGCTACATCCAGGGCCTGAACGTCGAGGGCGGCGAAGCCCGCCGTCGCGCGTCCTACGAGGCCACCCGCACCCGGTTCAAGCGCGTGGTCATCCGCGCCGTCTGCCTGGACGACCGCGACATCCCCCACCCGGCCTCGCAGGTCACCCCCGACCGCGACATCGACAGCGGCTATGACGGCGAACTCTATCGCTGCATCGCCGGCTCGCGCATGCAGTACGTGGTCGGCGCCTACGAAGGCTACAGCGCGGCCAATTTCGGCGGCGAGACCTATGTCTGCGGCAAGAACGAAGCCCTCTACTACGGCGGCGGCGCGGGCGGCGGCTCGGGCCTGGCCGGCGGCCCGGACGGCCGCGGCGGCGCCCTCTCGTGCCGGCCGCAACGCCCGGCCCGCGACTGCAACGAGCGCTCGCTGTTGCGCCGCTACGGCGCCGGCGTGAAGGTCCTGACCATCCTGACCACCGAGAAGTACACCGCCTATCGCGAGGAGACGGTGCGCGAGTCGAGCGCCTCGGGCCTGAGCCTCAGCCTGGACGGCGGCGTCGGCGGGGTGGTGTACTAGGCGCCCGCTTCGACTTTTCGAAACACGAAGGGCCGCTCCTCCGGGAGCGGCCCTTTTCTTTTGGCCGCGCCGCTCGCATCCACGACTTTGTCGCGAGACCCGTCCCAGCGGTTGCTATCCTAGGTGAGGAATCATCGCCGATGGGCCGACCGTGAGAAACAGGATGCTCCATAAGCTTTTCGTCGTCGTCGTCGCTTCGGGAGCGTTCCAAGCCGCTCACGCCACGGCCGAACCCTTCTACGACGCCGCCCTCTGCAAACCGCCCTATACGACGACCTCGGCGACGGCGCTGTATGAGGCGGCCGAGAAGCTGGCCAAGCCCGACACCTCGTTGCTGACGGCCTATGTCTACAAGCTGCCGCGGACGATCGGCCAGGACGGCTTCACGACCAGCGAGGTGGTGTTCGCCGGCACGTCGGTCGGCGTCCTGATCCAGGGCCAGCAGGCCGAGGCGCTGGCCCAGCGCTACCAGCTCCAGCGCGAGCGCTCCAACCTGCTGGGCGCTTCCACCAAGGGCTATGCGCGCGAACTGCCGGCGGCGGAGCAGCCGCAGCCCGACGCCGGAACGGTTTCGATCGTCGCCCGCGAGAGCCCGTCCTTGCCCGGCAAGACGCTGCTGGCCTGCGAGCTCGTCTCGACGGCGGACCGGGCGGCCCTGGAGGCCTATGAAAAGTCCAAGGGCCAGTAGCGCGCTCGGACGCGTTCCTGTCGGAAGGTCCGCCCGACCTAGATCACGTAGTCGTAGACCACGTCGGCCAGGGTGTGATCCATCGTCCGGGCCGGCTCTTCGCAAGTGGGGCAGTTGACGATCCGGGCGGGCACGCCGGCGGCCGTGCAGTGCGGCGGCACGGGCTTGAGCACCACCGAACCCGAGGCGATCTTGGCGTATTCGCCGATCGCGATATTGCCCAGCACCTTGGCGCCCGCGCCCAGCAGCACGCCCCGGCCGATCTTCGGGTGGCGGTCGCCGCGCTCGGCGCCGGTGCCGCCCAGGGTCACGCCGTGCAGCATCGAGACGTCGTCGCCGACCACCGCGGTCTCGCCGATGACGATGCCGGTGCCGTGGTCGATGAATACGCCCTGGCCGATGCGGGCGGCCGGATTGATGTCGACCTGGAAGACCTCGCTGGCCCGGCTCTGCAGGTAGAAGGCCAGGGTTTCGCGGCCCTGGCTCCACAGCCAGTGCGACACGCGATGGGTCTGCAGAGCCAGGAAGCCCTTGAAGAACAGGAACGGCTGGACATAGCCCTTGGTGGCTGGATCGCGCTCGAACACCGCCACCAGGTCGGCCTCGGCGGCGGCCACCAGCGACGGGTCGCTGTCGAAGGCGTCGGCGGCGAATTCGCGGGCGGTCATGGCCCGCATCTCCTGGTCACCCAGCTTGCGCGCCAGCTGGAAGGTCAGGGCGTCGGCCAGGTTGTCGTGACTGAGGATCACGGCGTTGAGCAGCGAGGCCAGAGCCGGCTCGGCCTTGGCGGCGTGTTCGGCCTGGTTGCGCAGCGCGGCCCAGACGGGCGGCGTGGTTTCCTGCGTCACGACCTCGAGATGCTTGGCCACCGGGCTCTCCTCTCCCACGCCGCCTATAGAGCATCTTTTTGAGAAATGCTCCAGGCGCCCAGGTTTCAACGGCTGGCGCGCGAAACCGTTCGCGCACTTAAGGCCGCCGTCAGGCGAGCACAAGCCTGGCCAGATCGGCCGGCAGTTCGCCCTTCACCGCCATATGGTGCACCCGCAGCAGTAAAGCCACCGTCAAGGAGTCCGGCATGTGGCCGGACACCGCCGCGTCGAGGGCCTGGCCGAACGGAACACGGGCCATCGCCAGGTCTTCGGTCTCGTCCGGCGCGGTCGCCGTCGGCGTCAGGTCCAGGGCCAGATAGCCGTGGCAGATCTCGTCGGTGATCGAGTTGGACAGCTCCATGGTCAGGATCAGCCGCCAGTCGGCGGCCTCCAGCCCGACCTCCTCGGCCAGCTCGCGCTTGGCGCCGTCCAGCGGGTCCTCGGCCAGCGGCGCGCCGCCTTCGGGAATCTCCCAGCTGTAGTTGGCGTGGGGAAAGCGGTTCTGGCCCACCAGGGTGACCGTGCCGTCGGCGTGCAGCGGCACGACGCCGATCGCCCGGTTCTTGAACGCCACCTTGCCGTACAGCGCCGGCCGACCGGTGGGGGCGATCGCCTGATACTCGGTCAGGGTGATCCAGGGATTGTCGTAGACGACCGTTTCGCGGGTCACGGCCCACGGCGTCCCGTGCGGTTCGAGCCATGCTGGCCTAGGCTTGGCAGGTTTATCGGTCATGCGGACGGCTCGCGGCTTGTGGCGGCCGAGGCTCGGCCATAGGTGTGCTGCTTATCGTGCTTCCCGGAGGTCGTCTTGGCCGGTTCAGTTCCCCCAGCCCCAGAATTCGGCGAAGTGCTGCCGATCGAGCCGTCGCCGGCGGTGCTGGACTTCCTGGCCAGGCGACGCTCGGCCTCGGCCATGAGCCTGACCGCGCCGGGCCCGGACGACGCGCAACTGGCCGACCTGCTGCGGCTGGCCGCCCGGGTGCCCGACCACGGCAAGCTGGCGCCCTGGCGGTTCGTGATCCTGCGCGGCCCGGCCAAGGACGTCTTCGCCGAGCGGATTACGGCCTTGGCCGACAGCCAGGCCAATCCTGTCAAGGCCAACGCCGCCCTGCGCAAGCTGACCCGCCCGCCGGTCGCCGTGGCCGTGATCTCGCGCCATATCCCCGGCGAGATCCCCGAATGGGAGCAGCGCCAGAGCGCCTCGGCCGTCTGCCAGCAGATGCTGCTGGCCGCCGCCGCCATGGGCTGGGGCGCCAACTGGATCACCGACTGGTACTCGTACGACCCGCGCGCCAAGGCCATCCTCGGCCTGGCCGACGACGAGCTGGTGGCCGGCTTCCTCTATCTGGGCACCTCGACCGAAGCCCCGCAGGAGCGGGCGCGGCCGGATGTGGGCGCGATCACCACCGAATGGTCCGCTGGCTGAAAGTCGCCTCCGGCGCCTGTTGCGTTTTCGCACCGGTCCGACGCCTTTAATTCGAGCCCGCGCCGCCGGAACAGCGGCCCAAGGCCATAGAATCGCCATTCCACTCGTCTCAAATCCCAAGGCGTGGGACTTGCGGGGCGCAGGCTTTGTCATGCATCAGCCGCGACATCTTATGTAACAGTCCTGCATCAAATCGACCTTAAGCATCCGTAACTTGTTGCTAGGCCTTGCATTGCCTAAGGCCAAGCTGGACGATGTCTGCGTACCTGCACGCCGACCCGAACTTTACGGCCGACGGGGTTTATGACGCTCTCTCTCCTGATCCTTGGCATGACCACCGCCCTGGACGGCGCGCCTGAAGCCGCGCCCGCCCAGCAAGAAACGGCGGCGCGGGTCCAGCGGGCGCCGCAGCAGGCCGGGCCGGCCGGGGCCGATCCGTACGCCGCCGAGGTCGAGGCGGTCGAGGTCGTGGCCGGCAAGCCGCGCGGCTCGGTCGAGGGCGACATCAAGCCCGATCTGACGCTCAACCCCGCCCAGATCCGCGCCTATGGGGCCGGCAGCATCTCGGAGCTCCTGGCGTTCCTGGAGCCGCAGCTGCGCACCAGCCAGAGCCGCGGCGACGGCCAACCGGTGATGCTGATCAACGGCCGCCGCATCTCGGGCTTCCAGGAAATCCGCGACATTCCGCCCGAAGCCATCGAGCGCTTCGAGATCCTGCCCGAGGAAGTGTCGCTGACCTACGGCTACCGCGCCGACCAGCGGGTGGTGAACATCGTCCTGCGCCGCCGCTTTCGCGCCCTGACCACCGAGGCGGGGGTCAAGGTCCCGACCGCCGGCGACCGCACGTCCACCGACCTGCAGAGCACCTTCTTCCGCGTCCAGGGCGACAATCGCTGGCTGTTCAACGGCAAGGTCTCGCACGACACGGCCCTGTTCGAGAACGATCGCGACATCGTGCGCACGCCGTCGGGCCAGCCCTACGACCTGACCGGCAACGTCACCGGCCTCAACCGCCAGCCGCCCGACATCGCCAATGGAATTTACTTCCAGCCGATCGATCCGAACCTGACCGCCCTGGTCGGCGCTCCGGTCACCGTCACGCCCGTGCCGACGGCGGCGCTGGGCGGCCCGGCGACCCTGGCCGACTTCGCGACCGGCGCGGGTACGGCGGCCACCGACGACCTGACCGCCTGGCGCAGCCTGGCGCCTCGGGGAACCTCGACCTCGCTGACCGGGGCCCTGACCCGGCCGGTGGGCAAGGCCTCGCTGGCCACGCTCAGCGGATCGTTCGAGGATTCCACCTCCTACGCCTATCTCGGCCTGCCCGGCGTCCGCCTGGAGGTGCCCGAGACCAATCCGTTCTCGCCGTTCAGCCAGGACGTCCAGCTGTACCGCTACGCCGACGACTACGTCGCGATGGCCCGCAAGACCGACACCCAGAAGGCGACCGTGTCGGCGGCGGCCAACGGACGGATCCGGGACTGGCGCTGGAGCGCCACCGGCGGCTACGTCTATTCGACCAGCGACACCACCACGGGCCGCGGGCTGGACGCGGCGGCCTTCGCCGCCGGCGTCGCCGCCGGGGACCCGACGCTCAATCCGTTCGGCGCCATCCCCTCGAACCTGCTGGCCCGGGTCTCGCCCGACACCGCCAAGTCGACCTCGAACACCGCCAACGCCGAGGTGGTGTTCGTCGGCGACCTGCTGCGGGGCCCGGCCGGCGGCGTGTCGACCACCTTCAAGGTCGGCGCCGACACCCTGAGCCAGGACTCCCGCAGCACCCGCCGGGGCGTGGTGACCGACCGCGGCATCTCGCGCACCAGCGGCAACCTGCAGGCCAGCATCAACGTGCCGATCGCCGACCGCGCCAAGGGCGTGCTGCCGGCGCTCGGCGACCTGTCGGTCAATTTCAACGGCGAGTACGAGCAGCTGTCCGACTTCGGCGGCCTGGCCACCCTGGGCGCCGGCGCCGACTGGTCGCCGGTCGATCCGGTCAGCTTCCTGGTCAGCTACACCAGCGAGGACGGCGCCCCGACCCCGTCGCAGTTGAACGACCCGATCCTGTCGACCCCGAACGTCTCGATCTACGACTTCAAAACCGGCCAGTCGGTGCTGGCCACGCGGATCGAGGGCGGCAACCCGGACCTGGTGTCGGACAGCCGCCAGGTGGTCAAGCTGGCCGTCAACATCAGGCCCTTGCCCAAGGACGCCAAGACCAACCTGCAGATCAGCGCCAACTACACGGCCACCCGGATCGACGATTCGATCAACAGCTTCCCGGCCGTCACCGCCGACATCGAGCGGGCCTTTCCCGATCGGATCGTCCGCGACGCCGGCGGCCGGCTGATCTCGGTCGACTCGCGGCCGGTGAACTACGCCAAGTCCGAGCAGGAACAGATCCGCTGGGGCTTCAACCTGTCGCGCCCGTTCGGCAAGCCGCGCACCGACCTGCCGGGCTTCCCGTTCGGCGGTGGGCCGCCTCCGGGCGGCGGTCCCCGGGGCCCCGGCGGCGGTCGCGGACCTGAGGGCGGCCCGGGCCCCGGCGGCCCCGGCGGCGGTTTCCGCGGCGGCGGCGGCTTCCGCGGCCCGCGCCCCGGCCAGGGCCAGTTCCAGGTCTCGCTCTATCACACCTGGAAACTGAAGGACGAGGTCACCATCCGCGACGGCCTGCCGGTTATCGACCGCCTGGACGGCGGCTCGGGCGCGGGGCCCGAGCACGAGGTCCAGCTGCAGGTCGGCGTCTTCAAGAGCGGCATGGGCGCGTTCCTGAACGGCAGCTGGCGCAGCGGCTATCGCCTGAACGGCGCGACCGCCCAGCAGGACCTGTTCTTCAGCGACCAGTCGACGTTCAGCCTGAACCTGTTCGCCGACCTGTCGGCGCGCCCGGACCTGCTGCGGGCCCACCCGTGGCTGCGCGGTTCGCGGGTGCAGCTGCAGGCCCAGAACCTGTTCGACACCCGCCAGGACGTGCACGATCGCCTCGGTTCGACGCCCCAGGCCTACCAGCCGGATTTTCGCGACCCGATCGGCCGGACGGTGCGGATCAGCTTCCGCAAGCTGATCGGCCCGCAGCGTCCGGTGCAGCCGCCTGGCCAGCGCCCGCCGGCGGTTCCGACCCCGCCGCCGGCGCAACAGCCGCGCTGAACATCCAAAGAAAAAGGGGCGCGTCCAGCCGGACGCGCCCCTTGCTTTTCACTGTCCCGAAAGCCGGTCAGCCCCGGCCGCGATAGGGCGCCACGCCCTGGTCGGGGACCCACAGGCCCTCTGGCGCCGGGCCGGTCTGCCAGAACACGTCGATCGGAATGCCGCCGCGCGGATACCAGTAGCCGCCGATCCGCAACCAGCGCGGGGCGGCGATCTCGACGATCTTGCGGCCGATCTTGACCGTGCAGTCCTCGTGGAACGAGCCGTGGTTGCGGAAGCTGGTCAGGTAGAGCTTCAGCGACTTGCTTTCGATCAGCCAGTCGCCCGGCGCGTAGTCGATCACCAGGTGCGCGAAGTCGGGCTGGCCGGTCACCGGGCACAGCGAGGTGAATTCCGGCGCCACGAAGCGGGCCAGGTAGGTCACGTCGCTCTGCGGGTTGGGCACGCGCTCGAGGACGGCCTGGTCGGGGCTGGCGGCGGGCTCGACCACCTGGCCCAGCTGGGTCACATGAAGTTCGGTCATGGGCGGTCATCTAGGCCCCGCGCCCCGGCGAGACAAGCGCGCGCGGCGTCGCTATCGTCGCATCAAACAGATGTTGGACGGGAAAGAACGATGGGCGGACGCGACTTCGACGGCTTCACAGTGGTGGTCACCGGCGCCTCCACGGGGCTGGGCCGGGCCATGGCGGTGGAGACCGCGCGGCGCGGCGCCGGCCTGGTGGTCGTCAACTTCGCCCGCAGCGCCCAGGACGCCGAGGAGACCGCCCGCCTGGTCGAGGCCGAGGGCTCGAAGGCCGTCCTGGTTCAGGGCGACGTGGCCCAGGACGCCGACTGCCGCCGGATCGTCCAGGCGGCGGCGGGCACGGGGCGCATCGACGCCCTGTTCAACAACGCCGGGATCACCAAGTTCGCGCCGAACCACGCCGATCTCGACGCGGTCGACGCCGAGGACTTCCTGCGGCTCTACGCGGTCAACGTGGTCGGCGCCTTCCAGATGGTCCGCGCGGCCCGCAGCCTGCTGGAGGCCGCGCCGCAGCCGGGCGCGGTGGTCAACACCGCCTCGATCGCCGGCGTGGTCGGCAACGGCTCGTCGGTGCCCTACGCCGCCTCGAAGGGGGCCCTGACCACCATGACCCTGTCCCTGGCCAGGGCCCTGGCGCCGCGCATCCGGGTCAACGCCGTCTGCCCCGGCTTCATCGACACCCCGTGGTTCGGCAAGGTGATGGACGAGGAGCGCATTGACAGGTTGCGGGAGCGCTCGATCGCCGCCGCGCCGCTGAAGGTCGCCTCGACCGCCGAGGACATCGCCGGCTCCGCCGTGTTCCTGGCCTCGCCCGCCTCGCGGCACGTCACCGGCGAAACCCTGCTGGTCGACGCCGGCCTGCACCTGGGCGGAGCGAGTCTGGCGATGCGCTAAAGCCGCAGGTAAAGCCGAAACAATCTTTCCGTTGACACTGTGGCGCCCCACGCCACTTCTGAAGCAAAATCGTCACACTCCGCCCAAACTTTGCGCCGGCGGAGTGCTTTCTGCTGGCGATTTGACCAGCAAGATTGCAACTAAGGCCTGGTCGACAACTACTGCCGCCGTGCTCAACGCGCTTGCAGGCGTCGCTGACCGGCGAAGGCTCCAAGTCCCTCCGCCGGCAAAACAGAAATAAAGGGGATAGAACACATGAAGTTTCTGAAACTGGCGCTGGTCGCCGCCGCTGCTTCGGTCGCCATGGGCGGCGCCGCGATGGCTGAAGAGCTGAAGCTCTCGTACAACGTCGGCGTGGCCAGCGACTACATCTTCCGCGGCATCAGCAACACCAACACCAAGGGCCAGGTCTTCGGCGGTGTCGACGCCACCTACGGCATCGGCTATGCGGGCGTCTGGACGTCGAACGTCGATTTCGGCACCCCGAACCCCGACCAGGAAATCGACGTCTACGCCGGCGTGAAGCCGACCGTCGGCCCGGTCAACCTCGACCTGGGCGTGATCTATTACGGCTACACCAAGGATAAGAACGGCGCTCCGGGCGCGTTCAGCTACACTGAAGTCAAGGCTGCGGCCTCGACCGCCGTGGGTCCGGCCACCGTCGGCGCCGCCCTCTACTACTCGCCCGAGTTCCCGGGCGACGGCGGCGAAGCGCTGTACTACGAACTGAACGGCTCGGCCCCGATCGGCGAGAAGCTGACCCTGAGCGGCGCCGTCGGCCGTCAGGAAGTCGACGCCTCGACCTATTACGGCGGCGCGACCGACAGCTACGTGACCTGGAACGCCGGCGTCACCGCCGCGATCAACGACCACGTCAGCGCCGACATCCGTTACTCGGACACCAACAAGAGCAACTACGGCGAGATCTATCACGCGACGGTCACCGCCTCGCTGAAGGTCGCGTTCTAAGCTTCTCACGAACGCCTGATGAAGCCGCCCCGACCTTGGTCAGGGCGGCTTTTTCTTTGGGCGCTATCTAGACGGCCGGCTTCTGTCGCGGCGGTCGCATGAACAGCGCCGCCAGGAACACCACCGCCGTCAGCGCCGCGAACAGCTGGAAGGCCGGGCTGAACGAGCCGACGCGGTCGCGGATGGCGCCGCCGATGACCGGCCCCGCCGCCGACACCGCCCCGACCAGGCAGGTCAGGGAGAACAGCTCGACATTGTTGCGCCGGCCGAAATAGTTCAGCAGCAGCAGGCTGACGGCCAGTACGGTCAGGCCGAAGCCGATCCCCACCCCGACGGCGTAGAGCGTCAGCAGCAGCGGCGTGGTCGCGCGCGACAGGGCCAGCAGTCCGACTACCAGCAGCCCTTGGGCGAAGACCAGCAGCCAGCGGGGATCGACGCGGTCGCCAATCGCGCCGCCGCCCAGGCGCGCGACCACCTGCATGCCGCCTTCCAGGCTGAGCATGCCGGCCGCCACGGCCCCGGCGACGCCCAGCTGGGTCAGGTGGGCCTGGGTCAGGCTGGCGGCGCTGATTCCCGCCAGTAGGTGGCTGAAATAGGCAGCCAGCAGCACGTAGAACTGCGGCGTGCGCACCGCGTCGCGGACGCTCCATTCGTGGTCGGTATGGTAGACGTGGCCAGGCGTCTTGCCGGCCTTGGCCTCGGCGTCCAGCTCCAGGTCCAGGGCGGCGCCGGCCTGTTCCAGCCAGCGCGGCCCGCCCACGGCGACGGCGCAGACTAGGCCGACCAGACCCACGACCGCCGCCTGCAGGGCCCAGTACAGCCGCCAGTCGTCGTGGGTCGCCGAAAGCGCGCCGACCACCATCCACGGCCCCGCCACCCCGCCCAGGGCGCCGAAGGTGAAATAGATCCCGAACGGCAGGGCCCGCTCCTTGAAGATCGCCGACAGCACGTGGGTGCCGGGGATCAGGGCGGCCATCTGGAAACCGATCCCGCACAGGGCCGTGCCCAGGAAATAGATCGGCAGGGCGTGGACCCGCGACAGGCAGAACAGGCCGCCGGCCATCACCGCCACCCCGACCAGGATCGCCCCGCGCACGCCCATCCGCCGGATCAGCAGGGCCGGCAGCCAGGACGACAGGCCGGTGAACACCCCCAGGATCGTGAACCCCAGGAAGGCGTGCTCCCAGCTCCAGCCCAGCTCCGGAACCATGGCCGGGATCACCACCCCCAGCGACGAATAGGTGGCGGCCGTGATCAGGAACAGCAGCAGGCTGAAGACGGCGACCAACAGCCAGGGGCGGAAGGAAAAGGGCGCTGAGATTTCAGATTTTGGCATGCCGTGCTTTCCATTCGAGGCGCGAGAGACGCCCCCTCCGTCACGATGCGTATTCGCATCGCGCCACCTCCCCCGCGATGCGGGTGAGGAGAAAATATCATCTCCTCCCCCGTGAAACGGGGGAGGTGGCCGCGAAGCGGACGGAGGGGGTCCCGCTGTATCGTCAAAAGCTCCGCTTCAGGGTCACGCGCCATTCCCGTCCCCTGCCGGGCAAGGCCCCGAGATTGGCGTAGGTGTCGGCGTCCGGGGTGAAATAGAGCTTGTCGAACAGATTATCGATGTTGAGCTCGGCGGTGTAGGGCCCGCGCGTCACATAGGCCGAGGCGTTGACCACGGCGTAGGCGGGATAGGTCACCGCGTTCTGCACCGTGCCCGAGGCCTTGGTCACGTGGGTGACGCCCAGGGTCACGCCGGCCTGCCCCCAGTCGTGCTTGTCGCTGGTGTAGGCGCCGTACAGGCTGACCACCGACTTGGGGATCAGGGTGTAATCGTAGTCGCCGCCGCGCCCCGGCAGGCTGCTGAACGTCCAGACGACATAGCTGCCGCCATAGGCCTGGGTCCCGGGCACGCCCGCCGCATAGGCCGGGATGTACTGGAACGACTGGTCCGGCCCCTTGACCGTGGTGTGCTGTGCGTTGCCCGTGGCGGTGAAGCTCAGGTGCTCCGAAGCCAGCCAGCGGACTTCCAGCTCCACGCCCTTGGCGCGCGTGCCCTGCACCACCGGTGTCAGGCCCGACAGCTGGGTGCGGTTCTGGCGGTAGGCGGCCAGCGAGCCGACCAGGGTTCCGCGCAGCAGCTGGAACTTCACCCCGGCCTCGGCCAGATCACTGTCCGACAGCCACGAGCCGTCGGCGACCAGGCCCGGGGCGATCTCGCCGGCCTGGCTGACCTCCAGGGCCGAGGCCTTGGCGTAGCTGACATAGGGCATGAATCCGATCGGGGCCTGATAGGTCAGGCTGGCGCTGTAGGTCCCCTTCCCCCGGCTGTCGGTCTGGCGGCCGGCGACGGTGAACGGCAGCGCGCCGGTGTCGTGCGCGGCCACGTCGTACCAGTCGTAGCGACCGCCCAGGGTCAGGGTCAGGCGCTGGCCGAACTTCACGTCGCTGGTGAAAAACAGGCCGGTCTGGCTCCAGGCGCCGCGGTTGTCGTTCTCCCATTCCAGGCCCTGGACGCCGGCCGATTCGAGGCTGAACGGACTGTCGATGATGTCGTTGGGCCGGGCCCCGACCGAGATGTCGCGGCGGTCGATGGCGATCATGCCGCTGTTGAAGCTCTCGCGGCGGCGGCCGGAGAAGTCGCGGTAGCCGGCCCCGACGATGGTCTGCGCGCTCACCGCCCCGAAGTCGCGCTTGAAGGCGTAGCTGGCCCGCGCCTCCCAGACCGAGCTGTCGAACCAGGCGGGATAGCCGTACGAGACGAAGCGCTTGTTCTCCTGGTCGTCGTAGAACAGCTGCAGCTTCAGCACGCTGTCGTCGCCGAACCGCTTGGCCAGGTCGAAATAAAGGGTGTTGGTCCAGGTCTTGGAGAAATCGGCGGCGCTGACATAGACGGTGCGCGGGTCCAGCTTGGTGGTCCCCACCCCAGTGTCCAGCATATGGTTGGCGTCGGTGGCGGGGGAGCCGAAGTACGGAATGTAGAGGGCGCTGCCGAACGGGTAGAAGCCGACCTCGCCAGGGGTGATCCGCCCATTGCCGTCGGCGTCGACCAGGGTGGTGTCGCGGCCGGTGACGTAGGTCCGGTGGTCGATCAGGTCCTGGGTCAGGCGGTTCCAGCCCGGCGTCTGGATGTCGCCGGTCGAGTGATAGGCCATGCCGCCGAAGGCCGTGCTCCAGCCGTTGTTCAGGTCAAAGTCGGCCGAGACCTCGGCCAGCTGCCGCTTGGGGTGGAGCCCCCGATAGAAGCTCTTGGAGTCATCGAGCTCACCATAGGCGTAGATCCCGCCGTCGGCCGCGCCCAGCTTGACCGGCAGGGCGACCTGGCCGGTGACATTCTTCTTGTCGTAGGCCCCGAAGGTGGCGGTCAGTTCGCCCTTGGGGTCGGTCAGGAACCGCCCTTCGTCGCGCGCCGACTTGGGGATGAAGTTCAGCATGCCGCCGACCTTGCCCGCGCCGTAGATCGGAGTGGGCGGGCCACGCACGATCTCGATCTGGGCCGCGCCGCCGATCGGGGTCGAGTAGGTGCCCCGGTTCTCGACTCGCTTGAAGCCGCGGAAATAGTTCTCGGCCAGGGTGCCGCGGATGTTGAGCGCCCCTGGCACGCCGTAGAAGCTGGCGGTGTAGGTCCCTGGCGAGACCGCCGTCAGCCCGTCGATGGTCTCGATGCCATAGCGGGTCAGGGTGGTGTCGCTGACGAAGCTGGCCGAGCGCGGGGTCTCCAGCAGCGACTTCTCCAGGCCGAACACCGTGGCGCTGGGCTGCTTTTCCAAAAGACCGGCCTTGTCGCGCGCCTGGACGATCACCGCGTCGACGGCGTCGGCCTGGGGCGCCGCGTCCTCGGCCCCATCGCGCGCGAAGGCCTGGCCCGAGGCGAAGACGCCGACGGCCATGGCGGAGGCGAGCAGGCAGGCGCGGATAGACATCACGAAAGCTCCAGGTCCGCCGAGGCAGGGGCGGCGAAGCTAGCCAATGGAATGTTACGCAACGTTCGTCAAAACGTTATGTAACATTTCAGAGAGAATTATATTGCAGCGGATATTAGCTGCGCTGAAGACGCCCCCACCGTCACGCCGCGTATTCACGGCGCGCCACCTCCCCCGCATCGCGGGTGAGGAGGATGCGGCGCCGTCCTTCTCCCCCCCCTGAAACGGGGGAGGGGCCGCGAAGCGGACGGAGGGGGCGTCTCCGCCCTACCCCTCGACCATCGGTCGGGTGGCCTCGGGCATGATGTTGAGCACGCGCATCATGGCCAGCCTGGCGCCTTCGACGTCGCCGCGGGCGATCACGTCGGCCACGGCGCGGTGCTGCTCGACGTCGGCGATCAGCTCGGCCTCAGTGGCCGCGCCGAACGAGAACACCCAGTAGCGGGCGGCCTTGTGCTGCAAGGGGATCAGGATGCGGGCCAGGGCCATGTTGCCGCCGGCCCGGGCCACGGCGGCGTGGAAGCGCTGGTCCATGGCCACCAGGGCCGGCAGGTCGCGGTCGCGGGCCGCCTGCTCGCCGCCGTCGAAGGCCGCGCGGATGGCGTCGGCCTCGGCTTTGCTGGCGTGCTTGGCGGCCAGGCCCGCGCAGTGCGGCTCGATCAGGGCCCGGGCCTCGTAGCCCTGGCGCAGTTCGACCAGGTCCAGCGGGGCGACGGTGGTGCCCGAACGGGCCCTGCGGATCACCAGGCCCTCCAGGGCCAGCCGCCCCAGGGCGTCGCGCACCCCGGCCAGCCCGGCGTCGTAGCGCGCCGCCAGCGACTGCTCATCCAGCCGCGCGCCCGGCGCCAGGCGTCCCAGGATCAGGTCCAGCAGGATGCGCTCGTAGACCTTGGCCTTCTGCAGGTCGGGCGACCAGTCCTCCAGGCCCGAGGACGAGCAGACGTCCAGCACCAGCATCCGCTCGCGGCCACCCGCGGCCAGGGCGTCGTCGGGGGCCATCAATTGTCGCAAGGCGGAGCTCCGAAGATTATCGAGCCCTGATATGTAATGTGAAATGTCAGATTAGGCCAGGACGCGATTCAGCAAGAGCCAACGGGAGGCCGGCGTTCGTGTTATCCTGGCGCGCTCCGTCTTCGCCAAGATCTCTGCGGCCCCGTACAGGGACGCTGTCGGCGAGCGAGCAGGAGACGCGCCATGCCGTCGACAGACATCGACGCCGATGCCCTCAGGGAGACCGCGCTGCGGATCCTCTCGGAAAACCGGGTCATGGCCGTGGCCACCCTGCGCCCGGACGGCTGGCCGCAGGCGACCCTGGTCGGCTACATGCATGACGGCCTGACGCTGTATTTCGCCATCGCCCGCGACGGACAGAAGCTCGCCAACATGCAGCGGGATCCCCGGATCTCGATCGCGATCGGGCGGCACAACGGCGACGGCCCCGATCTTCGCGGCTTGTCCCTGGCGGCCAAGGCCGTTGAGGTCACCGACCCCGGCGAGGTTCGCCGGCTCAACGCCATGCTCGTGGCGCGCTATCCCGAGCAGGAGGTCTTTACGCCCCAAGGCGCCTCGGTGGCCGTGATGAGGGCCACGCCGCTTGTGATGTCGGTGATTGATCCCCACAGCGGCCTGGACCGCCCCGTGCTGCTGCGGGTGGACCCGCTGACCAGCGCGCTTCAGCCGACCGAATAGGCGCCCTAGAACGCCGGCACCACCGCGCCGTGGTACTTCTGCTCCATGAACGCCTTCACCTCGGGCGAGGTCAGGGCCTCGGCCAGCTTCTGGACGCGCGGATCGTCCTTGTTGTCCGGGCGGGCGACTAGGTAATTCACATAGGGACTGCTCTTGTCCTCGATCAGCAGGGCGTCCTTGGACGGGTCCAGCTTGGCGTCCAGGGCGTAGTTGGTGTTGATCACCGCCAGGTCGACCTGGTCGAGCACGCGCGGCAGGGTCGCGCCTTCCAGCTCCTTGAACTTCAGGTTCTTCGGGTTGGCGGTGATGTCCTTCAGGGTCGACAACGCCTTGTTGGGGTCGGCCAGGGTGATCACCCCGTTGCGCGCCAGCAGCAGCAGGGCCCGGCCCTCGTTGCTGCCCTCGTTGGGAATGGCCACGACGGCGCCGTCGGGCAGTTCGCCGATTGCCTTGACCTTGCGCGAATAGGCGCCCAGCGGCTCGATGTGCACGCCGATCACCGGGATCAGGGTCGTGCCCTTGTCGGCGTTGAAAGTCTCCAGATACGGCAGGGTCTGGAAGTAGTTCACGTCCAGGCGCTTCTCGGCCACCTGGATGTTGGGCTGGACGTAGTCGTTGAAGACCTTGATGTCGATCTTCAGCCCCTCGGCCGCCAGCTTCGGCTTGATGAACTCCAACACCTCGGCGTGGGGCACGGCCGTGGCGGCCACGGTCAGGGTGTCGCCGGCGCCGCTGGCGGCGGGCTTCTTGCCGCAGGCCGCGAGGGACAGGACGGCGAGGCTGACGAGAAGGGCGCGGCGGGCGACCATGAACGGCTCCGTTAAGGCGACTGGATGGGTAGGGTATTGCCCGCTTCCCGGCGGATCGGGAAATCAGTTTTCCTGAACCGGCGCGCAGAGTCTTGGATCATTTCGGCCTCGCGTCTTGACCCAGGAGCCGAACAGGTCGCCTGGGTAGGGATGGCCCGAGAAACCGTCTACATCGTCCAAGCCTACAAGGCCGGCCGCGGCAAGGGCCTGAAGGCCGAGCAGCAGGTCGGCTGCAAGGACGCCGAGGAAGCCCGCCGCAAGGCCGAGCGCCTGGCCCCGCTGCGCGAAGGCGTCGTCGCCTTCGCCGCCTCGGCCGACGTCGAGCTGGGCGACTACGACGAGAACCCGCAGATCCTGTTCAAGGCGGGGCGGCTGCCGTTTCCGTTCGATCAGGGCTGACCAAACGCCGGGATGAGCGGTTTGTCTATTCCGGATCGTTCGCCGGCTCTTCCGGCCCGGCGATAGTCCAGCTGGATAGGAAGTCCGGGTTCTCGACCGTCTCGCCGTCTGTCAATGGATAGAGCCCCGGCGCGGCCGCGACGATGTTCGAGGTCTGGGGCGGCAGGGTGGTGGTGTCGCCGTCCTGCGGGCCCAGCAGGTCGAGCAGGATCCCCTCCTCGGCGTCGGCGGTGATCACCACGCCGTAAAAGGCCTCGCGCCCCTCCAGCTCGCCCTCGGCGTCCAGGAAGGTCAGGTTCACCAGCATGATCTTGCCGACCAGACCCTGGGCGAAGCTTTCGTCCCAGTGCTCGGGCGGCGGAGCGGACAGGATGGGGATGTCGTCGTCGGTCATTCGCGGGGTTCTAGTCGTCGCGGGACGTCTTGGGAACGTCGTGCGTCCTTCGAGGCGCGCTCAGGAGCGCGCACCTCAGGATGAGGACCGCTATTGCCGAGTTCCTCATCCTGAGGTGCGTAGCGAAGCGGAGCCTCGAAGGACTCAAGTCGCCTACCGGTGCGAAACCTTCCGCACCACCGCGTCCCCCACCATCTGCAGCGCCTGGACCAGCACCAGCAGCAGCACCACGGTCACCACCATCACGTCGGTCTGGAAGCGCTGGTAGCCGAAGCGGATGGCCAGATCCCCCAGGCCGCCCGCCCCGACCACGCCGGCCATGGCGGTGTAGGACACCAGGGCGATGGCCGTCACGGTCGCCGCGGCGATCAGGCCGGGCATGGCTTCGGGCAGCAGCGCGCCCAGCACCACCTGCCGGCGCCTGGCCCCCATGGCGAAGCTGGCCTCGATCACGCCCTTGTCGACCTCGCGCAGGGCCGTCTCCACCAGCCGGGCGAAGAACGGCGCGGCGCCGGCCACCAGCGGCGGGATCGCCCCGGCCACGCCCAGCGAGGTGCCGACCAGGGCCACGGTCAGCGGGATCATCACGATCAGCAGGATCACGAACGGCACTGAGCGCAGGATGTTGATCACCAGCGACAGCACGCCGTTGGCGATCCGGTTGTGCAGCATCTGGCTAGGTCCGGTCAGGAACAGGATCACGCCCAGCGGCAGGCCCAGCAGCACAGTCAGCACCATCGAGCCGCCCAGCATCGACAGGGTGTCGAGCGTCGCCTGGCCGATCTCCGACCAGTCGATGTTCTCCATGAAAGCGCTCATCGCCCCGCCTCCGCGACCAGATCCACCCGGACCCCGTCGGCCTGGAAGCGCCTGATCGCCGCCTCGACGTCGCCGCCGGTCAGGGACAGGGTCAGCTGGCCGTACGGCGTCTCGCGCAGGCGGTGGATGCGGCCGCCCAGGATCGAATAGTCGACGCCGGTCTCGCGGGCCACCGCCCCCAGGATCGGCCTGTAGGTCGCCTCGCCGCGGAAGGTCAGGCGCACCACGCGGCCGTCGACCGCGGCGCCGGCCTCGCCGGGAACGCCATCGGCCTCCGTCACGAACCGCCGGGCCGTGGCGCTGGCCGGGTGCAGGAACACCTGCTCGACCGGGCCGGTCTCGACCACCTTGCCGCCCTCCAGCACCGCCACCCGGTCGCAGACGCGGCGGACCACGTCCATCTCGTGGGTGATCAGCACGATGGTCAGGCCCAGCTCGCGATTGAGATTGGAGACCAGCTCCAGGATCTGTTCGGTGGTCTCCGGATCCAGCGCGCTGGTCGCCTCGTCGCACAGCAGCACCTTGGGGCCGGTGGCCAGGGCGCGGGCGATCCCGACCCGCTGCTTCTGGCCGCCCGACAGCTGGGCTGGATACTTGTTGGCGAAATCGGTCAGCCCCACCCGCTCCAGCAGCTCGGCGGTACGCGCCTTGACCTCGGCGTCCGAACGGCCGGCCAGCTTCAGCGGGAAGGCGACATTGCCGGCCACGGTCTTGGACGACAGCAGGTTGAAGTGCTGGAAGATCATGCCGACCCGGCGGCGCAGGGACCGCAGCCCCTCGACGCCCAGGGCCGCGACGTCGTCGCCGTCGACCACGACCTTGCCGCCCGACGGCTTCTCCAGGCCGTTGATCAGCCGGATCAGGGTGGACTTGCCCGCCCCCGAGGCCCCGATCACCCCGAACACCTCGCCGGGCGCGACCGACAGGCTGACGCCGGCCAGGGCGGCGCGGTCGCCCCCCTGCTTTCCAGGTCCCGCATAGGTCTTGGAGACGTCTTCGAAGGTGATCACGGGCGCGGCCTTGAACGGGGGTCGGTCGGCGCGAACGCCGCGAGCCGCACGATTTAGGCGCTGCCGGGCCAAAGGTGAAGCCGGGCCGCCCTCTTTCAGCCCGCGCGGCGCGCGCGCCCGTCCAGCGCCTGGTCGATTCCGCCGATCAGGTCGGCCGCGGTGACCGGCTTGGCCAGGTACAGGTCGGCGCCGGCCAGCAGGGCGTCGTGGCGGTGGTGGACCATCGCGTTGGCGCTGAGCATGATGATCGGAACGGGCGCGCCCGCCTGGCCATGCTGTTCCAGCCGCCGGATGGCCCGGGTCGCCGCCACGCCGTCCATGACCGGCATCTGCATGTCCATCAGCACCAGGTCATAGGCCCCGGCCTTGAAGGCCTCGACCGCCAGGGCCCCGTTCTCGACCACCATGACCTCGACGCCGTGCGGCTCCAGAATCAGCTGCACCACCTTCTGGTTGACGGGGTGATCTTCGGCCAGCAGCACCCGGAGCCCCTCGGGCCGGTCGGCCGGCGACGCGACGCGCCCGGCCTCGCCGGCGACCACGGCGCCAAGGCCGTCCGCCCGCTCCAGCGGCAGGACGACCCGGAACAGGCTGCCGCTTCCCGGCCGCGACCGGGCCGAGATCTCGCCGCCCATCATCTCGACCAGGGTCTTGCTGATCGACAGGCCCAGGCCCGTGCCGCCGAAGCGGCGGGTGATCGTCGAGTCGGCCTGGCTGAAACGCTGGAAGATCATCTCGGCCTGCTCCGCGTCGAAGCCGACGCCGGTGTCCTCGACCTCCAGCACCAGGCGCACGCCCAGTTGGTCCTTCGCCGTTTCGACATCGATCCGGGCGACGATCCCGCCGTGGTCGGTGAACTTCAGGGCGTTGGACAAGAGGTTTCCCAGCACCTGGCCGATGCGGACGCTGTCGCCCAGGAAAGTTCCGCAGGCGCCTTCGCTACGCTCGACCCGGAAGGCCAGGCCCTTGTCCCCGGCGCGCAGCCGGGTCACGTCCAGCGGACCGTCGATGGCGGCGTCGAGGTCGAACACGCCGGTCTCGATCGTCATCTGGCCCGCCTCGATCTTGGAGACGTCGAGGATGTCGGACACCAGGCGCTCCAGGGTCGCGCCGGAGCAGCGGATCAGGTCGACCATCTCGCGCTGGGCCGGCGTCAGCGGCGTGTCGCCCAGGGTCGCGGCGATGCCGATGACGCCGTTCAGCGGCGTGCGGATCTCGTGGCTCATATTGGCCAGGAAGTCGCTCTTGGCCTGGTTGGCGGCCTCGGCCGCGCGACGGGCCGCGGCCATGTCGGCCTCGTCGCGCAGCCGCTCGGTGACGTCGCGGGCGACGCCGAAGATCAGGTCGCCCGACCGCCGCGCGCGCCATTCCAGCTGGCGGTACTCGCCGTCGCGGCGGCGGTAGCGGTTCACGAAGCCGGTCACCTCGCCCGAGGTGTTGGCCTGGTTCATGTGCGCCTTGGTGGCGGCGACGTCGTCGGGATGCAGCAGCGGCAGCAATGGCGCGCCCACCAGCTCGTCGATCGAATAGCCCAGCACCGTCTCCCAGGCCCGGTTCAGCTTGACGAACCGCCCCTGCAGGTCGCGGATGCAGAGCATGTCCAGCGACACCTCGAAGAAGGTGGAGAGGTTGCTGGCCGTCTCCAGGGCGCTCTGGGCGGCGTGCAGGGCGCGCGCCTCGCTGGCGATCAGGGTGTCCTCGGCCCTCTGCCGATCGATGGCGATCGCCGCCAGCTCCGCCGCCGCCTCGATGAAGGCCACGTCCTCATCGCTGGGGGTGGTGGGCTGGCGGTGATAGAGGGCGAAGGTGCCGACCACCGCGCCGCCGGCGCTGCGGATCGGTTCGGACCAGCAGGCGGCGACCCCGGCCTCGGCGGCCAGCGCCTTGTAGTCCCGCCACAGGGGGTCGGTCTGGATGTCCTCGACAATCACCCGGCGGCCGGTGAAGGCCGCCGTGCCGCACGACCCCGTGGACGGGCCGATTCGGACGCCATGGATGGCCTGGTTGTAGAAATCGGGAAGGTTCGGAGCCGCGCCGAGCAGCAGGCGCTCGCCCTCGGCGTCGAGCAGCAGGATGCTGCAGACGGTGCTCGGATCCTCGGCCTCCACCGCCTGGACGATCGCCAGCAGCGCCGTGCTCAGGGAATTGCCGCCGGCGATCAGCGTCATGGTCCGGCGAAAGGCGCGGTGGGCGGAGGTCAGGCTCATGATCCGGAGCGGCTCCAGCAACGACAGGACACCGGCCTAGCATCCGCGCGATACCTTGACGTTAAGCTCCGCGCCGCCACCCCCGCGACATTCTGTAGCAGCGCGGCAATCCAGAGCATTTTCGAGCGAAGTGGACACCGGTTCGCGTGAAGAAAATGCGTTGGAATAAAGATCTAGAGTGCGGCCTGATGAGATCAGGCCGGCAAGCGCTCTAGGGCCGCACGACCACCGCCCCGCCCTTCATCACGAACACCGGCTCCTCCAGGGTCGTGATGTCCTCCAGCGGATCGCCGAACACCCCGATCAGGTCGCCGTAGCGGCCCACGGCCACCTGGCCGACGTCCTTCTCGCGGCCCAGGGCCTGGGACGCGGTGATCGTCGCGGCCTGGATCGCCTGCAGCGGGGTCGCGCCATAGCGGACCATCACCGCGAACTGCTTGCCGTTGCCGCCGTGCGGATAGACCCCGGCGTCGGTGCCGTAGATCATCTTCACCCCGGCCTTCAGGGCCTTGCGGAAGTTCTCGCGCTGCACCTCGCCGATATCGCGATCCTTGCGCAGATTGTCCTCCAGCACGCCGTTCCGGGCGCCCTCGGCCTGGGTGTAGTCGGTGTTGTAGATGTCCATCGAGAAGTAGGCGCCCTTCTGGACCGCCAGCTTGATCCCCTCGTCGTCGACCAGGCTGGCGTGCTCGATGGTGTCGACGCCGGCGCGGATGGCGTCCTTGATGCCCGCCGCGCCGTGGGCGTGGGCGGCGACCTTCAGCCCGGCCATGTGGGCCTCGTCGACGATCGCCTGCATCTCGGCCAAGGTCAGCTGCTGCTGGCCCGGCTCATCGCCGTGCGAGAACACCCCGCCGGTCGCGCAGATCTTGATCACCTGGGCGCCGTACTTCTTCAGCGTGCGCACCACCTTGCGCCCCTCGTCGGGGCTGTCGACGTTGTAGGGGCTCTTCTGGTCCATGGACGGCGGGAAGAAGGTCTGGTCGCAGTGGCCGCCCGTCGCGCCGATGGCGTAGGTGGCGGTGACGATGCGCGGGCCGGGCACGTAACCCCCGTCGATCGCCTCGCGCAGGCCCACGTCGTCGAAATTCTCCGAGCCCACGTTGCGCACGGTGGTGAAGCCGGCCTCCAGCGTGCGCTTGGCGTTGGCGGTCTGCACCACGCTCCAGAAGGCGTCGCTGTACTGCAGACCGTTGTAGCCGCCGATCTCGGCGACGCTGTCCAAGTGCACGTGCATGTCGATCAGGCCCGGCAGCAGGGTCGCGTCCGGCAGGTCGACCACCGTCGCCCCGGCCGGAACCGCGTCGCCCGCCTTGCCCACGGCCGAGATCCGCCCGTCGGTGATCACCACCTGCGGCCTGTCGACATACTTGCCGGCGGCCACGTCCAGCAGGCGCGCGGCGCGCACCACCTCGACCTCGGCGGCATGGGCCGCGACCGCGGTCAGGGACGCGGCGCAGGCCGCCGCCAGGAAGGCCAGAGCGGCCCGTTCACGCTGCATGATCACTATCCCCAGTCCTCGCCCCGTCCTTGGGCGATCGAGACCGGCGACGCTATCACGCCTTGGCCGTGCGTCGAGCCGCGACGGTCCAGTTTCCACCGCGGCGCCGCGAAGGCGGGCGCCGGTCTCGCGCCCACCCTTGGCGAGGCCCTTCCCCCATCCTATACGGGCAGGACCAGCGCGGGCGTGGCGAAACTGGTAGACGCAGCGGACTTAAAATCCGCCGGCCGCAAGGCCTTGCCGGTTCGACCCCGGCCGCCCGCACCAGCGCCCTAGCCGCCTCGCCGCTGCGTGCGCCACCGCTCCCACCCCGCCTGGGCCACGCCGACCGCGAAGGCCGCCAGTTCGGCGTCGCTCCACAGGTAGTAGGCGGAGAAGAAGCTCCACTGCATCAGGGTCAGGTCGATGATGAAGGCCACGTGGGTCAGCACGACCAGCAGCTGGAAGGCGGTCATGAACAGGATCCAGACCCGGCGCTCGAACGCGCACAGGCCGATCAGGATCAGCAGGTAGACGATGTCGACCGTGAAGATCCCCCACTGCACCGTGGCGCGATCGGGGAGCTGGACGGCGGCCGAAAGGAACCAGGCGGCGACGGTGGCCACGGCCAGCCCGCGCTCCAGGCGCCGGCCGACCAGCAGGGCCAGGGCGCAGATCGCCAGCATGGCCACGGCGGCGATCTGGGTCGGCAGGATCGAGAAGAAGTTGGAGAAATGGAACATGTCGCCCCCGCGCCGGGAGCGACATGTGTCTCACGAATCGAGGCCCCGCCAAGGGGCCTCGCGGGCGGTCAGGCGCTCTTGACCTCCTGCAGGTGGCCGGTGCGCGGGAGATCGCCCGTGCTCTTGTCGCCGCCGCCCACCAGAGTGACTCGGCGCAGCCCGACCTGGTCCTTGGCCTCGGCCAGGGCCTCGTGGGCGGCGATCAGCGAGCGGCGGGCGCTGGCCATGCCGGAGGCGGCCTCCAGCACGCGGTCGACGGCCTGCTGGCCGACGCCGGCGGCCAGGCCCGCCTCGAGCCGGGCGCGCGGCATGGCGGCGATCAGGTCGCCCATCAGGGCCAGGGTGGTGTCCACGGCCTCTTCGGTGGTGAACAGACAGTTGGCCAATTGCTCGGCGACGATGCGACGCTTCATGTGACGTGCTCCCCCAGCGCCCGAGGGCGCGTTGCTGATGACGGACGCCCGGCGCCCGTCGCGGGGTTCAGCCCCGAGGGTCAGCCGTAGCGCAGGACTTGGAAGAAGTGAGCGACTTGCCGGGTCCCCAGGAGGCCGCCGATCAGCAGGCTGCAGGCGGCGGCGATGGCGAGGACGAGCAGCAGGCGGACGGCGGGGTTCAGGACATGGTCGTGCCCTCCGCCCAGGCCTCGCGCCATTTCGCGTGGAAGGTCTCGTCCAGGACCGTGGCCGTGACGATCAGGATCTCGCGCAGCACCATCTCCGGCGGCTTGGGGCTGGCCTCCTTGCGCACCGCCGAGACCAGGTCCCGGACCATCGGCGCCAGGGCGTCCGGCGCCAGGCTCAGCAGCTGGCGCTCCAGCTCCGTCCAGGCGAAGACCGGCATCGACGGCCGGTTCGCCAACGGCGGCCAGTCGCGGTCGAAATTGGCCGCCGCCTCGCGGATCTGCAGCGCCTTGCGCACCAGCAGGCCCAGGCGGGTCCCCGCCAGGCTGGTCGCTTCGTTGTCGTTCACCACGCTCATGTTCACGGTCTTGATCCGTCTCTTGGAATGTCGAGACGGCAGCAGACGGCGATGGCGGGACCAGCGACAGTCCCATTGAGTCGCTGTGGGATTCAGTCCCATAGCCCGGAGAATCACTCCCCGGTGTCGCGCGGGCGGTCGGCGGCGCGGCGTGGTCGTGGGCGGTCAGCATCCGGGCCGCCGCGCGCCGGCCGCTGACGCCCAGCTTGCGGCAGGCGCTTTCGACCAGAGCGTCGGCGCGCGACTTGGAAACCCCCATCAGCGGGCCGATTTCCTTGGAAAGCCTATGTTCCGCGACCCAGCGCAGGGCCTCCCGCTCCCGCTGGGTGAGCAGTTCGATATTGGGCGCCGAGGGGGTCGAAGGCCTGTCCATCACGTTCGAAACGATCGTCGCCGCGCCCGACGCGCCACGCATGGTGCAAGAATGCATTGCGGCTGGCCAAGGCCAAGCCGATAGTTCCGAAATCGCCATTTCAGCGGGGGGCGGCTTTGAATACGCCGACTGGTCCAGATCCTATCGACGTCGCGGTGGGCACCCGCATCCGGGTCCAGAGACGCCACATGAAGATCAGCCAGGATGAGCTGGCCCAGGTGCTGGGCCTGACCTTCCAGCAGGTCCAGAAATACGAGCGCGGGACCAACCGGGTCTCGGCCTCGATGCTGGTGCGCATCGCCGCCAAGCTGCAGACCACGGTCGGCAGCCTGGTGGGCGAGGACGTGGTGGCCGAGCAGGACGTGGCCATGCTGACAGCGCTTTCGACGCCGGGCGCCATCGACCTGCTGCGCGCTTACGGCCAGGCCACGCCCAAAGGGCGCAAGGCGATCCTCAACGTCGCCAAGACCCTGGTCGAGCCGGACGACACGGCCGACGTGGCTTAGGCCCCGACCTTGTCATCCCGGAAGCCTCGCAGAGGCTGTCCGGGATCCAGGGGACTGGGCGAAGGCGGTGCGGCTGTCCGGGATCCCGGACAAGCGCTGCGCGCTTTCCGGGATGACAACGGAGGAGGACCGGGAGGTTTCTCCCTAAGCCGCCCCCGCCTCCATCTGCTCGATCCCCGTCACCCCGACCTCGGTCAGCGCCGCCACCAGCGCCTCCACCGCCGCGTCGACCTCGGCGGCGTCGCGGCCGCGGATCACCAGGCTGGCGCCGTAGACGTCGGGCGGGGCGAAGAACGGATAGCTGCCGATCGACAGGTCCGGATGGGCCTTGGCCACCGCTTCCAACGGCGCGGCGATCGTGCCCTCGCCGGTGCCGGTGACCCGGACGGTCTTGCTGATCACCACCGCCCCGGTGCGCAGGCGCGGGCCGACGTCGTCGAGCATGCCGCGCATGATCGCCGGCACCCCGGCCAGCACGAAGACGTTGCCGATCTGGAAGCCGGGCGGCCCCTGGACCGGGTTCTTCACCAGGGTCCCGCCCTCGGGAACATGGGCCATGCGCCGGCGGGCGGCGTTGGGCTCGCCCCAGCGCTCGCGCAGCATGGCCATGATCTCGGGATGCTCGGGCGCGGTCACCCCGAACGCCTTGGCCACCGAATCGGCGGTGATATCGTCGTGGGTGGGGCCGATGCCTCCGGTGGTGACCACGTAGTCGTACCGGGTCCGCAGGGCGTTGACCGCATCGACGATCTCCTGCTCGACGTCGGGCACCACCCGCGCCTCGCAGAGGTCGACGCCGTAGGTGGCCAGGTACTTGGCGATGGCGTTGAGGTTCACGTCCTGGGTGCGGCCCGACAGGATCTCGTCGCCGATGATCAGGACGGCGGCGGTGACACGATCGACCATGCGGTGACTCCTGGCGTTCGCTCCGACTTAAGCCGCCCTTGCGTCGCCCGCAACCGACAGCGCCACTACTGCTCATCCTCGGGACGCAGCGGCTTTCGAAGCCAGTCGAACGCCGAAAGGATCGCCTCGGCCTCTGGATCGAACTCCGGGCGGTAGTAGTGCATGTGCCCGTCCAGCGGCGGCAGGCCGCCCTCCTGAAAGCCGAGCGCCCTCAGCGTCGCCGCGAATTGGTCGATCGGACCGTAGGCGTGCAGGAAATTGTGCCGGTCCCAGGCGAGCAGCGCCCCCGTTTCCGGTGAGATGACCCAGAGATCGAACCGACCATCGCCCGTCAGGTAGGCCGCGTATCGATCGAGAAAGGCGCGCAACGCCGCGTGGTCGATCTGTTCGCTTTCGTACCGGCCGGGCTCGCCCTCGCCACGCGGGGTGTGCAGCACGTAGAGGACCAGCAAGGGCGCGGCGAGTTGCTAGGCCAAGGCGGCCAGCACGGCCGGATCGCCTCCCGGCACGCCGATCGTCAATCGGCTTCGTCCCGGTTCGCCCGGGGCCACGGTTTGTCGAATGAAGCGCGCGGGGTGGGAGTGCTCCACCACTTCCCCATCGACTTCGTGACCAAGCTTGTACATCACGCCCCCGAATAGTCGCGGCAGCGCTATCGCGGCGGAGAAACCGTGCATAGCTCAAAACGTGAGATGGACCCGCCTGATGCTTCTTCCCCAGCCCCTGACGCGCGGCGTGATCGTCCAGCGCTACAAGCGCTTCTTCGTCGACCTGGTGCTGGACGACGGGCGCGAGATCACCGCCCACTACCCCAACTCCGGCGCCATGCTGGGGGTGAACCTGCCGGGTCAGGGGGCGTGGGTGTCGTTCTCCGACGATCTCAAGCGCAAGCTGGCCTGGACGCTGCACCTGGTCGAGGCCGCGGGACCGGACGGCCAAATCTCGAAGGGAGGGGGCCTGGTCGGCGTCAACACCATGCTGCCACCTGTTACGCGCATTGGGTAACGCGTTGCATCCTCACTGGTCAGAGGCGGGTAGCCAGTCAGCCCATCGAGCCCGGGCCTGAACAACCTCAGCAGCGGTAGGTAGGAAGAGATCGGCGCCGCCGTCATAGGGTGCAAAGATCGCGCCCGTGCGATTGGACATCCAAAGCCAACTACTCTGAGCCGCATCCATGGCGATCTCTCTCAGTAGCGGGACAAACCGAAGATCGCCCCAACGAACAGGCGCGGCGTAGATCGCGAATACGCCATCATCCCCTTCCTCGCGGAAAGACATACCAGTAGGTCGCATGGCGTAGCGTTGGAGGCGCCTTTTCTGTCTGCGCTCTTGGCTCCGAAGCCAGCATTCGATGTCTGGCCCCGGCGGTTCAAAAATGCAGTCGTCGTCATCCTCGAAAACCGACGTTACCAGCCACGCGTCCTCCCGCCCCAAGGTGGCGTAGGCCATCATGTTGGCGCGTGTGATGACCCTACTCATCTCCGCTTTTGATTCTGGGTACCGCTTAGACTTGGGTAGCGAATGGAAGCGTTGCCAGTGCTCAAGCGCGGCATGGCGCATGAGGTGGGACACGGGCGCGTGACCACTGTGGAAATGATTCCAAGCCGCCTCGAAAGTACAAAAGCTCTGACTCTCCATTCCAGCGTTCCTAGCAGCAAAGCTGCGCCATGGTCATCAAAGGCTTCCATCTCGGCTTTCATCGCTCGATCGGGGCCGCCAAACCAGCGAGTGTCGCGCCCAAAATGAACTTCGCCTCCCCTCTCATCTCGGGCCGCCTAGTCCAACGCTACAAGCGGTTTCTGGCCGACATCGAACTTGATGACGGTTCGATCATCACCGCCCACTGCCCGAACTCCGGAGCCATGCTCGGGGTCAACATGCCGGGTTTGAAAGTGTGGCTGTCGAAGTCGCCGAACCCCAACCGAAAGCTCGCTTACACTTGGGAGCTTGTCGAAGTCCCCGACGGATCGGGCAGCTTCACGAAGGTCGGCATTGACACCCACCTGCCCAACAAGCTGGTGGCCGAGGCGCTGGTCGGCGGGAGGATCCCGGAACTGACCGGCTACGCCTCGATCCGGCCCGAGGTGAAGTACGCCGCCGCCAGCCGCGTCGACTTCCTGCTGACCGACCCCGACCGCCCGCCGTGTTGGCTGGAGGTCAAGAACGTCCACCTGTCGCGCACCCCGCCGCTGGCCGAGTTCCCCGACTGCAAGGCCGCTCGCTCGACCCGCCACCTGGAGGACCTGGCCGCCCAGGTGCGCGAGGGCCACCGGGCCGTGGCGCTGTTCGTGGTCCAGCGCGAGGACTGCGACCGTTTCCGCGCCTGCGCCGACCTCGACCCGGCCTTCGCCGCCGGCCTGGAGCGCGCGGCGGACGCGGGCGTGGAGGTGCTGGTCTATGCGTGCGCGATGAGCACCGGGGCCATACGAATCAGCCGACGCATCGCTTGGGATCGCTAGGCTCGCGCCAGCATTGAACTTCCGTGCTATCGTTGCGACATACGCCTCGAAGACACTTGTACGCCCGGCCGTCCGCCAAGATGCGCCGCCTGCTTGAGATAGAACCGCCATGACCCTCGAAGACACCGTCGAGATCGAAGCCGAGACCCGCACCGGCGCGATCAAGATCCACAAGCCCGCCGACTTCGAGGGCATGCGCAAGGCCGGCAAGTTGGCGGCCGAGTGCCTGGACATGCTGATCCCGCACGTGAAGCCCGGCGTGTCGTCCGACCACCTGGACACCCTGGCCCGCGAGTTCATCCTCGACCACGGCGCCCTGCCCGCCTGCCTGTTCTATCGCGGCTATCCCAAGACGGTCTGCATCTCGCGCAACCACGTGGTCTGCCACGGCATTCCCGGCGAGTGGAGCCTACGCGAAGGCGACATCGTCAATATCGACGTGACGGCTATCGTCGACGGCTGGCACGGCGACACCTCGCGGATGTACGGCGTCGGCGAGGTGGGCCCGCGCGCCCGCCGCCTGGTCGAGATCACCTACGAGGGCATGAAGCGTGGCCTGGACGCGGTGAAGCCGGGCGCGACCCTGGGCGACATCGGCCACGCCATCCAGTCCTATGTCGAGGCCCAGCGCTGCAGCGTGGTGCGCGACTTCTGCGGCCACGGCCTGGGCAAGGTGTTCCACGACGCGCCCAACATCCTGCACTTCGGCCGCCCCGGCCAGGGCGCGGTGCTGAAGCCGGGCATGTTCTTCACCGTCGAGCCGATGGTGAACCTGGGCAAGCCGGCGGTGAAGGTGCTGGGCGACGGCTGGACGGCCGTGACCCGCGACAAGTCGCTGTCGGCCCAGTGCGAGCACTCGATCGGCGTGACCGAGGACGGCTACGAGGTGTTCACCGCCTCGCCGGAGGGCCTGTTCCAGCCGGCGATCCAGGGCGGCTGAGACTCGACAACCCCCAATTGATCTGACCTAATTCGCTCTCGCAAGGCGGGGGCGCGATGGTCAGCGGCAGATCACTGAAGGCGACCCCGCCGGGCGTGGCCGACGCCGCCCCGGCCAATGGACCGGCCAGTGGGCCGGCCAAGGGTCCGGCCGCCCACCAGCTGGGCCATCGCGAGCGCCTGCGCGAGCGGGCCAAGGCCGGCGGCCTCGTCGCCCTGCCCGACTACGAACTGCTGGAGCTGTACCTGTTCCGCACCTTCGCGCGCGGCGACGTCAAGCCGATGGCCAAGGCGCTGCTGGCCCGGTTCGGCTCGTTCGGGGCGACGATCTCGGCCTCGATCGAGGAGCTGAAGACCGTGCCCGGGGTCGGCGAGAGCGCCGCGATCGACCTGAAGCTGCTGCACGAGGCCGCCCTGCGGGCCGGCCGCGACAAGATCGCCAAGCGGACCGTGATCTCGTCCTGGACGGCGCTGCTGGGCTATGTCCGCGTCGCCCTGGCCAACGAGCCGCGCGAGCAGTTCCGCGTCCTGTTCCTCGACAACAAGAACCAGCTGATCGCCGACGAGGTGATGAACCACGGCACGGTCGACCACGCCCCGGTCTATCCGCGCGAGGTGATGCGCCGGGCGCTGGAGCTGTCGAGCAGCAACATCATCCTGCTGCACAACCACCCCAGTGGAGACCCCACCCCGTCGCGGCCCGACATCGAGATGACCAAGCAGATCGTCGAGGCCGGCAAGGCGCTGAAGATCAACGTCCACGACCATCTGGTGGTCGGCCGCGACGGCGTGGCCAGCTTCAAGGCGTTGGGGCTGTTCTGAGCGCGCGGGACGGCCCCTTCCCGATTTCCGCATACAGCCTATAGTCGCGTTACAGCCGGGGGGCTTCCTGGAGGATCGCGATGAATCGACGTCTTCTCCTCGGCTCGGTCCTGGGACTTCTGATCCCGGGCGTCGGCCTAGCCCAGTCGAACGAACAGCACGGCAGGCCCGGCGGCCATCCGGGCGGCGGGCGTCCCGGCGCGGGCCCGCCGTCGAGGCCTTCGCCCGGCCCGCCGCCTCGGCCGACGCCAAAACCGCCGCCCAGGCCCCGTCCGCCACCGGGCGGCCATCGCCCGCCGCCGAGACCGCGCCCGCCGCCCCCGCTGGGTCCGCACCGCCCCGGCGCCGGACGCCCGCCCGGCTTCCGGCCGATCCGGGGCCCGCGCTGGCGCTATCCGCGCGGCTATCGCTATCGGCGCTGGACCGTCGGCCTGATCCTGCCGGCGCTGTTCCTGGCGCCGGGCTATTATTACGAGGACTACTGGCGCATGGGCCTGGAGGGTCCGCCGTGGGGCTATCGCTGGGTGCGCTACGGCCCCGACCTGCTGTTGGTCGACACCCGCACCGGGCGGATCGACGACGTCATCTACGGGGCGTTCTACTAGGAACAGGGGGCAGGTGCTCGTGCGGCGAACACTTGCCCCCTACTGGCCTTCGGCCGTCTTCCCCCATAGGGGGAAGAGCGCGAGGCTCCGCCCCCTCGCCGCGACAGACCGCGAAGCGGTCAGGTAGGGGCAAGTGCGACGCCTCCACCTTGACCCCGCCGCCCCGATCCCCGAGCGTGGCCGCGCCAAACGCCATGTCGGAGTCCAGATGTCCCGCCTGCTGACCGCCCTGCTCGGCTCCGCCGCCCTGCTCGCCGCCGCCGTCCCTCTCGCGAGCCGGGCGGCCGAAGCCGCGGTCTCCAAGGCCGACCGCGCCCTGCACGAGAAGGCCCTGACGCTCGACACCCACCTCGACACGCCCGAACACTTCGCCCGCCAGGGTTGGAGCATGGTCGAGCGGCACGAGGTCAGGGCCGACGGCACCCAGGTCGACCTGCCGCGCATGGACGCCGGCGGCCTGGATGGCGGGTTCTTCGTGATCTACACGGCCCAGGGCGCCCTGACCGCCGAAGGCTATCGCCAGGCCCGCGACTTCGCCCTGGAGCGCGCCACGCAGATCCGCGAGATGGTCGCGGCCCACGGTGATAAGTTCGAGCTGGCCTACACCGCCGACGACGCCGAGCGGATCAACAAGGCCGGCAAGAAGTTCGTCTTCCAGAGCATGGAGAACAGCTGGCCGATGGGTGAGGACCTCACCCTGATGGACACCTTCTATAAGACCGGCGTGCGGATGGCCGGGCCGGTGCACTTCAAGAACAACCAGTTCGCCGACAGCTCGACCGACAAGCCGATCTGGCACGGCTTCTCGCCGCTGGGCCTGCGTTGGCTGGCCGAGGCCAACCGGCTGGGCATATTGATCGACGTCAGCCACGCCTCCGACGACGTGGTCGACCAGGCCGTGCAGCTGTCGAAGGTCCCGATCATCGCCTCGCACTCGGGCGCCAAGGCGATCTACGACCATCCGCGTAATCTGGACGACGGCCGGCTGAAGAAGATCGCCGACGCCGGCGGGGTGATCTGCATCAACTCGGTCTATCTGAAGAACACCGCCGCCAGCCCCGAGCGCCTGGCCGCCCTGAAGGCCCTGGGAACCGCGCCCGACAGCGAGACGGCGACCGAGGCCGAAATGGTCGCCTATCTGAAGAAGCGCGCCGAGGTCGACGCGAAGTTCCCGCCGGTGCGCGCCAGCTTCGAGGACTTCATGGCCAGCCTCACCCACACCCTGAAGGTGGTCGGGCCCGAGCATGTGGGGATCGGCGCCGACTGGGACGGCGGCGGCGGGGTGATCGGCTTCGAGGACGTCGCCGACCTGCCCAAGGTCACCGCCCGGCTGAAGGCGGCCGGCTACACCGACGCCGACGTGGCGGCGATCTGGGGCGGCAACGTGCTGCGCATCGTCCGCCAGGCCCAGGACTACGCGGCCAAGGAAGCCGCCAAGGCCAAGCCTATCGGATAACGTCGTTCTCGGTTACCCTTGCCCGGGCCTCGATCCGGGAGGGTTCCGAATGGTTCGCATCGCCTGTTGGGCCGGCGTCGCCGCCCTGATCTTCCTCGCCGCGCCCGAGGCGACCTGGTCCGCCAGCTTCGACTGCGCCAAGGCCGGCGCGCCCACCGAGAAGGCGATCTGCAAGGACGCCGTGGTCTCCAAGCTGGACGAGCAGGTGGCCGCGGCGTTCAAGGCCGCCCAGGGCCTGTGGCCGGCGGGGAACTGGTCGACTTTCATCCGCAACGAGCAGCGGGGGTGGCTGAAGGATCGCAACGCCATCTGCAAGGCCGACATCGCCTGCCTGAGGCAGGACTATCAGCGCCGCCTGACCTTCCTGACCCATCCCAGCCTGAAGTGGATGGGCCGCTATGTGGCCGGACGCTGCCCGGACGACGGGGTCTATCTGGACGTCACGCCCGGCTACCCGGACGCCGGTATCGATGTCGAGCTCTACATCTGCCCCGATCCCAAGGGGAACATGCTGCTGCAGGCCAAGGGCGACGTCGACGCGTCGGGCAGGTTGAGCTTCGACGACGCCGGCTGCCCGCGCGTCCTGGCCTTCACGCCGGACGTGGCGACCCTGTCGGCGCCGAAGACCGAGCGTTGCGCGCTGGGGACGGATTCGCGGGTGTTCCGGCGCGATCCGGCCAAGTCGCCCTATCTTTTGGAGTAGGTGATGACCCGTCTCGCCGCGCTTTCGGCCCTGCTGCTGGCCGCCCTGGCCCCGTCGCTGGCCGCCGCCGCCAGCTTCGACTGCGCCAAGGCCCGGACCAAGGTCGAGAAGCTGATCTGCAAGGACCCGCAGCTGTCGCACCAGGACGAGGATCTGGCCAAGGCCTATGGCGAGGCGCTGAAGGCCTGGGACGGCCAGATCGCCGCCTATGTGAAGATGTCTCAGCGCGGTTGGATGGGCTCGCGCGCCTTGGAGACGCCGGGAATGAGCGGAGGCGGGATCCTTTGCGAGGACGACGGGACCGCCCTGTCCTGCCTGCGGACCATCCATGCCGATCGCATCGCGGTGCTGAGGAGCCCGGGCTTCCGGCTGAGCGGGATCTATGCGCGCGGCCAGGATTTCCTGCGCATCAAGGCCACGCCGACCGGCCTGGACTTCGCCTACCAGCTGACCGACGCGAACGCCTCCCAGGGCTTCACCGACGAGACCGCCAAGGTGAAGGTCGTCCCCGGCCAGACCGTCGTGGCCTTCCCGCTGACCGGGACGGGTCCCGACGCCTGCCGGCTGGACGCGGCGTTCAGCGCCGACCAGGTGGTGCTGACCCAGAAGGGCCCCTGCGGCGGCGCGAAGCTGGGCGGATGGTGGATGCGCGATCAGACGCGGGATCCGGAAGCGGAGATGTTTTGACGCTCTCTCACCGCTGTCATCCCGGAAGCGCGCAGCGCTGTCCGGGATCCAGGTGAACGCAACGCCTTCGCCCAGTCTCCTGGATCCCGGACAGCCTCTGCGAGGCTTCCGGGATGACAACCGTGGAGCGTTCAGGCCTTGGCGCGACGCCGCTCCCACGCGTCCCACACCCGCCAGCCCAGCAGCACCGCCAGGATCGCCGCATAGACCAGCGGCGGCCGGTGGTCGGCCTTGACCAGCAGGTAGTAGTGGACCACGCCCAGCGGCACGATCAGATAGATCAGCCAATGTAGCTTCTGCCAGGTGGCCCGCCCCAGGCGGACCACCCAGCCGTTGGTCGAGGTCACAGCCAGCGGGACCAGCAGTATGAAGCCGGCCATGCCCAGGGTGATGAACGGCCGCTTGACGATGTCCTTCCACAGTTGGCCCCAGTCGAAGAACAGGTCGACGCCGATATAGGTCAGCAGGTGCAGGCCGATATAGCTGAAGGCGAACAGGCCGATGGTGCGGCGGAAACGGACTAGGCGCGGCTTCTTCAGGATCCGCGCGGCCGGGGTGATCGCCAGGCCGACCAGCAGCAGGCGCAGGCCCCAGACGCCGATCTGGCGGATCACGGCCTCGATCGGATTGGTGCCCAGCTCGCCGCTGAACCCCCGCCAGGCCAGCCAGGCCAACGGCGCGAAACAGGCCAGCCAGACGGCGGCGTAGACCAGGTTGTCCCGGGTTTTCGAGGGGCGCTTGCGCCTGCCCCCTCCGTCGGCTTTGCCGACACCTCCCCCAGAGGGGGAGGATCTACGCCGAGCCAGATTCTCCCCCCTTGGGGGAGCTGGCGCGAAGCGACTGAGGGGGTCGCGCAGCGCCATCAGAAGTCCCGCTTCAGGTCCATGCCGCGATAGAGGTCGGCGACATACTGGCCGTAGCCGTTGAACGGCAGGGTCTCGCGACGGCGGAATTCGCCGATCCGGCGCTCGGTGGCCTGCGACCAGCGCGGATGGTCCACGGCCGGGTTGACGTTGGAATAGAAGCCGTACTCGCGGGGGGCCAGCAGGTTCCAGGCGGTCGCCGGCATGCGCTCGACCAGGCTGATCCGCACGATCGACTTGGCGCCCTTGAAGCCGTACTTCCACGGCACGACCAGCCGCAGCGGCGCGCCGTTCTGGTTGGGCAGGACGTCGCCGTAGAGGCCCACGGCCAGGATCGTCAGCGGGTGGACCGCCTCGTCGATGCGCAGGCCTTCGCGATAGGGCCACCGCAGGGTGTCCCAGCGCTGGCCGGGCATTTCGGACGGCCGCATCAGGGTCTCGAAGGCGACGAACTTGGCCTTGGAGGTCGGCTTGACCTGGGCCAGCAGGTCCTTGAGCGGGAAACCCACCCAGGGGATCACCATCGACCAGCCCTCGACGCAGCGCATGCGGTAGATGCGCTCCTCCAGCTTCTGGCCCTTGATCAGGTCGTCGATGGCGAAACTGGCCGGCTTTTCGCACTCGCCGTCGACGCGGACCGTCCAGGGACGGGTCTTCAGCGCGCCGGCGTTCTCGGACGGGTCGTCCTTGTTGACCCCGAATTCGTAGAAGTTGTTGTAACTGGTGATGTCCTTCTTCGGGGTCGGCGTCTCGGTGGTCGAGAAGCCCGGCTTGTAGGCCAGGCCTCGCGCGCCGGCCGTCCCGGCCGCCGCCAGCAGCCCCAGCCCCGCCGCCCCGCCGATGAACTCGCGCCGCCGCAGGTACAGGGCCTGGTCGGTGACGTCGTTGTCGGTCAGGTCGGGGGCGTGGCGGATCAGCATGGCGGGCTCCGGGGAGGCTACCCTGGAAGATACGTCCTGAACGGTCCAATGGTTACAGGCCAAAGGCGGTTCTCGCTCGGCGCCGTGCGCGATCGCCAAAAAGGCGAGATAAGCCGCCATACACTTTTAACTAGCATTTTGATCGATTTCGCGCATAGATCGCACTCGAGCGCCGCCGACCGTCGGCGACGTCGTCCTCCGTCGGTCCATGCCGGCCGGCGGACGATCCACTCGAGACACAGGGAGAGCGTCATGGGTTTCTATGGTCCTGAGCCTTTCGACACGGCCGAGGCGACCTACGTCTGGACCGGCCTGCGCGAACCGGGCTTCTTCAGCGTCAACGTCAAGGGCCACGCGCCCAACTTCACCAGCGGCATCCAGCTGGTCCGCGACCCCCATTTCGTCGGCGGCCTGGCGATCGACGTGATGGGTTGGACCGGTCCCCTGGGCCAGGGGACGACGCCCTACGCCGTCCACGGCGTGTTCGGCGGCTTCTACCTGCCCAAGATCCTGATCGTCGGGCAGAACAAGCGCCTGCTGATCGACGTGAAGGAGATCCCCTTCACCACCGACGAGGCCTATGTGAAGCACCTGACGGCCGCTCGAAAGCTGGAAACGGTCTAGCCGGACGCTTGGGGCGCGCTTCGTCGCACGAACGCGCGCCCCCTCCGGGTGTCAGGCCTTCACCACCGCCTCGAACGCCGCTCGCGCCTCGACCTTCGCCTTGGCCAGCTTGGTCTTCAGCGACCGGAACTCGCGCACGCCTCCGGCCCGGGCCAGCAGCGCCCGGAACGCCTTGGGCTCGGTGTCGGGGTGGTGGCCGTCCTCCAGCGCCACCTTCAGCAGCTGCGACAGGTCCTGCTCCAGCCGCCAGGCCGCCTCCAGGGCCGCCAGGGCCGCCGCGTCGCCAAGCCCCGCGCGCGCCAGGGCGGCCAGGGCCTCGCCGGTGTTCTGCGCCAGCGGCCCGCCGCCGGCCGCGTGAGCCAGCTGCAGGAACTGGGCGGCGAATTCGATGTCGACCAGGCCGCCGGGGGCGAGCTTCAGGTCCCAGTCGCCCTTGCCGGGCCGCTCGTCCTCCATCAGCTGGCGCATCTCCAGCACGTCGACGGCGGTCTTGCCCGGGTCGCGGGCCCGGCGCAGGGCGACGGCGATCGCCGCCTCGGCGCGGGTCTGGAAGGCGGGGGACGAGGCCCAGATCACTCGCGCGCGGGTAAGAGCCTGCAGCTCCCAGGTCTCGGCCTCGCGCTCGTAATAGTCCTCGAAGGCCGCGAAGCTGACCGCCACCGGCCCCTTGGTGCCCGAGGGCCGCAGCTTCAGGTCCACCTCGTACAGCGTGCCTTCGCCGGTCGGGGCCGACAGGGCCGAGGTCAGGCGCTGGGTGAAGCGGGCGTAGAAGCTGTCGGCGGCCCAGCCCTTGATCGCCGACATGGCGGCTGGATCGTCGGCCGCATAGAGCGTCATCAGGTCCAGGTCCGACTTGGCGGTCATCTCGCGCGAGCCGGCCTTGCCCAGGGCGACCACCGCCACCTGGCCCGGGAAGGCGCCGCCCAGCCGCTCGACCTCGGCCAGGGCGGCCGGGGCCAGGCCGCCGACGATCAGGTCGGCCAGGTCGGCGAAGGCGGCGCCGGCGTCGCGGGCCCCGGCCGTGCCGCTGATCACCCGCACGCCGATCCGGAAGCTCTGGTCGCGGAACAGCCGCCGCGCGGCGTCCATCGCCCCCTCGAAGTCGGCCGGGTCCCAGGGGGCGTCCCTGGGCATCTCGATGGGGCCGAAGAAGGCCGGGTCGAGCAGGGCGTCGAGGGCCGTGGGCCGCCGGGCCAGGGTGCTGGCCAGGCGCGGGGCGAAGGCCATGACCTCGACGATCAGCTCGAACAAACGCGGCTGGGCCAGGAACAGCGACTGGATCTGCACGCCGCTGCTGAGCCCCGCGAAGAAGTCGCCGAACCGGTTGAAGGCGTCGTCCGGCGCGCCGGTGGCGTTGGCGGCGTCCAGCAGGCGCGGGGCCAGGCGGGTGAACAGCTCGCGGCCCCTCTCGGTGCGGGTGGCGGCGATATGACCGTGGTGCCAGCCGCGGATGGTGGCGGCCACCCGTTCGGGATGGGAAAAGCCCATGCGCTTCAGGGTCGCCAGGGTCTCCGGATCGTCCTCGACGCCGGTGAACACCAGGCTGCCGAACCGCGAGGACAGCGCCTCCTCGCCCTTGAACAGCGCGCCATAGCGGCGGTTCACGCCCTTGAGCACCTGGCCGACCACCGCGTCGAAGCTGCGCAGGGCGCCATGCCCCCACAGGGCCGCCACCTTCCTGCGGTCGGCGTCGGACTCCGGAAGCTTGTGGGTCTGGTCGTCGGCGATCATCTGGGCCCGGTGCTCCAGGGCGCGCAGGTCGCGATAGGCCCTGGTCAGGTAGTCGCGGTCCTCGGGGGTGACATGCCCCGCGTCCGACAGGGCGGCCAGGGCGTCGAGGGTCCGAGGGCTGCGCAGGCCGGGATGGCGGCCGCCCAGGATCAGCTGCTGGGTCTGGACGAAGAACTCGATCTCGCGGATGCCGCCGCGCCCCAGCTTCAGGTCCGCCCCCTTGGCGGTCAGCCGGTCGTCCACCTTGTAGGCGTGGATCTGGCGCTTGATCGAGTGGATGTCGGCGATGGCCGCGAAGTCGAGGTTCTTGCGCCAGATGAACGGCTGCAGCTCGGCCAGGAACACCTCGCCGCGGGCCCGGTCGCCGGCCGCGATCCGCGCCTTGATGTGCGCCGCCCGCTCCCAGTTCTGGCCGACGCTCTCGTAGTAGTCGAGGGCCGCGTCGACCGGCATGGCCGGCGGGGTCGAGGACGGGTCCGGACGCAGGCGCAGATCGATGCGGAACACGTAGCCGTCGACCGTACGCTCGGCCAGCAGCCGGCCCAGGTGGTTGGCGATGCGCACCGCCACGCCCTGCGGCTCGACGCCCTCGGCGACCGGCAGGGCCTCGGGCGCGTAGAAGATCGAGAAGTCGATGTCGCTGGAATAGTTGAGCTCGAAGGCCCCGTGCTTGCCCATGGCGACGCAGAACAGGCCCGGGGCCGGGCCGTCCGGGCCCTCGCCCACGCGGGTCAGGGCCCCGCGCGCCACCTCCAGCCGCACGGCCTGGGCCAGGGACGCGTGCAGGGTCGCGTCGGCGAAGCGGGTCAGGGCGGCGGTCACCGCGTCCAGGTCCCAGACCCCGCCGAGGTCGCACAGGGCGGTCAGCAGGTGCAGGTCGGCCTTCAGCTCGCGCATCAGACGGCGGGCGGCCTCGAAGTCGGGCTCGGCGGCGACGGCCTCGGCGGCGGCCAGGATCTGGCCCAGCCGCGCCTCGGGGTCACCGTCCAGGATCGCGGGCAGGCGCTTGCCGTCGCGGCGCGCCAGGCCGGTCAGGTAGGGCGAGGCGGCGAAGATCGGCGCCAGGGCCGGCCAGGCGGCCTCGACCAGGGGCGCGGCCTCGCCGACCCGCCGGGTGATCGCCTCGTGCGCCCGCTCGGCGGCCTTGGGATCGACCACGGGGCCGCAGGGGGTGAGGCGTTCGAGCAGGCGAGTCATGGCGCGCACTGTGGCGTGACCCTCTTCCACCGTCATCCCCTGCCGTCGCCGTCACCCGTTTTGCGCGGGAAACCCGAGCCGGGGTTCGAAAGGGCGGTGGCCGGCCGGACCAGTCCCCCGGAACAAGTCGAGGGACGAAGGCTGTCGGGAATGGACCGCCTACCCCGCGAACAGCTTCACGTACTCTTCGACCGGCCGACGGGTGAGCGTGTCGTTGATGTAGATCGGCGCCACGCCGTTCTCGGCCCTGGCCATTCGCACGCCCGCCTGGCGCATGCGGTCGAACAACCCGTCGGCGCTCTTCGGCGCGAGGACCAGTTCGCGGATGTTCGAGGCGTTGGGCGCGGGTTTCAGGGTCGCGAGCCCCTGGGCCTTCAGCGCCGCGAACAGTTGGTCGGCGGCGGCGAAGGCGGCGCGGTGACGGGCCTCGAAATCGTCCAGCGCGGCCAGGGCCAGGATCGCGCAGGGCCAGCCCTGGTAGATCGTGCCGCCGAACCGGTGGCGCAGGTCGCGGACCTTGGCGATGTCGGCCTTGCCGCCGGCCAGCACCGCCCCGAACGGCGCATCCAGATACTTGTAGAGCGAGACATAGACCGTATCGAACAGCGCCGCCGCGCCGGCGATGTCGTAGCCGGGCGGGGCCAGCAGCAGACGCGCTCCGTCCAGGTGCAGTCTGATGTTCTTGCCTCTGGCGTAGGCGGCGATCTCGCGGATCAGGGCCGGGGCGACCATCTCGCCCTTCACCCGCCGCACCGGACTTTCCAGGACGATCGCCCCGACGCGCAACGGATAGGGACCGTTCTCGGCCTCGTCCACGGCGGCCTTGATCTCGGCCAGACCCGGCGCGGCGCGCCCGTCGGCCAGGGGCACGAGGTTCAGACCCGACAGCAGCTGGGTGGCGTCGCTTTCGTCGCGATAGAGGTGGCTCTCGCGCGGAACGATGACCCGCGAGGCGTCGCCTGCGAGGACGCGGGCGGCCAGGTGGTTGGCCAGGGTTCCTGTCGCCAGGAAGGCGCAGTCCTCCTTGCCCAGCAGCTTGGCGAACCGCGCCTCCAGGTCGGCGACCGCGCCGTTGGCCAGGTAGGAATCCCGCGGCTTGCCGCCGCGCTGGGCCAGCTCGACCAGGCGCCGGGCGGTGCGCTCTGGATCGGGCGGGGCGCTGTCGCCGACCAGCCAGACGCTGCGGGCGTCGACGGGCGGAAACGGCGGCGGAGCGGATTGGGCGGCCTGCTGGGCCCAGCTCATGGTCGGGGCGGCCGCGCCGACCAGAGACAATGTCAGGAAATGGCGGCGATCCATCGGAAATCCTCGGTGGCGACAGGACTCGCATAACATCGTCCGTCGCATCGGGAGCGTTAAAGCTTGCTCATGATCGCCGTCGCTTGACAGTCTATGTTACAGGCGTAATCGTTGGCGTCGGAGACCGAACGCCATGAACATCACCCAGGCCGAAAGCCGCATCATGGATGCGCTCTGGACGCGTCAGCCGTTGACGGTGGACGAGATCATGGCCGAGGTGGCCGAGGCCCAGGGCTGGGGCGAGGCGACGGTCAAGACGCTGATCAACCGCCTGCTGAAGCGCAAGGCGATCCGGTCGGATCGCATCGACGGCCGGGCGCGCTACGCCCCGCTCATCCAGCGCGCCGACTATGTGCAGGCCGAGAGCCAGAGCCTGCTCAACCGCCTTTTCGACGGCCAGCTGACGCCGCTGGTGGCGCACTTCGCCCAGCATCGCGCCCTGTCGACCGACGAGATCAAGCAACTGAAGACTCTGATCGAGGGTCTCGAACATGATGGCTGAACTGCTGGCCCTGACCCTGTTGCGCACCCAGGCGGCGGCCGCCGCCGCGGTGCTGCTGGTGCTGCTGCTGCGCGGCCCGATGCGGACGCTGTTCGGGGCGGGCCTGGCCTATCGCCTGTGGGCCCTGGTGCCGGTGGCGGCCATCGCCACGGTGTTCCCCAGCCTGTCGGAGACCTTGGGCTCGGGCGCGCCGCCGCCGCTGATGGGCGAGGAGCGCGCCGTGCTGGTGATGGCCGTCTGGCTGGCCGGCGGCGTCGCCCTAGCCACGGTGATCGTGCTGCAGGAGCGCGCCTTCCGGGCCCGGGCCGAGGCCGGCCGCGCCGGCCCGGCGGTGATGGGCGTCTTCTGGCCCCGCATCGTGCTGCCCGCCGACTTCTCGACCCGCTTCGACGAGCAGGCGCGCAAGATGGTCGACCTGCACGAGCGCGCCCACATCAAGCGCGGCGACCCGATCGCCAACCTGGCCATCGCCGGCGTCCAGGTCCTGGGCTGGTGCAATCCATTGATCCACCTGGGCGCCCTGTGCGCGCGGCTGGACCAGGAGATGGCCTGCGACGCCTCGGTGCTGAGCCTGCGCCCCAACCTGCGGCGCCCCTACGCCGAGGCCCTGCTGGAGGCGCACACCCGCCGAACCGGCTCGCCCCTGGCCTGCTTTTTCGCGGCCCATCCGCTGTTGCTGCGGGTCAAGCTGCTGGCCCGGCCCGAGCCCAGCTATCGCCGCCAGACCGCCGGCGCCGCCGCGATCGCCCTGATCGCGGTGGTCACCGCCCTGGGCGTCTGGACGGTCACCCCGCGCGGCCCCATGCCCAGCCAGGAGATCTCCTGGCCCGGCCGGTTCGTCGGCGACAGCCCCGTCGACGGCATCACCCTGCCCAAGCTGCATCACTGATCACGTCGGTCGCGGCCGTTTTGCGCCCTCGGCTTGACGGCTTGGATTACATCTGTAACTTTTCAGAACTACAGACGTAAGCCGAACGCGGCGACAGGCGGGGCGAGACTATGACCTTCGTTCTCAGGATGCCGGCGGCGCGCGGCCGGCGAAGCCGGCGCAGGTCCCTGGCGGTCAGGATCTTCGACTTGAGCATCATAGTCCTGGTCGCCTTCGCCGTGGGGCTGATGGTGATGTTCACGGTCCAGTACGAGCTGAAGGTCGAGCCCAAGGCTCCGGCCACGGGCGCGCGGCTCGTCCACGCCAGGTCGATGGCGCGGGTGCGCTGGGCCAGCGTCAAGCCGCGGCTGATCGCCCGCCTGGCCCAGCCGCACGCCCTGGAGCTGGGCAAGGTCTGGGCGCGGCGCGACGGTCGGGTCTGCGGCCTGGTCAACGGCTGGGGCAGCTTTGGCGGCCTAACCGGCATGACCCGCTTCTACGCCCAGGGCGACGAGCCGGTGTTCAAGCAGGACGGCCGCCCCGACTTCGAGGAGGAATGGTGGGCCTGCAAGCGCGACCGCTATGTGGTCATCCGCGAGGGGTCCGAGGAAACGGGGTTCTGCCCGACCAAGCTGGGGCGAGAACGGTGTTTTGACGTGGTGTACGGGCGGTAGAGGGGGCGTCCCGCTTCGCCCTACTCCACCCGCGGCAACACCAGCGCCACCCGCAGGCCCGGACCGAAGCCGCCGTACTCGCCGGGCCCTTCGGCCAGCTCCAGCCGCCCGCCGTGCGAGGCGGCCACCGCCTGGACCAGCGACAGGCCCAGGCCCGCCCCAGGCTCGCTGCGGCTGTTCTCCAGCCGCACGAAGCGCTGGACGACCCGGGCGCGGTCGGCCTCGGGCACGCCGGGACCGGTGTCGGTGACCGAGAACTCCAGCTCGCCCGACGAGGTGCGCCGGGCCCGCAGCATCACCGCCCCGCCCTCGGGCGTATATTTGATGGCGTTGTCGAGGATGTTGGCCAGGGCCTGGGCGATGAATTCGCGGTTGCCGCGCACGCCCAGGGCCGGGACGATCTCGGCCTTGAAGTCCAGGCCCTTGTCCTCGCAGCTGGCCTCGTAGAGCTCGGCCATGTCCGAGGCCAGTTCGCTGGCGTCGAACACGGCCTGGTTCGGCGCCTCGCCTGCCGCCTGCAGACGGGCGATGGCCAGCACCGCGTTGAAGGTCTTGAGCACGCCGTCGGCGTCGACCAGGGCGGTCTCCAGGGCCGCCACCGGATCGCCCTTGCCGTTCTCGGCGTCGATCAGGGCCACTTCCATCCGGGCCCGCAGTCGGGTCAGGGGCGAGCGCAGGTCGTGGGCGATGGCGTCGCCGGCGTGGCGCAGGCCGCCCATCAGCCGCTCGATACGGTCGAGCATGTCGTTGAGGCCCTCGGCCAGCTCGTCATATTCGTCGCGGGTGCCGCGCACCCGGGCCCGGGCGTGCAGGTCGCCGGCCCGCACCGCGTTCACCACGTCGACCAGGCCCTGCATGCTGCGCGAGACGTTGCGGCTGATCAGCACCCCGCCGGCCAGACCCAGGATGATGACTAGCGCCCCGGCCCCGCGCAGGGCCCGGACGATCTTCATCACATAGCCTTCCGACTCCTGGACGTCGGCCCCGACGAACAGGGCCTCGCCGCCGCTGAGCCGCTCCTGCACCCCGCGCGCCGCGCGCTTGACCTCGGCGCCGTCGATGTCGGTCTCGGTGAGCTTGAAGGTCTCCCAGGTCGGCCCCGGGCCTGTGAAACCATCGATCGGCGATTCCTCGATCGAGCCGGAGATCCGCTTGCCGTCCTTGTCGAGCAGCAGGTACAGGAACGGCCGCTCGCCAGTGGCGCGCTCGACGATGGTCTGGTTCAGGGCGTTGACCCCGCCCACCCGGTAGGCGGCCTCCAGGCTCTCCATCTCGCGGGTGATGTCGGCGTCGGCGCGACGGTTCACCTCGCCGGCGGTGGCGATGTAGATGTAGCCGAGGAACGCGCTCGCGGCCGCCGCGAACAGCGCCAGGAACAGCAGGGTCAGCCGGAACGGCGTGGATCGGATCAGGCGCGGCAGGCGCATGGGTCAGCGAAACTCTTCAGGCGGAGCCTTTCTCCGCTAAGCCGTAGATGACCGCCCGGGGCGGCGCGAGCAAGTGAACCTCTGTTCACCCGCCCGCCCCCGCCTACGGATCGAGGCGGTAGCCCGCCCCGCGCACGGTCTGCAGCATGGCCCGGTCGAAGCCCTTGTCGATCTTCGAGCGCAGGCGGGAGATGTGCACGTCGATGACGTTGGTCTGCGGGTCGAAATGGTATTCCCACACCTTCTCCAGCAGCATGGTGCGGGTCACCGACTGGCCGGCGTGGCGCATCATGAATTCCAGCAGCTGGAACTCGCGGGGCTGCAGGTCGATCTCCTTGCCCTGGCGATGGACCGTCCGGTTGATCAGGTTCATCTCCAGCTCGCCGACCTTCAGGGTCGTGGCCACGGCGCCGGTCTCGCGGCGGCGCGACAGGGCGTCGACCCGGGCGATCAGTTCGGCGAAGGCGTAGGGCTTGACCAGGTAGTCGTCGGCCCCGGCCCGCAGGCCGGTGACGCGATCGTTGATCTCGCCCAGGGCCGACAGGAACAGCACCGGCGTCTGGTCGCCCTCGCGGCGCAGGGTCTCGACCACCTCGACACCGTTCTTCTTGGGCATCATCCGGTCGACGATCATCACGTCGAACTTGCCCTTGCCCGCCTCGGTCAGGCCGGCCTCGCCGTCGGGCGCGTGGACGCAGTCGTAGCCGGCCTCGGTCAGGCCGTGGCGCATCGCCTGCGCCGCTTCGAGGTCGTCCTCGATGATCAGAATACGCATGCCCAATCCTCAGACCTTGCCCCAGATGCACGAAAGGGCGCCACCGTGCGAATCGATGACGCCCTCTATCGTGTTGTCATCACGTCCCGGCGATGGTGACGTGATCCGCGCGCGGGCGAAAGCCCCCGCGTATCGTCGTTACCCTGACGCCCCTACGGCGCGATCTTCAGCGGCACGATCGTGGGACGACCGGCGCGGACGATCCGCAGGTTGACGCTGGGACGCTGCAGCTTCTTGGCCGCTTCGACCGCCGACGACACCTGGGCGGCCGACGAGACCGGATCGCCGTTGACGCTGGTCAGGACGTCGCCCTTGCGCAGGCCCTTTTCGCCGGCGTCGGAATTGGCCTTCACGCCGTCGATCAGCACGCCCTTGACGGCCGGGTCGATGCTGTAGGTGCGGCGGGCCGCCTCGTCGATCGGGACCAGGGTCATGCCCAGGGCTTCCGACTTCTGGACCTGCGGCTTGGCCGGCGCGTCGGCGCCGCCCTCCTCGCCGTCGTCGTCGTTCAGCGACAGTTCCTTCTCGGTCGGACGCACGCCCGACTTGATCTCGATCATGCGGGGCTTGCCGCCGCGCAGGACCGACAGCTTCAGGGTGTCGCCCGGACGGCCCTTGGCCACTTCGCGGGTCAGCTCCGAGCTGTTCTTGATCTCCACGCCGTTGACGGCGGTGATCACGTCCTCGGGCATCAGGCCGCCCTTCTGGGCCGGACCGCCGGCCACCAGGTCGGCGACGATCGCGCCCTTGACGTCGCCCAGGCCCTGGGCGTCGGCCATTTCCTTGGTGAAGGGCTGGATCTGCGCGCCGATATAGCCGCGCACCACCTTGCCGCCGCTGATCAGCTGCTTGGCGGTGGCCTCGGCCACATCGGCGGGGATGGCGAAGCCGATGCCCACCGAGCCGCCGGTCGGCGAGAAGATCGCGGTGTTGACCCCGATCACCCGGCCGTAGATATCGAACGACGGGCCGCCCGAGTTGCCACGGTTGATCGGCGCGTCGATCTGGATGTAGTCGACGAAGGTCGACGAGCTGTCGCCCAGGTCGCGGTTATAGGCCGAGATGATGCCGGCCGTGGCGGTGCCGCCCAGGCCGAACGGGTTGCCGATGGTGATCACCCAGTCGCCGACCCGCGGCTTGGCCTGGTTCTCGAAGTTCACGAACGGGAACGCCGCGCCCTTGGCCTTGGGATCGACCACCTTGAGCACCGCCAGGTCGGTGCCCTCGTCGCGGCCGACGATGGTGGCCTTCAGCTCGCGGCCGTCCTTCAGCACGACATTGATGCCGTCGTCGTCGGCGTCGGCCACGACGTGGTTGTTGGTCACCAGATAGCCGTCGGCCGAGATGAAGAAGCCCGAGCCGGAGGACTGCTGCTTGGGACCCGGGGCCTCTTCGCCGTCCTCGCCCTTCTGGCCCTTGGGCACGATGTCGAAGCCTTCCAGGCCGGGGATGCGCAGGCGCGGAGCCGCGGCGGCCTTGGACGTCACGTCGATCTGCACCACGGCGGGCGAGACCTGTTCGAAGATGTCGGCGAACGACATCGGCGCGCCGGGCGGCGGCGCGAACATCGGGGCGGGAGCGCCCGAGGTGCGGATCACCTGGGCCGGCTCGGCCGCGCCCGCGGGGGCCATGCGCATGCCCACTCCGGCCAGCGCCGCGCAGGCCACGCCCGCGCCGGCCACCGCACCGACAAAGAAACCAGACTTCCTAGCAGCCATCGTACGTCTTTCCTCACCCACGGCGCGCGGCGCCGGGTCCTTGGCCTGAGAACCTAGTTGCGCTGGCGAAAGGCGCAATGGTCTTCGAAGAGATCATGCGTCCACGCTCAAGATGGTCTTGCGGCGTCTTCGCGGCGCAATCGTGTCATTCGTCCTTCAACAACACCTGAAGACGCGCCTCTTCCACCTGAGAAAGCGCCTGCGTATCTTCACCGTCCGCCGCAGACGCGGTTCGCCGGCGCAGCAGCAGCACCATCAGCACGCCGCCCAGGATCAGCGCAATCCCTGGCGTGGCCCAGAGCAGGGCGTTGCCGGCCGAGAACGGCGGCTTGAGCAGCACGAACTCGCCGTAGCGCTCGACCAAGAACGCGCGGATCTGCGGGTCGCTGCGTCCCTGCTTCACTTGGTCGCGCACGATGGAACGCAGATCGCCCGCCAGGGCGGCCTCGGAATCGTCGATCGACTCGTTCTGGCAGACCAGGCAGCGCACCTCGCGGAAGATCGCGCGGGCCCGGGCTTCCTGGACGGGATCGGGCAGGCGCTCGGCCGGATCGGCGGCGGCGCCGGCGAGGCATGCCGCCGCCGCAAGCGCCACAAGCATGCCCCGCCCCTTCTCCCCTTGCGGGAGAAGGTGTCGGCGCAGCCGACGGATGAGGGGTCGCACGACCAGATCGGAGAAACCCCTCATCCGACCCGCTACGCGAGCCGCCTTCTCCCGCAAGGGGAGAAGGACCGAGAACACCGGCCTCATGCCGCCTTCTCCGCCTTCCGCGCCACGCCGAACCGCAGGCGGCGGTCCGACAGCGAGACCAGGCCGCCGATGGCCATGACCAGCGGCCCCAGGAAGATCAGCCGCACCCACGGATTGACGAAGGCCCGCACCAGCCAGGCCGGCTGGCCGCCCTGCCCCGCCCGGCGCTCGCCCAGCACCACATAGAGATCGTCCAGCACCTTGGGGCAGATCGCCACCTCCGAGGTGGTCTGCTTGCCGGTCGGATAGAAGCGCCGCTCGGGCCGGGCCTCGCAGACCGGCGCCCCGGCCCTGGTGATCTTCACGATCCCGCGCTCGGCGATGTAGTTGCTGCCCTCCACCGTGCCGACGTCGGTCAGGGCCAGTTCGTAGGCGCCCAGCTTCAGTTGCCCGCCAAGGCTCAGGGCCTGGGCCGCCTCGACCCGCCAGGTGGTCTCGAACGACGCGCCCAGCACGAAGATCCCGAGGCCGGCATGGGCCAGGGTCGTGCCCCAGGCGCCGCGCGGCAGGCCCGTGAGCCGGCGGCGAACCTCGGCCCAGGGGGCGCGGAAGGCCTTGACCCGCTCGGCCAGCTCCAGCACCGCCCCGCCGATCAGCCAGAAGCCGACCACCAGCCCGGCGCTGGCCAGGGCGCTGCGCGGGGCGACGACGGCGAAGGCGACCAGGCCAAGGATCGCGGCCAGGGCCAGGGCCAGCCACAGACGGCGCACCACCAGCCGGGCGTCGCCGCGCTTCCAGGCCAGCAGCGGCCCGGCCGGCAGCACGGCCATGGCCAGCACCATCAGAGGAACAAAAGTTAGATTGAAGAACGGCGCGCCCACCGACACCGCCTCGCCGTCGGTCGCCTCGCGGATCAGCGGGAACAGGGTGCCCACCAGCACCACGGCCGTGGCCGTCGACAGGATGATGTTGTTCAGGACGATGGCGCTCTCGCGGCTGACCGGGGCGAACAGGCCGCCGCTGTTCAGGCTGGGCGCGCGCAGGGCGAACAGCACGAAGCCGGCTCCGGCCGTGATCCCCATGATGGTCAGCAGCAGAATCCCCCGCGTCGGGTCGACGGCGAAGGCGTGGACGCTGGTCAGCACGCCCGAGCGCACCAGGAAGGCGCCCAGCATCGAGAAGGTGAAGGCCGCCAGGCCCAGGAACACCGTCCAGCCCGGCAGGGCGCCGCGCTTTTCCAGCACCACGGCCGAATGCAGCAGGGCCGAGCCGATCAGCCAGGGCATGAAGCTGGCGTTCTCGACCGGGTCCCAGAACCACCAGCCGCCCCAGCCCAGCTCGTAATAGGCCCAGAAGGCGCCCAGGGTGATGCCGACGGTCAGGAAGCTCCAGGCCGCCAGGGTCCAGGGCCGCACCCAGCGCGCCCAGGCCGCGTCGACCCGGCCCTCGATCAGGGCGGCCATCGAGAACGAGAACACCACCGAAAAGCCGACATAGCCGCAGTAGAGGAACGGCGGGTGGAAGGCCAAGGCCGGGTCCTGCAGCAGCGGGTTCAGCGACGCGCCCTCGACCGGGACGTCGACCAGCCGCGCCAGCGGGTTGGAGGCGAAGACGGTGTAGGCCAGGAACAGGACGCCCAGCGCGCCTTGCGTCGCCACGGCGTAGGCCCGCAGGCGCGGCGGCAGGGCCTCGCCGAAGCTGGCCACGGCCGCGCCGTAGCCGGTCAGCACCAGGCACCACAGCAGCATCGAGCCCTCGTGGCTGCCCCAGGCGCCGGCCACCTTGTAGAGCATCGGCTTGGCGGTGTGGGAATTGGCCGCCACATTGGCCACCGAGAAGTCCGACACCACGAAGGCGTGGACCAGGGCCAGGAAGGCCAGGGCCGTGCACAGGAAGGCGCCGACCGCCGCCCCGCGCCCGGCCCCGGCCAGCAGCGACGAGCGCCGCGCGCCGCCGACCGCCGACAGAATCAGCTGCAGGGCCGACAGGACCAGGGCCAGGACCAGGGCGTAGGCGCCGAATTCGGTGATCATGAGAGACCTCTCCTTCTCCCCTTGCGGGAGAAGGTGGCCTGCGAAGCAGGTCGGATGAGGGGGCGCGCGGACGGGTCTGAGAGACCCCTCATCCGTCGCTGCGCGACACCTTCTCCCGCAAGGGGAGAAGGAAGGAGGCGAGCCGACCTCACGTCGTCGGCTTCCCGGGCTTGTAGCCCTGATACGACGGCGCCTGGCCGTCACCGCGCCACTCGCCCTGTTCCTTCAGGGCCTTGGCGACCTCGCGCGGCATGTAGCGCTCGTCGTGCTTGGCCAGCACCTGCTTGGCGACGAAGGCCCCGGACGCGTCGAAAGCCCCGGAGGCCACGACGCCCTGCCCTTCGCGGAACAGGTCCGGCAGGTCGCCCTTGTAGCGGACCAGGGCGGTGGAGCGCTGGTCGGCGACCACGAACTCGACCAGGCCGTCCGGATGCTTGACGACACTGCCGGCCTTGACCAGCCCGCCCAGCTGCACCTTGCGGCCGGCCGGCACATGGGCGGCGGCGGCCTGGGCTGGGGTGTAGAACAGCGAGATGGCGTCGCGCATGCCCCACAGGGCCAGGCCGACGGCCAGGGCCACCACCGGGGCGGCGACGGCCAGGACGGTCAGGCGGCGGCGCGCCTTACGGGATTTGGGCAGGAAACTCATGGCTGGGCCTTCTGGGCGGGAGTCCCTTGGGCGGGTGTTTGGGCGGCCTGGCGCAGGGCGGCCAGCACCTTGGGCTGATCCTTGTAGCGCGCCTGGGCCTTGGCCAGCGTCGCATCGCGGCGGCCGGCGTCGCCCAGCACGGCGTAGGCCCGCGTCAGCTTGATCCAGCCATCGGGATCGTCGGGATTGGCTTCGAGCTTGGCCGCCAGGCTGGCGACCATGCCCCGGATAAAGCCTTCGACATTGGAGCCCTCCGCCTCGGCCGGTTGGCCAGTCGGCGCGGCCTCGGCGCGCAAACCGCCGTCGGCCTGGACCTGGGCGATCTGGTGGCCGAAGCCCATGCGGCGCGGATCGTTCTGCGGCAGGTCGGCCAGCAGGGCCTTCCAGTCGGCCAGGCCGCCCTGGACGTCGCCGTCGGCGATCCGGGCCAGGCCCAGGTGGTAGCGGGCGCTGACGTTCTTCGGGTCGCGCTTCAGGGCCTCGGCGAAGGCCTTGCGGGCGTCGGTCCCGATCTCGCCCTGGCCGTCGGCCACGAAGGTCTCGCCCAGCCCGACCCACAGGTCGGCGCGGTCCGGGGCCAGGATCACGGCGCGGCGCAGGGCCTGGGACGCGCCGGTGGCGTCGCCGGCCGCCATCCGGGCCAGAGCCAGGTTCTTCAGCGGCTCGGGATCGGTCGGGCGCTGGACGGCGATCTGCTCCAGCACGGCGGCGATCTTGCGCGGCTCCAGCTGGGCGGGATCGGTGTTGCGCCATTCGGCCACGCGCTTGAGGAACGGCTGGTCGGCCAGGCCCGGCGCGCCGACCAGCCCGTAGAGCCCGACGGCCAGCAGCGGGGCGGCGGCGGCCAGGGCCAGGACCAGCGGCCGCAGCCTGGGATTGGCCGGCGGCCACGGCGCCTGGTGGTCGGCGGCGGCGAGCAGCCGGCGGCCGGCCTCGGCCCGCGCGCCCTTCAGCTCGGCGTCGGCCAGCAAGCCCCGCTCGGCCAGGTCGTCGATCTCGGACAGCTGCCGCCGATGCACGGCCAGGCTGGCGTCGTCGCTCACGCCCAGCGACGCCCGCGCGGCGCCGCGCAGCATCAGGGCGGCGACGACGGCCGACAATCCCGCCGCGGCGATCCAGAAAGCGATCATGAGCGCGTGTTAGCGGGGAAACGGGGCCGGCCGTTAGCGAAAAAATCGCTTAAGGGGCGCGGCGGCCCTAAGCCGCCGCCGCCATCGCCGCCGCGGCCCGGCGGCGGACAATCTCGGCGGTCTTCTCGTCGCGGCTGTAGGCGATGTAGCCGGCGGCCAGGTCGACATAGAGGCGCGCCAGGCCCTGGTCGCCGCCGTCGCCGGTGCGCACGATGTGCAGGATGTCCTCGATGTACTGGTCCAGGCGGCCGTTCAGCTTTTCCAGCACCTTGGCGCGGCTGGCGCCGTAGCCGCTCTGGGCGGCGCAGCCGCGGATCTCGGCGATGAACACCAGCACCGCCGTCAGCCGCCGGGTCTGGTCCGCGTCGGGCTCGGCCGTCAGCTGCGGCACGCCCTTGCCCTTCTTGCCGCCGAGGATCGAGATCGGCCGCAGCGGCAGGGCCGCCAGCAGCTCCTTCTCGGCCGCGTTCATCCGCGCCTCGACCGCCTGGGCGACGGCCTGCTTGTGCTTGGCGATGCGCCGGCCCCAGGGACCGTCCTTGGCCAGGTTCACCGACTGCTCGACCTCGGTGATCTGCTGGGCGGTCCTTTGGGCGGCGCCGGCGGCCCGGCGGCCCTCGGCCTCGCCCTTGGCCAGGTCGAAGCTCGAGATGAAGTCGATGTTCTTCTCGATGTCGGCCAGCACCCGCTCGCCGAACACCCCGACCTCCGACGAGGCCCAGAACTTGTCGTTCGGCCGGTCCATGACCGCCGAGATCACCCGCAGGATCCGCCAGTCGTCCGGCAGGTGGGCGGCCAGCATCTCGAACAGCAGCGGCCCCGCGTCCGGGCGGATGGCGCAGGCGTCCTTGTAGGCCAGCCGGGCCGAGGAGGCGCGCTCCTCGCTCATCTTGCTGACCCATTCCTGCAGCCTGGGCAAGGCGGCGCGGACGATGACCGACAGCTCCAGGCACGAGGCCAGCTCGTCGATGTCGCAGAGGGCGTCCAGCGCCTGGAAGCCCGCCTCGGTCTGGGCGCGCAGGCCCCGTGCGGCGATCTTGCACAGTTCGTTGAAGACGTCGGGCGGGCCCTGCTCCAGGTCCCACGGATTGCAGCGCGCCGCGGCCTCCTCGACCTTCTTCGGCGCCTGCTGCTTGAGGGCGGCCCACAGCAGGGTCAGGACGCGGGGCGGGAACGCGGTCTGCTCGGCGCCGCGGGCGGCGCACAGCGGGACGATCGGGGCCAGCACGCTGTTGCGGACATAGCGGGCGGCGACCTCGTCCTCGACCAGGCCGCGCACGGCCGCCAGCGCGCCCTGCCCGCCGGCCGGACCGGCCAGGGCCAGCTCGAGGCTGCGCAGCGCGGCGTCGGGCGCGGTTTCCACCAGCTTCCGGACCATCAGCAACTTGTTGGCGGCGATCGCTGCCATAACCCCCCACCGGACGGGCCCGCTCCGGGCCGCGTCAACCATGTCGCCAACGAGGTTAAGACTTTCCGAAACCATAAGTTTTCGCGGCGCGAACGACAGCGTCGAAAGGTCGCTGCCGGTGTTCGCCGGCGGCCGCGAAATGTTGGGTTGTGCGGATAGGTGGATTTACTCTCCTTCCCCGTGAAACGGGGGAGGTGGCGCGCCGCGAATACGCGGCGGGATGGAGGGGCCGTCGGAGAGGTTCGACGATCTGGTTGCGATATTCACGGAGGAGCGGAACGGCCTGGACGCCCCCTCCGTCACGTCGCCTATCGGCGCCGCGCCACCTCCCCCGCTGCGCGGGCGAGGAGAAGCGTCATCCCTCCGACCGCGGCAGCACCAGGGTCACCCTCAGGCCGCCCAGCGGCGAGGCGCCCAGGGTGACCGAGCCGCCGTAGGCGCGGGCCAGTTCGTCGACGATCGACAGGCCCAGGCCCGAGCCGGGCGTGTGCTCGTCCATCCGCTGGCCGCGCTTGAGGGCGTCGCTCCAGCGGTCGGGCGGCAGGCCGGGGCCGTCGTCGTCGACGGTCAGGGTCATCCGCTCGGGCGAGCTGGCCACGGCCTCGGCCCGCACCTTGCCCTTGCACCACTTGCCGGCGTTCTCCATCACGTTGCCGGCCAGCTCCATGAAGTCCTGGCGCTCGCCCTGGAAGCACAGGTCCTCGGGGCACCGCCAGTCGATCTCCACGCCCTTGTCCTGGAAGATCCGCTCCAGGGTCACGGCCAGTTCGTCCATGATCGGCTCGACCGGCGTGCGCTCGCCCGAGGTCTGGGAGCGGGCGGCGGCGCGCGCCCGGCGCAGGTGGTGGTCGACCTGCTCGCGCATGGTCTGGGCCTGGCGCTCGACCACCTCGGCCAGGGCGCCGGGCCGCTGGCCGGCCTCGGTCAGCATCACCGACAGCGGGGTCTTCAGGGCGTGGGCCAGGTTGCCGACGTGGGTGCGCTGGCGCTCGACCACCTCCTGGTTATGGGTCAGCAGGGCGTTCAGCTCGACGGCCAGCGGGGCCAGCTCCTCGGGATAGGTCCCTTCCAGCTTCTCGGCCTTGCCGCGCCGCACCGAGGCCACCTCGCGCCGCAGGCGGAACAGCGGCAGCAGGCCGACCCGCACCTGCACCACCACCGCGGCGATCAAGCCGACGCCCAGGATGACCAGGGCCAGGCTGGTGATGCGCCCGAAGCGGTCGGCGTCGGCGTCGATCGGCGAACGGTCTTCGGCGGCGATGAACACCACCGGCCGCGGATAGCCCGGCAGCCGGGCCAGCAGGGCGGCGGCCCGCAACGGCCGGTTCTGCGGGCCCTTCAAGTCGAAATAGAGCGTCTTGCCCGGCTCCGACATCAGCCGCTCGGACTGCTCGACGGGGATCGTCAGGTCACTGTCGAACAGCGAGCGCGAGCGCTCGACCACGTTCAGCCCGCCGCCCCCGGCCGGCTGGTCGAAGATCGTCCAGTAGCGGCCGGAATAGGCCCGGGTGGCGCGGATGTCGGTCAGGACTGGGGCCTTCAGCACCCCGTCCTCGACGGTCGAGCCGGCATAGAGGTCGTCGGTCAGCACGGCCAGCGACTGGTCGAACCGGCGGATCGCCGCGTCGCGGAACTGGGCGGTCAGGAAGACCCCCGCCAGGACCAGCACCACCAGGTTCCAGGCCGCGGCCAGCAGCACCAGCCGCCGGACCAGCGAACGCTTGCTGAGGTCCCACACGGCTAGGCGCTCCCGCGGGGGATCACTCGCTGGTCTCGCCTTCCAGCGGCGTCAGGCGGTAGCCCAGGCCCCGCACGGTCTCGATGCGGTCGCTGCCCAGCTTCTTGCGCAGCCGGCCGATGAACACCTCGATGGTGTTGCTGTCGCGGTCGAAGTCCTGGTCGTACAGGTGCTCGACCAGCTCGGTGCGGCCGATCACCCGGCCCTGGTGCATCATCATGTAGTGCAGCAGGCGGTATTCCAGCGAGGTCAGGCGCAGCGGCTCGCCGTTGACGCTGGCCCGGGCGGCGCGCGGGTCCAGGCGCAGGCCGCCGCACGACAGGGTCGGCGAGGCGTGGCCGGACGAGCGGCGCAGCAGGGCGCGCAGGCGGGCCAGCAGCTCCTCGGTGTGGAAGGGCTTGGTCAGGTAGTCGTCGGCGCCCGCGTCGAAGCCCGCGACCTTCTCGTTCCACGAGCCGCGCGCGGTCAGGATCAGCACCGGGGTGGCGACGTTGCCGCGCCGCCAGCGCTCCAGCACCGAGACGCCGTCCACCTTGGGCAGGCCCAGGTCCAGCACCACGGCGTCGTAGGGTTCGGTCTCGCCCAGGAACTGGGCCTCCTCGCCGTCGGCGGCGTGGTCGACGGCGTAGCCCGCGTCGCCCAGGGCCAGCTTCAGCTGGCGCGACAGGTCGGGATCGTCTTCGACAAGCAGGATGCGCATGGAGGGGCCTTCCGTCTCGTGACGCTGAACATAGGAACTTAGTCGGCGCTGAGGATCTGACCGGTCCGGGCGTCGACGATGAAGTCGATGCGGCGGCCGTCGGTCGTGGCCCAGCGGACGCGGTAGTTGGGGCCTTCCAGGCCGGCGTCGAGCACGCGGCCCGGCGTGCGGCGGCCGATCTGCTCGATCACCCGGCCCAGCGGCACCAGCTGGCCCGACTGCACGCCCCCACGCGCCTGGTCCTGCCGGGCGCGCCAGTCGGCGCCCAGCGAGTCCGGGCCGCGCTGGGCGGACGCTGCGCCCGGGAGAGCGGCGGCGGCCAGAACGGCGGCGAAGAGGAAATGGATCGGCTTCATGGACTCCGGTTTAGAGCGCTGCGGCTGAATAGAGGCTGAACACGGCCGTTATGGACGGGCAACGTCGTTATGTCACGGATTCGGCGAACGAAAGCCCAGCTTGGCGTCATCCGGCCGATCCCGGCGCGGAAACGCCGGAGACGGCGCTTGCGTCACGGGCTTGCCAGTCAAATAACGCGGTTCTAGCGTGCAATCCTCGCGTGCAAGGCGGTGGATTGCAGCCGAACGCCTCGACGCGACGTCGGGTCCTGGAAGGTCTTTTTGGGGAAAGCGCATGCGGCGGTCTGGACATCTGCGCGGCGCGGCCCTGGCTTGCGGCCTGGCCTTGGGCCTGGCGGGCCTGGCGGGCCTGGCCGCGACGGCCGCCGCCGACACGCCGCCGCCGTCCAGCATCACCCCGACTCCGGCCGACGGCGTGATCCAGGCCGTCGGGATCCAGCCCTCGAAGCTGGGGGCCAACGCCGCCCAGCTGACCTTCCTGCCGACCGGCGCTCCCGGCCCGGTGGTGCTGACCGTCGACCGGCCGGCCGACAAGCAGGCCCTGGGCCTGGGCGCCCGGCCCGGCGACCGGGTCTGGCTGACCGTGGACGATCCGTTGAATCCCCAGCGCGTGGTGCAGATCACCCGGGTGGCGCGGCCCGTGCCGGCCCTGCAGCGGACGATCGCCCTGGCCGCCGCCTTCGCGGTGATCGCCGCCTTCGCCAGCCTGGCCACCGCCGGCCGGCCCTGGCGGTTCCTGGTCGGCAACGACAACCGCATGAGCAATTCCCAGACCCAGATGGCGCTGTGGTTCGGCGTCGTGGCCATGGTCTACGGCGCCACCCTGATCCTGCGCGCCTGGTTCCTGGGCTGGGAGTTCATGGGCGGCATCTCGATGACCACCAACGTCCTGGCCATGACCGGGCTTTCGGGCCTGTCGTTCGGCGCCGCCAAGGTGGTGGCCGTGCAGAAGGACGCGAGCGCGGCCGCCGCCGCCGACGCGACCGCCGCCGCCCCGGCCGCCCGGCCCCGCTTCGCCGACCTGGTGCTCAACGACTTCGGCGCGGCCGACCTGGGCGACTTCCAGATGATCCTGATCAGCAGCGTGGCCACGGTGATCTTCGCCGCCGCCAGCTGGGAGTTCCTGACCGTGGTCGACATCGTCCGCACCACCCAGCTCCCCGACGTCGACACCGCCCTGCTGGGCAGCTTCGGCATCGGCCAGGGAGCCTATCTGATCAAGAAGGCGGCGCTGCCGAACGGGGTGGGGTGAGGGGCTCATCAAGTCAAGGTCACCCAGTTTCTGGCATAAGGGCCATCACCAAGTCTCCTGGTCGATAGCCTGACCGCAGCTCTCGTCATCGGGAAAGGTTTCGGGCCGCGTGTCCGCCACCAGTTCGTCCAAGGTATAGGTTGGACCGCAGACGGGTTCGATGACGATACGCCCATTCTCCTCGCGCAGATCGACCGCCTGATCGACGCTCAACGAGGCGGCGGCCATCACAGATGCGGGAATGCGCACAGCGGCGCTATTGCCCCATTTCTTGATCAGCAAGCGCATCGTGGCTCCTCGACGCCGCCGTAACATCACGCCCCGAACCCGCCGGGGGCTTCAGTCCCTACCAGTCCGCCAAAGCCGTGCAGTGTGAGGCCAACCTGACGGACCAGCGCGCCCGCCGGGTCGCCGCGGTGACCCAGTGCATCAAGCGCATCCTATCAGATCAGCCAACTGACGCTTTTGAAGCTTGCCTGGCCCAGCTTGCGCCGATGGCGACGCGCCCGAACTAGGTCGAGTCCCTACCGCCGCTTCGGCGCATACGGCCGCTTCTCCCGCCACGTCTCCGCGAACTTCTCCAGCTCCGCGTCCGGGCCTTCCGGCAGGGTCACCACCAGCCGCGCGAACAGGTCGCCGCGGTGGCCCTTGGCGTCGGCCAGGCCGCGGCCCTTCAGCCGCAGCTTGGCGCCGCTGTTGGAGCCCTTGGGGACGGTCAGGGTCACCGGGCCGTCGGGGGTGGGGGCCTCGACCTTGCCGCCCAGCACCGCGTCGGGAACGGTGATCGGCAGGTCCATGACCAGGGCGCCGTTCTCGGGCCGATAGATCGGGTGCGGCTTGATGGCCAGCTCGATCAGGGCGTCGCCCTGCCCGCCCCGGCCCGGGCTGCCTTGTCCTTTCAAGCGCAGCGTCTGGCCTTCCTGGGCGCCGGCCGGGATGGTCACGTCGATCGTGCGGCCGTCCGAGAAGGCCACGCGCTTCTTGCCGCCCTTGATCGACTCTTCCAGGTCGATGTCGAGCCGGGCGCGCACGTCCGCCCCCTTGGCCGCGAAGCCGCCGCCGAAGCCCGCCCCGGCCCCCGCGCCGCGATTGCGGCCCAGGATGTCGCCGAACAGGTCGTTGAGGTCGATCTCCGGACCCTCGCCGCCGCCGCTGCTGCGGAAACCGCCGCCGCGTCCGCCGAAGCCGGCCCCGAACGGCGAGCCGCCGGCGCCGAAGCCGCCGCGCATGGTCTCGCGGCCGTCTGCGTCGATCTCGCCGGCGTCGAACTTCTTGCGCTTGTCGGCGTCGCCCAGGATGTCGAAGGCGGCGCTGACCTGCTTGAACTTCTCCTCCGACTTCTTGTCGCCCTTGTTGGCGTCGGGGTGATGCTGCTTGGCGAGCTTGTGGAACGCCTTGCGGATTTCCGCCGCGCTCGCGGTGCGGGAAACGCCAAGCTCCAGATAGGGGTCGCGCGCCAAGGAGGCTCCTCACGTCAGTTCAAAAAGGCGAACGCCTCAATTAGGCCGTTCGGCGCGGCGCGCAAGCGTTATGTTGCATTATTATCACAGCAAGATCCGCGACACGGCGCCCCAGCCGAACAGGGCCGAGCCTTGGGCGACTCTGACAGCCAGGGCCCCGGTCGGTCCAGCGGGGAAATCGACGGCCCGTTGGGCGGCGGTGTAGGTGAAGCTCGGCGTCGCCGTTTCGGCCGCGCGGATCACGGTCTGGCCGTCCAGGATCTCGACGCGGTAAACCTCGCGCTCCTCGCCCAGCGGGACCTCGGCCTCCCAGCCGTCGCCGGCCAGGCGGGCGCGGCGGATCCAGGTGACGACGGTGTCGCCGCCCTGGGTCCGCGCCCGCAGGTGGGCTGGCGACCACGGCCGGGCCGACAGGCCGCGCCAAGTCTCGGCCGTCTGGCTCATCGACGGCCCCGAGGCCGGGCCGCCGGCCGGGGCGGCGCGCCATACCAAGGGCAGGCCGCGCTCGGCCGGGACCAGATCGGCGCGGACCAGGGCCTCGTCCAGCACCACCACCGCCGCCCCGGCCGGGGTCAGGGCGGCCATGGCCGGATCGCTGCCGGCCTGGCCGCGCAGCAGGCCCGACAGGACCCAGGCGTCGCCGCCGACCGGCTCGGCGGTCAGGAACTGGAGGATCTCCCATTCACCGGCCGCACCGCGCACGGCCAGGGCGTTGGCGCCGGCCAGAACCGTTGAACGGTCGCGGCTGACGGGCGCCGAGCCCTCCAGCCGCACGGTCAGGCGCGTGGCGCGGTCGAAGCGGTGCAGCGGCCCGGCCGGCAGGTCCGACAGCGTGACGCCCACCGTGGCCGGCGCGGCGGCCGTGGCCCGCGCGCGCAGGGCCTCGACGCCGACGCCGGCATGGATGTCGAAGGCCCGCCAGGGCGAGGCGGCCACCGCCAGCAGCGGCCGCTCGTCCATCTGGCCCGGCAGGTCCAAAACGTGCAGCACGGGCGGCCCCGGAACCTCGCGCGGCGCGGCGGGCGACCAATCCAGGTCGCCGTGGACCCGCACCGGATCGGCCGCCGGCGCCAGCTGGGCGCGGGGATGCTCGTCCAGGTCGATCCGCGTCACCCGCCAGGTCGCGCCGTCAAGCGCCAGCCGGTCGCCAGGCTCCAACCGCAGGGCGGCCAGGGGCGACAGGTGGACGGTCGCCTCGCGCGGGTCGGCGGCGGCCAGCAGCCGCTCGGCCACGCCCCGGGCGTCGGCGGCGGCCAGCACCAGCGGCGCGTCGAGGTCGGCGCTCCCCTCCCCGCCGTCGCGGCGGACGATCACCGAACCGGTCTGGTAGTCGCGGGCGGCGTCGATGAAGCGCAGGCGCAGGGCCTGGACCGGGGCGGCCAGGGTGCGGGCGGTGCTCAGCGGGGCGGGCCGATCCTCCGGCCAGGCCAGGTCGTCGTCGCCGAGGGTCAGGACCGCCGCGCCCGAGCGGCCGGCCAGGGCGACGCCGTCCTGGCGCTCGACGGGGTCCAGGGCGAAGGCCTCCAGCAGCGGGGCCAGGGCGTCGCGCAGCCGCATTGGCCGGTCGACCACGTAGCCGACGACCGAGCCGCCGGCCTCGCCCGGGTCGATCGCCGCGCCGGCCCGCTGGGCCAGGGCTGCAATCAGCTCCGGGAGGGGAGCGATCCCGGCCCGGCCGTTCAGCCAGTGCCCCAGGGTCCAGTTGGGCCCGTCGGCCCAGATGGCGCTCCGGGCCGGGAAGTCGGGGAATGGCCGGGCGTCCCAGCACCAGGCCGCCGCGCCCGCGATCATCGGCCCGCCATAGACCGGCGAGACCGGATTGGCGGCCGGGTCGGCCAGGTGGGCCAGCACCGCCTCCAGCGCCCGCCGCTGGCCGACCTCGTCGCGGGTCCCGTCCGAGAACGGCGGCAGGGCGCTCTCGGCGCTCTTCTGATCGACGAACAGGTTCGGGGCGTTGGCGCCCTTGTCGACCGCGCCGCAGCCGAACTCGACCAGCCGCAGCGGCTTGGACCGCGGGACCCAGGCGGTCGGCGTCGCGGCGCGCACGCCGCCGGGACGGTTGAAATGCGGCTTGCTCCACCACGACAGCAGGTCCTTGGGCCGGAACACCCAGGGCTCGCCATGGGCGCCGTCGGCGATCGGGGTGCGGACCTGGGCCGCCCGCGCCGCGTCGGAGGCGTAGAACCAGTCGTAGCCCTCGCCGCCCGCGAGGTTGGCGCGCAGGTAATCCACGTCGTGCGGCCCGCCCGCCCCCGCGTCCAGGTGGTCGTCGCCGTCGCGCCAGTCGGCCATCGGCGGGTAGAAGTCTATGCCGACGAAATCGATGTTGGCGTCGCTCCACAGCGGATCGAGGTGGAAGTGGACGTCGCCGGAGCCGTCGGCCGGCTGGTGGCCGAAATATTCGCTCCAGTCGGCGGCGTAGCCCAGCTTCGTCGCCGGCCCCAGCAGGCCGCGGACCTCCCCGGCCAGGCTCTTCAGCGCACTCACGGCCGGATAGGACGAGGCCCCGTCGCGCACCGTGGTCAGGCCGCTCAGCTCCGAGCCCAGGATGAAGCCGTCCACCCCGCCCGCCAGCTGGGCCAGCTTGGCGTAGTGCAGCAGCATCCGCCTCAGGCCCCAGTCGCCGGCCGGACCGCTGTAGGTCGGCAAGCCGTCCGCCGCCCCGAACTGGCCCGCCGTGGCCGCGCCGAAGAAGCCGGCGACCTGGGCCCCGGCGGCGGCGGTCCTGTCCGGCGAGCCCGGCCGGCCGGCGGCGGGGTGGCAGGTGATCCGGCCACGCCAGGGATAGGCGCCCTGCGCCGCGCCGCCGTACGGATCGGGCAGGCCGTTGCCGGCCAGCACGTCCATCAGCACGAACGGATAGAGGGTCACCTTCAGGCCGCGCCGCTTCAGCTCGGCGATGGCCTGCAGCACGGCCCGGTCGGCCGGCGTGCCGCCATAGGCCGGGCCGCCCCCGTTCCGCGAGACCACGGCGGCGTCGGCGCGGTCGACGCCGTTCACCCGCCAGTCGAACGGGATCGTCGTCTTGGCCGCCTGCTCGACCTTGGGCCGGATCGAACACGACCCGCAGCGCAGGTCGTCGCCGAACCAGGCGACCACCAGGGTCACCTCGTCCACGTTGGGCAGCTGGGCCTGCAGCTGGTCCAGCGACACCACCAGGTCGGGACGTCCCTCGGTATTGTTCAAGGTCTCGGCCGTGGTCCGGGTCAGGCCGTCGCGGCGCATCACCAGGTCGGTGGCGTAGACGAACTCGCCCGCGCCGGGGATCAGGCAGACGCCCTTCAGGCGTTCCTCCAGGCCCGCCGGCGCGCCGGCGGCGCGCGGCCGATGGAACACCTCGAACGACAGCTGCGGCGGCCGGTTGCCGTAGGCCCCCAGCGGCAGATCCTCGAACACTACATAGGCAGTGCCGCGATAGGCCGGCGCCTCGCCCTCCACGGCGGCGATCAGGGCGTCCGGGACCTGGTCCTCGGCCCCGGTGTGGACGCGCATGACCACCCCGGCCATGTCCATCGGCTTGCCGTCGGCCCAGACCCGGCCGATCCCGTCGATCGGCCCCTCGCAGACGGCGACGGCGAACGACAGGCTGTAGGCGGCGCTGGTCGTGCGGCTCCCCTTGCCGCCGCCGCCGGACCGGCCGTCGATCCAGCGCTCCTTGAACCGCGCCGCCCAGATCACCTGGCCGGCCACGCGAGCCCGGCCGAACACCGCCGCCATCGGCGCGCCCTCGGCGGCGCCCGACAGCCGCAGCTCGGGGATGCGCGGCCCGACCCGGCGGGCCGGGGTCAGGGCGTCGATCGCCGCGCTGTCGATCGCCGCCCCGACCGCCAGGCCGATCGCGCCGCCGACGGGTCCCGCCACGGCCGTGCCGACGGCGGAGAGAATGACCTGGGCCATGAGGTGTCCTTCAGGGTTCGGGAAAGCGAAAGGCGCCGACCAGCCGCGCGCGCCACCAGCGGCCCAGCCAGCTCTCGACGCAGGCGCGGCCCCAGTAGGCGTGGATCATCCGCTCGTCCGCCGAGCGGATCGCGCAGTGCCGGGCCGGCGCGTCCGGGGCCATGCGGAACAGCAGCACGTCGCCCGGACGGGTTGCGGCCGAGTCCAGCGAGATCAGCCGGCGGTCCAGCGCCTCGCGCAGCAGCTCGCGCCCGCCCAGCTCGGCCCAGTCCGGGCGGTAGGGCGGCGGGGTTTCCGGCTCGGCGCCGTGCAGGGCCCGCCAGACGCCGCGCACCAGGCCCAGGCAGTCGCAGCCGACCCCGCGCAGCGAGGCCTGGTGCTGGTAGGGCGTGCCCAGCCACAGGCGCGCTTCGTGCAGGGCGCGCTGGCGGGTTGAGTCGGAGGCGGCGATCACTTGCCCCCTACGGATCGCTTCGCGATCGTCTTCCCCCAGAGGGGGAAGAGCGCTCCGCCCCCTCGCCGCGACAGACCGCGAAGCGGTCAGGCGGGGGCAAGTGCGGTCCCTCACCGCCGCCCGCCGTCATTGCGCTCGCCCTCGCCGGGGTACAGCGTGAGAAAATCCTCGCCCGGCGCGGTCGGAAAGCCCCGGAAGTTCAGGCCGTTGCCGAACCTCTCTCGGCAGGTGATCCAGCGCTTGTCGCAGGTCGCGCCCGGGAAGGCCGCGACGTCGACCCCGCAGCGGGCGTCGCCGAACGCTGCGTCGCATGACCGGCCGAAGGTGCGGCCGGCCACGCGGTCCAGCGCCGCCAGCGGTCCCTCCAGGGCCAGGGTGAAGGCCCCGCCCTCGGCCTTGGCCGCCGCCACGCGGGCCGACCACAGCCGCACGCTCAGGCCGGGCGCCGACCAGTCGACGAGCCGGCACTCCACCCGCGCCCCGTCATAGAGCCCGGCCGCCAGGTCGGCCTCCGACAGCGCCGCGTCGTCGAAGCCGCCGACCGCTGCGGCCTGGCCCGGCGACAGGCCGGCCGCCGTCTCGGCCGCCCCGGCGGTCCAGCCGCTGGCCGCCTTGCACGAGACGCCCTCGACCACGAGGTCGCGGTCATGGTCGGTGAAGCCCAGCACCGCGCCATCGGCCCGGGTCAGAATCCAGGCGTGGCACAGGCCGGCCGCCCCGCTCTCCAGGCGGTCGGCCAGGTCGGGAGGAACCGCGCGCATCAGACCCGCACCTCGACCAGCGCCACGGCCCCGACCCGGGCGGCGTTGAAGCTTTCCAGGGTCACGTCGATGCGGTCGCCGTCGAAGCGCACCGGCACGTCGAACTCGAAGCCGGCGGTGACCGCCGCCCCGGCCGCCGGGGCGGTCGCCAGGGTCACCAGGCCCGTGGCCGGGTCGACCGCGAAGGCCCCGGCCGCCAGGGCGAGACCGGCCACCGCCACCTTGACCGTGCCGGCCACCGGCTTGGCGATCGGCCGGACCACCGCCGTCGGGCCGGTCCCATAGGTCTTGACCAGGGCGAAGGTCTTGCGGACCCCGTCGCCGGTCCCGATCGCCTGGTCGGTGGCGGCCGGGGCCTGGGACGGCGCGCACGACCGGCAATCGGCCGGGTCGCGGAACCGGAAGCCGTGCAGCCGCCCGCGCCGCGCCTCGAAGAAGGCGACCAGCTCGGCCGCGTCGTCCAGCGGGCGCACGGCCGTGCCGATCAGGTAGCGCCGCCGCCCCTGGCTCCAAGGGCTGGACCGCCGCTCGAAGCCGGAGGCCAGGGTCGTCACCTGGGTCCGCCGCTCGACCCCGCCGGTGCAGCCGAAGGCCAGGCGCGCGGGCAGGCGCGTCTCGTGGAACGCGGTCATGGCGCCGCTCCTTGCATGTGAGTGAATATTCACTTATAGAACGCGAAAGCCCGGAGAAACCCGCCGATGCGCGTCCTGTCCCTGCTGTTCGATCCCCGCGGCGCCATCGACCGGCGCGCGTTCTGGTCCGGCCTGCTGCAGCTGACGGCCATCAGCATGACGGTCTATGTCGGGCTGATCCGGTTCGGCCCCGACGTGGCGCCAGCCGCCCTTCCCGTGATCGGCGAAGCGTTCGCCGTCGGCGGCGTCGCCAGCCACGCCTACGGCGCCGTCGCGCCCGACGTTCCGCTGGTCGCGTCGATCCTGATCGTCGCCGCGCGCTTCTACGCCACGGCCTGCCTGCTGCTGAAACGGTCGCGCGACGCCGGCTGGGGCGCCGGCCCGCCGGTCGCCTTCGGCCTGGCCGGTCTGCTGATCCACGGGGCGATGGGCCTGTGGGCCTATGCGCTGTTCGGCGACGGCATGGCGGTGATCGTGCCGATCTTCGCCGACATGGCGGCCGCCGCGCTGTTCGGGGCCATCTTCCTGGCCTCGACCGGCGCCCGCCCCTCCGCCTCGGAAAGACCGCGTGACGGCCGGGCCGAGACGACGCCGCGACGCCGGCGACCGGAGGTTAAACCCGCGTCATGACCTGCAATTCACTTAAGTCGCGCGTGTCCCGGCCCTAATCTCAGCCTCGAGATTGGGAGCTGGAAATGGACTGGAAATCACTGTTCTTCTCGGCCGAGGGCCGTATCGGCCGCCAGGTGTTCTGGATCGGCTGGCTGATGCTGCTGGGCGCCCACGTGGTGGCCGGCTGGATCCCGCTGATCGGCCAGGTGATCGCGCTGGCCGCGATCTTCGCCTGGGTCTGCCTGTGCACCAAGCGCCTGCACGACATGGGCCGCAGCGGCTGGTGGCAACTCGTGCCGATCGTGCTGGGACCGGTGCTGATCGTCGGCTCGGCCCTGTCGATCGGCTTCAGCGCGATCCTGGGCGACATCACCAACACCGACACCGACTGGGCCGCCCTGGCCGGGGTCGGCGGCCTGCTGGTCAGCGTCGCCATCGCCTTCGCCGCGGTGGCCGCCTTCACCCTGTGGGTGGGGATCGCCGAAGGCCAGCCGGGCGAGAACCGCTATGGCGAACCGCCGCTGACGCCGATGGTGGTGTAGGGACAAAAACGCGAGTTTTTCAGCTTTCCCCACCGTCCAGGCGGTGGGGAAATGCCGCATGGCTTTCTACTGCTACATCGTCGCCAGCCAACGAAACGGCACGCTCTACATCGGCTCCACCGATGATCTGCCCCGCAGACTCGAAGAGCATCGACAGTATCTCCGCGACGGCTTCACGGCGAAGTACGGCTGCACGATCCTGGTCTGGTACGAGGTGTTCGAGACCCGCGAAGACGCGTTTCGCCGCGAACGACGGATCAAGGAATGGCGACGGTCCTGGAAGCTGATGTTGATCGAGGCCGACAATCCGACTTGGCGGGATCTGTCGGCCGATCTGAACCTCAACGCCTGACTATAATTCCGCTCATCCCGGCGAATGCCGGGACCCAGATGGAATGGCTTTGAGGCGGGTTCCTCAAGCTCAGAGCTCGTCCAACCCGACACACCGCTGTGGGATCTGGGTCCCGGCATTCGCCGGGATGAGCGGTTCAATAATCATAGCTTTCTCGCCCCCAGGCTCACCGCCCGCGCCAGGGCCTGGGCCAGCTGGGCGTCGGAGCGGGCCAGGCCGGCCGCGTCGCCGCCCTGGACGTTGATGGTGACATTGACCCCGCCGCCCCCCAGGGGCTCGACCGCGCCAGCGGTCGCGGGGCGAAACAGTTCGGGGCCGCGCTCGCCGACCAGATAGGCGCCGCCGGCCGCGACCGGGCCGCCGTCGGCTCTTGCTCCGGAAAATTTGGCGCCGGAAAAGGCCGAACCCACGACGCCGGCCAGGGCCTTGACCAGGCCGCCCCCGCCGCCCGCCCCGCTCGACACCGCGTCCAGCACCGCCCGCGCCAGCTCGGCCAGGCTGACCTTGCCGTCGGCGGCCGCGTGGGCCAGCGAGCGGGCCAGGCCCGTCCCGGCCTTGGCGAAGGCCTCGTCGATGGCCCGGGCCGCCTGCTCGGCCGGGGCGCGCAGGGCGCCCAGGGCGGCGGCGGCCTCGACGGCGCGGGCGGGGACGGCGTCGAGGCCGTCCGGCTGGAAGTCGCTCATGGGGTCTCCCCTAAGACGTCGGGTTGTCGGGAAAGCGGGCGATCAGGGCGTCCAGCGCCGCACGGTTCAGCGCCGGGGCGGCCGGGACCTCGGCCAGGACCCGCCACTCGGCCAGGGACAGCCGCCAGAAGTCGCGCGGCGGGACGCCCAGCTCCAGGACCGCCCGGCGCAGGGCGGCGCGCCAATGGGGCTTCATCGGCGGGGCGTCATGCGCAGGCGGCCAGGGCGGCGGCCACGGCCGCGACCGCTTCCGGGATCGACACCGGCCGGGCGTCCAGGACCGCCGGATCCTCGCCGCCGCCCTCGAGCAGAGCGGCCAGGACGACCAGCAGCTCGCTCGCCGACAGCCGGCCGAAGCGTTCCGGCAACGCGTTCCAGTCGTCCAGGCCGAGCGCCGCCTCGATCCGGGCCAGGGCGCCCAGGGTCAGGCACAGGCGGCGGGGCGCGCCGGCCAACGGCGCGACGACCTCGCCGCGGGCGGGGTTGGGGATGGGCATGGGCATGGGTGAACACCTTTTCAAACACCCCAATCTCCGCTCATCCCGGCGAATGCCGGGACCCAGATCCCAAAGCTGTGTGGATGATTGGAAGGGCTCGGCGCTCCTGGCGTCAGCCACACCGTTAGTCCATCTGGGTCCCGGCATTCGCCGGGATGAGCGGATCTTGAAGGCTAAATCGCCAGGAACGTCACCGCCCCGGCCGAGGCCAGGGACAGGGCGAAGGCGGCCTCGCCGTCGTGGTCGCCGGCGTATTCGAGGGCCGCCACCAGGAACGGGCCTTCCAGCTGCACGAAGTCAGGGATCACCAGCCGCCAGGTGCGGGCGGTCTGGGCGAAGAAGCTGTCGCGCACCGCCGCGTCGGAGGCCGCGTCGCGGAACACGCCGCTGCCCGACACCGCGACCGAGCGCACGCCCGACCCGGCCAGCAGCTCGCGCCAGCGGCCGGCGCTGTCGCCGTCGGTGGCGTCGATGGCCTGGGCGTTGAGGCTGATCGTGCGGGCCCGCAGGCCGGCCACGGTGGTGAAGACCTGCGGCGACCCGCCGTCGCCGATCTTCAGGAGGATGTCTTTGCCGGCTTGGGCGGCCATGGGGATCTCCGGGTTTCGTGATTGCGACGAACACTTGCCCCCTACGGACCGCTTCGCGGTCGTCTTCCCCCAGAGGGGGAAGAGCCGCTCGGCGGAGGCTCCGCCCCCCATGGGGGCGGACAGACCGCGAAGCGGTCAGGTGGGGGCAAGTCTGGACTAGGCGCTCTCCGTCACCGCCCGCACCCGCAGCACGCCCAGCGACAGCTCGCGGTCGGCGGCGCGGAAGACGTCGGCATAGGTGACGCGCAGGGTGACGAGGCGCCGGCCGACTACCGCCAGCGGCGCGTTGTGCACAGCCGCGCGGACGGCCGAGGTGACGGCCCGCGCCTCCTCGGGCCCGCCGAACTTGCTGGCGCAGGTGAGGGTCAGCAGGTGCTCCAGCCCGTCCGCCTCCGGGCCGAACGGCCGGCTCTCCTGGCGGCCCAGACTGACGCAGGGATAGACCGGATGGCGCGGCGGGTCGGCGTGGACGCGGGCGGCGACCAGGGCGGAGACGGCGGGCGCGGCCTTCAGGGCCTCGACCAGGGCGGCGGCGATGGCCGCGTCGGCGCCCAGATTGCCGGGGCCGCTCACAGCCGGGCCTCCCGATAGGGGGCCAGCCAGGTCTCGACCAGGCCGAGCGGCGGCTCGCCGTCGTCGCGGTGCTCGTAGGCGTGGGCGACCAGGACCAGCACGGCCAGCCGCAGCGGCGCGGGGCTGGCCGGCGTCAGGGCCAGGCCGACAGCGGCGGCGACCCGCGCCTCGGCGGCGTCGATCAGCAGGCCGACCAGGGCGTCCTCCGTGGCGTCGGCCACGCGCAGGAAGCCCTTGGCCTCGGCCAGGGTGATGGAGAGGGGCATGGTGGAAATCCCGTTCCTTCTCCCCTTGTGGGAGAAGGTGTCGGCGCAGCCGACGGATGAGGGGACGCGCGGCGGTCGGCGGCGCGTCTTTCGGCGGTGGAACGAAGCAGACCGGACAGGTCTTTCGACCCCTCATCCGACCTGCTTCGCAGGCCACCTTCTCCCACAAGGGGAGAAGGAAAACCTTAGCTCGCCGCGAACTTCAGCAGCTTGATCGCGTCGAAGTTCTGCACCCCGCCGCCGACCCGCTTGGTGGTGTAGAACAGCACGTGCGGCTTGGCCGAATAGGGGTCGCGCAGCACGCGGACGCCGGCCCGGTCGACGATCAGGTAGCCCTTCTCGAAGTCGCCGAACGCGATGGCCAGGGCGTTGGCCGCCACGTCGGGCATGGCCTCGATCTCGGTGACCGGATAGCCCAGCAGGCTGGCCGACTGGCCCGGCTGCAGGGCCGCGTTCCAGATGTAGTTGCCCTGGGCGTCCTTGAACTTGCGCACGGCGCTGACCGTGCGGCGGTTCATCACGAAGCGACCGTTCTGGCGGTACTGGGTCTTGGCCGCGTAGATCAGGTCGATCAGCCTGTCGGTCGGGTTGGACGCCGGCCAGGCGCCGGCTGCGCCGGTGGCCAGGTAGCCGAGCTGGCCCCAGGTCGCCGAGGCGTCGGCCGCCGCCGTGTAGGCCAGCAGGCCCTTGGGCTTGTTGACCCCGTCGCCGGCGATGAAGGCGCTGGTCTCCTGGGCGGCGAAGGCGTCCTGCACTTCTTCCGCCAGCCACTCGTCGATGTTGACATAGGCGTCGTCGAGCAGGGCCTGGGTGGCGGCCGGGCTGGCGTAGAGCTCGCCGGCCGGGAAGTCGATCACGTCCAGGGTCGGGGCCGCGGTCTCCGGACGCGCCGCGGTCTCGGCCACCCAGCTGGCGGCGAGGCCGGCGGTCGACACCGGCTTGCGGAAGGTCCCGGCGCCGATGGTGCGCACCTGGCAGATGTCGCGCATCGGCGAGGACGCCTGCAGGCGGCGCAGGATCTGCCGCTCCAGCTCGGCCGGGGCCACATAGCCGCCGGCCGTGGCCACGCCCTCCGACAGGCCCTTGGCCTCCAGCAGCAGGGCGGGGGCCTCGCCGGTCTTGATGTAGCGGTCGAAGGCGGCCTTGCGCTCGTCGACATGCGCCAGCGGCGCATCACCGCCAATGGAAGGCCTGCGCGCCTCGGCCAGCACGCGGTCCAGCCGCGCTTGGGCCTGGGAGACGGCGTCGTCGATGCGGGCGACCTTCTCCTCCAGCAGCACGTCGGCGCGCTTGGTCTCCAGCGCGGCCAGGCGCTGGTCGTTGGCGGCCTTGAAGCCCTCGAACGCCGCCAGCACCTCGTGCAGCGCCGCGCGGGCCTCGGGCGAGGCCGCGGCCTGTTTGGTTTCCTTCATGGGAGTCTCCGGATAGGCCCCTCCCCCTCGATGGGGGAGGGGTTGGGGTGGGGGTGAACGCGGCGCGCCCGACCCAATGACGGGCGGGGGTCTTGGCGCGGAACCGCCGTCGTCACCCCCAAACCCGGCCCTTCCCCCATCAAGGGGGAAGGGAGATTCAAACGACTTTTCCGCGCGGATTGCGTCGGTGCAGGCTGGCGAATAGGCTTTTCGCCGGAGCCAACATGTCCCTCGCCGTCGACCCGCAAATCCTGAAACGCTGTCCCGCCGATATCGACGAGGCGATCGTGTTCCTGCACGCCGAGGGCGTGTCGATGATCGCCTCCATGCGCGTGTTATGCGACCGACGCGGCCTAGACCTCGGCGAGGCCAAGCGACGGGTCAGCGCCAATCCGGTCTGGGCGGATGTCATCGAAGCCACCGATCGCGCGATCGACCAGTACCTGGACGAAACCGAAAACTCCTGAGCCCCGGTTCAGCCGACGCGCTTCAGCCGCGCGCCCGGCAGCATCGGGAAGGTCACGATCGACACCTCCCACAGCTCGACCTCGGTCAACACCCGCAGGCGGCCGGTCTCGTCGGGCCGGGCCTTCACGGCGCGGAAGCCGATGGAGAGGCCGTCCAGCGCGCCGGCCTCGACCAGGGCGGCGACCAGGCGGCCCCGCGGCGTGGTCCGCAGGACGCGGCCCCGGACGTAGAGGCCGGTCGCGTCCTCGGCGATCTCGTCCCAGACGCCCACCGGCTCGGCGTCGTCGTGCTGATGCAGCATCTTGACGCCGGCCGGGCCGGTGCGGGCCAGGCTGGCGGCGAAGGCGCCCGAGGCGGCGACGTCGTCGTTGAGGTCGCGGGTCCAGAAGAGGGAGGCGTGGCCCTCGATGGGCAGGTCGTCGGTCATGAGGGGCTCCTGTGCGGTGACCACTTGCCCCCTACGGACCGCTTCGCGGTCGTCTTCCCCCAGAGGGGGAAGAGCGCTCTAGGCTCCGCCCCCTATGGGGGCGGACAGGCGGCGCAGCCGCCAGGTGGGGGCAAGTCCGTGCGCTACTGCTGATCCAGCTTGCTCTCGATCCGGGCCAGCGCGGCCCGCGTGGCCTCGGCTTGGGTCTCCAGCCTCGCCAGGCGCTCGGCGACCGGAGCCTGGGCGTCGAGGCGCTGGCGCAGGTCGTCGATCCGCGCGCTGGCCCGGCCGGCCCACATCAGGGCGGTCGCGGCCTGCAGGGCCACGGCGACCAGCAGGCCGACCGAAACCTGGCGGTCGAGCCGCCAGCGGTTTGATGTCGTCATGGATTTCTCCGGGGACTTGCCCCCTATGGGGCGGACAGGCGGCTCAGCCGCCAGATGCGGGCAAGTGGCGGATCAGCCCTCCAGCCCCGCCAGCCGCCGCCGCTCGGCGTCGGTGAGGAAGCTGGCCCCTTCCAGTCGGGCCCACAGGGCGTCGCGTTCGGCCGACAGGGCCGGCACGGCGTCCAGGTCGCAGGCGATGCGGGCGCCGGGGAAGCGGGGCGCCAGCCAGGCCGACAGGGCCCGCGCCGCCCGCTCGGCCAGGGGCACGACCGTGTGCCGCCAGAACGCGCCGTTGGCCTCGCGGTAGTTGGCGTAGGTGGCGTCGCCCGGCACGCCCAACAGCTGGGGCGGCACGCCGAACGCCAGGGCGATCTCGCGGGCGGCGGCGTGCTTGCCGGCGATGAAGTCCATGTCGGCCGGGCTCAGCGACATCGGCCGCCAGTCGAGGCCGCCTTCCAGCAGCAGCGGCCGGCCGGCGTTGGCGGTCCCGGCGTGGGCGTCGCTGAGCTCGGCCTTCAGCCGTTCGAACTGCTCGGCCGAGAGCCGGTCGCCGGCCTCGCGGTTGGCGTAGACCAGGGCCCCGGACGGCCGGGCGCTGTTGTCGAGCAGGGCCTTGTTCCAGGCCCCCGAGGCGTTGTGCACGTCGATGGCGAAGGCCGCCGCCTCCAGCGGCGAGAAGCCGTAGTGGTCGTCGGTCGGGTTGAACAGCCGCAGGTGCAGCACCGGCAGCCAGCCGGCGGCGTCGCGGCCGATCCGCGCCGTGCGGCCGGCGACCTGGTAGTCGTAGGCCAGCGGCCAGCCGCGCGGGCCGGGCACGACGGTCATCCGGTCGGGCCGCAGGGCGTAGAGCTCGGTCGGGGCGTCGTCTCCGCCCTTGTCCTGGGCAGCCTCCAGGTAGCCGTTGCCGGCGACCTGGAGGTGGCCGAAGAACGCCTCCATCAGGTCGGCCCCGCCCTGTTCGGGATTGGGGGCCTGAAGCAGCCGGCGCAACGGATGGTCGTCGGCCCGCCGGCCGTCGACGAACACCGCCAGCGGCACGGCCGCGGCGGCCTCGGCGATCATCCGCACGCAGCGATAGGCGATCGGGTTCTTGCCGAAGCCCTCCGAGGCCAGGGCGGCGTAGTCGCGCGGCGTCCAGCGCGGCCGCCCGGCCGTGGTGACGGCGATCAGGCGCGCCGCCCGGGAGTCCTTGGCCTCCGGCGGGCGGCGGGGTTTGAACAGGGGCATGGGGCGCCTCGCTGGTTGAGAACGAATGATGAACATGTTAGGGTTGTGAGGGAGTAGGAAGACCCCCTCAGTCGCTTCGCGACGGCTCCCCCAGAGGGGAAGCAGCTTGCGCGGCGTAGATCCTCCCCCTCTGGGGGAGGTGGCCCGAAGGGCCGGAGGGGGCCTGCGGCGGTAGGAAAACGATCGATGGACGCACCGCGCCGCACGCGAAGCTTCGCCAAGCAGCTGCGACGTGAAATGTCCCTGCCGGAGGTGCTGTTGTGGCTTGGCCTGAAGGCCCGCCGGCTCGAGGGCCTGCATTTCCGCAAGCAGCATCCGATCGGACCCTACGTGCTCGACTTCTACTGCGACGAGGCCAAGCTGGCCGTCGAGGTGGATGGCGGCGGCCATGACCTTGGCGACCGACCTCGCCTCGACGCCGTGCGGGACGACTGGATGGCCCAGCGCGGCATTCGCACCCTGAGGCTGCCCGCCGTGGACGTCCTGGCCTGTGTCGACGGGGCGCTTCGGACGATCCTTTCGGAAGCGCGGCGCTGACCCCCTCCGGCCCTCCGGGCCACCTCCCCCAGAGGGGGAGGATCTAGTCCGAGCAGATGCTCCTTCTCTGGGGGGGGGCGCGGAGCGACTTAGGGGGTCTCTTTGACCTCACAACACGCTCAACCGCGGCCTTCTCCCCACCCCCAGCATCAGCTCGCTGACCGCCCAGACCAGGGCGTCGGCGCGGTCCGGGCTGTGGTCCAGGTCGCCCGAGCCCAGGGCCATCAGCTCCTCCTCCAGGGCCGGGAAGGCGCCGCAGTGGACCACGCGGCCCTGCTCGTACAGCGCCGCCACCGGCTCGGCCCGGGCCCGCTTGCCGAGCGAGGCCTTGACCAGCTTGACCGCGCAGGGCGGGCCGGCCTGGGCCAGGACGGCGCGAACCATGTCGCCGCCCTGGTTGGCCTCGGCCACCAGGGCGTCGGCGTTCCAGCGCGCGGCGGCCTCGACCGCCCGGCGGGCCCAGCCGTGGGGCGACAGGCCCCGCGCGGTCCGGTCCTCGAGCACGAAAGCTCTGCCCTCAAAACGTCCGCAGACCACCAGGCCGCAGGCGTCGCCGCCCGCCGTGGCCGGCGGGTCGACGGCCACGACCACGCGCTGGAAGCGGGCCGGCGGCGCGCCCCGGCAGCGGGCCAGGTCCTCGGCCCGGAACAGGCCGCCCTCGCCCTCGACGATCAGGCCGTCCAGCTCCTGGGCGGCCAGGCGGGTGCCGCCGTAGAGGCCCTGCAGGGTCGACAGGAAGGCCGGGGCCAGGTGGTCGGCGTTGGCGCTTGTCGGGACCCGGGTGTTCACCGTGCCCGGTTCGACGATCAGGCCGCGCAGGGCGCGGATCGGCCGGGGCGTGGTGGTGACCACCAGGCGCGGGTCGGTTCCCAGGCGCAGGCCGAAGCGCAGCATGGCCAGGGTCTCGGCCGGCTTGGGCCAGGCGCAGAACTCGTCGGCCCAGGCGGCGTGGAACTGCGGCCCGCGCAGGGCGTCGGGATCCTCGGCCGAGAAGGCCTGGGCGACGGCGCCGTTGCTAAACTCCAGGCGGCGGCGGCTGGCCTGCCATTTCGGACGGGCGCCGACCGGATACAGGCTCTTGAGGCCGGACGGCCCCTCGATCATCACCTCGCGCACGTCGTGGAACGTGGGACCGACCAGGGCGAGGTTCCCGCCTCGCTGGGCCTGATCCTTGATCCAGGACGCCCCCGCGAAGGTCTTGCCGGCTCCACGACCGCCCAGGAACAGCCAGGTGGTCCAGGGGTCAGGCGGGGGAAGCTGGTGCTCCGCCCTCGGCTTCCACGCCGCTCGGCAGCGCTCGATCCGCTGGAGCGACGCTGCGCCCAGCCATTTGCTTAGATTCTCGGGCGGCTCGAGCAACATCCAATCGGCGTCGGATGTCGGCGTGAATTTCAGCCATCCGCTCGGGGGTTCGACCAGAGTCGTCATCCATTTCCGTCTCCAGCTTGGCGTCGATGTCGTTCTCGTTGGCGGCGAGGGCCTCCGACGCCGCAGCGGCCTTGGCCTCGTTGGCCAGGCCCTTGCGGCTCATCACCAGGGCGCCGCTGAGGCGGCGGCTGGCCAGGGCGGCGCCGGCGACCAGCCCATTGAGTTCGGCCTTGGAGGACTCGGCCTCGCCGCCCTTGATCCGCCGGACGTTGGCGACATGGACCTCGACCAATTCAAGATCGGCGTCTCGCATCTTCTGTTCGGGGCTCATCTCGCTTCTCCCGGCCATGACACAAAGATACGGGAGCAGCGGGCGCCGCTGATAACTTAGGTCGAGAAAGTTTAGGGCGTTGATTTTGCTGGTGTTGAGTCGCCATGCGCCGAGGATGGACGGGGCTGTATCCCCGTCAGGGGGCGCCTGACGTCGCCCTCTCCCAGTGGGAGAGGGAGGGGCCCGCCGCGAAGCGGTGGGAGGGTGAGGGGTTACGCCCTCACCGTTTTTCACACGGGGCGCTCCGCCGGCGCGCCGTCTGGCCCGGAACCCCCTCGCCCCAACCCTCTCCCCATGGGAGAGGGAGTCCCCCGCCCCCCTCACTCCGCGATCGAGCGGATCACCCGGGCCGGGTTGCCGCCGACCAGGGTGTCGGGCGGGACGTCGCGGGTGACCACCGAGCCCGCCGCGACGACAGAGTTCTCGCCGACGGTCACGCCGCCGATGATCGTCGCGCCGGCCGCGATCCAGACGTTGCGCCCGATGACGATGGGCCTGGCGACGACGCCGTCGCGCCGGCGGGAGGGTTCGACCGGGTGGCCGGAGGTGATCAGGCTGACGTTCGGACCGATCATCACGTCGTCGCCGATGTCGATCCCGCCCAGGTCGTAGAAGGTGCAGTTCTGATTGACGAAGACGTTGCGCCCGACCCGGATATGGACCCCGCTCTCGGTGTAGAACGGCGGGATCAGCGCGAAGGTCTCGTCCACCGCCCGGCCCGTCAGCTCGCCGAACAGGGCGCGGATCTGAGGCCCGTCTTCGTAAGTCAGGCGGTTGAGGGCGGCGGTGACGGCCATGGCGCGCTTGACGTTGGCGACCATGGTCGCGGATTCCGGCGTCCGCCTGAGGATCATCCGCGTGCGATCGTCATAGGCCATGCGGTCTTCCTTCGGGCGGGTGGACGAAGGACAGCCGTGCCGGGATTCGGCGAGGGCCGCCACGGGGCGGACGGGGCTGGACGCCCGGCGGACGCAGAGGCGATCGCATATGGATTGGCCGCCAAAAGAGCTGTCATCCCGGACAAGCCCGGCGACGCCGGGCGCAGATCCGGGACCGCCGCAAGCGCCTGTGTTCACGCCCCGGTCCCGGATCTTCGCGCTGCGCGCTCGTCCGGGATGACAACGGTTTTGGCCATACGCGATAGCCCCCGCGGCGGGGACTGGGCGAAAAAACCGCCGGCCCCTGTCGGCGCCAACCGTCGCGGAACGTCCTCAGGTCAACAACCCCCGAACACCGAGGCCCCCATGTCCTTCCAAGCCTATCTCGACACCATCCAGGCCAAGACCGGCCTCGACGCCCAGGCGGTGAAGGCCGCGGCCGACGCGGCCGGACTGTCGGACGGCGGCCAGCTCAAGCCCGGGGTCAAGGCCGGTCAGGTCGTGGACTGGGGCAAGGGGACGCTGGGCCTGGGTCACGGCCACGCCATGGCGATCTACGCCCTGCTGTCGGGCAAACGGAAACCGGGCGACTGACCCGACCCGCCCCGAGCGGCGGGAACGCGCCCGGCGCCGCCCATCCCTGCAGATCGCGACGTCTTGGCGATCTCACCTCTGACAGATCGCGCTCTAGATCTTTGTTTTAGCGCATTTTCTTCATGCGAACCGGTGTCCGCTTCGCTCGAAAATGCTCTAGGAACGTCGAATATAGACGCCAATGACGGCCGGGCGTGACTGCACGCAGCCGTCAATGACCAGCATGACGTCCTGATTGGTCGAATAGGCGGTGAGCAGGATCGAGTCCAGCAACTGGGCGCCAGGCAGGGTCGAGTCGACGATGTAGCCGTCGGTCATGGCGCAGGCCGCCGGGTTGCTGAAGGCTCCGCTGGTTTGCACCCTTAGGGTCGTCGTCGTCCATCCGCCGCCCAGGAAGGTCAGCTTGGCCCAGGGAACCTCGACGGGCGTCGCCGTGGCCGCGCCCGCCACCAGAGAAAAGGCGAGGCCGAGCATGGCGGGAAGGGCGGGCTTCATGGAAGTCTCCAAGGGGTTTCGGAATATGGCCAAGCTCATGGCTATTCCGAACCACGAGACTTCTCAACCTAAAAGGGAGGAAATTGTTCGATCTATTCGCCCCGCGCCGGACCGCCCCGCCCTCACTCCTCCGGGTCGTAGATCTGGTCGCCCTTGTCGGCCATCAGGTCGACGGCCACGAAGTCCAGGGCGTCCTCCGGGTCGTCGAAGCACAGCTCCGACACCGTCTGGTCGCGCACCGAGATCCCGGCCTTGTGGGTGCTGTCGGGGTCGCCGGTGACCAGCGGATGCCAGTCGGGCAGGGTCTTGCCCTCGTGCAGCCGGCGATAGGCGCAGGACGGCGGCATCCATTCCAGGGTCTCGATGTTGTGCGGCGTCAGCTTGATGCAGTCGGGCACGGTCTTGCGGCGGTTGGGATAGTCCTTGCAGCTGCAGCGGTGCTCGTCGAACAGCTGGCAATGCACCCGGGTGGGGATGATCTCGCCGGTGTCTTCGTCTTCGAAGCGAACCAGGCAGCAAAGGCCGCAGCCGTCGCATAGACTCTCCCACTCGGGGACGGTCATCTGGTTTAGGGACTTCGTCTCCCAGAAAGGTTTGCGCGCCATCATCGCGGCGTCCTAAACCCAAATCGCCCCGAAACCAAACGGGGAGACCAGAACGGGACCGTGGGGCCGACTTGAACGACTGGACGCTGCCGCCCTATCGCTTCGACGACGAACCGCCGCGCCCGCCGGCCCAGCGGCCGCCGGACTCCGCCGCCGCGCCGCCGCCGCCCCCGCCGCCGCCGCCCCGCGAACCGCCTCGCGAGCCCCCGCCGGAGGAGCCCTTCCGCGCGGACCTGAAGCACGCCCGGGCCAAGGCCAAGGCCCGCAAGGCCCGCTGGATCTGGATCCCGCTGCTGGCCGTGCTGGCCCTGGGCCTGGCGGGCGCCGGGGCCGGGGCCGGCTATGTCTGGTGGAAATACCTGCGCGACACCCCGACCCTGCCGTCGCGCGAGGCGCTGTTCGCGGTCAACCGCGCGCCGGGCATCCGGTTCGAGGACCGCAACGGCCAGGTGATCGCCAGCCGCGGCCCGCGCTACGGCCAGCGCATCACCCTGGCCGGCGTGCCCAACTACGTGCCGCTGGCCTTCCTGGCCGCCGAGGACAAGCGCTTCTACCGGCACGGGGCCATCGACCCCTACGGCATCGTCCGCGCGGCCTACGTCAACCACCGGGCCGGCCGCACCGTGCAGGGCGCCTCGACCCTGTCCCAGCAGCTGGCCAAGGGCCTGTTCCTGACGCCCGACCGCACGGTCCGGCGCAAGCTGCAGGAAATGCTGATGGCCCATCGCCTGGAGCAGGTCCTGACCAAGGACGAGGTGCTGGAACTCTATCTGAACCGGGTGTTCTTCGGGGCCAACACCTTCGGGGTCGACGGCGCCAGCCGCACCTATTTCGGCAAGTCGGCCAGCCAGCTGACCCTGTCGGAGGCGGCGCTGCTGGCCAGCCTGCCCAAGGCCCCCTCGCGCCTGGCCCTGACCCGCGACATGAGCGCCGCCCTGGCCCGCTCGCGCCTGGTCCTGGCCAACATGCGCAAGGAGGGCTGGATCACCGCCGAGCAGGAGAGCCGGGCCCTGGACGACACCCCGCGCCTGTCGCCGCTGGCCGTGGCCGACGAGGGCGACTACGGCTGGGTGCTGGACTACGCCACCGCCGAGGCCGTGCGCATCGCCGGCCAGAACGCGCCCGACCTGGTGGTGCGCCTGACCATCGACCCGCGCCTGCAGCACGTGGGCGTCGAGACCGTCCGCCAGGCCATCCAGATCGGCGGCGAAAGCGCCGGGGCCCGCCAGGCGGCCCTGCTGTCGCTGTCGGCCGACGGGGCCGTGCGGGCCATAGTGGGCGGGACCGACTATATCGAGAGCCCGTTCAACCGCGCCGTCCAGGCCCGCCGCCAGCCGGGTTCGACCTTCAAGCCGTTCGTCTACGCCGCCGCCCTGGAGAAGGGCGTGCTGCCCACCGACATCCGCGTCGACGGGCCGGTGCAGTTCGGCGATTGGAAGCCCGAGAACTACGCCGGCGGCTATCGCGGCCCGATGACCGTGCAGGACGCCCTGGTCAATTCGATCAACACCATCGCGGTCAAGCTGGGCCAGGAGGCCGGCGGGCCGGCGATCGGCGACCTGGCCCGGCGGTTCGGGTTCACCACCCTGCCCTCCAACCCCGACCTGTCGGTGGCGCTGGGGGCCTATGAGGTGAACCTGCTGCAGCTGACCTCGGGCTTCCAGGTGTTCCAGCAGGGCGGCGTGCGCCTGCAGCCCTATGTGATCGAGAGCATCACCACCCAGGACGGGACGCCGATCTTCACCCACGCGGTCCCCGGCTCGGCGCCCAGCGTCTACGACGTCAGCAAGGCCAGCATGATGGTCAAGATGATGAAGAAGGTGGTCGAGGTCGGCACCGCCAAGCGGGCGGCGTTCGGCTGGCCGGCGGCGGGCAAGACCGGCACCAGCCAGAACTGGCGCGACGCCTGGTTCGTGGGCTTCACCCCCGACTACGTGACCGGCGTCTGGGTGGGCAACGACGACGACCGGCCAATGAACAAGGTGGTCGGCGGCGACATCCCGGCCAGCATCTGGCGGCGCTACATGCTGGCCGCCCACGAGGGCCTGGCGGTGCGCGACTTCCCCTGGCTGCTGCCCGACCCGGCGCCCCTGTCGACGCCCGATCCCCGCAACGGCTTCTACGAGACCCTGGCCGCCGAGTTCGCGCGTTCGGCGTCGGAGCTGGAGCCGGCCGCCGACGCCCCGACGCCCGGTCCCGCGCCCTCGCCGGAACAGCTGCCGTACTGAGGACTTTCGAGCGAAATGGACGCCTCCCCACGGCTCCCCCGCGCGAAACGCCGTGTCGCTGAACAGCGGAGGCGGCCCGTCCGCATTCGCTGCGGGCAGGACGGCCTCCGCCGCCTCGCACGCCTTTCCGGATGGGCCTGCGTTCGCCGCCCCGCAGCCGCCGGACAAGGCCGCAAGCGCTGCGAATGCGACCTTGGAAATCGATCTGAGACTACGAATCCCCGCCCTGCCGCCTGACTCGTCCGCCGAAATTTCCCGACCAGAAGTTCGCGCGAAGGCAGTCCGGAAAACAAGATCGGGACGCTCGCCGATTTCCTTTTCAAGGCGGGAGCGCCTCCGCCGGTTGCATTCCCGGCGCACCGCCCCGGGCGTCTGCGCATCGATAATCGATCTGGAGATATCGACTTCCGACGAGCAACTTCATAATAATTACAGGACGGTAAGAATTCCCTTTCAGATCACCAAGTTCCCCGAACCGCGATTCTATCAGTCAAGCTTGGATATCGACGGTTTCTCTACACCCCATTGCGCCCCAGACACCTAAAAGACTTATTCTCGCCGCAATTCGGCTTCGGCAGTTGCTTGGATGTGACAGGTCATAGACATATTCATTACACGGCGGCGTCGACGATTGACGGGCGTCTTTGGCGGCTCCTATCCCACGGCAACCGGGGACGAGAGGTCCTCCGGGAAACCTAGAGCTGACAGGGCGACGGGACGAGCGGGCCGATGCGGCCAGGCTCCAAGCGCCCGGAGGGACCGACATGAAATTGCAGATCACCCGCGGGCGCCTGCTCGCGACGACGATGATGGCGGGGGTCGCCACCTTCGCCGCCTTCGCCGCGAACGCGCAGACCGCGCCGGCCCCGGCCGCCGCCCAGGCCGCCCCCGCCGACAATGAAGTCGAAGCCGTCGTCGTCACCGGTTCGCTGCTGCGCCGCACCGACACCGCCACCCCGTCGCCGGTCACCGTCCAGACCACCGAGCAGCTGAAGGCCCAGGGCATCACCACGATCGCCGACGCCATCCGCAGCCTGTCGGCCGACAACTCCGGCTCGATCCCCGCCGCCTTCGGCAACGGCTTCGCCGCCGGCTCGACCGGCGTGTCGCTGCGCGGCCTGTCGGTCAACTCGACCCTGGTGATGATCGACGGCCTGCGCAACGCCAACTACCCGCTGGCCGACGACGGCCAGAAGGCGTTCGTCGACCTCAACTCGATCCCGTTCAACGCGGTCGAGCGCATCGAGACCCTGAAGGACGGGGCTTCGTCGCTGTACGGCGCCGACGCCATCGGCGGCGTCGTCAACATCATCATGAAGTCCAACTACCAGGGCATGGGCGCCGACGCCTCGATCGGGACCAGCGAGCACGGCGGCGGCGGCCAATACCGCTTCAACGCCGACATCGGCCACGGCGACCTGGATACCGACAAGTACAACCTCTACGCCGACTTCGAGTACCAGCTGGACAAGCGCATCCGCATCGACCAGCGCGGCTTCCCGTACAACACCAACGACCTGACCTCGATCCCCGGCGGCCAGAACAACAATCCGCAGGCCGGCGGCAGCACCTTCTACGGCAACGTCAAGCCGGCCATCCTGACCGAGGCCGGCAACCTGGCCAGCGGCCAGGCCATCGGCGGCGTCGGCAACGAGTGGCGCCCGCTGCGCAGCTGCCCGACCGACGCCCCGCTGACCGTCGACCCGCGCCTGGACGACAACACCGGCCAGTCGATCGGCAGCTACTGCGCCCAGAACATCGCCACCTTCGGCGACGTCCAGCCCAAGCAGGAGCGCATCGCCACCTACGGCCGCTTCACGATCAAGCCGAACGACAACCTCGAGGCCTATCTCAGCGGCAGCTTCGTGCAGAGCAAGACCTCGGTCACCGGCACCCCGGTCACCATCTCGTCCAGCACGCCGCACAACCTGAGCAACATCGTCCTGCCGATCACCCTGACCGACGGCACCCTGAACCCGAACAACCCGTTCGCGGCGGCCGGTCAGTACGCCCTGATCAAGTACCGCTTCAGCGACCTGCCGGCCGACGCCGAATACACCAACCGCATGGCCCGCATGGTCGCCGGCGTGAAGGGCAACACCCATGACTGGGATTACCAGGCCAACCTGGTGATCGCCCACGGCTGGCTGGAAAGCGCCCAGAACGGCTTCGTCAGCTACAACAACCTGATGAAGGTGATCGCCGACGGCTCGTACAACTTCGTCGACCCGTCCAAGAACAGCGACGCCGTCCGCAAGGCCCTGTCGCCGACCCTGGCCAAGACCTCGACCTCGGACCTGGACTCGATCAGCTTCCAGGCCTCGCGCGGCGTGTTCAGCCTGCCGGGCGGCGAAGCCCAGCTGGGCCTGGGCGGCGAGTTCCGCTACGAGGCCACCAACGACCCGGCCCTGAACCCGGTCAACGACGCCCAGGGCCTGGGCAACGCCAAGACCATCGGCAACCGCACCGTCGCCTCGGCCTTCGCCGAGCTGGGCATGCCCATCATCGACAAGGTGGAGGTCAACGTCTCGGGCCGCTACGACCACTATTCCGACTTCGGCGACAACTTCTCGCCGAAGCTGGGGGTGAAGTTCTCGCCCACCAAGGAGATCGCGCTGCGCGGCACGGTCTCGAAGGGCTTCCGGGCTCCCAGCTTCTCGGAATCGGGCGACTCGGCCGCCCAGGGCTTTACGACCTTCTCGTTCCAGGACGCCTCGTTCGACGCCTTCCGCGCCGCCCACGGCGACAACGAGTACACCAAGGACTATTCGCTCTCGCTGATCACCACGGCCAATCCGGACCTGAAGCCGGAAAAGTCGACCAGCTATACGTTCGGCGCGGTGTGGGCCCCGACCCGCAACTTCAGCGTCTCGCTGGACTACTACCACATCAAGAAGACCGACGTGATCGCCCAGGCCGCCCCGGGCGCGGCCCTGGACGCCTACTACGCGGGCGAAGCCATCCCGGCCGGCTACACCATCGTCGCCGACGCGGTCGACCCGGACCACCCGACCGCCCAGCGCCGCGTGCTGTCGGTGGCCTCGCCCTACATCAACGCCGACTCGCTGGTCACCAGCGGTCTGGACCTGAACGTCCAGGCCAGCTTCTACCTGCCCTACGACGTGAAGTGGACGACCAACCTCGACGCCACCACCCTGTTCGACTTCAAGTACACCCAGGACGGCACGACCTATAACTACGTCGGCAAGGAAGCGCCGTACGCCCTGTCGTCGGGCGCCGGCACCCCGAAGAACCGCCTGTCGTGGTCGAACACCTTCGAGCACGGTCCGATCCACGTGACCGGCACGATGAACTATGTCAGCGGCATGCGCGAAATCGACGACAGCGCGGCCAGCGGCTGCCTGTACGGCGACGACGCCTTCAACTGCCGCGTCAAGTCGTTCACCAGCGTCGACCTGACCGGCGCCTACGACGTGACCGAAAAGGCCAGCGTCTACGCCGACGTCATGAACCTGTTCGACACCGGCCCGATGTTCAACCCGGCCAACTACGCCGCGGTGAACTGGAACCCGACCTATTCGCAGTCGGGCATCGTGGGCCGCTACTTCCGGGTGGGCGTCCGCCTGAAGTACTAGGATCTCGCGTCCGGGAGCATCCGTACGCTCCCGATGAGATGGAGGGGCCGTCCGCGAGGACGGCCCCTTTTTCGTTGAGGCGGCGGGCGGAGAGGCGGCGGCGGGGACGCATGCTCACTCGCCAGCGCCACAAGACAACCCTGAACCTCGACGTGAGTGTGCGTCCCCGCCCCAAGCGTCCCCTCCGCTCCCCTTACCGCCCCTTAACCACGCGGCTCTAGGCTGGCCCCTCCATACCTCCGGGGCCGTCCGTGTCGTTCACCACCCGCGCCATCGCCGGCCTGAAGGCCGCGTTCGGGCCGTCGCCAGGCGACGCCGCGCCGCGCGCCGTGGGACCCGACCTGCTGCGGGCCTGCGCCATCCTGCTGGTCATGCTGCAGCACCTGCCCAAGGCCGCCGCCGCCGACTGGCTGATCCTGGTCAAGCCCTATGGCTGGCTTGGCGTGGACGTGTTCTTCGTGCTCAGCGGCTACCTGATCGGCGGCCAGCTGATGCGGCCGATCGCGCGCGGCGAGGCCCCCGACCTGCTGCGCTTCTGGGCCAGCCGCGCCTTCCGCATCCTGCCGGCCTATCTGGTGATCCTGGCGCTCTACAATCTGCTGCCGGGCTTCACCGACGGCGAGGGCCTCCAGCCGCTGTGGCGGTTCCTGACCTTCACCATGAACCTGGGCCTGGACTACACCCGGACCGGCAATTTCAGCTCGGCCTGGTCGCTGTGCGTCGAGGAGTGGTTCTACCTGACCCTGCCGCTGCTGGTGCTGGGCCTGCGCCTGCCCGCCCTGCGCCGGGCGGGGCCGTGGCCCGGCGTCGGCCTGGCCGCCGTCCTGGTCCTGGGCGGCATGGCCCTGCGGTTCTGGCTGTGGCGCGACCTGTCGACGCTGGCCGATCCGCCGCCCGGCCTCTACCAGAAGGTCATCTACTATCCCACCTGGTGCCGGCTGGACGGCCTGCTGATGGGCGTGCTGCTGGCGGCCCTGCGCACCTTCCGCCCCGCTCGGTGGGCCAGGCTCTGCCCGCCCTGGCTGGCCGCGCCGGCGGCCGTGGCGCTGTGGGCCGCGGCGATCCGGCTGATTGGCGACAACGGCCTGGTCCTGAGCCTGACCGGGGCGACCGTGGTCTATCCGCTGTACGCCCTCGGCTGCGCCCTGATGCTGTCGGCCCTGCTCGACCTCGAACCCTGGCTGGCCCGCCAGCGCCCGCGCGGCCTGGCCCCGCTGGCCGCCCTGGCCTACAGCCTCTACCTGGTCCACAAGCCGGTCTACTGGGCCCTGTACGATCGACTGGGGCCCGAGGTCCTGCAAGGCTGGACCGGCCTGGCGCTCTACGTCCTGCCCGCCTTCGCCGCAGCCATCGTGCTGCATGTGCTGGTGGAGCGACCGTTCCTGCGGCTGCGCGACCGGGTGATGGCGCGACCGGTCGAAGCCGGGGAGCCCGTGAAGCTGGCGGCTTGAACAGGCCAGACCTGATTTAGAGGCGGTGGCGCCTGCTGATCCGAAAATTGGCCAGCAGCACCGCGCCGCCGATCAGCGGCGGTACGACCGCGAGCAACCAGCCGCCGACGCCGATCTCGGCCGGCGAGCCGCTCAAGCCCAGACCGGTCATCAGGGGGACCCAGGTCAGGCTGGCGACCGCCCAGCAGGCGAAGGCGCGGACCCAGCCGTCCAGCCGCCAGAGGACCAGGACCAGGCCGCCGCCCATGGCCAGGAACAGGGCCGTCAGGTGGACGCGCGTCCAGGGGGCGTCCCCCTCGGTGATCGCGCCCATCACCCCCCACAGGGCGCCCCCGGTCAGCCCGAAGAGCAGGCAGCCTCCCACACGGCGCCAGATCGGCGAGGCGGCCATGCGGGCGCGCCAGGCCGACGGCAGCCGGTCCCACGCCACGCTGGCGGCGACCAGCGCCAGGGCCAAGGCCCCGCCGGCCAGCACCATCGAGCGCTCCTCGCTGCTCTCGGCGGCCCGACGGCAGATCCCTTCAGCGGCGAGCCAGAGGAACGCGCCATACAGGAAGACGGCCAGGATCCGCCCCGGCCGGGACTTGGCGAGCCAGGAGCCGAGCACCAGCTGCAACAGCATGACCAGCCAGAAGGCGTCTCCCGCATAGGCTGAGATCGAAGGCCACAGCCGCCCGTCGGCCAGCCAGAGCAGGCCGGCCACGATCACGGTGGCGGCAATATGGAGCCGGTAGGGCTTGGCGATGGGTTCGGCGTCATTCGTCATGCCCGCCAAGGTAGCGCTAGTTTCGCCCGGCCATGCAAGCCCCGACGGCTCCCCCAAGAAATCCCCCCGCCCCCTCGCCTGCCCTGCTATACGCCCCCATCTCCTCCCCTTCCCGTCCGACAGTTAGACCCTCCCGACCATGGCTTCCCCGACTCGCGCCCCTGTCCTGGCCCTCAAGGACGTCCGCCTCGCCGATGGGGCCAAGCCGTTGTTCGACGGGGTGGACCTGGCGCTGGAGCCGCGGGTGCGCGCCTGCCTGGTCGGGCGCAACGGCGCGGGCAAGTCGACCCTGCTGAAGATCCTGGCCGCCCAGGGGATCGAGGCCGACAGCGGCGAGCGGGCCGCCCAGCCGGGCGCCAAGATCGTCTATGTCAGCCAGGAGCCGGACATCACCGGCGAGACCCTGCTGGACTACTGCACGGCCGGTGGGGCCGAGGACTACGAGGCCCACGCCACCCTGGCCGACTTCGGCCTGGACTACGCCAAGAGCACGGTCGGCCTGTCGGGCGGCGAGCGGCGTCGGGCGGCGCTGGCGCGTGCTTTTGCGGAACAGCCCGACGTGCTGCTGCTGGACGAGCCGACCAACCACCTGGACATCTTCGCCATCCAGACGCTGGAAGAGGAACTGGCCAATTCCAAGTGCGCGGCCCTGATCGTCAGCCACGACCGCGCCTTCCTCAACCGCGTCACCCAGCGCACCTTCTGGCTGGAGCACCGCAAGGTGCGCCGGCTGGACAAGGGCTTCGCCGAGTTCGAGATCTGGAGCGAGCAGGTGCTGGCCGCCGAGGCCGACGAGGAGCGGCGGCTGAACAAGCAGCTGGAGCGCGAGAACGCCTGGCTGGCGCGCGGCGTCCAGGGCCGCCGGGCCCGCAACGAGGGCCGCCGCCGGGCCCTGATGGACCTGCGCGCCCAGAAGCGCGACCTGCAGGCCGACAAGCGCGGCAGCATGACCCTGGCCGTCGAGAGCTCGGGCACGTCCGGCAAGAAAGTGGTCGAGGCCAAGCACGTCACCAAGAAATTTGGCGAGCGGGTGATCGTCGAGGATTTCTCCACCCGCATCCTGCGCGGCGACCGCGTGGCCCTGGTCGGCCCCAACGGCGCGGGCAAGACCACCCTGGTGCGCATGCTGCTGGGCGAGATTCCGATCGACGCCGGGACGATCAGCCTGGGCACCAACCTGGAGATCTCCTACGTCGACCAGAACCGCATGGCGCTGTCGGAGAAGATGACGCTGTGGGACTTCCTGACCCCGGGCGGCGGCGACTCGATCCTGGTGCGCGGCCAGCCCAAGCACGTGGCCGGCTACGCCAAGGAGTTCCTGTTCACCGAGGCCCAGCTGCGCCAGCCGGTCACCAGCCTGTCCGGCGGCGAGCGCAACCGCCTGCTGCTGGCCCGGGCCCTGGCCACGCCGACCAACCTGATGGTGCTGGACGAGCCGACCAACGATCTCGACATGGACACCCTGGACCTGCTGGAAGAGGTGCTGGCCGACTTCGAGGGCACCCTGATCCTGGTCAGCCACGACCGCGACTTCATCGACCGCCTGGCGACCTCGACCATCGCCATGAACGGCCACGGCAAGGTGCTGGAGACGCCCGGCGGCTGGAGCGACCTGATCGACCAGGCCCCGGACTTCTTCAAGGGCGCCCGCGGCGCGGCCGGCGACTTCGCCACCGGGACCGGCTCGCACAAGGCGGTGATCACCCCCAGCGCGCCGCCCCCGCCCAAGAAGAGCGCCAAGCTGTCCTACAAGGACCAGCGGCGCCTCGAGGAATGCGAAGCCCTGGTCGCCGCCTCGCCGAAGATCATCGCCGACCTGGAGGCCAGGCTGGCCGACCCGAACTTCTACGCCAAGGATCCCAAGGGCTTCGACACGGTGATGAAGGCCCTCGACAAGGCCCGCGCCGACCTGGCCCAGGCCGAGGAGGACTGGCTGGCGCTGGAGGAAAAGCGCGAGGCGATGGCGGGTTAGGCGCCCTCTTCCAACAGACGTGCTTCGAGAACGCCCGGATGTTGTCATCCCGGCTGGAGCGAAGCGGAAGGCCGGGATCCAGGTGAACCGCAAGGCTTTTGCCCAGTCTCCTGGGTCCCGGACAGCCTCTGCGAGGCTTCCGGGATGACAACAGGTTTAGGTCTTCGATAGTCTTTAATCGGAGACCGTCCCCCTACACCACCACCTGCGAGCCCATCTCCACCACCCGGCCGGCCGGGATGTGGAAGTAGTCGATCGGGTCGGCGGCGTTCTTGACCATCCAGATGAACAGCCGGTCCTGCCACAGCGGCATGGCGACGCCGGGCGAGGCCACCACCGTGCGGCGGCCGACGAAGAACGAGGTCGACATCAGGTCGAAGACCAGGCCCCGCCGGCGGCAGCTGCCCAGGGCGCGCGGGATGTTCGGCGTCTCCATGAAGCCGTAGTGCACGGTCACCAGCCGGAAGCCGGGACCCCCGCCCTCCCCGCCCAGGGGCTCGATCTCGATCCGGTCCTTCTCGGCGACGCGCGGCTGGTCGGCCGTGCGCACGGTCATGATCACGTTCTCGGCGTGCAGCACCTTGTTGTGCTTGAGATTGTGCAGCAGGGCGACCGGGGCGACGGACGGGTCGGAGGTCAGGAAGATCGCCGTGCCCGGCACCGGGTGGGGCGGGCGGGCCCGCAGGCTGTCGATCAGGTCGACCAGGGCGATCGAGTCGCGATGGACCTTGGCGTGCAGCAGCTCGCTGCCCGTCCGCCAGGTCCACATGGCCAGGACGATGGCCCCGGCCGCCGCCAGCGGCACCCAGCCGCCCTCGGCGATCTTCAGGGCGTTGGAGCCCAGGAACACCAGGTCCAGCGCCAGGAACGGGGCCAGCACCGCCACGCTGGCCCACAGCGGCCACTTCCAGTGGCGGCGCGCCACCACGAACAGCAGGGCCACGGTCACCACCATGGTCGTGGTCACCGCCACCCCGTAGGCCGAGGCCATGTTCGACGAGGTCTTGAACATGAACAGCAGGAACAGCACGCCCACCGCCAGGGCGGCGTTGACCTGCGGCACGAAGATCTGGCCGGCCACGGTCTCGCTGGTGCGCTTGATGTCGATCCGCGGCAGCAGGCCCAGCTGCACGGCCTGCTGGGTCACCGAGAAGGCGCCGGTGATCACCGCCTGGCTGGCGATGATGGTGGCCGCCGTGGTCAGCAGCATGACCGGCCAGTAGGCCGCGTGCGGGATCATGCCGAAGAACGGGTTGTCCATGGCGGCCGGATGGATCAGGCACAGGGCGCCCTGGCCCAGATAATTGACCATCAGGCACGGCAGGGCCACCAGCAGCCAGCCGGCCCGGATCGGTCCCTTGCCGAAATGGCCCATGTCGGCGTAGAGCGCCTCGGCCCCGGTCACGCACAGGAAGACGCTGCCCAGGATCGTCACGCCCAGCGGGCCGTCGGCGACCAGCAGCTTGATCGCGTAGACCGGGCTGAAGGCCAGCAGGATGTCGGGCCGCTGCAGCACGAACGGCAAGCCCAGGGCGGCAAGCGTGGCGAACCAGACCAGGGTGATCGGCCCGAAGAACCGGCCCACCATCTCGGTGCCGCGCGACTGCACGGCGAACAGGGCCAGCAGGATGATCGCCGCCAGCGGCAGGACGAACGGCTGGAAGTGGGCGCCGATCACCGGCGCCGTGGTCAGGCCCTCGACCGCCGACAGCACCGAGATCGCCGGGGTGATCAGGCCGTCGCCATAGAACAGCGCCGCCCCGACGATGCCCAGCAGCACCAGCCAGGCCGAGCGCTTCTGCAAGGCGTTCTGCGCCAGGGCCATCAGGGCCAGGGTGCCGCCCTCGCCGCCGTTGTCGGCCCGCATGACGATGACGACGTATTTCAGGGTGACCACCAGGGTCAGGGCCCAGAACACCAGCGACACCACGCCGAACACCGCCAGGTGCGGGTCGACCCTGCCGGCGTGGGCCAGGGCCTCGCGCATGGCGTAGAGCGGGCTGGTGCCGATGTCGCCGAACACCACGCCGATGGCCCCCAGCCACAGGGCGCCGAACCGGGCGGCGCGGGCGCCCGGCGCGGCCGGCTCGGGTGAGGAATGGGCCATGGGGCTCGCGTCCGTCGAAGGGAGCGACGGCCTACACGCACGCCGCATAAGGGCGCGATGCGGAATCCGGGCGGGGGTATAAGGGAGTTATAAAGATCGCGAAGGTCAGTCGTGCAGCGGCGCCTCGACCGGCTTGCGCGACGGGTCGGTGGCCACGGTCCCGACCGAGGCGGCGATCACGAAGGCGATGGCCAGCCATTGGCGGGCCGCCAGGTGCTCGCCCAGCACCAGCAGGCCGGCCAGGGCCCCGACCGCCGGCTCCAGGCTCAGCATCACCCCGAAGCTGCGCTTGGAGATGGCCCGCATGGCGACCATCTCCAGCGAATAGGGAATGGCGCTGGAGACCACCGCCGCCGCCAGGCCCAGGCCCAGGGCGATGGGGTTCAGCAAGGCCGCCCCGGCCGTCGCCACGCCGACCGGCGCCACGACCAAGGCCGCCGTCGCCATGCCCAGGGCCACCGAGCGGCCGCCGTGCAGATGCCCGGTCCGCTGGCCGGCCACGATGTACAGCGCCCAGAACACCGCCGCCGTCGCGGCGAAGGCCACGCCGACCGGGTCGAGGTTCAGGCTGGCGTCGCCCAGCGGCAGCAGCAGGCCAAGCCCCGCCGCCGCCAGGCCGATCCAGGCGAAATGGAGCGGCTTCCTGGCATGGAGCAGGGCCAGGCACAGCGGGCCGGTGAACTCGATGGCGATGGCCAGGCCCAGCGGGATGGTGCGGAGGGCCATGTAGAAGCACAGGTTCATCGCCCCCATCACCGCCCCGTAGGCGACGACGGCGACCAGGTCCCTGCGGGTCATCGGCATACGCCAGGGTCGCCAGACCAGGCACAGCAGAAGGGCCGAGAACCCCACCCGATAGGCGCTGGCCCCCTGGGCCCCGACCAGCGGAAACAGCGTCTTGGCGAACGAGGTGCCGACGCTCAGCGACACCATGGCGCCGGCCAGGCACAGGTAGGGCAGGACGGCGCGAAGGCCGGCGGGCGCGGCGAGACGAGACATGCGGCGTCTCTAGCAGGGGCGGACGTCGAACGCGAAACGCCCGCCCCTCTCGGGGCGGGCGTCCGATCCAGCCTGGACGGCTAGATCAGCAGCACGGACCGCCGTTGCAGCAGGCCGCGCCGAGGGCGCAGCAGGCTTGAACGGCCTTGGTCACGGCGTCCGGCGCGACGGCGTAGGCGGCCGACGCCGAGGCGAGCAGCATCAGCGCCGCCGTCGAAAAGATACGTTTCATGATGAAATTCCGATTTCAGATTGAAGGAAGGTCGTTCTGAACTCGGCCTCACCTTGGCGGCGGAAGCTCCGGAGGCGGCGCGCGGCCTGGCGGCCAGCGGGACGGCGCGGGGGCGGCGGCCGCGAGGCCCGTCTCGACGGGTTCGGCCAGTTGCGTCTCGGGCGCGGCGATGATCTGACAGGCCACGACGCAGCCGTCCGGACACAGGGACTTGCCCAGGTCGTGGCACGGCGCCTCGGCGCAGCAGGGATCCATCGCCGTCGCGGCGACCGACATCGCCGGCGCGCCGATCAGCAGGATCGCGCCCAGGAGCATCAGCCCCCGCGCCCACCAGCTGGATTTCGCCGCACCACGCTTCATGCCGGCAGGTTGGCATGGTCCCGGCGCCCAGGAAAGCAGAACCGCTCCTTACGTAGCGCCGGCCCTCAGAACGCCTCGTCTTCCTCGACGCCTTCGTCGTCCTCGCCGCCCATGGCCGCTTCCAGGCTCTCGATGATGTCGTCCATCTGGTCCGGCGTGATCGAGACGTACAGCGCCTCACCGCCGACCGCCGAGACCAGCAGGCGGTAGCCGTCCTCGGTTTCCTGCAGGCTGAAGGTTTCGAGAAGCTGCAGCTTGGCCATGGTCGCGCTCCAGGCGGCGAAGGGGAAGGCGCCGATATAGGACGTGAGCGGTGTTTTCGTAACCCTCTCCCGCAGGCAGGGCTATCGCCTATGAGTTGCTGGGAAAGCTGTCATCCCGGACAAGCCCGGCGAAAGCCGGGCGCCGATCCGGGACCGCCGCAAGCGCCGAGTTCACGCGTCGGTCCCCGATCTTCGCGCTGCGCGCTTCGTCCAGGATGACAGCTGTTATTCGGGCCTATGCGATTGCCCTCTCCCGGAAGGGAGAAGACTATTTGAGCGCCCCGCGCCGCAGCATCGCCACATGCCCGCCGATCAACGCTTCGCGCTCGACCCAGGGGAACTCCGGCCGGGCGATCAGCAGCGAGGTCAGGCCGTGCAGGCCCGCCCACAGGGTCTGGGTCAGGCGCAGCGGGTCGTCGTCATGGGTCAGGCCGGCGGCGTGCAGGTCGGCGATCATCGCCACGAAGGCCTGGAAGGCCTCGATGCCCGCCGCCATCGGCCGGCCGCCGGTGCGGGCGTGGAACGCGCCGTCGTGGCTCTTCTCGATCATGAAGGCCACGCGGTAGGCGTCGGGCTGCTCCAGGCCGAAGTCGATATAGACCCGCATGGCCTTGTCGAAGGCCGCCGGGGTCGGGGTCCAGTCGGCCTTGCCGGCCGCCATCCGCGCCGACAGGGTGGCGAAGGCCCGCACGCACAGCTCGGCGATCAGGTCGTCCTTGGTGGCGAAATAGGCGTACAGCGCCGGCTGGCTGATCCCGGCCGCCTCGGCGATCTGCCGGGTCGAGACCGCATGGACGTCCCTGGCGCTGAACAGCTTCAGCGCCGCGTCGAGGATCTCCTCGCGACGCTCGGCGCCCTGACCCTTGGGCTTGCGAGGAGATCGGACCTGCGGCGACTTCATCGTTTCCGACCTTTCGCCGAGCGCGACCGGCTTGACAAGACACGATAATCTATCACTGATAACTTATCACCGATCTATAGTCGAGGGGCGGACTGTGCGTGGACGGATCGACCGCGGGCTCCCTGGATCCCTAATCGTTGTCATCCCGGAAGCCTCGCAGAGGCTGTCCGGGACCCAGGGGACTGGGCGACGCGGTGCGGTTCACCTGGATCCCGGACAAGCGCTGCGCGCTTTCCGGGATGACAACCGTTGGGGGGCGTCCGGCGCCGCCTTCGCCGCCCTCCTCGCCCTCGCCGCCTGCGGCCCCGCCAAGGCCCCCGCCGCCCCGCCGCCGCCCCAGGCGGTGGAGGCGGTCGCCGTCAGCGCCCCGCGCGCGGCCGGCGGGGTCACGGCCACCGGGACGCTGGAGCGCCGCCGCGAGATGGCGCTGTCGTTCCGCATCGCCGGGGTGCTGACCCGCGTCGCGGTCGAGGCCGGCGATCCCGTGCGGGCCGGCCAGGTGCTGGCGACCATCGACCCGGCCGCCGTCGACGCCCGCCAGCAGGCCTCGTCGGCCGACCTGGACAAGGCCCGCCGCGAACTGGACCGCGCCAGGACCCTCTACGCCAAGGGCTATGTGGCCAAGGCCCGGCTGGACGACGCCGAGAGCGCCGTGCGCTCGGCCAGCGCCGCCTACGGCGCCGCCGCCTTCGACCGGCGCTGGGCCCAGCTGGTCTCGCCCGCCTCGGGCGTGGTGCTGGAGCGCCGGGCCCAGGCCGGCGAGGTGGTGCAGCCCGGCCAGGCCGTGGTCAGCGTCGCCGACCTGAACAGCCCCCTGGTGCTGCGCGCGCCCCTGCCCGACCGCGATGTCGCCGGGATCGGGGTCGGCGCTCCGGTCGAGGTCACAGTCGACGCCCTGCCCGGCCAGGTGCTGGCCGGCCGCGTCACTCGCCTGGGCCAGTCGGCCGACGCCCGCACCGGCGCGGTGACGGTCGAGATCGAGGTCGCGGCCAGGCCCGAGCTGCGCAGCGGCCAGATCGCCACCGCCCGCCTGGCCCGCCGCGCGCCGGCCAGCCCCGGCCCCGCCTTCGCCCGCGTCCCCGCCGAGGCGGTGCTGGAGGCCAGCGGCGGCCAGGCGGCGGTGCTGCGGCTGGACAACGGCCCCGGGGGCATGAGAGCCCGTCGCACGCCCGTCCGGTTCGGCGGCTTCGACGGCGACGACGCCCTGGTCGCCGGCCTGCCCGACGGCGCGCGGGTGATCACCGCCGGGGCGGGGTTCGTCTCGGACGGGGATCGGGTGACGGTGACCGATCCGAAGGCCCTGGGCGGGAAGAGCGGGCGATGATGCGCGCCACCTTCCCCGCTGTGTCGCTCACCTCTCAGCCGTCATTCCCGCCCTTGTGGCGGGAACCCCTCTCTCCGCCGCAGGTGCGGAAGGGTGGCGCGCCGGCGCGCCAATGGACTTCACCGTCAGCTGAACCAGGGGTTCCCGCCACAAGGGCGGGAATGACGGCCGTAGAGGGGGTGCGCCCCACGCCACGGCGGGGGCCTTCGCGATGAAGTTCGACCTCGCCGGCTTCGCGGTCCATCGCTGGCAGTTCACCCTGGTCGCCTTCGGCCTGCTGGTGACGCTGGGGCTGAACGCTTTCCTGAACGTGCCGCGCTCGGAGGATCCGCACTTCCCGGTGCCGATCGTCATCATCCGCGCCGTGCTGCCCGGGGCCGAGCCCTCGGAAATGGAGCAGCTGGTCGCCGACCCGATCGAGGACGCGGTCGACGGCCTGGACAATATCGACAAGGTCGAGTCGACCAGCCTGGACGGGGCGGCGGTGATCCGCGTCCACTTCACCTGGGACGTCGATCCCGAGCGCAAATACGACCAAGTGGTGCGCGAGGTGAACGCCATCCGCGGCAACCTGCCGGCCGGCCTGGCGCGGCTGGACATCGACCGGGTCCGCACCACCGAGGTGGCCATCGTCCAGGTCGCCCTGACCAGCGACGTGCTGCCGATGCACCGGCTGGAGAAGGTGGCCGACCGGCTGCGCGAGCGGCTGGACCGCGTGCCCGGCGTGCGCCAGTCCCGCTACTACGGCGCGCCGCCGTCCGAGGTGCGGGTGTCGCTGGACCTGGCGCGGCTGTCGGCCCTGAAGCTGCCGGCGACGGCGGTGTCCGACGCCCTGAAGGCGGCCGGGGCCGAGGCCCCGATCGGCGCGGTCCAGGCCGGAGACCGGCGCTTCAATGTCAAGGCTGGCGGGGCCTTCCGTTCGCTGGACGTCGTCAGGGACACTCCCGTCCGCGCGATCGGCGGCCAGGTGGTGCGGGTGCGCGACGTCGCCGACGTGGCCTGGGCCCAGGACGAGCCGACCCACCTGGCGCGGTTCGACGGCCGGCGGGCGGTGTTCGTCACCGTCACCCAGAAGGACGGCCAGGACGTGGCCAAGATCACCAAGGCCGTCGACCAGGTGCTGGACGACTACCAGAAGACCCTGCCGGCCGGGGTCAAGCTGGAGCGCGGCTTCGTCCAGGCCCGCAATGTCGAGCATAGATTGACTAAGTTGTTCCGCGACTTCGGCATCGCCCTGCTCCTGGTGCTGGTCACCCTGCTGCCGCTGGGGCCGCGGGCCGGGCTGGTGGTGATGGTGTCGATCCCGCTGAGCCTGCTGATCGGCCTGGTGCTGCTGCAGGCCCTCGGCTTCACCCTGAACCAGCTGTCGATCGCCGGCTTCGTGCTGGCCCTGGGGCTGCTGGTCGACGACAGCATCGTGATCACCGAGAACATCGCCCGCCGCATCCGCGAGGGCGAGGAGCGGACGGCGGCCGCCGTCAACGGCGCCAATCAGATCGCCCTGGCGGTGCTGGGCTGCACGGCCTGCCTGATGCTGGCCTTCCTGCCGCTGATGGCCCTGCCGGCCGGGTCGGGGGCCTATATCCGGTCGCTGCCGGTGACGGTGCTGTGCACGGTCGGCGCCTCGCTGCTGGTGTCGATGACCATCATCCCGTTCCTGGCCAGCCGGGTGCTGGACAAGCGCTCCGACCCGGAAGGCAACCCGCTGCTGCGCGGGGTCAACGGCGCGATCCACCGCTTCTACCGGCCGGTGCTGCATTTCGGCCTGGCGCGGCCGTGGCTGAGCCTGGCGATCATGCTGGCGATCTGCGCCACCACGATCCCGATGCTGAAGATCATCGGCTCGTCCCTGTTCCCGGCCGCCGAGACCCCGCAGTTCCTGGTCCGGGTCGAGACCCCCGACGGCAGCCCCCTGGCCCGCACCGACCGCGCCCTGCGCTTCGTCGAGGCCCGCCTGCGCCAAGAGCCGGCGATCGCCTGGCGGGCGGCCAACCTGGGGCGCGGCAACCCGCAGATCTTCTACAACGTCACCCAGCGCGAGAGCGCCACCACCTATGGCGAGGTGTTCGTCAGCTTGAAGGCCTGGGAGCCGGGCCGGAGCGAGCAGGTGCTGGACCGCCTGCGCGCCGACTTCGCCCGCTTCCCCGGGGCGCGGATCAGCGTCGTCACCTTCGAGAACGGCCCGCCGATCGACGCGCCGGTGGCCGTGCGCCTGACCGGCCAGAACCTGGAGGTGCTGAAGGCCCTGGCCGCCCGGACCGAGACCATCCTGAAGGCCACGCCCGGCACGCGCGACGTCAACAACCCCGTGCGACTGGACCGCACCGACCTCGACCTCGGCGTCGACGAGGGCAAGGCCGCCGCCCTGGGCGTGCCGGCCGGCGCCCCGCGCCGCGCCGCCCGCCTGGCCCTGTCGGGCGAGGAGACCGGCCGCTTCCGCGATCCGGACGGCGACGACTACGCGGTCAAGGTGCGGCTGCCGATGGGGACGGGGCTCAGCGCGGTGGGCGCGCGCAACGCCCTGGCCGATCTCTCGAAGATCTACGTGCCCACCGCCGACGGCGAGGCCGCGCCGCTGGGTTCGATCGCCAGCCCGACCCTGCGCTCCAGCCCCGCGCGCATCGACCGCTTCGACCGCGAGCGGACGGTGACGGTGTCGTCCTACGTCCAGACCGGCCACCTGACGGCCAAGGTCACGGCCGACGTCGTCGCGCGCCTGGCCCGCGAGCTGCCCCTGCCGCCCGGCTACCGCCTGACCCTGGGCGGTCAGGCCGAGGCCCAGTCGGAAAGCTTCGCCGGCCTGGGCGCGGCGGTGATGGTGGCGGTGTTCGGCATACTGGCGGTGCTGGTCCTGGAGTTCCGCAAGTTCCGGACCGCCCTGGTGGTGGCCGGCATCATCCCGTTCGGCCTGTTCGGGGCCGTGGCGGCCCTGTGGATCACCGGCTATTCGCTGAGCTTCACCGCCACGATCGGGCTGATCGCCCTGATCGGCATCGAGATCAAGAACTCGATCCTGCTGGTCGACTTCACCGAACAGCTGCGCAAGGACGGCATGGGCCTGCACGACGCCATCGAGCGGGCCGGCGAGGTGCGGTTCCTGCCGGTGCTGCTGACGTCCGTCACGGCGATCGGAGGCTTGCTGCCGCTGGCGATGGAGGGCTCGGGCCTCTACTCGCCGCTGGCCATCGTGATCATCGGCGGGCTGATCACCTCGACGGTGCTGTCGCGGGTGGCGACGCCGGTGATGTACTGGCTGACGGCGCGGGGCGAGGAGCGCTCCTAGGGCTTAGCGCGGCTCACACTTGCCCCCTACGGATCGCTTCGCGATCGTCTTCCCCCAGAGGGGGAAGAGCGCTCAAGGCTCCGCCCCCTATGGGGGCGGACAGGCGACGAAGTCGCCAGGTGGGGGCAAGTGGGCGAGCCGCTGACTCCCCTTGCCTATTTTACACTCGTATAGCAACCTCCCTCCACCACCGGGGAGAACCACATGGCCGCCACCCAGCACCGCGACGCGATCATCATCGGCGGGGGCCACAACGGCCTGGTCTGCGCCTTCTACCTGGCCAGCGCCGGGCTGAAGGTCACGGTCTGCGAGGCCCGCGAGGTGGTCGGCGGAGCGGCCGTCACCGAGGAGTTCCACCCCGGCTTCCGCAACTCGGTGGCCAGCTACACGGTCAGCCTGCTCTCCCCCAAGGTCATCGCCGACATGGACCTGCACGGCCACGGCCTGCGGATCCTGGAGCGGCCGATCTCCAACTTCCTGCCGATCGACGACACCACCTACCTGAAGCTGGGCGGCGGGCTGGAGCGCACCCAGGCCGAGTTCCGCAAGTTCTCGCAAAAGGACGCCGAGCGCCTGCCGGCCTACTACGCCATGCTCGACGAGATCGGCGACGTGCTGCGCGACTTGGCCGGCGAGACCCCGCCGAATCTGGGCGACGGCCTGCCCGGCCTGCTGCGCGGCCTGCGCCAGGGCGGCCGGCTGGCGGGCCTGTCCCGCGAGCGCAAGCGCGACCTGCTGGACCTGTTCACCAAGAGCGCCCGCGACTTCCTGGACGGCTGGTTCGAGAGCGACGCGGTCAAGGCCAGCTTCGGCTTCGACGCCGTGGTCGGCAACTTCGCCAGCCCCGACACCCCCGGCTCGGCCTACGTTCTGCTGCACCACACCTTCGGCGAGGTGAACGGCAAGAAGGGCGCCTGGGGCCATGCGGTCGGCGGCATGGGGGCGATCACCCAGGCCATGGCCAAGGCCTGCCGCGCCAAGGGCGTGGAGATCCTGCTGGAGGCCAAGGTCGAGGGCGTCCATGTCGAGGACGCTCCGAAAGAGGGCGGCAAGCGGGTGGTCGGCGTGCAACTGGTCGACGGCCGCCAGATCATGGCCCCGATCGTCAGCTCCAACCTCAACCCCGCCCTGCTCTACGGGTCGCTGGTCGCCCCCTCGGCCCTGCCCGCCCCGTTCAGCAAGGCGATCAAGGGCTACAAGAACGGTTCGGGCACTTTCCGGATGAACGTGGCCCTGTCGGAGCTGCCGGACTTCGCCTGCCTGCCCGGCAAGGCGGTGGCCGAGCACCACCAGTGCGGGATCGTGATCTCGCCGACCCTGGACTACATGGACGAGGCCTATCGCGACGCCAAGGCGACCGGGATCAGCAGGCGGCCGATCGTCGAGATCCTGATCCCCTCGACCCTGGACGACAGCCTGGCCCCGCCCGGCCAGCACGTGGCCAGCCTGTTCTGCCAGCAGTTCGCCTGGGACCTGCCCGACGGCCGCAGCTGGGACGACGAGCGCGAGGCGGCCGCCGACCTGATCATCGACACGGTCGACCAGTGGGCCCCCAACTTCAAGGCCTCGGTCCTGGGACGGATGATCCTGTCGCCGGTGGATCTGGAGCGAAAGTTCGGCCTGGTCAACGGCGACATCATGCACGGCCACATGTCGCTGGACCAGCTGTGGGCGGCGCGGCCGGTGCTGGGCCACGCCAGTCATCGGGCCCCGATCAAGGGGCTCTACATGTGCGGCGCGGGGTGTCACCCCGGCGGCGGGGTGTCGGGCAATCCGGGGCGCAACGCGGCGCGCGAGATCCTGCGGGACCGGGACTTCGCGACGGCGGTGAAGCTGAGCCTGGTGGGGCGGTGATGGCAAAAAATTCCGCTCATCCCGGCGAACGCCGGGACCCAGATGGAATGGCTTTGAGGCTGACGCCAGGAACGCTGAGCTCTTCCAATCAGCAACCCGGCTTTGGGATCTGGGTCCCGGCATTCGCCGGGATGAGCGGTTTTGAAGAGGGCTTGAGATGGACCTGAACCGCCCCGCCTCCAACGCCGACCCCGACGCCGTCGATCCTGATGCGAACTGGGGCCTGCCCGGCTGGCTCTACGACAACGCCCGCTTCTTCCGCGAGGAGCAGGACAAGGTCCTGCGCCCCTCCTGGCAGATCGTCTGCCATCTGAACGACATCCCGAAAGCCGGCGACTTCCACACCTTCGACTTCCTGGGCGAGAGCACGGTGGTGGTGCGCGGCAAGGACGGCGGGGCGCGGGCCTTCGCCAATGTCTGCCGCCACCGGGCGGCGCGGCTGCTGGACGGTCCGTCCGGCCGGTGTGGCAAGGGGGGCGGCCGGATCGTCTGCCCCTACCACGCCTGGACCTACGCCCTGGACGGCCGGCTGGTCGGCGTGCCCTACGCCGAGACTTACCCTGCCCTGGAGATGGACAAACAGGGCCTGGCCCCGGTCCAGGTCGAGGTCTATCGCGGCTTCGTCTTCGTGCGGCTGGAGGGAGACGGCCCCAGCGTCGCCGAGATGATGGCCCCCTACGACCACGAGCTGGCGCCCTATCGCTTCGAGGAGATGGTCCCGTTCGGCCGCGTCACCCTGCGGCCGCGCGACGTCAACTGGAAGAACATCAGCGACAACTATTCCGACGGCCTGCACATCCCGATCGCCCACCCGGGTCTGACCCGGCTGTTCGGGCGCGGCTACGGCGTGGAGGCGGAAACCTGGGTCGACAAGATGTGGGGCCAGCTGATCGAGGAGCCGTCGCGCAACCCGTCCGAGCGGATGTACCAGCGGGTCCTGCCCGACGTCGGCCACCTGCCGCCCGAGCGCAAGCGCCTCTGGACCTATTTCAAGCTCTGGCCCAACCAGGCCTTCGACATCTATCCCGACCAGGTGGACTTCATGCAGTTCATCCCGGTCTCGCCGACCAAGACCCTGATCCGCGAGATCGCCTACGCCCTGCCCGACGACCGGCGCGAGATGAAGGCGGCGCGCTATCTGAACTGGCGCATCAACCGCCAGGTCAACGCCGAGGACACCGAGCTGGTGGCGAGGGTCCAGCAGGGCATGGCCTCGCGCAGCTTCACGGCCGGGCCGCTGGCGGAGACGGAGGTGTCTTTGCGCAGCTTCGGGCGGAAGCTGCGGGCCCTGATCCCCCAGGCCAGGCTGCACCGGCCGCCGGAGGGGTGGTAGCCGCCTTGACGCCCCCTCCGTCACGCCGCCGCGCGACGCGCCACCTCCCCCGCCTTGCGGGGGAGGAGAAGAAGCGCCGCATCCTCCTCACTCGTGAAACGGGGGAGGCGGCGCGATGCGAATACGCATCGTGACGGAGGGGGCGTCCGCGCAAAGCGGTTGTCATCCCGGGCGTAGCGAAGCGAAGACCCGGGACCGCAGGAAGCGCCCCGCTCTGGCGTCGGTCCCGGATCGGCGCGCCGCGCGCTTGTCCGGGATGACAGCCTCTTTGGATGCTGGGCTCCAGCCGTGAGCACCCGCGCCCCCTTCACCCGCGAGGCCCCCGACGTCCGTCGCACCGCCCTGATCGAGGCCGCCGCCCGGGTGTTGGCGGCGCGGGGCGTGGCCGGGGCGTCGGTGCGGACGATCTGCGCCGAGGCGGGGGTCAGCGCCGGCCTGCTGCGGCACTATTTCGACGGCGTCGACGCCCTGGTCGCGGCGACCTACGAGGCGACCGGGACGCGGATCGACGCGGCGCTGGAGGCGGCGGTCGCGGCCGCCGGGGCCGATCCCCGCGCGCGGCTGTCGGCCTATCTGACCGCCAGCTTCGCCCCGCCGGTGCTGGACCCGGACCTGCTGGCCACCTGGCTGGCCTTCTGGAGCCTGGTCAAGATCGATCCCGCCATCGCCGCCATCCACCGGCGGACCTATGCCGGCTATCGGGCGCGGCTGGAGGAGCTGCTGGGCGCCTGCGACCCGAAGGTCGACGCACGGCTGGCCGCTATCGGCCTGACGGCCGTGGTCGACGGCCTGTGGCTGGAGCTGTGCCTGGACGCCACGGTGTTCACCCCGGCCGAGGCGGGGACGATCGCCGAACGGCTGGCGGCGGGGTACTTGAGGTAACTTGCCCCTACGGGCCGCTGCGGGGCCGTCTTCCCCTAGGAGGGGAAGAGCGCGAGGCTCCGCCCCCCTGGGGGCGGACAGACCGCGAAGCGGTCAGGTGGGGGCAAGTCGGCGAGCCCCCACCTTTTTTCTTAAGCCGCCGCCTGGGCGCCCAGGTTGGTGCGGCCCCAGCTGGTGCGGCGGACTTCGGGTTCAGCGACGTGGACCCGGGCGGTCTTGCCCTGGGTGCGCATGTGGCGGGCCAGCATCTCGGCGACGCCGACGGCTTCCGGCTGGCAGGGATAGGAGCCGATCAGGTCGGGAGCGTCGTTCCAGGTGACGTGCCAGACGCCGGAGACGGGTCGAACGAAGTAGGTATGTTCGTTGGCCATGATGCTCACTCCTCGGTTCACTCTAGCGTCGGTCTTACAGCGACTGCATGACAGCTGTTTCAATGCTGCACAGCAGCATCTTGTTGCATTGCACACTGCAGGAGCCGCGCCAAGAGGACCAATGGTGAATCCGGCAGCAACAATAAGGCGTCTGGGGATAAATCGCGATGGAATGGCGCGCCCGACGCCCCCTCTCCCATCGGGAGAGGGAGGGACCCGCCGCGCAGCGGTGGGAGGGTGAGGGGGTTGTGAGTCCGACGGCGTGCCGGCACGCCGGTTGAGGGCGTAACCCCTCATCCTCCCACGCCTGACGGCGCGGGCCCCTCCTTCTCCCTATGGGAGAAGGTCCAGGGCTCCTACTCCCTCACCACCACCCCGCCCTTCATCACCGCGCCGACATGCTCCAGCACCGAGACGTCGGCCAGGGCGTCGCCGTCAACGGCGATCAGGTCGGCGTAGCGGCCGGGAGCGACGGCGCCGACGTCGGCCTTCTTCATCAGCTCGGCGGCCACGGTCGTGGCCGACTGGATGGCCTGCATCGGGGTCATGCCGTAGCGGACCATGTACTTTATCTGCCGGGCGTTCAGCCCGTGGGGATAGACCCCGGCGTCGGTGCCGTAGGCGATCTTGACCCCGGCCTTCACGGCCTTGCGGAAGCCCTCGCGCTGGGCCTCGGTGGTCTCGTAATTCTTGCGCAGGGTCTCGGCCGGCCAGCCGTGGGCCTTGCCGTAGGCGTCGATCCAGTCGCCGTCATAGATGTCGGCCACCAGGAACACGCCCCTGGCCTTCATCATGGCGATGGCCTCGTCGTCCATCAGCGAGCCATGCTCGATCGAGCGCACCCCGGCCCGCATGGCCGACTTCATGCCCTCGGCCCCGTGGGCGTGGGCGGTGGCGTAGGTCCCGCGGCGGGCGGCCTCCTCGACGGCGGCCCGCATCTCGTCCTCGGTCAGCTCCTGCTGGCCCGGCTCGGTGCCGACGGTCAGGACCGCGCCGGTGGCGATCAATTTCAGGAAGTCGGCGTGGTGGGCCAGGATGTTGGCCGCCTTGCGGTGGGCGTCGGCGGCGTCCTCGACCACGCCGGCCCGCATCTCGTCGGGCAGCCGGACGTCGCCGGCCACGCCGGTGATCTCGCCCCCGCCGCCGGGGACGGTGATGTAGGCCCCGGCCACCGACATCCGCGGTCCGGGCACCAGGCCGGCGTTGATGGCGTCGCGCAGGGCCACGTCGCCGAAGGCCCGCCAGGTGCCGACGTCGCGGACACTGGTGAAGCCGGCCTCCAGCGTGACCCGGGCGTGGGCGGCGCCGATATAGGCCTGGTAGGCGGCGGTGGTCAGCAGCGGCTCGGCGACGTTCTCGGTCTGCTCCTGGTCGACCAGGTGGGTGTGCATGTCGATCAGGCCCGGCAGCACCATGCGCCGGGACCAGTCGATGACCCGGCCGTCGGTCGGGGCGGTCTTCCACGGCGCGACCGCGACGACGCGCTCGCCGTCGATGGTGATCAGCTGGTCGGTCAGGACCTTGCCCTGCAGGGTGTCGACCAGCTTGCCGGCGTGGACGTAGAGCGGGGCGGCTTGCGCGGCGAGCGGCGCGAGCGTCAGGGCGGCGGCCGCTAGGATGGTGCGGATCATCATGCGCGATCTCTCTTTAAACCGCTCATCCCGGCGAATGCCGGGATGAGCGGATATTTTGACGCTCATGGCGTGACCGCCCGCCCCCGCGTCAGCCAGTAGAACGGCGCCCCGATCGCCAGCAGGCCGATCCCCAGCAGCACGGCCTGGCCGCCGGCCCCCACCAGGGTCCAGACCGAATACAGGCCGGCCAGCAGCGCGATCACCGTCAGGGCCGTGGTCGGGGCGATCCGCCGGGTGGCCTGCAGCTTCAGCGCCGCCAGGGCGCAGGCCAGGTAGGCGAACAGCGAGGCGGTGGTGGCCACCAGGGCGATGAAGGTGAACAGGTCGGCCATCGACTTGGCGTAGTTCATCAGCACCAGGACCGTCAGGAAGCCGGCGGACAGCAGGTGGGCGCGGACGGGCGCGCCGCGCGCCGACTCCTTGGCCAGGAAGGCCGGGAACACCCCGCCCTTGGCCATGGCGTAGGGCATCTCGCCCTGCAGCAGCACCCAGCCGTTCAGGGCCCCGAAGGCGCTGATCGCCGCGAACAGGGCCAGGACCTTGCCGGCGTTGCCGCCCCAATGCAGGCTGACGAAGTCGGCCAGCGGGGCGTTGGAGACCTTCAGCGCGGCGGCCGGCGTCAAGAGAACGACCGCCGAGCAGACCAGCAGGTAGATCAGGCCGGTGAACACCGTGCCCACCAGGGTGGCGCGAGGGATGGTGCGGACCGGGTCGACCACCTTGCCGGCCGGCACCGTGGCCGATTCCAGGCCCAGCAGCGCCCACAGGGTCAGGGCGCCGGCGGCGGTGATCCCGCCCGGATGGATGTCGGCGGCGCGGAACGGCGTCAGGCTGGCCCCATGGTCGCGGCCGATCACCCAGAAGGCCAGGCCGGCCACCGCCACCAGCGGCAGCAGCTTCAGCACGGTGGTCACCACCTGCACCCCGCCGGCGAGGCGGGCGCCGGCGATGTTGACCCCGACCAGCAGCCAGACCGCCCCCAGGGTCACCAGCAGGTGCATCCCCGGGACGTGGGCGATGGCCGGGAAGATCGCCGACAGGTAGCTGACCGCCCCGGTGGCGATGGCGGCGTTGCCGACCCACAGCGAGATCCAGTAGCTCCAGGCCACCATGAACCCGACCAGCGGCCCGAAGGCTTCCTGGGTGTAGGCGTAGGGCCCGCCGGCCTTGGGAAACTCGCGCGCCAGCCCTGCGAACACGAAGGCCAGGGCCAGGGCGCCGGCGATGGTCAGCAACCAGCCGAACACCGCGTTCCAGCCGTAGGGGGCCAGGGACGCGGGCAGCATGAACACCCCCGAGCCGATCATGTTGCCGACCACCAGGGCCGTGCACATCCAGAAGCCCAGGGCGCGGGGCGCCGTGATCTTGGGGATGGGGACCTTCTGGTGGGTCTTTGTCATGCGGTTACGCTTTCACGGACAGGCGGTGCGCGAAAGCCCCCTCCGGCCCTTCGGGCCACCTCCCCCAGAGGGGGAGGAGCAACGCCGCGCAGATGCTCCCCCTCTGGGGGAGCTGTCGCGAAGCGACTGAGGGGGCCTCGCGGCGATCAGAACTTCTGCCCGAACTTCACCCCGATGGTCCGCGGCCGCAGCGGCACGGAATAGACCTCGGCCCCGCAGACGGCCTCGACGCATTCGGTGGTGCGCGTCTGGCTGGCCCGGCTGTCGTTGAGGTTCACGACATAGGCCGAGAAGGTCCAGCTGTCGCGGCCCAGGCCCGCCGACAGGTCGGTGGTGATGTAGCCGGCCTGCTTGCCCAGCACTTCGCGGGCGAAGGTGCGCAGGTCGGCCCAGGCGTCGGTCTGGCCGACGATCCCGCCCTGGACGAAGGCGTCGTAGCCCGCCAGGTCGAACTCGTAGCGGGCGTTCAGATTGGCCTTGAACTTGGGCGTGACCGGCAGGCGCTGGCCGTCCGGCGCGCGTTCGGGATAGTTGTCCAGGTCGACCGGACAGTTGGTGATCGGCTTGCCGGTGGTCGGGTCGACCTTGCCGCAATAGGTGCCCTTCAGCTTGGCGTCGATATAGGTGGCCGCGCCGTTCAGGGTCAGGCCGTGCTTGATCGCGAAGCTGAAGTCGGTCTCCGCGCCGTCGATCTCGGCCGAGACGGCGTTCTTGATCTCGGTCAGGCCGTTGGCCCCGACGATCGAGAACTGGAAGTCGTCCCAGGTCTGGTGGAACACCGCGCCGTTCCAGCGGAAGCGGTTGTCGGCCCAGCTGGTCTTCCAGCCGAACTCGTAGTTCTTCAGGAAGTCCGACTGGTACGGCGGCAGGGTGCCGCGGCGATTGATGCCGCCGGGCCGGAAGCCCTCGGAATAGGTGACATAGACCAGCTTGTCGGGGTCGATCTTGTAGGTGAGGTTGACCTTCTTGCTGTTGCCGTTCTCCTTGACCCGCTTGTCGAGGTTCGTGCAGGGCGCGCCTTCGATCTCCGGGCCGGCGAAGCAGGCCTTCTCGCCGGTCGAGCCGTAGCCGGCCCCGTAGCCGTAGAAGCCCTTGAGGCTGTTGTCCGACTTGAAGAAGCGGATGCCGCCGGTCAGGGTCAGCTTGTCGGTGATGTCGAACGCCACTTCGCCGAAGGCGGCGCTGTCGCGGTCGACGCGCTTCTGCTCGGTCAGCCAGATCGTGCCTGGATGGCCCGGCACCGAGATCGAGTCGCCGATGTCGTCGATCCGGTAGTTCTGGTGGATGCCGTGGGTCTGGCGCTGGTAGAACAGGCCGCCGACCACCCGGAAGCGGTATTCCTGCGGGGTCGAGACTCGCAGCTCGTGGCTGAGCTTCATATAGGCGTCGTGGCCCATGATGTACTGCGACGGGTCGACCGGATTGCCCGCGTCGTCGGTCCAGTAGGCGCCGTAGCCGGCCAGGGTGTCGTAGAAGAACGAGTAGTCGGTGTAGTCCTGGCGGGTGTCGACGTCGCGGTCGAGGTATGAGCCGGCATAGACCACGTCGAGGTTGCTGACCTTGCCCTCGACGGTCATGGCCGCCTGCCACCACTTGTCCTTGGAGGTCTCCGGATAGTAGTGGGCGACCTTCAGCGCCCCCAGGCTGCGGTCCTCGGCGAACAGCCCGCCGACCTTCTCGACCTGGCCCATGACCTGGGGCGTGATCACCCAGTTGTCGCCCGCCTCGATCTTGACCGCCGCCCGACCGCCGTAGAGGTCGACGTCGTTGTAGTCCTTCTTCACGCGGCTGGCGTTGTTCACCGTGATCCCCGAGGTGGGATAGGTGCGCGAGCCGGCGACGTTGTCGATATAGCCGCCCTGGTGCTCGGCCCAGCCGACCAGGCGCACGGCGACCTTGTCGCTGATCGGCTGGTTGACGAAGCCCTCGGCCACATAGCCCTGGTCGCCGTGGGCGATGGTGTTGGCCTCCAGGTCGTAGCCGGCCTTGAAGCCAGCCGTGCTGGGCTTGTTGGTGATGATGCGCAGGGTGCCGGCCTGGGAGCTGGCGCCGTACAGCGTGCCCTGCGGCCCCGACAGCGCCTCGACCCGGGCGATGTCGTAGATGTGGATGTCCAGCGCGCCCTGGATGGTGGTGACCGGTTGTTCGTCCAGATAGACGCCGACGCTGGGCAGCGAGCCGGAGTGGTTGCCGTCCCCGCCGCTGGCCACGCCGCGGAAATAGACGTTGGAGAAGCCCGGCGAAGTGGTCTGGAACGACACGCTGGGCAGGTACTTCACATAGTCGGTGAAACTGGCGACGTGCAGCTGCTCCAGCTTGGCCTCGCCCAGGGCCTGGATGCTGACCGGCACGTCCTGCAGGTTTTCCGAGCGCTTCTGCGCGGTGACCACCACCTCGTCCAGGGCCACCGCCCCCTGGGGCGCGCCTTGAGGAGCCTGGGTCTGTGCGTGGACGGCGACCGCCGTCAGCATGGACGAGGCCAGAAGCGCGGTCGTCAGCAGGCCGCCCTTCGAAAGGGCGGTCTTGGTACGCGTGGTAGACGTCATGTCGGCTCCCCGAACTGTTCGGAGAACGATGCTCTTCTGGCTGATTTGCGCCCGCAAGAAGCAAAATTCAAACGAACGTCAATTCGGCCGACTGTTGCAGAAATGGCAGGGTTCTGTGCGCCTGATCAAAATTCAGGCGCGGCGGGATAACTGGACAGGACCGGCCCCAGCGCGGTCTTCAGCGGGTCCAGCCACGATTCGTAGTTTTGCCAATGCTCGACCGCGTCCTTGAAGATGGGACGACGCACCTGTTCTGAGCTTGCGGTGCGCACGGCGCGGTCGTTTTCGTGGAAATTCAGGCACGATTCTTCGAACGGCAGGCCGCAATAGGCCAACAGGGCGCGGATCTGGGCCTCCGGATCCTCGATCATCGATTCGTAGATCACTCGGTGCACGCGGCCGGGCAGCACGGCGTCGACATGGGCCATCAGCTCCACATAGTCGGCGTAGTAGCGGCCGATGTCCTCCAGGCCGTAGCTGAAGTTCTGGCCGCGGGCGAAGTGCTGCTTGAAGCCCGAGAAGCAGCAGCCCATCGGGTGGCGGCGGGCGTCGATGATCTTGGCGTTGGGCAGGGCCAGGGCGATCAGCCCGACATGGGCCCAGTTGTTGGGCATCTTGTCGATGAACAGCGGCCGGTCGGTCTTGCGCTGCACCCGGGTGCGCTCGAGGAACTCCTCGCCCAGGGCCTGCAGGGCGTCGCCGTCCAGCGTGGCCAGCACCTCGGGATAGGGCGACTCGTCCTTCAGCCGCCGGGCCATCGAGGTGATGTCGGGCAGCTCCATCGTGCCCTCCACCGCCGAGTGGCTGGCCAGGATCTGCTCGACCAGGGTCGAGCCGGCGCGCGGCAGGCCCAGGACGAAAATCGGGTCGGGCGCGGGGCAGCCCTGGCCGGCCCGCACGGCGAACAGGTCGGCCGTCAGCACCGCCTTGCTGCGCGCCACGTGCCGGGTCATCACCGCGGGGTCGTAGGGGACCTGGGTCCGCCGCAGCGCCGCGCCGCGGGCGTAGCAGGCGAACGATTCGGCGTAGCGACCGGCGTCCTCGTGGGCCTTGCCCAGGGCGTAGTCGAGGTGCAGGCGGTCGTCCTCGGCGAGGTCCGCGCGGGCCAGCTGGCCCTCCATCGCCGCCAGGTCAGCCGCGTCGAAGCGGTAGGTCTTCATGTTGGCCAGGCTCCACCAGGCCTCGCCCAGCGACGGGGCCTGGTCGACGGCCTTGCGGTAGGCGGCCGCGCAGTCGGCCGAGCGGCCGACGGTCTTGAGGGCATGGCCATAGCTCATCCAGCCCTTGGGTTGCTGGGGATGGCGGGCCAGCACCTCCTCGTAGATCGCGATGGCCGGATGATATTCGCCGATCCGCGCCAGGCAGGCGGCCTTCAGGTTCAGGTAGCCCGGATGGCGCGGCTCGTCGGCCAGCAACAGATCCAGCTGGGCCAGGGCCTCCGGCGAGCGCCCCAGCCGGTAGTGCAGGGTGGCCAGGTTGTAGCGGGCGCCGGTGAAGGTCGGGGCGATCTTCAGGCAGTCCAGCAGCAGGCCCTCGGCCTCCGCCTCGCGGCCCAGCCGGGCGACGGCCTCGGCCAGCATGCGGATCGCGGCCGGCTCGTCGGGGCGGGTCCGCAGCAGGTCGCGCAGCACCTTCTCGGCCTTGCCCGGCTCGCCGTCGACCAGGGCGGCGGCGGCGGTCATCAGCACCGGGTCGCGGACCCCGCCCTTGATCTGCCGGGCCCGGGCGGCCTGGGCGCCGGCCTCGTCGCCCAGCAGTTCGAAGGCCTCGGCCAGACCGCGCCAGGCCTCGGCCAGGTCGGGATCGGCGGCGACCGCCCGCTTGAAGGCGGCGACGGCGGCCTGGGTGTGGCCGGCGGCGGCCAGCACCCGGCCATGCTCCAGCTGGATCGGCGGCGCCTGGGCGAAGGCCCGGGCCAGGGGATCGACCACCCGCAGGGCCTGGGCGACGTCGCCGCACAGCCGCAGGCCGGCGGCCAGGATCAGCGTCGCCTCGGCGTGGCGCGGCACGGCCTCCAGGATCGCCCGCGCCTGCTCGACCGCCAGCCGCGGGTCGACGCCCAGCAGCCGCTGGCCGTTGGCCAGGGCGGTGGCGACGCTGCCGGAAGGCTCGGTGGTGGTGGTGGTCATGGGGGGATGGGATGGCGGGGCGTTCCCGGAGTCAATCGGCGACGCTCGGCGCGGCGACCACTTGCCCCCTACGGGTCGCTTCGCGACCGTCTTCCCCCACAGGGGGAAGAGCGCGAGGCTCCGCCCCCTCTGGGGGCGGACAGACCGCGAAGCGGTCAGGTGGGGGCAAGAAGGTGAGCCACGATCCTCACATCCGATCCCGCAGCGCATACCAGCTCAGCCCCGCCACGGTCAGCGGCCAGCGCAGCAGCCGGCCGCCGGGGAACGGCGGGGTCGGCAGGCGGGCCAGCAGGGCCATGCCCTGCCCTTCGCCCAGGGCCGCGTCGGCCAGCAGCTTGCCGAACCAGGGCGCCAGCATCACCCCCTGGCCCGAATAGCCGGCAGCGATCCGCACCCCCGGGGCCAGCTCGCGGACGAACGGCGCGCGGTGCACGGTGATGCCCAGGGTCCCGCCCCAGGCGTGGGTCACGGCCACGTCGGCCAGGCCGGGATAGACCTTCAGCATGTGCCGCCGCACGAAGGCCTTCAGGTCCGGGGGGAAGCCGGGCCGATAGTTCTCGCCGCCGCCGAAGATCAGCCGGTCGTCGGGGCTCTTGCGGAAATAGTTGATCACGAACCGGCTGTCGGCGACCGCCGCGCCCGAGCGGATGATCGCGTCGGCCCGCTCGCCCAACGGCTCGGTGGCCAGGAGGAAGTTGTTGATCGGCATCACCCGGGCCCGGGCCGCGCCGCCGGCCAGGTCGTCCAGATAGCCGTCGCCGGTCAGGATCAGCTGGTCGCAGGTCACCTTGCCCCGGGGGCTCTCAACGACGATCGCCCCGCCCTCGCGCCGCCAGGCCACCGCCCGGGTCCGCTCGTGGATCACCGCCCCCGCCGTCAACGCCGCCCGCGCCATGCCCAGGGCCAGGTTCAGCGGATGCAGGTGGCCGCCGCCACGGTCGACCAGGCCGCCGTGATAGACGTCCGTCCCCAGCTCGTGGGCCAGGGCGTCCGGCGCGATCAGGGCCAGCTGGTCGTAGCCGTAGCGGCTTTGCATGAACTCGATGTGCGCCGCGTCCTCGGCCTCGCCGCCCTTGCGGTGGCGGGCGTGGATCATGCCGGGGCGGAAGTCGCAGGCGATCTGGTGCTCGGCGATCAGGGCCAGCAGGTGGGCGCGGGCGTCCTGGCTCATCCGCCACAGGGCCAGGGCGTCGTCGCGGCCGACCACCTTCTCCAGCCAGGCCTGGTCGTTGCGCTGGCCGACATGGACCTGGCCGCCGTTGCGCCCCGAGCCGCCGGACCCGACCTGGGCGGCCTCGAGGACGACGACGGAGACCCCGCGCGCCGCCAGCTCCAGCGCGGCGCCCAGGCCGGTATAGCCGGCGCCGACCACGCAGACGTCGGCCCGGGTGTCCTGTTGCAGCTCAGGCAGCGTCGGGAACGGCGTGGCGGTGGCGGCGTACCAGGAGGTTGGCGGATGGCCGGCGTTCATAGCCCCCTCTCCCATGGGGAGAGGGAGGGGCCCATTGCGCCAGCAATGGGAGGGTGAGGGGGTGGTGAGTTCGACGGCGCGCCGGCACGCCGGCTGGCGGCGTAACCCCTCATCCTCCCACGACTTCGTCGCGGGCCCCTCCTTCTCCCTCTGGGAGAAGGTGACTTCGAGACCTCACACATTCAGCAGCAGGAACTCCCGCTCCCACGGGCTGATCGTGCGCATGAAGGTCTCGTACTCGGCCTCCTTCACCGTGGCGTAGGCGGCGCAGAAGGTGGCGCCCAGGATGTCGACCAGGGGCTTGGCCTCCTCGAACAGGGTCACCGATTCCAGCAGGCTGCGGGGCAGCTCGATGCCGCGGGCGCTGGCGTCGGTGTCGACCGGGGCGGTGGGGGTCAGGCTGTGCAGCATGCCCAGATAGCCGGTGGCCAGCACCGCGGCGATGGCCAGGTAGGGGTTGGCGTCCGACGAGGGGATGCGGTTCTCCAGCCGGCGGTTGGCCGGGTCGGACGGCGGCACCCGCAGGCCGCAGGTGCGGTTGTCGTAGCCCCACTGGGTGTTGACCGGCGCCCCGCTGTCGCGGGCGATCCGCCGGTAGCTGTTCACGTACGGCGCCAGTATGGCCATGATCGCCGGCAGGTAGCGCTGCTGGCCGGCGATGAAGGCGTAGAACAGCGGGGTGGCGTCGCCGGTCTTGGGGTCGGAGAACAGGTTGTTCCCGTCCTGGTCCAGGATCGACTGGTGGATGTGCATGGCGCTGCCGGGCTCGGCGGCCATCGGCTTGGCCATGAAGGTGGCGTAGATCTCGTGCTCCAGCGCCACCTCGCGGATGGTGCGCTTGAACATGAACACCTGGTCGGCCAGCTCCAGCGGATTGCCGTGCCGCAGATTGATCTCCATCTGGGCCACGCCGCTCTCGTGGATCAGGGTGTCGATCTCCAGCCCCTGGCGCTCGGAATATTCGTACATGTCCTCGAACAGGGCGTCGAACTCGTTGACCGCCGCGATCGAATAGCCCTGGCGGCCGGTCTCGGGCCTTCCCGAACGGCCGATCGGCGGTTTCAGCGGGTAGTCGGGGTCGGTGTTCTTGTCGACCAGGTAGAACTCGATCTCCGGCGCCACCACCGGCTCCCAGCCCTTCTCGCGATAGAGGGCCACCACCCGGCGCAGCACCTGGCGCGGGCTCTCCTCGACCGGCCGGCCGTCGGGGTGGAAGGCGTCGTGGATCACCTGGGCGGTCGGGTCCTGGGCCCAGGGCACCACGGCCAGGGTGGCCAGGTCGGGGGTCAGAAAGATGTCGGTGTCCGACTGCACCGCGTTCACCGCCCCCTCGAACTCGGGGAAGTCGCCGGTGATGGTCTGGTAGAACACCGCCAGCGGCAGGTTCATCGACGGCGCGCCCAGGAACTTGCGCACCGGCATGATCTTGCCCCGCGCCACGCCGGCCAGGTCGGGCACGACGCACTCGATCTCCTCGATGTTCTGCCGCGCGAACCAGTCCTTGGCGTCGTCGAGCGAGGCGACCCCGCGCGTGGTCTTGGGGGCGGGCTTGGATTTCTTTTCTTTGTACTTCATGACACCCGGGGGGTCTGAGGGAAGCGGTCAAAGGCGAAGACGACTCTACCCTTCTCCCCTTGCGGGAGAAGGCTCATGGCGCAATGGACAGGCACACAGCCCTGCCATCCCACGATGACAGTTGATAGGCGGTCGTACTCATCCCGCCGCCTCCGGCTTCAACGCCCGCAGCATCGGCTCGGCCGCGTCCAGCGACTTCCTGATGATCCCCACCAGGTCGTCGATCTGGGCGTGGGTGATGATCAGCGGCGGGCAGCAGACGATGCTGTCGCGGATGGCGCGGACCATCAGGCCGTTGGCGATGCACAGGTCGCGGACGATCGGCCCGGCCTCGCCCTCCTTGTCGAGGAAGCGGTGGTTGGTGCCCTTCTCGCGCACGATCTCGACCGCCCCGATCAGGCCCAGCGAGCGGGTCTCGCCGACCAGCGGGTGGTCGTTCAGGCTGGCCAGGGCCTTGGCCAGATAGGGGCCGGTGTCGTCGCGGGTGCGCTCGACCAGGCCCTCGCGCTCGATGATCTCCAGGTTCTTCAGGGCCACGGCGGCGGCGGTCGGGTGGCCGGAGTACGTAAAGCCGTGGATGAAGTCGCCGCCCTTCTCGCGCAGTTCGGCGACGATGTGGTCGGCCACGCCGACGGCGCTAATCGGCAGGTAGCCGGACGACAGCCCCTTGGCCATGGCGATCATGTCGGGCTGGATGCCGTAGTGCTGGTGGCCAAACCATTGGCCGAGGCGCCCGAAGCCGCAGATCACCTCGTCGCAGACCAAGAGGATCCCGTATTTGCGGCACAGGGCCTCGACCGCCGGCCAGTAGCCGTCCGGCGGGATGATCACCCCGCCCGCCCCCTGCACCGGCTCGCCGATGAAGGCCGCGACGTTCTGCGGCCCGACCTCCAGGATCTTGTCCTCGATCGCCTTGACGGCGCGATCGCGGAAGGCGGCGGGATCCTCGCCGAAGCCTTCGCCGAACTGGTAGGGCTGCATCACGTGCTCGACGCCGGCGATCGGCAGGTCGCCCTGCGCATGCATGGGCTTCATGCCGCCCAGCGAAACGCCGGCCACGGTCGAGCCGTGATAGGCGTTCCAGCGGCTGATGAACACCTTGCGGTCGGGCTGGCCCTTCAGCTTCCAGTAATGGCGGGCCAGGCGGAAGACCGTGTCGTTGGCCTCCGAGCCGGACGAATTGTAGAAGACGTGGGTCAGGCGCCCGCCCATCTTCTCGGCGATCTTGGCGGCCAGCTTGACCGGCGGCGGCGTCGCGGTCTTGAAGAAGGTGTTGTAGTAGGGCAGCTCCAGCATCTGGTCGTAGGCCGCCTTGGCCAGCTCCTCGCGGCCGTAGCCGACATTGACGCACCACAGCCCGGCCATGCCGTCGAGGATCTGGTGGCCCTCGCCGTCGTGGATGTAGACGCCGTCGGCCCGGGTGATGATCCGGCTGCCGCCCAGCTGGGCGATGACCTTGTGGTCGGCCTGGGCCGGCAGGTGGTGGGCCAGGTCCAGGCGCTTGAGCTCGGCGATGTCGTGGTTGCGGATCGGGGCGGTCATCGGGTTACTCCTGGTCTTTTCTTGTTCTGTAAAATCCGCTCATCCCGGCGAACGCCGGGACCTGGATCCTATGGCGCCGGGGCGGGCTGGACGGGCGCTGCGTTCAAGGACCCCACCTCAGCGCTCCGCCCTCTGGGTCCCGGCGTTCGCCGGGATGAGCGGAACAAGGGGTTGGCCCCGCAGCGCCCGACCGAACAGCTGGAAGAACGCCTGGCTCTGCGAGTTCTGCTCGGTTTTCCATTCGGGATGCCACTGGACGGCCAGGACCGGCGCGGCGTTGACGGTCGCCGACACCGCCTCGACCACGCCGTCGGGGGCGCGGGCCTCGACGGCCAGGCCCTCGCCCAGCCGGTCGACGCCCTGGTAGTGCACGGAATTGACGGTGGCCGCCTCGGCGCCGAACGCCGTCGCCAGCACGCCGCCGGGGGTCAGGTCGACGCGGTGCTCGTGGTCGAACATGCCGTCGAAATCGACCTCGTCGGAGGCGTGGTGGGCGATCAGCTCATCGCTCGTGACCATGTCCCGCCGCAGCGTGCCGCCGAACGCGACATTGATCTCCTGGAAGCCCCGGCACACCCCGAACACCGGCCGGCCCAGGTCGAGCATGGCCCGGATCAGGTCGGCGGTCATGGTGTCGCGCGCCGCGTCGAACGGGCCGGGGGCGTCGGCCACGTCCTGGCCGTAGAGGGCGGGGTCGAGGTTGGACGGGCTGCCGGTCAGCATCAGGCCGTCCAGCCTCGACGCGACCTCCGAGGCCTTCATCAGCTGCGGCATCGACGGCACCAGCAGGGCCGCGGCGTCGGCATACTGCATGGCGCCGGCCACATAGCGGTTCATCACCGCCTGGGCCGGCTCGATCCCGACGGTGCGGGTGCAGCAGATGATCCCGGCGACGGGGCGGGTCATGGATCACTTGCCCCCTACGGACCGCTTCGCGGTCGTCTTGCCCCATAGGGGGAAGAGCGCCGAGGCTCCGCCCCCTATGGGGGCGGACAGGCTGCGCAGCGGCCAGGTGGGGGCAAGGGCGTGAGCCACGGAGGTCACGACAGCAACACCGCCGGCGAGCACGCATGCCAGCCCAGCCACACCGCCTCGCCCAGCTTGAAGTCCTCCTGGTCCCAGCGGGTCAGGTTGGGGCGGGTGACCTTGATCCGCCGGCCGCTCTGGATCTCCACCTCGTAGACGCTGGCCCCGCCCAGATAGGCCTCGTGCCTGATCACCCCGGCGACGGCGTTCTGGCCCAGCGGGCAGTCGCCCATGTTGGGCGGCGGGCCGCCGTCGGGGCGCTTGTGCAGCTCGATCTTCTCGGGCCGCAGCGCCGCCCAGACCGTGCCGCCGCGCGCGCCGGTGACGCCGTGGTCCAGGAAGATGTCGCAGTCCAGGTCCGGCGACTTGACCACCGCGTGGCTGGGCTCGTCGACCGCCAGCACGCCCTCGAACAGGTTCACGCTGCCGATGAAATCGGCCACGAAGCGGCTGTTGGGGAACTCGTAGAGGTCGCTGGGCCCGGCCACCTGCTGCAGCACGCCGCGGTTCATCACCGCGCAGCGCGACGCCAGGGCCAGGGCCTCGTCCTGGTCGTGGGTGACCATGATGAAGGTGATCCCGACCTTCTCCTGCAGGGTGCACAGCTCGGTACGCATCTGGTCGCGCAGCTTGGCGTCCAGGGCCGACAGCGGCTCGTCCAGCAGCAGCACGCGGGGCCGCTTGACCAGGGCCCGGGCCAGGGCCACGCGCTGCCGCTGGCCGCCCGACAGCTGGTCGGGCTTGCGCCCCGCCAGGCCGTGCAACTGGACCAGGTCCAGCGCCTCCTCCACCCGCCGGTCGCGCTCGGCCTTGCCGACCCGGTCGACCATCAGGCCGTAGGCGACGTTGTCGGCCACGCTCATGTGCGGAAACACCGCGTAGGACTGGAACACCATGTTGACCGGCCGCTTGTTGGGCGGAATGGTCGAGACGTCCTGGCCGTCGATCAGGATGCGGCCCTCGGTCGGGGTCTCGAACCCGGCCAGCATCCGCAGCAGGGTGGTCTTGCCGCAGCCCGACGGCCCCAGCAGCGAGAAGAACTCACCCTCGTGGATGCTGAGCGAGACGTCGTCGACGGCCACCATCTTGCCGAAGCGCTTGGTGACGTTCTCGAAGGTGATGATGGGTTGGTTGTCGCTCACGTCGTCTGCCCCCGAGACACGTCGAATTCAGTCGTTGAGAGGCCGTGGGACGCCCCCTCGGTCACGCTGCGTATTCGCGGCGCGCCACCTCCCCCGCTTTGCGGACGGGGAGGATGCGGCATGGTCTCCTCCTCCGTGAAACGGGGGAGGTGGCGCGAGGCGCAGCCTCGTGACGGAGGGGGCGTCCGGCGGCTCATGGCTTCTCCCCGTGCCCGGCCACGCCGGCCGGGTCGCCCTGCAGCTTCAGCGCCACGGCGGTCAGGATCACGGTCAGGGCGATCAGGATCGTCGAGGCGGCGTTGACCTCGGGCGTCACCGAGAAGCGCACCATCGAATAGACCTTGACCGGGAAGGTCACGGTGTCCGGCCCCGAAGTGAAGAAGGTGATGACGAAGTCGTCCAGGCTGAGGGTGAAGGCCAGCAGGGCCCCGGCCACCAGCGACGGGGCCATGTGCGGCAGGATCACGTCCTTGATCGTGCGCCACTCGCCGGCTCCCAGGTCCCGGGCCGCCTCCTCCATCTCGCGGTTGAAGCTGGCCATGCGGGCCCGGACCACCACGGCCACGAACGGGAACGAGAACGACACGTGGGCGATGGTGATGGCCCCCAGGTTCAACGGCCAGGGCAGGCCCACCGGCCAGGGCAGGACCTTGGCGAAGAACACCAGCATGGCCACGCCCATGCAGATCTCGGGCACCACGATCGGCAGGGCCAGGGCCCCGTCCAGCACCGTCTTGCCCGGGAAGCGGAACCGCCACAGCACTAGGGCGACCATGGCCCCCAGGGCCACGCTCAGCACCGTGCACAGGGCGGCGATGGTCAGGGAGTTGGCGAAGGCCTCGATCAGCGACGAGTCGTGGAAGGCCTTGTCGTAATATTTGAGCGTGAAGCCCTTCCAGACGATGTTGCGCCGGCTGTCGTTGAAGCTGAAGGCCATCAGGGCGATCAGCGGCGCGTAGAGGAACACGCCCACGGCGGCCAGCCAGGCCTGCATCTGCCAGCGGCGGAGGTATTCCAGGGGGCCGGGGGGGGATTTGCGGAGCTTGGTCATTGGACGCCCCCTCCGTCACGCCGCGTATTCGCGGCGCGCCACCTCCCCCGCTTCGCGGGTGAGGAGGAAACCGCGCCGACCATCTCCTCCCCCGTGCAACGGGGGAGGTGGCGCGAGGCGAAGCCTCGTGACGGAGGGGGCGTCCGGCCGCTGAACGCCCTCATGCCGCCGCCCCCTTCCTGCCCTTGCTCAACAGCGCCTGCACGGCGATGGCCACGAAGGTCAGGTACATCAGCAGGAACGACAGGGCCGCGCCGAACGGCCAGTCGTTGGCGCGCTTGAACTGGCGCTCGATGACGTTGGCGATCATCTGGCTGTCGGGCCCTCCCAGCAGGTCGGGGGTCAGGTAGGCCCCGAGCGCCGGGATGAAGGTGATCAGCACGCCCGAGGCGATGCCCGGCAGGGCCAGCGGCACGACCACCTTGAACAGGGTGCGCATGTGGCCCGCCCCCAGGTCGAGGCTGGCCTCCAGCAGCGACTTGTCCAGCCGGTCCAGCGCCGAATACAGCGGCAGCACCATGAAAGGCAGGTGGACATAGACCAGGCCGACGATCACCGCGAAATTGGTGTGCATCATCTCCAGCGGCTGGAACGGGGCCAGGGGCAGCACCCTGCCGGCCAGGGTCCAGACCGCCTCCAGCGACTTGTTGATGTAGCCCTCGTTGCGCAGCACGGCGATCAGGGCGTAGGTGCGGATCAGGAGGTTCGTCCAGAACGGCAGCATGATCAGCAGCAGCAGCCAGGCCTTGGCTTTCTGCGAGGCGAAGGTGATGGCCAGGGCGACCGGGAAGCCGATCACCAGGCACAGGCCGGTGGTCAGGGCCGCCACCCAGGCCGACTTAAGGAAGATCTTCAGGTACAGCGGCTCGATCGCCCGGGCGTAGTTCTTGAACGTGCCGGTGATGGCGATCTGGGTCAGGCCCTCGTTGTGGCCGAAGCTGTAGGCCCAGACGATGGCCAGCGGGATCAGGAAGAACAGCACCAGCCACACCAGCGGCGCGCTGAGCGCCGCGGCGAAGACGGCCTTAGCCTGTTTCCAGCTCTGCTCCATGGAAGGTCCTCTTCAACAGATCCTCCCCCTCTGGGGGAGGTGGCCCGAAGGGCCTGAGGGGGCCGGCGCGGCCTGGGCCGAAAGACCCCCTCAGTCACTTCGCGACAGCTCCCCCAGAGGGGGAGCAGCATCGTTCCGCCCCTAAGCCGCCCGCACCTTGGTGATGACTTCCTCGTACAGGCTGGCCTTCTCGGCCCCCTCGAACGCCCCGTACTCGCACTTGGACATGATGTCGGCCGGCGGGAAGATCACCTTGTTGTCGCGATAGGCCGGCGGCATCAGCGCCTTGGCCGCCGCGTTCGGGGTCGGGTAGAGGATGGTCTTGGAGATCTCGGCCCCGGCCTGGGCGTCCAGCAGGTAGTTGATGAACTTGTGGGCGTTGTCCGGTCGCGGCGCGCCCTTGGGGATGCACAGGGTGTCGGAATTGATCAGCGATCCTTCCTTGGGGATCACGAAGTCGATGTCCGGGTCGTCCTTCATCACCTGGGCGATGTCGCCGTTGTATTCCAGCACCAGGTCGACGTCGCCGGCCACCAGCATGTCCTGGCCGTTGTCGTCGTGGAACGCCTTCACATAGGGCTTCTGCTTGATCAGCATCGCCTCGATTTCCTTGACCAACTCGGGCGGGATGTTGTTGACGCTGTGGCCCTTGTACTTGGCGGCCAGGCGCACCAGGTCGGCGCTTTCCGACAGCAGGGCGATGCGGCCGTTGTATTGCGCGCTGTCGAACAGGTACTTCCAGCTGTCCGGAACGCCCTGCACCTTGCTCTTGCGATAGCCGATGCCCAGCACCAGCCAGGTGTAGGGCATCGAGAACTTGCGGCCCTTGTCGTAGTCGGGGTCGAGGAAGGCCGGATCGATGTTCTTGATGTTGGGGATCTTGGCGTGGTCCAGCGGCTCCAGCATGCCGGCCTGGCCCATGCGGGTGACGAACTCGTTGGACGGCACGATCACGTCGTAGCCGGCGTTGCCGGCCTTCAGCTTGGCGAACAGTTCGTCGTTGGTGGCGAACAGGCTCATATTGACGTCGACGCCGGTGGCCTTCTTGAAGTCGGCCAGGGTCGTCTCGCCGATATAGGTGTCCCAGTTGTAGAAGTTCAGCTTGGGCTCTTCGCCGCTCGCCGACTTGGCGGCTTCGCCCGCGGGCTTCTGGCCGCAGGCGGTGAAGCTGATGCCGATGGCCGCGGCGCCCATGGCCGTCAGCAGCGAGCGGCGGGTGCCGAGAATGCGGTTGGTGCTCATGGCTAGGTGTCTCCCCTTGAATTCGTCTGGTGACGGATGATCTCAGCAACCCAAAGAACCTGTCATCCCGGACAAGGCCTGAAGGGCCGCCGATCCGGGACCGCCGGAAGCGCCTGAGTTCACGCATCGGTCCCGGATCTTCGCGCTGCGCGCTTCGTCCGGGATGACAACGAAAAGGCAGGCTACTTCCTCATTCCACTTCAACTCCACATTTCACGCCCCGCCCTCATGCGTTGCGCAGATACCAGTCATAATCCAGCTGCGTGACCACCTCGCCGAAGCGCGCCTGCTCGGTGCGCTTGACCGAGACGAACATCTCCACGAACCGCTCGCCCAGATAGTCGCGCAGCACGTCGGAGGCCTCGAACAGGTTGACGGCCGCGTACCAGTCGGTCGGCAGGCGGATCTTCTCCTTGGCCGCCGCGGCGTAGCCGTCGCCGACCACCGCCGGGCCCGGATCGATCTGGTTGCTGATCCCGTGGTGGGCGCAGGCCAGCAGCGCGGCCAGCACCAGGTACGGATTGGCGTCGGCCCCGGCCACGCGGTGCTCCACATGCCGGGTCGGCGGCGGGCCGGCCGGCACGCGCAAGGACACCGTGCGGTTGTTGACGCCCCAGGTCGGGGCCACCGGCGCGTAGCTGTTGGCCTTGAAGCGGCGATAGCTGTTGGCGTTGGGGGCCAGGATCGCCATGCAGTCGGCCATCAGCGCCTTCATGCCGCCGATCGCGTGCTTCAGCAGGGCCGAGCCCTCGGGATCGTCGGCGGCGCAGAGGTTCTTGCCCTCGGCGTCGTTGAAGCTGACATGGACGTGGAAGCCGTTGCCGGCCTGGTCGGCCCAGGGCTTGGCCATGAAGGTGGCCTCGCAGCCGTGGCGCAGGGCCACGCCCTTGGCGGCCCGCTTGTAGCGCAGGGCGTCGTCGGCGGCTTCCAGGGCGTCGGGCTTGTGCTTGAGGGTCAGTTCCACCTGGCCCGGGGCGAACTCCGAGATCGCCCCCTCCAGCGGCACGCCCAGCACGTCGCAGACGTCCCACAGCTCGCGCAGGAACGGGGCGTGGGCCTCCAGTTCCGGCAGGCCGTAGACCTGGATGCCGCTCGGCCGCTCGCCGGTCTGATGGGAACGGGCCGGCAGCAGCTCGCCGCCCGGGCCGCGCTGTTGGTCGACCAGGTAATATTCCAGCTCGCAGGCGGCCACCGGCGTCAGGCCGTCGGCGGCGAAGCGGTCCAGCACCCGCTTGAGCACATGGCGCGGGTCCAGGTCGTTGGGCGCGCCGTCCAGCTCGTACAGCGACAGCATCACCTGGGCCATGTCCGGACCCAGCCAGGGGGCCAGGGTCAGGGTTCCCGGCACCGGCCGCGCCCGGCGGTCGGCGTCGCCGTCCTCCCAGACCAGGCCGGTGTCCTCGCAGTCGGCGCCGTTGGTGTCGACCACCAGGATCGAGCCGGGCAGGAAGCGGCCGTAGTCGTAGATCGCCTGCAGCTCGTGGACCCGGAGGCGTTTGCCCCGGGGCACGCCGGTCATGCTGGTGAAGAACACGTCGACGTACTTGACCTGCGGATGGGCGGCCAGGAAGTCGCGGCACTCCTGGGGATCGGCGACCGAAGGGAGCGTCATGGGCGTCGGCCTCCAAACCCCTCTCCCATGGGGAGAGGGTGGGGCCCGCGTTCGAAGAACGTGGGAGGGTGAGGGGGTAGGGTGTCCGACGGCGTGCCGGCACGCCGGTAAGAGCGTAACCCCTCACCCTCCCACCGCTTCGCGGCGGGCCCCTCCCTCTCCCTCTGGGAGAGGGTGTTCCTGTGCGCACCTATCATTAGCTCAGCCCCTCCAGCGCCGCCGCGAACCCGTCCACCGCGGCGACCAGTCGGTCCACCGCCGCGTCCTGCGTCACCGGCGAGACCAGCATCATGGTGTGGAAGGGCGCGATCAGCACCCCTCGGTTGATCAGCCACAGATGAAGCGCATGCCGCAGCTCGTCGTCCAGCGCCTCGCGCATCGCGGCGGCGTTTTTCGGCGGCGCGGCGGCGAACACCAGCTCGACCCGGGCCCCGACATGGACCACCGACCACGGTAGGCGGCGGGCGGCGATCACCGCGCGCAGGCCGGTCATCAGCCGCTCGGCCCCGGCCAGCATCCGCCCGTAGGCGGCGTCGGTCATCACGTCGGACAGCATGGCCCGCATGGCGGCCAGGGCCAGGGCGTTGCCCGACAGGGTGGTGCCGATCCCCGACTGGCCGGGTCCGACGCGGGCGGCGGCGGCGTCCATCCGCTCGGAGAGCTCGGCGCTCACGCCCCAGACCGCGGCCGGCACGCCGCCGCCGACGGCCTTGCCGATCACCAGCATGTCCGGCTCGAGGCCATGGGCGCGGGCGTAGCCGCCGGGGGCGGTCGAGATCGTGTGGGTCTCGTCGATGACCAGCAGGGTCCCGGCCCGGCGGGTCAGGTCGCGCATCGCCTCCAGGAAGCCCGGCTGCGGCAGGATCATCCCGCAATTGGTCATGGCCGGCTCGGCCAGCACGGCGGCGACGTCGCCGGGGGCCAGGGCGGCGGCCAGGGCCTCGGGATCGTTGAACGGGATCACGCGGGTGGTGACGGTCAGGTCGTGGACCTGGCCCAGCAGGCCGGGCTTCATGACGGGCTGGCCGTCCTTCAGCGTCACGAACGCGTCGTCGACCATGCCGTGGTAGCAGCCGTCGAACACCAGGATCACCGGCCGCTGGGTCACCGCCCGCGCCCAGCGGATGGCGGCGCGGTTGGCGTCGCTGGCCGTTGTCGCCACCTGCCACAGCGGCAAGCCGAAGCGCTCGGCCAGCAGCCGGCCGACGATCACCGCCGCGGCGGTCGGCAGCATGAACCCGGTCCCGCGCCGGGCCTGGTCGGCGATCGCCCGGGCCACCGCCTCCTGGCCGTGGCCGAACATGGCCGGCGTGTCGGCCAGGCAGAAGTCGTCATAGAGCAGGCCGTCGACGTCGGTGACCTGGGCCCCCACGCCCTGGGCGGCGAACACCGGACTGGGACTGGCCCAGTCGGTCATCCAGTGCATCGGCGCCCCGCCCCGCCAGACCTGCGCCGCCTGCCGCGACAGGGCGCAGGAGCGAGGGTGCTCGGCGACGAAGCGCTGGGCCTCGGCTTGGATCAGGTCGGAGAGGGTCGGGGCGGCGGCGGGGCTGGGGGTCATGGAGCGACACCCTCACCCAACATTGTCATCCCGGGCGTAGCGAAGCGAAAACCCGGGACCGCCGGGAGCTCTGAGTTCACGCGTCGGTCCCGGATCGGCGCGCTGCGCGCTTGTCCGGGATGACAGGGGTTGAAATGACCCGCTCCCCTACCAGCCGTCATCCTCGGACTTGTTCCGAGGACCCCTGCTTCAACCGAGAAGAACAAAGATCCGTGAAGCGGTGAGATCGCGCCCTCACCACCATACGACAGCGCGGCGGCGCGAGGGGTCCTCGGAACAAGTCCGAGGATGACGGGGGTTAGGGTGGAGCGGGAACCGTTGGTCATCCCACCCCGCCAAAGCACAGGTACTTGGTCTCCAGATACTCGTCCAAGCCCTCGGAAGACCCCTCGCGGCCCAGGCCGGAGTCCTTGACCCCGCCGAACGGCGCCACCTCGGTGGAGATGATGCCCTCGTTGATCCCGACCATCCCCGCCTCGATGGCCTCGGCCACCCGCCAGCAGCGGGCGACGTCGCGGCTGTAGAAGTAGGAGGCCAGGCCGAACGGCGTGGCGTTGGCCAGGTCGATGGCGTCGGCCTCGGTCTCGAACTTCACGATCGGGGCGACCGGGCCGAAGATCTCCTCCTGGAACAGGCGCATGTCGGGCGTCGCGCCGGTCAGCACCGTGGGCCGCCAGAACAGGCCGCCCAGCTCATGGCGGTCGCCGCCGACCGTGACCTTGGCGCCCTGCTCCACGGCTTCGCGCACCAGGGTCTCGACCTTGGCGATGGCCTTGTCGTTGATCAGCGGGCCGATGGTCACGCCCTCGCCGGTCCCAGGCCCGACCTTCATCGCCGCGACCTTCTGCGTCAGCCGGGCCACGAAGGCGTCGTGGATGCCCGCCTGCACCAGCAGGCGGTTGGCGCAGACGCAGGTCTGGCCGGTGTTGCGGTACTTGCTGGCGATCGCCCCATCGACGGCGGCCTCCAGGTCGGCGTCGTCGAAGACGATGAACGGCGCGTTGCCGCCCAGCTCCAGCGACAGCTTCTTCATGGTGCCCGCGCACTGGGCGTAGAGCGTCTTGCCCACCGGGGTCGAGCCGGTGAACGACAACTTGCGCACGCGGGCGTCGTCGCACAGGGCCTTGCCGATGCCGGCGCTGTCCTTGCCGGTGACCACGTTCAGCACGCCGGCCGGCACGCCCGCCTCGACCGCCAGCCGGGCGATGGCCAGGGCGCACAGCGGGGTCTCGGCCGCCGGCTTGACCACCACGGTGCAGCCCGCGGCCAGGGCCGGGCCGACCTTGCGGGTGATCATGGCGATCGGGAAGTTCCACGGCGCGATGGCCGCGCAGACCCCGACCGGCTGTTTGATCGACACCAGCCGCTTGCCCGGCATCGGGGTCGGGATGGTGTGGCCGTAGGCCCGCTTGGCCTCGTCGGCGAACCAGTCGATGAACGCCGCGCCGTAGGCCACCTCGCCCCGCGACTCGGCCAGCGGCTTGCCCTGCTCGGCGGTCATCAGCCGGGCCAGGGCCTCGGCGTGGACCAGCATCAGGTCGGACCATTTGCGCAGGATCGCCCCGCGCGCCTTGGCGGTCTTGGCGGCCCAGCCCGGGAAGGCGCGGTGGGCGGCCTCGATGGCGACCTTGGTCTCCGACGCGCCCAGGTCGGCCACCTCGGCGATCACCGCCCCGTCGGCCGGGTTCAGCACCGCGAAGGTGGTCTCGCTCTCGATCCACAGGCCGTCGATGAAGGCGGCGGTTTCGACAAGTTCCAGCGTCATGGCATCACCTCAGCGTCACGGACACCGACTTCAGGTCGGCGTACTTGTGCAACGCGTGAAGGCTGCGGTCGCGGCCGAAGCCCGACTGCTTGAAGCCCCCGAACGGCATGGTGATATCGCAGGCGTCCCAGCCGTTGATCCAGACCAGGCCCGCCTTCAGCCGCCGGGCCGAGGTCAGGGCGCGGTCGATGTCCGAGGTCCACAGGCCGGCGGCCAGGCCGTAGACGGTGTCGTTGGCCAGGCCGATCGCCTCGTCCGGCTCCCTGAAGGTCTGCACCCCCAGCACCGGGCCGAACACCTCCTCGCGGGCCAGGGTGTGGTCGGGCTCCAGCCGGTCGAAGATGGTGGGCTCGACATAGAAGCCCCCGCTCTCCTGGCGCACCCGCCGGCCGCCCAGGAGCCGGCGCGCGCCCTGGCTGTCGGCGGTGGCGATGTAGTCCAGGGCGGTGTTCATCTGCCGCTCGCTGACCATGGCCCCGAAGCTGGTCTCCGGATCCAGCGGGTCGCCGGGGACCATGGTCCGGGCCACGGCGATCACCTTCTCGACGAAGGCGTCCTTGATCGAGTCCTGCACCAGCAGGCGCGAGGCGGCGGTGCAGACCTCGCCCTGGTTATAGAACACCCCCCAGGCGGCGGCCTGCGCGGCGGCGTCCAGGTGCTGGCAGTCGGCGAACACGATCTGGGGCGACTTGCCGCCCAGCTCCAGCGACACGCGCTTGAGATTGGACCGCGCCGAATACTCCATCAGCCGCCGGCCGACCGGGCCCGAGCCGGTGAAGGCGATCATGTCGACGTCCATCGACAGGGCCAGGGCCTCGCCGGCTGTGCCGCCCAGGCCGGGAACGACGTTCAGCACGCCCGGCGGCAGGCCCGCCTCCAGGGCCAGCTCGCCCAGCTTCAGGGCGGTCAGCGGCGACTGCTCGGCGGGCTTGAGGACCACGGAATTGCCCATGGCCAGGGCCGGGGCCACCTTCCACATCGCCATGTGCAGCGGGAAGTTCCACGGCACGATGGCCCCGATCACGCCCAGGGGCTCGTGCACGGCCCAGCTCAACCGGTCGATCGGCGAGGCCCCGACCTCGCCGTAGATCTTGTCCAGCGCCTCGGCGTACCAGCGGGTGGTGCCGATCGCCAGCGGCACGTCGACGGCCCGGGCGTCGCGGATCGGCTTGCCGGTGTCGACGCTCTCCAGCAGGGCCAGTTCCTCGGCGTCGCGCTGCATCAGCTCGGCCAGCCGAAACAGCACCGCCTTCTTGGCGCGCGGGCCCTGGTCGCGCCAGCGGCCGTCCTCGAAGGCGGCGCGGGCGCTGGCGACAGCGCGGTCGACGTCCTCGGCCTGGCAGGCGGCGACCTGGTTCAGCACCGTGCCGTCGCGCGGCGAGACGTTGTGGAACGTCATGCCCGAGGCGGCCTCGACCAGCGCGCCGTCGATCACCGCCCGGCCGGGCAGGGCCAGGGTCTTGAGGGCGTCGATCGGACGGGCGGCGGTCACGCGGGGTCTCGCTGTAAATTGTGATCACAGTTTGCGGTGAAAGGCCGGCTGTCAAGGTCGGGCCGGGACCCGAAGAGGCGGCGCCTGACCGTTGGGCGCCGTTTCCCCTCCCCCGTGCAACGGGGGAGGTGGCGCGTCGCGCAGCGGCGTGACGGAGGGGGCGTCCGCCCGCGCACGACGCCCCCTCCGTCACGATGCGTATCCGCATCGCGCCACCTCCCCCGCTTCGCGGGTGAGGAGAAGCCGCTCACCGTCCCGCCTCCACCGCCACGCGCATCTTGTCCATGCCCTCCGACAGGTCCGCGGCGATCGCCCGCCGCGCGCCCTCGGCGTCGTGGGCCTTCAGCGCCTGCATGGCCTCGGCGTGGCGGTCGGCGACCAGGCCGTCGGCGCCGACCCGGCCGAACACCACCCGCATGAACGGCCCGATCTGCAGCCACAGCCCGCCGGCCATGGCCAGCAGCACCTCGGCCCCGGCCCGCTCGTAGAGGGCGAAGTGGAAGTCGTGGTTGGCGGTCATGTAGGCGTCGACGTCGCCCAGCTTCAGGGCGTCGTCGACGGCCGCGTCCAGTTCGCGCAGGCGTTTCAGCAGGGCGGCGTCGGCGTGGGGCGCGGCGCGTGCGGCCAGCTCCGGCTCGATCCAAAGCCGGGCCTGGGACAGCTGGTCCAGGCGGTCGGCGGTCAGGGACGGCACGCTGAGCCGCTTGTTGGCCGGATTGATCGCCAGGGCCCGTTCGGCCACCAATCGCCGCACGGCGTCGCGCACCGGCATCGGCGACACTCCCAGCTCGGCCGCCAGGCTGCGCAAGCTGACCCCGACGCCGGGCGCGATGCGGCCGGTGATCAGGGCCTGGCGGATGGCCTCGTAGACCTGGTCGTGGACGGCCAGGCTGTCGGCGAGGGGTTTGCGGGACTTTGCTTCACTCATCCGCGCCTCCTCTTCCGGTAGGGGTGGACAAGAGACCTCCAATTGCGATCACAATGCAAGGCCTTCCGGAGATCCCCCATGCCCGATTTCGGCGCCAACGACCTCGACGCCTTCTGGATGCCGTTCACCCCCAACCGGCGCTTCAAGGCCCATCCCCGGATGCTGGCCCGCGCCGAGGGCATGCACTACGCCACCCCCGACGGCCGCCAGGTTCTGGACGCCACCTCGGGCCTGTGGTGCGTCAACGCCGGCCATAACCGTTCGAAGATCGTCGAGGCGATCCGCCGCCAGGCCGGCGAGATGGACTACGCCCCCAGCTTCAACATGGGCCATCCGGCGGCCTTCGCCTTCGCCAGCCGCATCGCCCAGATCACCTCGCCGGGCCTGGACCGCATCTTCTTCACGGGCTCGGGCTCGGAGTCGGTCGACACCGCCCTGAAGATCGCCCTGGCCTACCACCGGGCCCGCGGCAAGGGGACCAAGACCCGGCTGATCGGCCGCGAGCGCGGCTATCACGGCGTCGGCTTCGGCGGCATCTCGGTGGGCGGCATCCCCAAGAACCGGATGTATTTCGGCGGCCTGCTGACCGGCGTCGACCACCTGCCCCACACCCACGGCGTGGCCGGCAACCTGTTCAGCCAGGGCCAGCCCAAGAACGGGGCCGAGCTGGCCGACGCCCTGGAGGCCATCGTCGCCCTGCACGACGCCAGCAACATCGCCGCGGTGATCGTCGAGCCGGTGGCCGGCTCGACCGGCGTGCTGGTGCCGCCCGAGGGCTATCTGCAGCGCCTGCGGGCCATCTGCGACAGGCACGACATCCTGCTGATCTTCGACGAGGTGATCACGGGCTTCGGCCGCGTCGGCGCGGCCTTCGCGGCCGAGCGGTTCGGGGTGGTCCCGGACATGATCTGCATGGCCAAGGGCCTGACCAACGCCGCCGTCCCGGCCGGGGCGGTGGCCGCGTCCGAGGCCATCTACCAGGCGATGATGGACGGGGCCGACGCGCCGATCGAGCTGTTCCACGGCTATACCTATTCGGCCCATCCCCTGGCCTGCGCGGCGGGCCTGGCGGCGCTGGAACTCTACCAGGAGGAGGGCCTGTTCGCCCGGGCCCTGGACATGGAGCCCTACTGGCGGGCGGCGGTCCATTCGCTGAAGGACGCCCGCCACGTGGTCGACATCCGCGACTTCGGCCTGATCGCCGGCGTCGAGCTGGAGCCGCGCCCCGGCGCGCCGACCGCCCGGGCGATGGCGGCGTTCGAGACCGCCTTCGACCGGGGCCTGCTGATCCGGGTGACCGGCGACATCATCGCCCTGTCCCCGCCGCTGATCATCGAGCGGGGCCAGGTGGACCAGGTGGTGGAGACCATCCGGGCGGTGCTGGCGGGGGTGGATTAACGTCGAGGGACGCCCCCTCCGTCACGTCGCCTATCGGCGCCGCATCCTCCTCCCCCGCTGCGCGGGTGAAGAGAGATGGTTATAAGGAGTGATGACCGTCACCGACATCCGTCCGTCCAAGCCCGCCCCGATCAGCGCCAACGCCCTGATCCTGGTCGCGGTGTTCGCCGCCCTGACCTTCGCCCTGGCGCGGATGGAGCGGCCGCCCGGCGTGCTGACCTTCGCCTTCGTGGTGACGGGCTGGATCCTCAGCGTGGTGGTCCACGAGTTCGCCCACGCCGTCGTGGCCTACAAGGCCGGCGACCACACGATCGCCCAGAAGGGCTACCTGACCCTGGATCCGCTGAAATACACCGACCTGGGCACCAGCCTGGTCCTGCCGCTGGTCGCCCTGGCCCTGGGCGGGATCGGCTTTCCCGGCGGGGCGGTCTATCTGCGCGACGACCTGATGCGCAGCCGGCGCGGCCGGGCCCTGGCCTCGCTGGCCGGGCCGCTGGGCACCCTGGCGGTGCTGATCGGCCTGGCCGTCTGCCTGGGCGCCGACCGGGCGATCGGCGTCGAGACCAGCCCGCTGTCGCGCGCCGCCGCCTTCCTGGCCTTCCTGCAGGCCTTCGCCCTGGTGCTGAACCTGCTGCCCCTGCCGGGCCTGGACGGCTTCGGCGTGATCCGCCCCTACCTGCCGCCGGCGATCCAGCAGCAGGCGACGAAGGTCGGCGGCCTGGTGTTCATCGGCCTGTTCCTGGCGATCTTCTTCATCCCCGGGGTCAACCACGCCCTGTTCAGCGTCGTGCTGACGATCACCGACCTGTTCGGCGTCTCCCGCCCCGACATCGGCGCGGGCTATCGGGCGTTCCGGTTCTGGGAGAACTAAACCCTCTCCCGGGGGAGAGGGAGGGACCCGCCGCGCAGCGGTGGGAGGGTGAGGGATTACACCCTCGCCGTTTTCGCAGAGCGCCCTGCCGGCACGCCGGTCGACGTCTTACCCCCTCACCCTCCCAAGCTTCGCTTGGGCCCCTCCCTCTCCCCATGGGAGAGGGTTTTTCAGGCCGCCCTCACCCCGGGGCGAAACGTCGAGGCCGGCTTTTCCGCCTCCGCGGTCTGGACCAGGCAGCCGTACCAGCCCAGGCCGGCATAGGTCTCGTAGCCGGGGGTCAGGGCGTAGCCGATGGTGCGGGCGCCGTCGGCGTAGCTGGCCATGTCGCCGCCCGAGGTGTCGAGCTTGAAGGTCTCCTCCAGCACGCCCTTGCCGTCCGAACTGGCCAGCACCCGGTGGTTCTGGTCCAGCAGCAGCACGCGCGAGCGGGCGCGCTCCTCGTCGGTCAGGCGCACGCCGTCGACCACCGCCTGGGCCTGGGGCTTCCAGTCGAAATGCACGCCCAGCACGCCCAGCACCTTGCCGTTGGCCTGGCCGCCCTCGCGGATGGCCGTGGCGTAGGTGGCGACCGGGGCGTCGTTCAGGGCCTTGACCCGCTCGATGTCGCAGACGGTGAAGTCATCGCCGGACTTGGTGCGCAGGGCGTCGCGGAACCACGGGGCGTCGGCCACCGAGGCGTTGCGGGCGGCCGGATAGCGATCGGGGCGGCCGCTGGCGATCACCCGGCCCGACGGATCGGCGATCCACAGGTCCAGATAGACGGTGTAGGCGTCGAGGATCACCTTCAGCCGCTGGCTGGCGTGGGCGCAGGCCTCGCGCGAGGGGGCCGCCACGCAGTCGACCACGGCGCTGTCGGTGGCCCACCAGCGCACGTCGCAGGTGCGCTCATAGAGGTTGCGGTCGATGATCTCGATGGCGTTCAGCGCCAGGTCGACCAGGCGCTGGCCGCGCAGGTGGGACAGGATCGCCCCGCCGATCGCCGTCAGCTCGTCGAGGTCGGCGCGCACCTGGCTCTCCAGGGCGGCGGCCACCGTGTCGATCTGGGTGGAGATGGTCTTGAACTCCTCGGCGACGATCGCGAAGCCGCGCCCCGCCTCGCCGGCCCGGGCGGCGACGATCAGGGCGTTGATCGCCAGCATCTTGGCCGAGCGGTTGACATAGGCGATCTCGCCGATCTTCTCGCCGGCCACGGCGCTGAGGCGCTCGCTGAGCTCCAGGATGCGCTCTGGGCGGAGACTGGCGTCTTCGCCCACCGAAGGTCCTGCCATGAAGGTTTTCCCCGAAAACCGACGGCGAGACCCGGAACAGCCGAATCACGCCTGAGAGGCGAGAATGACACCGGCGTCAGCTTTCAAAATGGGGGGCGGACAATCCGTCGCGCCTTCCGGTCGGTTTCGCGGCATGTTGCGGCGCGAAAAGCTGGGTTTCACGGCAATCTTTGCCCGATTAATCATCAAGGCCACGGTATCGCCATCCGGCGGTCGGCCGCCAGACCTCGCTGAACGGCGGATGCTCCCCCTCCGGGGGAGCTGTCGCGAAGCGACTGAGGGTCTTCACCTCCGGGCTCGGGAGCACGCCCCTCGGCATGCCCCCGACCTTGGCCGGGCCGATCTAGAGCGTTTCCCGACCTGATTGCATCAGACCGGCGCTCTAGATCTTTGTCTGGCGCATTTTCTTCACGCGAACCGGTGTCGGCTTCGCTCGAAAATGCTCTAGCCGACCGGGCTCAGCACCTTGTAGGCGGGCTTGGCCTTGGCCGCGTCGCTCTGGTTCACCGTGAACGAATAGTCGCTCCAGTAGATCGCCACGATGTTGGGCTGACTGCTGTTGTACGACACCTCGTGCCATTCGCGGGTCGAGGAATAGATGCTCAGATAGTAGACGTCGCCGGTCTGGTCCTGGAAGGCCAGGTACATCGAGCCGCTGCCGATGCCCTTGGGGCCCTGGGCGTCCACGCGCACCTGGTAGTTGTAGAGGCCGGCGATGGACTGGAGCTCGATCTGGTAGACCGTGCCGCCGTCATTGGCCACGACGCAGTTCTGCGGGGAATTGCCGTTGACGGTGGCCGACTGGTTGGGCTGCATCCCGCCGGAGGAGGTGGCGGTGTAGTAGCCGCTGGTGCACTCGCCGCAATCGCCGTTGAAATTCGCTGTGCCGGTGGTCATTTCGCTTACTCCCTGTTTTGTCCGGCCAATCGCCGGAACACCACTTTAGGTGTTTGCGTTATGGACATTAGCTTGAAGTTGCATATAAAGCAACTCTTGGGTGCTTTTTCTATACTACTACTATAAAGTGTATTTGACCCAGGAGGGCCGCCCGGAACCACCGCGGAAGAACGTCCCGCCGGGCTTTGCCCCCTCCCGCGCTTTCCGCTACACCGCCCGCATGTCGCACAACACCTTCGGCCACCTGTTCCGCGTCACCACCTGGGGCGAAAGCCACGGCCCGGCCCTGGGCTGCGTGGTCGACGGGGTCCCGCCGGGCGTCGCCCTCACCGCCGAGCAGATCCAGGCCTTCCTCGACAAGCGCCGCCCCGGCCAGGGCAAGTTCGTCACCCAGCGCCAGGAGCCGGACGCCGTGCGCATCCTGTCGGGGGTGTTCGAGGACGAGCGCACGGACGGCCAGCGCACCACCGGCACGCCGATCAGCCTGATGATCGAGAACACCGACCAGCGCTCCAAGGACTATGGCGAGATCGCCCAGGCCTTCCGGCCGGGCCACGCCGACTATCCCTATTTCGCCAAGTACGGGGTGCGCGACTATCGGGGCGGCGGGCGCAGCTCGGCGCGCGAGACCGCCGCGCGGGTGGCGGCCGGCGCCATCGCCCGGCTGGTCATTCCCGGCGTCACGGTGCGCGCGGCCCTGGTCCAGATCGGCCCGCACGCCATCGACCGCGCGAACTGGGACTGGGACCAGGTCGAGCAGAACCCCTACTGGTCGCCGGACGCCGCGATCATCCCCGTGTGGGAAGAGCACCTGGAGAAGGTTCGCAAGGCCGGCTCCTCGACCGGCGCCGTCGTCGAGGTCGAGGCCGCGGGCGTGCCGGCCGGCTGGGGCGCGCCGCTGTACGGCAAGCTGGACGCCGAGCTGGCCGCGGCCCTGATGTCGATCAACGCCGCCAAGGGCGTGGAGATCGGCGAGGGCTTCGCCAGCGCCGCCCTGTCGGGCGAGGACAACGCCGACCAGATGCGGATGGGTCCCGACGGCCCGGTGTTCCTCAGCAACCACGCCGGCGGCGTGCTGGGCGGCCTGTCGACCGGCCAGCCGGTGGTGGCCCGCGTGGCCTTCAAGCCGACCTCGTCGATCCTGACCTTGCGCCAGAGCGTCAACGAGGCCGGCCAGGAGGTCGACCTGCGCACCAAGGGCCGCCACGACCCGTGCGTGGGCATCCGCGGCGTGCCGGTGGTCGAGGCCATGACCGCCTGCGTCCTGGCCGACGCCTTCCTGCGCCACCGCGCCCAGACCGGCGGCGGGGTGTTCGTTCCGGGCATGAGCGGACGGCGATAAGACCCACCCGCTGCGGCGCCATCGCATAGACCTCAAATACGACTGTCATCCCGGACAAGCGCGCAGCGCGAAGATCCGGGACCGACGCGTGAACGCATGCGCTTCCGGCGGTCCCGGATCTACGCCCGGCTTTCGCCGGGCTTGTTCGGGATGACAGCTTTTGCAGTGAACCCATGCGCCTCCCCCGAGAGAGGGCGCTTCCCCCTACCCCTTCCGCGCCTCCGGCCAGTCCTCGGGCCGCAGGATCATCGTGGGGCGCAGGAACGGCGAGCGGACGCGGTCGTAGTCCTGGATGTGCAGGCTTCGACAGATGATCTCAAGCAACTCCCGACCGCCGACCTCGGGCGGAGGCTCGGCATGCATCTGGTTCCAGAGCTCGAGAGCTTCGCGCTTGATGAGTTCGTCGCGGGAGACCATTTGAAATCCATATCCCTTCGGCGCATCAACTCTCGGACGGCCAGTCTCGTTCCTAAGTTTTTCGTTGACAAAAGGTGACCAAGCGCCACCGGCGTTAAGGATAGTCTGGGTCGGACCAGAATGAAGACATGAGGCGGAGCGCGCGAAAGCCCGTCCCGCCCTATGTCGAAATCTGACTTAAGACTGAAAACATTGGGCTTTTCGACGATTGCCGATTGACCGCCCGCGTCGGCGCCCTAACCTCCCCGGCGACCGGCGCGCTGAACGAGGCCGTGGATCGCGAACGAGCCGGGGGCCTGTGCGCTTCGATCTTTTGAAGATCCTGCTGGTCGACGACAATCAGCACATGCGCTTGCTGCTGACCGAGATCCTGCGGGCGCTGGGCGTGCGGCGGATCTACGAGGCTGTGGACGGCGCCGAGGCGCTGCGGATGATGCGCGAAATCGAGATGGACCTGGTCATGACCGACCTGACCATGGGTCCGCTGGACGGCATCGACTTCGTCAACCTGCTGCGCAATTCGCCCGACAGCCCCGCCCCGTTCGCCCCGGTGATCATGATCACCGGCCATTCGACAATGCGGCGGGTGGCCGAGGCCCGCGACGCCGGGGTCAACGAGTTCCTGGCCAAGCCGGTGACGGCGCGCGGCGTGATCCACCGCATCAACCTGCTGATCGAGCACCCGCGCCCGTTCATCCGCTGCGCCGGCTATTTCGGCCCCGACCGCCGCCGCCGGCCGGACCCCGCCTTCACCGGCCCCTGGCGCCGCCAGGGGGACCCGGGGGTGGAGGAGGCGATGTACTGAGCGGCTCGCGACACGCCCCTCGTCGGACGGCGCGGGCCGGCGAGACGCGCGAACGACCGGGGATGGATCGACATTCGGCGGCGTCGCTCAATGAGCCCAAGATGACGGCTTGGGAAGGTCGATCCGCCTAAGCCTCGACGCCCCGCCGTTTCCAGACCTCGCCGATGCGCGGATCCAGCTTCAGAGCCCTCTCGATGTCGGCGGCGCCGGCCGTCGGGTCGCCCAATCGCCGCTTCACCAGACCGCGTATATAGAGCGTGGTCGCCGATCGCGGCGCGAGGCGCAAAGCCGCGTCATAGTCGGCGAGCGCAAGCTCGAACTCGCCGCGCCGGAAGTGGACGAACCCCCGCGTGTCCAGCGGATCGATGGTCGGCTCCAGTCCCACCGCCTTGTCGCTGCAGGCCAGGGCCTGATCCAGCTCCACGCCCCGCAGGGCGCGGATCCACCCTGCATGGCTCCAGGCGTTCGCGCTATCGGGCGTCAGGCGCAGGACCGCGTCGTGATCGCTGGTCGCCCCGGCCAGATCGCCGGCCGCCTCGCGCGCGAAGGCCCGCTCGGCGATCGCCCTGGCGAACTGCGGCTGCAGGGCGATCACCTCGTCGAACGCCGCGATGGCCGCTGGATAGTCCCGCCGCGCCACCAGGGCTCGCGCGCGATCCAGGGCGCGCTCCTGCCGCGGGCCTGTCGGCTGATAGAGCGGATTGGCGCGCGCCCAGCCGTCCCTCGCCAAGCTGGGCGAGCCGGCGAGACAGGCCAGAACGACGATCATGAAAGCCAGCGCCCGCATGTCACCCCCGTCTCGACGGCCTCGCGCCATGTCTTTTGATGACCTTTGCAGTGATAACCACTTTCGAGAACTTGGCCATCGATGATCCCTCAGCGCCACACAGCGGCCATCGGACGCGGCGACCCTGGCCGCGGCCCGGGCTAGAACCCAGACCCCGACCTCAGTGAGCTTGCCCCAATGTCGCGTCACATGTCCCCGCGTCGCCTTCCCCTCGTCCTGGCCCTGCTGGCCGTGGCCGCCATGAGCCAGGGCTGCCTGGCCGTCGCCGCCGGCGGCGCGGTGGTCGGGGCGGGCGCGGCCGTGGTCGGAACCACCGGCAAGGTCGTGGTCGGGGCCGGCAAGGCGGTGATCCCCGGCGAAAGCAAGAAGGACCGCGAAGAGCGCGAGTTCAAGGAATGGAAGAAACAGCAGCGGGACGGCTAAAGCGTTTTCCGACCTGACTGCATCAGGCCGGCGCTCCAGGCGTCTCGCCTCAGGCCTCGTCCAGCCAAGCCAGGAACACGAATTGGCAGGTTTCCCCCGCGAGGTCCTCCATCAGCTCGGCCAGGCGGCGCTTCCCGATCGCGGCGCGCGCCGCCGAGGGCAGATCGCGCTCTTCCGGCCCCCAGCCATAGATGCTGATGTCCACCCGCGGCAGTTCGAACTCGCCGCCCAGCTCGAACACCTCGACGTTCGAAATCACCATGCCCCGCGGAGCGGCGAACTCGGCCAGGCGCGCCAGCTGACCTGCGTTGGGAACTCGGCAGCCGCGCCCGGTCTGGGCCGCCTCGAAAGCTTCGGAAAGCTGAAGCGCGCCACCGCCCACGACATGGGCCTCGCCGATGAAGCCGCCGTCCCAGAGATAGAAGACGCCCGCCTCGCGGATCGCTTCCGCGCCGCCGTCAGCTGGGAACACGAACCCAAGCCGTCGCTCGTCGCCGGCCGCGAGCGACGCGACGCCCAGCTGAGGGATCCCAGTGTAGCCCTCCAGGGGCTCCGCCTTCGACGTCATGCACGGGCAAGCCCACCCGGCGCGCCTGGGCCCTGGCAGCCCCCATCGCCCCGAGCGTACATGGTCACGTCCGCCACGACGTGAGGCGGCAGATTGGCGATGTGTTCGGCTCGGCTCATGGCCCTCGCCTAGCATCCGACGTGGCCCGCGGCCATTCGGGACGGCGGGGCGCTACTGGTTCTTCACCGCCAGGCAGCGCTTGGCGCCGGCCTTCAGCGTCAGGGTGGCGGCGATGGTCGAGGACTGGCCGCAATAGTGGCTCAGCCGGGTCTGCGTGAAGTCGAAGACGATGGTGTCGCCGCGTTTGCGGGCCACGGCGACGTCGTCGTCGGTCAGCGGGAAGGTCGTGACCCCATCCGGGCCGGCCGCCGGCTCGCCCTCGGGCGCCAGGCTGCAGCTGGTGACGTCCGACGCGCCCTTGGTCATGGCCAGATAGTCGAAGCCGGTCACCCGCTCGCCCTCGACCGTCGCCGACAGGACGTGGGTCACCGGGCCCTTGGTCGCCGAGCACCGCCAGGTCTCGGCGCCGGCCAGGGCGGGCGCGGCGGCCAGGCTCAGGCTGACGAGGGCGGCGAAGGTGATGTGGCGCATGGCCATGACTTTCAGGACCCTACTCCGCCGCGATCGCCCCCGGCAGGTACAGCCGCATCGGCCGCACCTCGTAGGCGCCGCCGGGATTGGCCACGCCCAGCTCGCGGGCGACGGCCAGGGCCTCGTCCATGTCGGCGACGTCCAGCACGTAGAAGCCCAGGAACTGCTCCTTGGTCTCGGCGAACGGGCCGTCGACCACGAAGGGGGCCTCGGTCTTGACCAGGGTCTTGGCCGAGGACGTGCCGGTCAGGCGTCCCGACGGCCCCATCTTGCCCTCGGCGATCAGCCGGTCATGGACGACCGACAGCCGCCCCATGACGGCGTCGTCCTGTTCCTGGGTCCAGCCCATGACCTCGGTCTCGTTGTTGTAGCACAGCAGCATGTAGAGCATCGGCGGCCTTCCCCGGCGTCATCGGCGGCGTAGGGATAGGACAGGTCCGCGCGGGAAGGAAGACCGGTGTTTTTCGGACGCCCAGACGCCCCCTCCGTCACGCGGCTGCGCCGCGCGCCACCTCCCCCGTTGCACGGGGGAGGAGAAGGCGCGTCCAACTCTCCTCCCCCGCATGGCGGGGGAGGTGGCGCGATGCGGATACGCATCGTGACGGAGGGGGCGTCCCGCGAGGCCTACAGGCTCAGCGCGCAGCTTTCGCCGATCGTCGGGCGCGAGATCACCACGCGCGACAGGCCGGGGAACTGCGGCGCCAGGCGCTCGGCGAAATAGAGGCAGATGCGCTCCAGGGTCGGGCTTTCCAGGCCGGGGCGGTCGTTGAGCAGGCCGTGGTCCAGCTCGGCGGCCACCGCCTTCAGAGCGCCGTCCAGGCTGTCGAGGTCGGCCACCCAGCCGGCGTCCTGCATGGTCCCGCGCACGCTGGCCTCGACCTTGAACGAGTGGCCGTGCAGCTTGCGGTAGCGATGGTCGGCGGGACCTTGCTCGATGTAATGGGCCGCGTCGAAATGCGCGGCCTTCGTGATCTCGAAGACGGGCTTCATCAGGGTACTTCTTTTGACAAGGCCTGGGAGGCTCTAGCGGCTCGACCCTGTCACCAGGTCGAGCGCCTTATCCGTCAGGGCAGGCCGAGATATTTGTGCGTCTGGACGCTTAAACGCCATTGTGGGTGCGAAAGGCAATAGGCGATGGCCAATTGCGTGTTGCGCTCGCGGTCCGGGCCGTCCATCGGCTGCAGGTAGAAACGCTCGAAATCCAGGCTCGCGAAGCGCTCGGGAAGCGCCTTGTCCTGCGGATAGACCAGCTTCAGCTCCTGGCCCCGGACCTGGACGACCGGCGCGTCGGCCTTGGGGCTGACGCAGATCCAGTCGATGCCGTCCGGCGCGACGACGGTGCCGTTGCTTTCCACCGCGATCATGAAGCCCCGGGCGTGCAGGGCGTCGATGGCCGCGGCGTCCAGCTGCAGCAGCGGCTCGCCGCCGGTGCAGACCACCAGGCGGTCGTCGGGACCGCCCGTCCAGGCCGCCTCGACCGCGTCGGCCAGGGCGTCGGCCGTGGCGAACTTGCCGCCGCCCTCGCCGTCGGTGCCGACGAAGTCGGTGTCGCAGAAGGTGCAGACAGCCTTGCGGCGGTCCTGCTCGCGGCCGCTCCACAGGTTGCAGCCGGCGAACCGGCAGAACACCGCCGCCTTGCCCGCCTGGCCGCCCTCGCCCTGCAGGGTGAGGAAGATCTCCTTGACGGCGTAGGTCATGAGCGCCCTCCCCTCTCCCCTTGCGGGAGAGGGTGGCGATCCGAAGGACCGTCGGGTGAGGGGTTGAAAGCTAGGTCCGCCGCGTAGGACGGACCGATCGGGTGCGGCGTCATCGGTTTGAGAGACCCCTCATCCGACGGCTTCGCCGCCACCTTCTCCCGCAAGGGGAGAAGGAAGAGGAGAACGCCCGCCAGCGTCCCAGTCCTCGTACCCCTTCTGGCGCAGCTCGCACGCCGGGCACTCGCCGCAGCCGTGGCCCCAGGCGTGCAGTTCGCCGCGGTCGCCCTGGTAGCAGGTGTGGCTCTCGACCACGATCAGGTCGACCAGCGCCTCGCCGCCCAGGGTCTTGGCCAGGGCCCAGGTCTGGGCCTTGGTCAGGGTCATCAGCGGGGTCTCGACGGCGAAGTCGCGGTCCATGCCCAGGTTCAGGGCCGTCTGCATGGCGTCCAGGGTGTCGCGGCGGCAGTCGGGATAGCCTGAGAAGTCGGTCTCGCACATGCCGCCGACCAGCGCCCCCAGGCCCCGGCGGTCGGCCAGGGCGGCGGCGTAGACCAGGAACACCAGGTTGCGGCCGGGCACGAAGGTCGAGGGCAGGCCGCGCTCGGTCATCTCGATGGCGACGTCGGCGGTCAGGGCCGACTGGGCCACGGCGCCGAAGCCGGTCAGGTCCAGCACGTGGTCCTCGCCCAGGCGGTCGGCCCAGTGCGGGAAGCGCTCGGCCATCTGATGGCGCACGGCCTGGCGGGCCTGCATCTCGACGGCGTGGCGCTGGCCGTAGTCGAAGCCGACGGTCTCGACCCGGGCGTAGCGCTCCAGGGCCCAGGCCAGGCAGACGCTGCTGTCCTGGCCGCCGGAGAACAGCACCAGGGCGGCGTCGGCCCGCGAAACGCCGGACGCGGGGGAAACTTCAGAAATGGACATGGCGTCTCTCTACACGAGGCGCGCGGGCTTGACGACCGGTCGGGACCAGGCGGGCCGCGCCCGACCGTTGCGCGGGCTCACCAGGGGCGAAACAATCGTTTCGAACGCCGATATTTTGGCTGTACCTTCGACGCGAACGGGACACTATGAACCGGGCGTTCCGCTGCGGTGCGCCAAGGTTTCCGGCCTGAAATCACGCGTGACGTAACGTCACGCGCCGGACCGTCTTTTCGAATTTCCGCGAAACCTTGTCCCGTCGAGGAAAATGTGACCCTGAGTAAAGTGAAAACGCGTAACCTATCACTGATTACTTGAACCTTGGCCGGTTGACAGCCCCAGGCCCCAAGTATGCAATCGCCCAATGCTGCGGAGGGTCGGCCGTACGCCCGCGTGGTGTTGAAAAGTACGGCAGCCGAGGAAACAACGCGACGTCCGCAGGGTCCGCCATAAGGAGCCGCGACGTCCAGGGAGGGAATAGAATGTCGCAATCTCTGCGTATGCGGAGCGTGCTGGCCGTGGGCGCGTCCGTCGCCGTGCTGGCCGCCGTCGCCGCCCCCGCCTTCGCCCAGACCACGTCCGCGCCCCAGCAAGGCGGCGGCAACGTGCTCGAGGAGCTGGTCGTCACCGCCCAGAAGAAGGAAGAGGCCCTGCAGGACGTGCCGATCGCGGTGTCGGCCTTCAGCCAGGACAGCCTCAAGGCCCAGAAGATCGACGGCGGCCCGAACCTGCAGCAGGCCATCCCGAACGTCACCTTCGCCAAGAGCAACTTCACCAACACCTTCAACTTCGCGATCCGCGGCATCGGCAACAAGGCCGTCGGCGTCTCGACCGACGGCGGCGTCGGCGTCCACGAGAACAACGCCCCGCTGCAGTCGGGCAACCTGTTCGACGCCGAGTTCTTCGACGTGGAGCGCGTGGAGGTGCTGCGCGGCCCGCAGGGCACGCTGTACGGCCGCAACGCCACCGGCGGCGTGGTCAACATCATCACCGCCAAGCCGGTCGACACCTTCGAGGCCGAGATCACCGGCGAGGTGGGCAACTACAGCACCCAGAAGCTGCGCGGCATGATCAACCTGCCGATCATGGGCGACAAGCTGGCCGTCCGCGTGGCGGGCAACTACCTCAAGCGCGACGGCTTCGTCACCAACACCTACAACAACCACAAGGTCGACGACCGCGACCTGTATTCGACCCGCGTCTCGGTGATGTTCAATCCCGTCGACAACCTGCGCACCAACTTCATGTGGGAGCACTTCAACGAGGACGACAGCCGCGCCCGCGTCGGCAAGCAGCTGTGCACCAAGGACAACGGCCCGGCCACGGTGGGCGGCGTGCCCACCGGCGCGGCCCGCGCGTTCCTCAGCCAGGGCTGCCTGCCCGCCTCGCTGTACGGCGACAGCGCCTACGGCACGGTCAACACCTCGGGCACCCTGACCGGCGAGCTGGGCAATCTGGTGGGCTTCACCAGCGGCGACGCCAACGCCGGCGACACCGCCAGCCGCAACCTGCGTGAGATCGAGTCGCTGTTCGATCCGATCTACCGGTCGAAATCGAACATCTACCAGTTCAACCTGGCCTACGACCTGACCGAGGACCTGACCTTCACGGCCATGACCTCGTACAGCAAGGGCTCGGTCTACACCAAGCTGGACTACAACCGGAACGTCTCGACGGTTCCGTTCAACAACACGCCCTTCACGCCCGGCGGCTTCTTCACCGACCCGCAGGTCGGCCGGACCAATCTGTTCACCACCCTGGACATCTCGGCCGGCACCTCCAAGCAGTGGAGCCAGGAAGTCCGGCTGCAGTCGAACTTCGACGGCCCGCTGAACTTCAACTTCGGCGGCATCTATTTCGACTACAAGACCGTCACCGACTATTACGTGATCGGCAACTCGCTGACCCTGTCGGCCCTGGCTCTGAACTTCCAGAACACCGGCAACCCCAACTGCAACCCGGTGGCCCTGCCGACCAGCTGCATCGGCATCGACACCAACGCCACGCCGGATGGCAGCGGCCACAACTATTATGACAACCGCTCGCCCTATCACCTGAAGTCGAACGCCCTGTTCGGCGAACTGTACTGGCAGGCCAACGAGAAGCTGAAGTTCACCCTGGGCCTGCGCCGCACCCACGACGACAAGCGCCTGGACGTCTACGACACCGTGCTGCTGTCGCCGGGCATCGGCCTGAAGCAGAGCACCACCACCCCGCAGGAGAAGTCGGTCTTCAACGAGCTGACCGGCCGCTTCGGCTTCGACTACAAGCTGACCGACGACAACCTGCTCTACGCCTTCTATTCCAAGGGCTACAAGGGCGGCGGTTCGAACCCGCCGGCGGCGACCGGCTCGGCCAGCGTCAAGCCGCAGTTCGACCCCGAATTCGTCAACGCCTTCGAACTGGGCTCGAAGAACACCCTGGCCGGCGGCAGCCTGATGCTGAACGCCACCGGCTTCTACTACGATTACCAGGGCTACCAGATCTCCAAGATCGTCAACCGCACCTCGGTCAACGAGAACGTCAACGCCACGGTCTACGGCCTGGAGCTGGAATCGGTCTGGTCGCCGGTCCGCAACCTGAAGCTCAACGCCAACCTCGGTTACCTGCACACCAAGATCGGCAGCGGCGTGTCGTCGATCGACACCATGAACCGCACCCAGAGCAACCCGGCCTACACCGTGGTCAAGGCGGGTCCCAGCCTGCCCAACGTGGCGGTCGGCTCCAACTGCGTGCTGACCACCGCCGGCGTGGCCACGATCATCGCCCTGGGCCAGGGGGCGAGCCTGCCGTTCGCCTGCGGCGGCCCCGCCGTCTACCAGGCCTTCCTGCAAAGCCGCGGCGCCAGCCTGGCCCAGGCCCAGGGCCTGGCCTTCGGCACGGGTCTCTACAACTACGGCGCGGGCTACACGATCGAGGGCAAGGCGGCTGACCTGTCGGGCAATCAGCTGCCCAACTCGCCGCACTGGACCGCCTCGGTCGGCGCCCAGTACACCTGGGACTTCGCCGGCGGCTGGTCGGCCACCCTGCGCGGCGACTACTACCGCCAGAGCAAGCAGTACACGCGCGTCTACAACACCGTCTACGACCAGCTGAAGTCGTGGGACAACGCCAACATCACCCTGAAGGTCGAAAAGCCGGAATGGGGCCTGGAGATCGACGCCTACGTCAAGAACCTGGGCAACGACACCCCGATCACCGACGCCTACACCACCGACGACAGCTCGGGCCTGTTCACCAACCTGATCACGCTGGAGCCGCGCCTCTACGGCGTCAGCCTGACCAAGTCGTTCTAGGACGCCGCCTCACAGGCGAACCCCGCGAGGGCGGCGGAGCGATCCGCCGCCCTTTTTTCCGTTTGCAGGTCGTCGACGCCGCCGGATGTCCGACCGCGGACGGACGCCATGCCCGGCTTTCGATTCAGCCGGACGGACCGCGCCCTCCACCGTGAGTCGTATCGAACGCGCCGACGCAACTTCCCGGCTTCCCAGCCGTTAGGGGATGAAGCGAGTCACCTTGTGCGGCCCCATCTGACTTTCGCGATTTCCCGGCTTCTGGCTTTCGCTCCGCGAGCCTCCGGTCTTCCGAAAGCCGACCATGCCCGTTCCGAAACCCAGCCCCGAAGATGTCGCCCTGAGCCTGACCTTGGCCGTCGTGGCCTCCTCGCCCGCGCCGTTGCTGCTCCTGGACGACCAACTGACGATCATCACGGCCAGCACCTCGTTCTGCGACCTCTTCGACGCCCGTCCGGGCGAGCTCGCGGGCCAGCCGCTGTACGCGCTGGACGCCGGCGACTGGGACAGTCCCGCCCTCCGGTCCCTGATGACCGCGACCATCGCCGGCGAAGGGAGCCTGGACGCCTGCGACATCTATCTGAAACCCTCCCGTCGACCGGTTCGCCACCTGGTCGTCCAGGCCAGGCGACTGGACTATCTGGACCTTGAACAGACACGCCTGCTGTTGGCGATGTCCGACGTGACGGACGCGCGCGCCGACGCGGCGCTGCAGGAAAACGCCCTGCGCGAAAGCGGCGTGCTGTTGCGGGAGGTGCGCCACCGGGTCGCCAACAGCCTGCAGATCATCGCCAGCGTCCTGCTGCAGAACGCGCGCACGACCGAATCGGACGAGACGCGCGGTCACCTCAGGGACGCGCACCATCGCGTGATGTCCGTGGCCGCCCTGGAGCGCCTGCTGTCCAGCTCGCAGGATGGCGCCATCGATATCCATGCCTATTTCGCCAAGCTTTGCGAGATCATCCGCGCCTCGATGATCGGCGACCAGGCCCATGTCTCGCTGACAGTGGAGGGCGGCCAAGGCGTCGTGGAAGCCAGGGTCGCGGTAAGCCTGGGCCTGATCGTCACCGAGCTGGTGATCAATGCGCTCAAGCACGCCTTTCCCGATGGCCGGCCCGGGAAGATCACCATCGACTATAATTTCCATGGCCCCAACTGGATCCTCTGCGCGACGACGGCGTCGGCATGCCGATGGCCGCGCCGCCGCGAACAGGCCTGGGCACGAGCATCGTCCAGGCCCTGGCCCGGCAGTTGAACGCCTCCGTCGACACCACGCCGCAGCATCCAGGAACCCAGGTTTCCATTCGGCACACCCAGGTCGCCCTCGTGCGGGACCTGCCGGAGACGGCAAGCGAACGACTCGCCGCCTCCAGCGCCGCGGGCGGTCGATAGGCAGGGAATGATCATGACCGCATGGCGAGACGGCGACACCGGCAAGACCCTGATGATCGTCGAGGACGAAGCCCTCGTGGCGATGGTCCTGAAAGCCGAACTGGAGGACGCCGGATACCGGGTCCTGGATCTCACGGACCGTCACGCCGAGGCGCTCGAGGTCGCCATGGCGTGCAAGCCGGACCTCGCCCTGGTCAATATCCGGCTGGCCGGGCGCGATGACGGCATTGAGCTTGCCGAACATCTCAAGGAGATGGGAATCCCGGTCATGTTCATAAGCGGACAGGTCAGCCGGGCCCGATCGGCCCAGACGGTGGCCATCGCCTCGCTGCCCAAGCCCTACGACGCCGCCGACATGGTGCTGGCCGTCACCTATCTCCTGGCCCGCCTGAGAGGCGACCCGACGCTGCCGAAACCCAGCCGGCTGGAGGTGTTCGACGACAACGGTTTCGATCTCGCGCCGGCGGCTTAGGGCGATCGTCGCAGAGACAACCCGTCGCAGGCCCAGGCCCTCAAACACCTTCGCCATTTACGACTCCGCAACGCCGACAGGCGAAGGTGTGATCCCAACGACGCCTCGCCGAATGGCTGTATGGACACGCTCGCCCGCCTTATCGACCGCCGAGCCCCGATCGACCCCGCCACCGCGTGCGCCGAGGTCAGGGCGCTGTTCGACGTCCTCGCCGAAGCCGCCGCCATCGCCGTGGTCGTGGACGGCAAGCCCGTGGGCCTGGTCTATCGCGACGTGTTCCTGGGCCAGATGGCCGTCGCGCCCCACCTGGCCGCGCGTCCCGTCGCCGAGGTGATGGACGTCCACCCGCGCACGATCGACGCGGACATGCCCGCCGCCGACTTCGTCGAACACATCGCCCACAGCGCCACCCCCATCTTCCGCAGCGCCTATGTCGCCGTCGATAAGGCCGGCGACTATGTCGGGGTCGGCGGGCTGAATTCGCTGCTCACCTCGCACCGCCGCCGCCAGCGCGAGGCCGACGAGGCCATGGCCCTGGTCGAGCGCATGGCCCACGACATCGGCCACCACCTGGAAGGCGTGCTGTCCTTCACCGAGCGGCTGGAGCAGTCGCGGCTGACGCCCGACGCAAGCGCCTATGTCCGCGCCATCGGCGACACCAGCCGCGACATGAACCTCGTGCTAGGCCGCGCCATGGACCTGCGCCGCGCGGCGACCGGCGGCCTGGCCCTGTCGCCCGCCCCCGCCCTGCTGCGCGACCTCAGCGACGCCGTCGAGGCCCGCTGGGCCCCCCGCGCCGCCGAGGGCGGGTCCACCCTGTTGTTCTCCTACGACGGCGATCCCGACGCCGCCGCCCTGATCGACGCCGACCGCGTGATGCAGGTGTTCGACGCCCTGATCGAGAGCGCCCTGGCCAGCGGCCGCGGCGTGATCGAGGCCAGCCTCAAGGCCCGCTCCGTCGAGGGCGGGCTGAAGCTGGACGTCCGGGTGCGCGACAACGCCACGGGCTCGGCCGAGGTCCGCCTGGCCCGGGTGTTCGACCCGCTGGGCGCGGCGTCGATGGAGGACCGCAACGAACTGGCCCTAGGCGTGGGCATGGCCCTGGCCCAGGGCCTGACCCGGGCCATGGGCGCCCCGCTGCGGGCCGAGGCCAACCTGGGCGCCGGCCTGACCCTGCAGTTCACGCTCGTCGCCCCGGAAGCGATCCTGGCGACCGAGACCGACGACGAGCCGATGATGGACGCCCGCTCGGCCCACATCCTGATCGTCGACGACAACGCCACCAACCGCATGGTCGCCGAGGCCCTGTGCGAGATGTTCGACTGCACGTCCGAACAGGTGACCGACGGCGTCGAAGCCGTCGAGGCCGCCCGGTCGGGCCGCTTCGACCTGATCCTGATGGACATCAAGATGCCGCGCATGGACGGCGTCACCGCCACCCGCGCCATCCGCGAGCTGCCCGGCCGGGCCGGCTCGGCGCCGATCGTCGCCCTGACCGCCAACGCCGATCCCAACGACGTGGCCACCTACATCGCCGCCGGCATGCAGGACGTGGTCGAAAAGCCCATCAAGCCCGAGCGCTTGGCCATCGTGCTGTCGGCCCTGCTGGGCGGCGACGACGAGGACGAGGGCGCCGAGGCCGCGGCCTAACCCGCGGCTATGGAGGGGGCCGCCTTGGCCGCCTGGGCCTCCATGCGCGCCAGCAGGGTCCGCAAGCTCTCGCCGCCGCCGTGCGGGTCGTTCGCCAGCGGCCGCAGCAGCACGACCGCCCGCGCATAGTCGCCCCGCATCGCCAAGGCCTGCACCGCCTGCAGCGTCACGTCCGCCACCTGCGGCGCCAACTCAGTGGCCAGCAGCAAGCCCTCCATCACATTGTCGCTGGGATAGCCCGGCGACAGCGAGCGGCTGCGGGCGTAGGCCAGCAGGATCTGGTAGCGGGCGCCGTCGATCCTGAAGGCCTGCCCCAGCACCAGCGAGGCCTGCTTGTAGAGCGCCGGCTGCTGGGCGGGGTCGGCGTCGCCAATCGCCATCAGGGTCAGGGCCTTCAGCTCCAGCGCCTCGACATCGTCCGGCGCGGCGGCCAGGCGCCGATCGATCACCTCCTGGGCGAGGACGAACTCCTCGGCCTGCAGCCGGGCCCGGGCCAGGGCCCGTTCGGCCAGCGGATCGCCCGGATAGCGGGCGGCCCGCGCGCCGATGTCCTCGGCGAAGGCTCTGCGCGCCGCCATGTCGCCGACCGGCGAAATCATTCGGACCGTCTCCAGCAGCAGGTCATCGGCGGAGGCCGGCATCGAGGTCACGGTCACCTCGACCGGGCGGCTGCGCTTGCGGGTGAAGGCGGTGACCCGCAGTTGGGTCCGGGTGTAGTCGCGCAGGTCCTTCTGCAGGGCGGCCAGGGTCTTGCCGGTCGCCGCCTCCATCGCCTGCACCGACGGCGCGCCGCCGCCGACCGCCTTCATATAGGCCTGAAGCTGGGCGTAGCGGGCCGGATCGCTCATCAGATAGTGGGTCAGCAGCCAGGCCTGCGGATAATAGGTGGCCCATTTCGGGTCGCCGACGCGGGGGCCCTCGGTGAGCAGCTTGTCCAGCGGAAGCCAGTCGCCCTGCATCAGCCACGAGGCCCGGTTCGAATTGAACTTGCCGACCACGATGCTGTCGCCGCTGATGTCCGTCGTCATGAAGTACTCGGCATAGCCCTCGACCAGCCATGGCGCGTAGGCGTAGTTGAAGTACTGCTTCATGAAGTGGTGCACGTACTCGTGCAGCATCACGTCGTCGTTCTCGACCTCCTTGGCCCGGCCGACGGTGGCGACGCAGGCGATGCCGGCCGCGCCGGCGACGTAGTAGCCGCGCAGGGTCTCGTCGGCGCTCGGCCTCGCCCGGCGCAGCATGGACTCGCCGCGCACCAGATAGATATCCAGCTTGCGCGGCGGCGCGGCGCTGATCGGCAAGCCGTGCATGGACCGCAGGACCATGTCGAAGTCCTCGAGCCGGACGGCGTAGTCGCGCAGCACGTCCTCGCCGACCGACCCCTGGATCACGAACCGCGAGGTCTCCGCCCGGCGCCAGGACCCGGCCTTCACCGCTTCGGGCCGCGCCGTCTCGGCGCGCGCCGCGTCGCCCGCGCCGGACAGCGCCAGCAATCCCAGCACCACGCTCCGCCGATCGGCGCCGTCGGCCGCCGCGCTCCACCTGACCATGCCCGCCCCCAAAGCCACTCGACCCTAGGTTAGTCCGGGAGCGCGCGGAAACTCAAGCGGCGAACCGGACTGGCGGGTCGGCCCGAAATCGGCGTTGATCCACTCCATATTTCCATCATATTGGAAATATGGAATCGAAAGCCGCCGTCGCCAGCCTGTCCGCCCTCGGTCACGAGGGCCGCCTGACGATCTTCCGCCTGCTGGTCAAGGCCGGGCCGGCCGGGGTGGCGGCGGGCGAGATCGCGCGGCGGCTGGACAGCCTGCCCAACACCCTGTCGGCCAATCTCAACGTGCTGTCGCACGCCGGCCTGATCGTCTCGCGCCGCGAGGGGCGGTCGATCCTCTATTCGGCCGACTTCGCGGCCATGAGCGCCCTGCTCGGCTTCCTGATGGAAGACTGCTGCGACGGCGCGCCGGAGATCTGCGCGCCCCTGGGCGACATCGTCGCCAAGGCCGCCGACTGCGGCCCGGCCTGCCAGCCCGCGCGGCCGTCATGACCGCCTTCTCCCTGCCCCGCCGCCTGGCCGCCGAGGCGCTGGGCTCGGGCCTGCTGCTGGCCGTGGTGGTCGGGTCCGGGCTCATGGGCGAGCGCCTGGCCGGCGGCAATGTCGCCCTGGCCCTGCTGGGCAACACCCTGGCCACCGGCGCGGCCCTGGTCGTGCTGATCACGGTGTTCGGCCCGATCTCGGGCGCGCATTTCAACCCCGCCGTCACCCTGGTGGCGGCGCTGCGGCGCGACCTGTCCTGGCGCGCGGCCCTGGCCTATCCGCCGGCTCAGCTGGCGGGCGCGATCCTGGGCGTCTGGTGCGCCCACGCCATGTTCGGCGAGGCGATCTGGCAGGTTTCGACCAAGGCCCGCCTCGGCCCCGCCCAGGCCTTCGCCGAGTTCGTGGCCACCTTCGGCCTCGTGGCGACCATCCAGGGAACCGTGCGGTTCCGCCCGGACTTCACCGCCGCGGCCGTGGGCCTCTATATCACCGCCGCCTACTGGTTCACGGCCTCGACATCGTTCGCCAATCCGGCGGTGACGATCGCCCGAAGCCTCAGCGACACCTTCGCCGGCATCGCCCCTTCGGGCGTTGCGGCCTTCATCCTGGCCCAGGCGGCCGGCGCGCTGGTCGCGGCGGCCGTGTTCGGCTGGCTTTTGAAAGACGAGCAGACCCCATGACCGACGCCGCCGACTTCCCCGTCACCATCTTTCACAACCCCGCCTGCGGCACCTCGCGCAACGTGGTGGCCATGGTCCGGGCGGCTGGCTACGCGCCCACGGTCGTGGAGTACCTCAAGGCCGGCTGGACGGCGCCGCAGCTGCGCGACCTGGCCGGCCGGGCGGGCCTGGCCGTGCGCGACCTGCTGCGCGAGAAGGGCACGCCGGCCGCCGAACTGGGCCTGCTGGACGAGGCCGTCGGCGAGGACCGCCTGCTGGAGGCCATGGTCGCCCACCCGATCCTGGTCAACCGCCCGCTGGTGGTCACCCCCAAGGGCGTCGGCCTATGCCGGCCGTCCGAAAAGGTGCTCGACCTGCTGGACCGCAAGCCCGCCAGCTTCACCAAGGAGGACGGCGAGGTGGTGAACCTGGGGTGAGGGCTGCCCCTGCGGGGCTTCCGGGATGACAACGGAGAGGTTCGGGGGGCGGACACGGCGCCCTAGAATGCCGCGATGACCCCGCTCCGCCGCCTGAGCCGATCCCTGACCACCCTGCCCGACGCGCGCGGCTGGGCGCTGTGCGGCGCGGTCGCCGCGATCGTCGGGACCATGATGGCCGCCATCGGCTTCTCGACCGGTCTCTACGCCGTGACCCCGGCCGTTCCCGGCCTGCCGCCGCGGCTGCTGGCCGTGCTGTTCGTCCCGGCCCTGGGCGAGGAGATCCCGTTTCGCGGCCTGCTGGTCCCCGGCCGCGACGAGACCCGGAGCCCCTGGCCGGCCGTCGCCGTCTCGACCGCGCTCTATGTCGCCTGGCACCCGCTGGAGACCCTGACCTTCCTGCCCGGGGCGACGATGTTCCTGCGTCCGGACTTCCTGGCCTGCACCGCGATCCTGGGCCTGGGCTGCGCGGTGATGCGCTGGCGAACGGGCTCGCTGTGGCCGGCGGTGATCCTGCACGGCGGCTTCGTCGCGGTCTGGCAGACCTGGCTGGGCGGGGTGCGGCTGTGAGGGCCTGGGATCGATACTCAACTAAGCGGCGGAATTAATTATCCTAAGGATATCAGAAGCCTAGGATCAGTTGTCATCCCGGAAGCCTCGCAGAGGCTGTCCGGGATCCAGGGGACTGGGCTGATGCGGTGCGGTTCACCTGGATCCCGGCTCTACGCTTCGCTTCGGCCGGGATGACAACCGCGGGGGCAATTGAGTCCAGACCCTAAACGGATCGACCTTCAAGGCCGTGCGTACCTCGTCCTAGTTCCCCTCCTCCAGCAGCCGCCGCGCGATCACCTGGGCCTGGATCTCGCCGGCCCCCTCGAAGATGTTGAGGATCCGGGCGTCGGCCAGCAGGCGGCTGGCGGCGTATTCCATGGCGAAGCCGTTGCCGCCGTGGATCTGCAGGGCGTTGTCGGCGGCGGCCCAGGCGACGCGGGCGGCGATCAGCTTGGCCATGCCGGCCTCCAGGTCGCAGCGCTTGCCCTCGTCCTTCTGGCGGGCGGCGAAATAGGTCAGCTGGCGCACGCCCATGATCTCGGCGGCCATCATCGCCAGCTTGTTGTGGACGCGCGGGAACTCGAAGATCGCCTGGCCGAACTGCTGGCGGTCCAGGGCGTAGCCAAGGCCGGTCTCCAGCGCCGCCTGGGCCACGCCGACCGCGCGGGCGGCGGTCTGGATGCGGGCGCTCTCGAAGGTGGCCATCAGCTGCTTGAAGCCCTGGCCCGGGACGCCGCCCAGCAGGTTCCGCGCCGGCACGGCGAAACCGTCGAAGCCCAACTCGTACTCCCTCATGCCGCGATAGCCGATCACCCCGATCTCGCCGCCGCTCATGCCCTCGGCCGGGAAGTCGTCGCCATCGACGCCGCGCGGCTTCTCGGCCAGCAGCATCGACAGACCGCGATAGTCGGTCGTGGCCGGGTCGGTGCGGACCAGCAGGGTCATGACGTCGGCCCGGGCGGCGTGGGTGATCCAGGTCTTGTTCCCGGTCACCACATACTGGTCGCCCCGCAGCTCGGCGCGGGTGCGCAGGGCCCCCAGGTCCGAACCGGTGTTGGGCTCGGTGAAGACGGCGGTCGGCAGGATCGAGGCGTCGGCGATCCTCGGCAGCCAGTATGACTTCTGGGCTTCGGTGCCGCCGGTCAGGATCAACTCGCCGGCGATCTCGGAACGGGTGGCCAGCGAGCCGACGCCGATCCAGGCCCGCGACAGCTCCTCGGACACCACGCACATGGCGGTCTTGCCCAGGCCCGAGCCGCCGTATTCTTCAGGGATGGTCAGGCCGAACACCCCCAGGGCCCCCAGCTCCTCGACCAGGTCGATCGGGATCAGCTGGTCCTTCAGGTGCCAGTCGTGGGCGAAGGGGGTGACCTTTTCCTCGGCGAAGGCGTGGAACTGGTCGCGGATCATCTCGAAGGTCTCGTCCAGACCGGTGTGCTCCAGGGTCGGCCGGCCGCGCGCCTCGGCCAGGCGCCGGGCGATGCGGGTCTTCACCGCCTGGGTCCCGCCCTCGACCACCAGCTTCATGATGCCGTTCGAGAACAGGCGGTTCATCACCGCGCGGTCGGTGACCAGGTGGGCGGGGCGGACGATCTCGCCCTGGTTCATCGGCACGCCGCCGATCAGCTGGGCGGCGTATTCGGAAAACAGCAGCTGGGCCAGCAGGGCCTCGACCTCGCCGAACCGCCCCTCGGCCTCCAGCCGCTCGGCCCAACCGGCCACCTGGTTCATCAGCTCGGCGTAGGCGGCGTACCAGCCGTAGCCGTGCACCTGGTGCTGATGCTCGTCGGCCAGGGCGCGGTCGATCCTGCCGTCGGGACCGGCGATCGCCGTCTTCACCGCCGGTCTGGCCTCGGCCACGAACAGCTGGGCCGCGCCGGCGGCCTCGCGCAACAGGCCGGTCAGCCCGGGCAGGATCAGGGACTGCGAGGTTTCCCGAGCGACCGTGTCGGTCATGGCTTGCTCCCGTGCGCCAAACAGTTGTTTTCTTTCACTGTGGAGCCTTTCGCAGCTGCGAGCAATGTCGCAGCGCAGCATAGCGGCCCATGAAGGGAAGAAACATGCTGGTCGTCCACCACCTCAACGAGTCGCGTTCGCAGCGGATCCTCTGGCTGCTGGAGGAGCTGGCCCTGCCCTACGAGATCCGCTTCTACCAACGCGATCCCCAGACCCGCCTGGCCCCGCCGGCCCTGCTGGACGTCCATCCGCTGGGCAAGTCGCCGGTGCTGACCGACGGGACGGCGACGATCATCGAGAGCGGGGCGATCACCGACTATGTCATCCGCCGCCACGCCGGCGGCCGGCTGGCGCCCGACCCGGCCACCGCCGACTACGACGCCTACCAGCAGTGGCTGCACTATGCCGAGGGCTCGGCCATGCTGCCGATGCTGCTGGGCCTGTATGTCGGCCGGCTGGGCGAAGCCGGCGCGCCGCTGCATCCGCGCATCCAGAGCGAGATGGCCAACCACCTGTCCTATGTGAACGGCGCGCTGGAAGGCCGCGACTTCTTCGTCGGCGACGACCTGACCGGCGCCGACATCCAGATGAGCTTCGTGGCCGAGGTCGCCAAGGCGCACGGCAAACTGGCCGACCATCCCAACCTGGAGGCCTGGATCGGGCGGATGCACGCGCGGCCGGCGTGGAAGGCGGCGCTGGCGAAGAGCGGGCCTTACAAGCTGGGGGAATGACGGCCCCATCACCGCGCCCTCGCGTCAAAGTTACGCACAGCCGCATGCTCACCCGCGCTTCACAAGCTTGACAATATCGGGTTAGGTGACCCCGCGGGCTGGGGTCCCGCGGGGGAGAGACCTTTGAAACTGTTTTATAAGACCGCCGCCGCGGCGCTGTTCGCCATGGCCGCGACAACCGTCCACGCCCAGACCGTCAAGGTGCCGGAAGGCACCGAGGTGGTGATCAGCGTCGACGACAAGCTGTCGTCCGACACCAGCCACGAAGGCGATCGCTTCACGATCAGCCTGGCCGACGACGTCGTCCTGGCCGACGGCGGCAAGCTGCCGGCCGGCCTGAAGGGCGCGGGCGAGGTCACCCACGCCAAGAAGAAGGGCATGATGGGCAAGCCGGGCGAGCTGAACGTCCGCTTCGACTATCTCAAGGTCGGCGACGCCAAGATCAAGCTGCGCGGCCAGAAGGGCGCCGAGGGCGACGCCCGCTATGGCACCACCATCACCCTGACCGTGCTGTTCGGCCCGCTGGGCCTGATCAAGCACGGCAAGGACGTCGAGATCAAACCCGGCCAGAAGATGACCATCTATACCGACGCCGACGCCTCGGTGGAGCTGTCGGGCGCCTCGATGACCGCGGCGGCTCCCGCCGCGGCCGCTGCGCCGACGGGCACGGCCAACTAGGCTTTCGCAACAAAGCCCCTTCCTACGGAGGCAGGGCCATCGCGTATGGATCGACCGCGAAAGAAGCTGTCATCCCGGACAAGCCCGGCGAAGCCGGGCGCCGATCCGGGACCGCCGGAAGCGCCGCGCTCAGGCGTCGGTCCCGGATCTTCGCGCTGCGCGCTCGTCCGGGATGACAACCGTTTCTGGAACTATGCGAAGCCCCCTCCCGCGGAGGGGGCTTTTTCTTTTCCGCTCTCCCGGCGGGACAGGGATCGGCGCCTGAATCGTCAAAAAAACGTACATGAACGAATTCTGTCGATCGACCTGACGGCGCCGTTCAGCTTCGCCTTGGCATGGTGCGTCTCACGGGGCCGACGGCTCCGGAGCAATCAAGGGACGAAGGACTAGAAGACCATGACCATCATCACCGCCACCAAGAAGATCGCCCTGGGCCTGGCCATGACCGCCACCGCCCTGACCATGGCCACGGCGCCCACCACCGCCAGCGCCATGTCGCAGAAGCTGGGCGGCGTCGTCGGCTGCAACGCCTCGGGCGGCAAGCAGGAAGTCGGCGCCGTGATCGGCGGCGTCCTGGGCGCCGTCGCCGGCAACAAGCTGGCCAAGCACGACCGCGGCACGGGCACCGCCATCGGCGCCGTGGTCGGCGCGGGCGCCGGCTCCTATGCCGGCTGCCAGATGCAGAAGAGCCGCGCGGCGGAAAACGCCGGCGGGGCCTACACCAGCAACGGCATCCGCGTCGCCAACGCGGTCGAGGCCGCTCCGATGACCAAGATCAAGGGCAAGTACGTCGCCCGCTCGACCCTGAACCTGCGCGCCTCGGCCTCGACCCGCGGCGAGCGGATCGGCTCGGTCCAGGCCGGCGAGACCTTCCAGGCCCTGGGCCGCACCGGCGACGGCAAGTGGATCCTGGTCGGCCAGGACGGCGTCGGCGTCGGCTACGTCTCCAGCGCCTACGTCTACCGCGCCTAGGCCCCGATCGGACGGGGACATGCCCAAGGGCATGTCCCCACCCCGGCCAAGCCCGCCTGCCTCACCCCCCCGGCAGGCGGGCTTGTTGCTGTCTGGCGTCGGGGTCGCGCGGTGGTAGATTGATCCAACGCGGCGCGCACCGGGGTTCGAAGATGGTCGAGCATGAGGGGAGGTCTTGGGCCCGGTTCGCGATGCCGGTCCTCTGGCTGTCGGCGGCCGGCGTCGTGCGCCTGGCGGGCTCTCCCTTGCGAACCACCATGCACAGCCTGCCGGTCCCGGGGGCCGTCGGCGCCGAGGTCTTCTATGTGAGGACAGGCTTCCACTATTCCCTCAGCCTGGCGGGAATGCTGGCGATCTTCGCGATCGTGTACGGCGTCCTGGCCATGGTGCGCGTGCGCTATCGTCGCTGGATGGGCTACGCGCATCTGGCGCTGTCGGCCGGCGGTGCGCTGCTGATCCTGTCGCCGGCCCAGTTCGTGGCCATGACGGCCGACGCTTCGCTCGATCCCCTGGCCGCCTTCGATATCTGGAACCGCGTCTCCGCCGTCGGCTACGCCATGACCCTGGGGGGAATGGCGATGTTCGTCGCGGTGCTGGTCGACGCCTGGCGTCGCCGCGTCTTGCCCCGACTCCACGGCTAGGCTTCAGTGCGCGCCTGACCTTTCCGGGACGCCTCCATGATCGCCACGACCCGCCGCGCCGCCCTGCTGTCGGCCTTCGCCACCGTCGGGACCGCGGCGCTGGCCAGGCCGGCCTTCGCCCGGCAAGGGGGCGCCCGACAAGGGGGCAAGGCGGGCGCGGCCGTCGACCAGTTCGCCCAGGAGGTCATGGCCGCCTTCCCCGACGAGCCGGGCCTGGGGATCTGCGTGGTCGAGGACGGCGAGATCACCCTGGCCAAGGGCTATGGCGTGCGTCGCCTGGGCGGGACCGACAGGGTCACCGACTCCACCCTGTTCGGCGTGGCCTCCAACACCAAGGCGTTCACCGCCGCCGCCCTGGCCATGCTGGTCGAGGAGGGCAAGCTGGCCTGGGACGACCCGGTCACCAAGCACCTGCCCGCCTTCGAGATGAGCGACCCGATCGTCACCCGGCTGATGACCGTGCGCGACCTGCTGTGCCACCGCTCGGGCCTGACCCTGGGGGCCGGCGACCTGATGATCTGGCCCAACCCCACCCACACGCGGGCCGAGATCGTGGCCGGCTTGAAGTACCTGCCGATCGGCGGCCAGTTCCGAGGCGGCTACGCCTATGACAACGTGCTGTACGTGGCGGCCGGCGAGGTGATCGCCGCGATCACCGGCGCGCCGTGGGAGGCGTTCATCCAGACGCGGATCCTGGACCCGCTGAAGATGACCGACAGCGTGCCCCTGCCCTCGTTGATCGGAAACCGGCCGCGGGCCGAGCCGCACGCGCGGATGGGGCCGCCGGTGCGGGGCCTGGGACCGCAGCGGGTGCTGCCGTTCGATGGCAGCTTCGACTCGGCCGGCGCGGCCGGCGGCCTCAACGCCAGCCCGCGCGACATCGGCAAGTGGATGCAGGTCCAGCTTGGCCTGGGGACCGCGCCGGGCGGGGTCAAGCTGTGGACCGAGGCCTCCGGCCGCGAGATGTGGAAGCCCCAGACCATCACCGCCTGGTCCGACGGCCCGATCGCCGACAATCCCGTGCGCGCCTCGCTGCAGGCCTACGCCCTGGGCTGGTTCGTCAACGACCATCGCGGCGAGAAGATCGTCTGGCACACCGGCGGCCTGGCTGGCTTCGTCTCCTATACCGGCCTGCTGCCGGGCCGGAAGTCGGGGATCATGGTGATGACCAACGCCGAGGAGACGCCGGTCTTCCGGTCCCTGCGCTATGGCGGCCCCGACCGGCTGCAGGGGCGCAGCGACTTCGACTGGATCGCCTCGAGCAAGAAGGTCCAGGCCCAGGCCGACGCCAAGCTGGTCAAGGACGCGGCCGAGGCCATGACCCCCAAGGGCGGCGGTGTGGCCCCCACCCTGCCGCTGGCCGCCTATGCCGGGACCTATCGCGATCCCTGGTATGGTGCGGTGACGGTGTCGGTTTCGGGCAAAGGCAAGAAGACCGCCCTGAAGATCAGCTTCGACAAGACCCCGGCGCTGAAGGGGGCCCTGGAGACCTTCGACGGCGACACCTTCAAGACCCGCTTCGACGACCGCGCGCAGGAGGACGCCTTCGTGGTGTTCGCGGTGAAGGACGGGGCGGTGACCGGGGCCACGATGCGGGCCGTCTCGCCGCTGGCGGATTTCTCCTATGACTATCAGGACCTGAAGCTGGTGCGGTTGTAGGGTCCCCACCTCCGCCAAGTACTAACCGTCATCCTCGGACATGTTCCGAGGATGACGGGCGTTGGGAGTTGGACGACAAACAGCACACCTATTGCAGGTTGCGCGGCGTCAGTCCCGAAAGAGCACACGCCATGCCGCCCAGCCGTCGCCGCCCCCTTCGCGCCTTCGCCGAGACCGAGACCGGCGGGGCGGCGGTCGAGAACGCGCTGATCCTGAGCCTGACCGCGGTGATGATCTACACCGTCAAGGCCGCCAGCGGCGCGGCGACGCTGCTCAAGCCCTTCCAGCAGGCGATGGCGAGCCTTTTGCGCGCGCTGGGCTAGGGCCTTGCGGCGCCCTAGAGGAACCGCTTTGCGTCCTTCGAGGCCTCCTGCGGAGGCGCCTCAGGATGAGGATGTCGGCAAAGCTGCCTCATCCTGAGGTGCGAGCCGAAGGCGAGCCTCGAAGGACGCACGGCGTACGCCGAAAACCGCCTTCAATCTCTACTGTCCGCGGCGCCTAAACCGGCCGCCAGCCCTCGGCGATGAACAGGATCTGCCGGTCCATCATCGCCGACAGCTCGGCCGCCGACGCTTCGCGGCAGGCGGCCAGGCGGTAGTTCCAGGCATAGGCGGCCTTGAGCACGTCGATGGCCAGCTGCGGGTCGAGGTCCGCTCGCACGTCGCCGCGCTCGATCCCCTCCTCCAGCACCTCGCGCAGCATCTGGATCAGGCGCTCGTTGCGGCCGTACGGCGTGACGCCGGGATCCTGGCTGGGGCTGTAGGAAGCGGCGATGTGAGCCAGGAACAGCTTCACCCGCCGGGTCTCGAACTCGTAATGGATGGCGAAGATCGAGCACAGCCGATCCGCCGTCGAGCCGCGCAGGAACGGCACGACCCGGTCGAACTCGGCATAGAGCTCGCCCAGGCGCTTATCCATGACATGGCTGAGCACCTCCGCCTTGGAGGCGAAGGTGGTGAACACGCTGCCGACCGAGACCCCCGCCCGTTCGGCGATCGCCCGAATGGTGGTCTCTTCGTAGCCCGTCTCGTTGAACAGGTCGCGCGCCGCTTCGAGAACCTTCTCGCGCGTCGCCTGTTTCTGCTCGTCCCTAACCCCCACGCACCGTCCCCCCGGATAGTCTGCGTCGCTTTATTGATCCGGGGGCGAACGCTCCGGCGAAGAGCGTCCGCCCCCGGCCGAAATCTTATGCGCGCGCGCCCGCCAGGATGACCTTCAGTTGATCCGAAAGTCGCGACAGCAGGGCCTCGACCGACCAAGCGTCGAAAATCGCCCGGCGATAGTTGGCGACATACACGTCCCAGATGATCTCGGCGAGCAGCTTAACGTCCGCGTCGGTTTTCAGTTCACCGCGCTCGACGCCGCGGGTCAGAACGCCATTCAGCAGGGCGAAGATGTGCTTGAGATGCCCGCGATTGCGGCGCTCGGCGGTCTCCGAGCGGGTCCACGACACCGCGATGCTAGCCTGCAGCAGCGGCAGTTGCTCGACATGGAAGCCGTAGGCGACGGCGAACATGCCGATGACGCCCTCTTCCACCGTGGCGGCGTCGACGCCGGCCTGCTTCATCTGGGCGTAGATGACCTCGTAGTCGGCGGTCAGGATCTCGTCGAACAGCTCGCTCTTGTCCGAGAAGCTGGCGAACACCGCGCCGGTCGACATGCCGGCGGCCTGGGCGATGTCGCGGATGGTCGCGCCTTCATAGCCGCGCTCGGTGAACAGGCGGCGGGCGGCCGAGAGGACGCGCTCGCGGGTGCGCTGCTTGGCCAGGGCGCGACGCGTCAGCTTGACGGGGGCGTCGGTCGGCGACTCGATGTTCAGCGATACAAAGCTCATTCCACGGTCTCCAGGCGAGCAAGCGCGGCTTCGGCGCGCTTCTCGAATTCGAGGCAATATTCATCGACGACGCTGGTCAGGACGTCGGCGTAGCGGCGCGCCAGGGCGCGTCCGTCCTGCGCGGCGTCGCGCAGGTCGGTGATCAGTTGGCGGACTTCAGCCATGGCGTCTTCCCGCTCGGACGCGGAGAAGTCGGCGACGGCGATGCGAGCGCCCCGGGCCATTCTGTTTTCTCCTGCCTCCCCGCCGAAAAAGGGCGCTGACATGACCTGCGGTGAGGGGATGATCATGTTCAACGAACGCACACCGGAATTGGAAGGTGGCGCGTTTATCCCGTGCCACAAGGGCGCGCAACCAGAAAACGAACCGATAATCAACGAACGGCTACATTTGTCGCATATATGTTATCGATAGCACCCCGTCACTGCGACAAATGCGCTCAACGAACAGGATCGGCGAATCGCGATATGGCACTCTGCGGTCAGGCGGGTGGCGGGATTGGGGCGCGCCCTGGCCCGGTCTGTGGCCAAGTCTCTGGCCAAGCCCGGGGCGAGCGCCTATTTTCCGCCGCCATGAGCCACTTGTTCGACTTCCTGATCCCGATCGTGCTGGGCGCGGTCCTGATCACGCTTTGCGTCGGCATCTACGCCCTGTTCCGGGGCGGCGATTTCGGACGCTCCTACTCCAACAAGCTGATGCGCCTGCGCGTGGCGCTGCAGTTCCTGGCCGTGCTGGTGCTGGTCGCCGCCTTCTGGTGGCGAAATCACTGAAGCGGACGATCGGTCCGGGTCTCAGAGGGGGGAAGGAGCCTGGATGACCATCACGCTTCAGCGATCGACACGAACGCCACTGAACGCCTGGCCGCTGAACTTCACGCGTTCGGACCGGCCGGCGGTCGAGGAGCAAAGAACACTCTCCCTGGAAGCGAGTTGACCACGACGGCGCAGCGATTGCGCTAGGGCAAGTTGACCCAGGACATTTTGGCAGAGGGGGACATTCTGGTGGAAAGGCCTGGCCGATGGTGACGCTGAACCGCATCTATACCCGCACCGGCGACAAGGGCCTGACGCGGCTTTCGACCGGCCAGCCGGTCAGCAAGGCCTCCCTGCGCGTCGAGGCCTATGGCGGCGTCGACGAGACCAACGCCTTCATCGGCGCGGCGCGCCAGCACACCAAGGGCGACGCCGAACTCGACGCCCTGCTCGAGCGCATCCAGAACGACCTGTTCGACCTGGGCGCCGACCTGGCCACTCCCGAGCAGAACGGCAAGCCGGACTGGGAGCCGCTGCGGGTGGTCGACAGCCAGGTCGAGCGGCTGGAGCGCGAGATCGACGCCATGAACGAACGGCTCTCGCCCCTGACCTCGTTCGTCCTGCCGGCCGGCAGCCCCGCCGCCGCGGCCCTGCATGTGGCCCGCACGGTCTGCCGCCGGGCCGAGCGCAAGGTGGTCGAGTTGATCGGGACCGAGGGCGAGATCGTCGGCGCGCCGGCCTTGCGCTACCTCAATCGCCTGTCGGACCTTCTGTTCGTCGCCGCCCGCCGGGCCAACGACGACGGCGCGGCCGACGTGCTGTGGAAGCCGGGGGCCACGCGGTGACTTAGGACCCTCTCCCTCTGGGAGAGGGGAACAAGGTGCTATTTCTTCGCCGAATGCTCGGCCCGGGGGCCTTCCATCTTCGCCGGATCGGTGTTGATCGGCGGCACGTTGAGCGGCCGGCGGGTCAGGGTCTCGATCGAATAGAGCTTGGCGCACTTCATCCAGCGCCCGGCCCAGGCGTAGTCCGGCCCGCGCGCGACGCAGCGGTCCCGCGGCCAGACGTAGAAGTAGTGGAAGCAGAAGACGCTGAGGGTCGCGCCGAGGAACACGGCGAAGAAGATCTTCTGCAGGCGGGGGATGGTGCTCTTCATGGGCCGCCTCATACTGGCCCGCCGCGGGGCTGGCCAGAGGGTTCTGCGCGCGTCCGCGCCGCCGTTCGCCCCTGCGCTGAAGTGTGCGGCGCGGCAGACGCGCGGCCGGAAGTATCGTACGATTGTTTGAACGTAACGATCGCGAATGCATTACGTTTACGTCAGGGGAAACTTGCAAACCTGGACGGACGCGCTAATCCCGTCGGCGCAGGCAGGAAAAACTAGCCAGGAGGCGGCGTAGACCGATGAAGGTTCTGGTCCCGGTCAAACGGGTTATCGATTACAATGTGAAGGTCCGGGTGAAGCCCGATCAGACCGGCGTCGACCTGGCGAACGTCAAGATGTCGATGAACCCCTTCTGCGAGATCGCGGTCGAGGAAGCCGTGCGCCTGAAGGAAAAGGGCGCCGCCGACGAGGTCGTGATCGTCTCCATCGGCCCGCAGCAGGCCCAGGAAACCATCCGCACGGCCCTGGCCATGGGCGGCGACCGCGGCATCCTGATCACCACCGACGCCGACCCCGAGCCGCTGGCCGTGGCCAAGCTGCTGGCCGCCGTGGTCGCCGAGGAGCAACCGAACCTGGTGCTGATGGGCAAGCAGGCCATCGACGGCGACAACAACGCCGTGGGCCAGATGCTGTCGGCCCTGCTGGGCTGGCCGCAGGCCACCTACGCCTCGGCGATCGAGGTGTCGGGCGCGACCGCCAAGGTCACCCGCGAAGTCGACGGAGGCCTCCAGACCCTGGACGTCGACCTGCCGGCCGTCGTCACCGCCGACCTGCGCCTGAACGAGCCGCGCTACGCGTCCCTGCCCAACATCATGAAGGCCAAGAAGAAGGAGATCGCGGCCAAGACCGTCGCCGACTACGGCGTCGACGTCGCCCCGCGCCTCAAGGTCGTCAAGGTCGCCGAACCGGCCAAGCGCTCGGCCGGCGTCAAGCTCGAGTCCGCCACGGACCTCGTCTCCAAGCTCAAAACCGCGGGGGTGCTGTAATGGCCGTTCTCGTCGTCGCCGATAACGACAACGCGCACCTGCGCGACGGCACCCACAAGACCGTCACCGCCGCCCTGAAGCTGTCGGGCGAGGTGGACGTGCTGGTGCTGGGCCAGGGCGTCTCGGGCGTCGCCGCCGAGGCCGCCAAGATCGCCGGCGTCCGCAAGGTGCTGGTCTCGGAAAGCGAGGCCCTGGGCCATGGGATCGCCGAAGCGGAAGCCGACGCGGTGCTGGCCGTGGCCGGCGCCTATGACGCCATCCTGGTGCCGGCCACCTCGGGCGGCAAGAACTTCGCCCCGCGCGTCGCCGCCAAGCTGGACGTCGCCCCGATCAGCGACATCGTCGAGGTCGTCTCGGCCGACACCTTCACGCGCCCGATTTACGCCGGCAACGCGCTGGAGACCGTCCAGACCTCGGACGCCAAGAAGGTGATCACCGTGCGCCCCACCGCCTTCGCGGCGGCCGGCGAAGGCGGCTCGGCCCCGATCGAGACCGTCGGCGGCGCCGATGCGGCTAAGACCCGCTTCGTCAGCGAGGAGATGGTCAAGTCCGACCGTCCGGAACTGGCCGCGGCCAAGATCGTCGTCTCGGGCGGCCGCGCCATGGGCTCGGCCGAGGAGTTCAGCGCGGTGATCGAGCCCCTGGCCGACAAGCTGGGCGCCGCCGTCGGCGCCTCGCGCGCGGCGGTCGACGCGGGCTACGCCCCCAACGACTACCAGGTCGGCCAGACCGGCAAGGTGGTCGCGCCGTCGCTGTACATCGCCATCGGCATCTCGGGCGCCATCCAGCACCTGGCCGGCATGAAGGACAGCAAGATCATCGTCGCGATCAACAAGGACGCCGACGCCCCGATCTTCCAGATCGCCGACTACGGCCTGGTGGCCGACTACAAGTCCGCCGTGCCCGACCTGATGAACGCCCTGACGGCGGCCGGGAAGTAAGCAAGACTTGAAACTGCCGGGCGGTGACAATGTGAAGATCGACCAGCGCAAGCTGAGCGACTACGCCTTGTCGCCGACCCACCCGGTGGGCAAGCACAAGGCGCGACTGTTCGCGCAAAAACTTGGCCTGACGCGCGACGATGCGCCGGTGCTGATCGAAGCTCTCCGCTTGGCGGCGGCTTCCGAAGACGTGGTCGCCACGGAACACGATGCGTGGGGCCAGCGCTACTCCATCGACTTCCTATTCCGCTTTGGTCAACGTTCTGCGATGATCACCAGCGGCTGGATCGTTCCCGCCGATGGCTCACGCACTCATCTGACGTCGGTCTATATCGCGCGAGAAAAGTGATGCTGGACGAACTTGATGTCGTCGCCCTGCTGGTCGATCGCCCCGATCTGGGCCTCAGCAAAGGTCAAACGGGCACGATCGTCTGCGTCTACGGCAAGCGCGAGGCCTTCGAGGTGGAGTTCGTCGACGACGACGGTTTCACCTACGGCCTTGAGACCTTCCGCCCCGAAGAGCTCCTCAAGCTGCACTTCACCAAGGCCGCTTAACCGCAGCGCCGCAACAAAAAGCCCGGGAGCGATCCCGGGCCTTTTTCCTTTCCTCCTCCCCCGCATCGCGGGGGAGGTAGCGCGATGCGGATACGCATCGTGACGGAGGGGGCGTCACGGCGGCGGCTGCGGACGCCCCCTCCGTCCGCTTCGCGGCCCCCTCCCCCGTTTCACGGGGGAGGGGGAGGAGATCCTCACCGCGGGCTGTGGATCGGCGTGGTGGCGTCCCAGGCCGGCGCGGCGTTGGAGGTCGGGGCCGAGAGCTTGTCGACCGAGGCGAACAGGAAGGTCAGCACGGCGACGCCGGAGATCAGAAGCAGTTTCATCGGAGCACCTGTGAGCATGGGTTTCGGCCGCGACGGCCTTACCCCGCTAAGATGCCCCGTCGGAGCAGGCTTTACGAACGATGGTATCTGCGCGAACTTGTCAGTCAGACTAACAAGCTGAAGCCGCCATGCGCCTGCCGCCGTTCCTGACCCTGACCGCCCTGGAGGCCGCCGCCCGCCATCGCAGCTACAGCCGCGCGGCTCGCGAGCTGTTCGTGACCCATGGCGCGGTCAGCCAGCAGATCCGCAAGCTGGAGGACGAGCTGGGGACCAAGCTGTTCGTCCGCCAGGGCAACGCCATGGTCCCCACCGCCACCGGCCAGCGCCTGGCCGACCAGGTGACGGCGGCGCTGACCACCCTGCACGCCGGCGTCGACGAGGCCCGGCAGGCGGCGCGCGGCCCGCTGGTGATCAGCAGCGGCGTCGCCTTCGCCAGCCGCTGGCTGGTCGGTCGCCTGGCCCGGATGGCGGCCGAAACCGGCGAGCCCGACCTGATCGTCCGGACCGACGACCGGGTGGCCGACCTGACCACCGACGGCGTCGACATCGCCCTGCGGTTCGGCCTCGGGTCGTGGCCCGGCGTGGAGTCCAGCGTGCTGATGATCGACCGGATCTACCCGGTCTGCAGCCCCGAATTCCTGGCCCGCCACCCGCTGCGCACGCCGCGCGACCTGCTGGACGTCCCGCTGCTGCGCCACGTCGGCCGGCCCTGGAGCGTGTGGCTGACGGCGATGGGCGTGGACGAGGCGCCGCGCGGCGAGGGCCTGGCCTTCGAGGACACCGCCCTGATGCTGGACACCGCCGCCCACGGCGCGGGCGTGGCCCTGGCCCGCAGCGGCCTGGCCGAGCGCGACCTGCGCGAGGGCCGCCTGGTGCGCCCGTTCACCGGCGAGCTCGGCGTCGACACCGGCAACCACTTCGTCTGGCGCGCCGACAGCCCCAAGCTGGCCCGGATCCTGAAGCTGCGCGACTGGTTCCTGGCCGAGACGGCGGGGCTGCGGGGGTAGGCGGGATCGAGATTCACCCCCTGGGCTCAGCGGCGGACGCGGTAGCGGATGTGCGTGGCCTCGGGCGTATCGATCACCCGAACGATCTCCAACTCGACGCGCGACGGCAAGACGTCGAACAATCGGCGGCCACGTCCGAACAGGACTGGAATCTGGTGTATTTGCAGTTCGTCGAGCACGCCGGCTTCCAGCGCCCGTTGCGCCGTATACGCGCCAAGCACCAACACGTCCCGGTCCCCGGCGGCGGCCTTCGCCCGCGCCATTGCGCTCACGATCCCGTCGCCCACGTACTTGACCAACGGATAATTGGCGACGGATGGCCCGGGCGGCCTGTGACTGGGTACGAAGATCGCGACACCCTGATTGTCACCGCCCCAGTGATCGACCTGCTCCACGGTTCGCCGACCCGCCAGAATCGCACCTGGCGCGTTCCATTCGTCCCACAACTGTCCCACCGGTCCGGTCGGCCGGGAAAAATCCCCGTACCACTCGTGCAACCGCATAAAGTCGTCGCCGCCGGGATTGCCCACTTCATCGTTGGGCCCCGCGATATACCCGTCCAGCGACATGGACATGAAGAGCACGGATGCAGACACCTTTATCTCCTGTGGTCTTTCCAAACTGGGGCGGTGGGAATTCGCTCCGCAGGGGGGCGATTGATGTTCCCAAGGACGCTCGAGCAACGCCGACGCCGACATCCCGACAAAGCCGGCGTTAGCTTGAGGATTTCCAGGTGAAACGAGGGCGCTCGCCCTACCCCGCCTCCGTCACCTCGCCCATCCCGTCGGCGAACTTGCGCATCAGCCGCACCAGCTCGTCGAAATCGTGCTGGCTCCAGTCGCCGAACAGCTGGAGCGCCATGCGCCCGCGCGCCGCGTCGACCGCGTCGGTGGCCGTCTTGCCCCGGGGGGTGATCACCGCCTCGCGGACCCGGCGGTCGGCCTGGCCGGCGCGGCGCTCGACCAGGCCCAGCTCCTCCAGCCGGGCGACCTGGCGGCTGACGGTGGTGTGGTCGCGCCCGACCCGCCCGGCCAGGTCGACCACCCCGATCGGCCCCAGCCGCTCGACCAGCACCAGCAGCGGGAACAGCGCCCGCTCCAGCGCCAGCCCGGCCTTTTCCAGCATGGCCGCGTCGTTCTCGGGCCGGTTCAGGGCGCTGGCGATGTCGATCAGCGACCGGTGCAGGGCGGGCAGGGACCGCAAGATGTGTGTATCATGCACGTTTTTCGTTGACATGGATCCCACCGCCTCGATATGTGTGCGCAATACACACATATCGAGGCGGCCATGAACACGCAAGCTTCCACCGAAGTCCTGATCTGCGGCGCCGGCGCGGCCGGGCTCACCCTGGCCATCGACCTGGCGCGGCGCGGCGTCCCGGCGCGGCTGATCGACAAGCTGCCGGCCCCGTTCGCCGGCTCGCGCGGCAAGGGGATCCAGCCCCGCACCCAGGAGGTGTTCGAGGACCTGGGCGTCCTCGACCGCATGGTCGCCGCCGGCGGCCTCTATCCGCCGCAACGCCTGCACGGCGCCGACGGAACCCAGGCCGACGCCCAGGAGATCGCGCTCGCCCCGCCGACGGCCGAGGAGCCCTATCGCACGCCCCTGATGGTCCCGCAGTTCCGCACCGAGGCGGTGCTGCGCGAACGTCTGGCCGAGCTGGGCGGCGTGGTCGAGTACGGGCGCGAGCTGACCGGCTTCGACCAGGACGCCGAGGGCGTCACGGCCACGATGGCCGGGCCGGACGGGATCGAGACGATCCGCTGCCGTTACCTGGCGGGCGGCGACGGCGGCCGTTCGTTCGTGCGCCGCGCCCTCGGGATCGGCTTCCCCGGCCAGACCCTGGGCGTGCGGGCCATCGTCGCCGACATCCAGCTGGACGGCCTGTCGCGCGACGCCTGGCATCGGTCCGGCGAGGGCGACATGAGCCGGCAGATCGGCTTCTGCCCCCTGCCCCGCACCGACCTGTTCCAGCTGCAGGCTCCCATCCCCCTCGAGGGCGAGGTCGACCTGTCGGCGGCCGGCCTGCAGGCCTTCGTCGACGACCGCTGGCCGGCCGGCGGCCTGACGGTGCGCGGCGTCGCCTGGGCCTCGGCCTACCGCATGAACGCACGCCTGGCCGATCGCTACCGCGTGGGCCGCGTGCTGCTGATGGGCGACGCCGCCCACATCCATCCGCCCACCGGCGGCCAGGGACTGAACACCAGCCTGCAGGACGCCTACAATCTGGGCTGGAAGCTGGCGGCGGTGCTGTCGGGCGCGCCCGACGCCCTGCTCGACACCTACGAGGCGGAGCGCCGCCCGATCGCCGCCGGCATGCTGGGCCTGGCCGCCGGCCTGCTGGACAAGGCCCGACGGGGCGACGTGAAGCGCGGCCGCGAGGTGCACCAGCTGGACCTGGGCTACCGGTTCTCGTCGCTCAGCCTGCCCGCGGAACGGCCGGAGGACGCCCTGCAGCCGGGCGACCGCGCGCCCGATGGCCTGCTGCGCGGCGCGAACGGACGTCCCGTCCGCCTGTTCGACCTGTTCGCCGGCCCGCACTGGACGCTGATCGCCCGGGCGGTCGACCCGGCCCGCCTGCCGGCGCCGCGTCCAGGACTGCGCCTCCACGGGGTCGGGGCCGACGGCGCGTTCCAGGATCCCGGCGGCGCCCTGGGCGCGACCTACGGCCTGGCCGACGGCGAGCTGGTTCTGGTTCGCCCCGACGGCCATGTCGCCGCCCTCGTGGCCGCCACGGACGGCGCGCGGCTGGAAGCCTACCTGGCCGGGGTGGGCCTGGCGCCGATCCAGGCTCCCCGGGCGCGGGCGGCCTGAATTTTGCGATGGTTCGGCGAGTGATCCTGCGCTAGCGGTCCAGCTCGACCATCCGTCCCGCGCCCAGGAGCCGCCATGCCGTTCGTCACCCATCGCGGCCAGCGCCTCCACTACACCGTCGAGGGCGAGGGTCCGCTGGTGGTGCTGCAGCACGGCCTGTTCATGGACGCCGCCAGCTGGAAGGCCAACGGCGTGGTCGACGCCCTGGTCGCCCGCGGTCGTCGCGTCGCCTGCGTCGACTCCCTGGGCCATGGGCTCAGCGACAAGCCCGCCGATCCGGCCCTCTACGCCCAGGACCAGCGGGCCGGCGACCTGGCGGCGGTGATCGACGCCCTGGGCGGCGAGAAGGCCGCCGTGCTGGGCTATTCGATGGGCGCCTGGATGGCCGTGGGCCTGGCCAGGCGCCACCCCGACAAGGTCTCGCGCCTGGTCGTCGGCGGCTGGGACCTGGTGAACGGGGTCCCGCAAACCCCCAACGGGCCGCTGACCTTCGACCTGTTCTGGGCCTTCGCCCGCGCCACGGCCCCTGCCCTGGTGGCCTGGGTGACGCCCGAGATCGAGCCGGCCATGCGCGCCTGTTTCGAGGCCCTGTCTCAGCTGGACGGCGCGCCCGAGGCGGTGCTGGGCGGCGGTTTCCCGGTGCTGCTGTGGAACGGCGACCAGGACCCCTACGCCGCGCCGATGCAAGCCTTCGCCGCCGCCGAGGGCCTGCCGTTCCTGTCCAGCCCCGGCGGCCACGTCCCAGCGATCGAGACGCCGGGGGCGGAGACGTTGGCGGCCCTGGCGGGGTTTTTGGGGGCGTAGAGGGGCGGCGGCCCGGACGCTTCATGGAAGCGGGGGTGATATCCGCAGCAAGGCCGAGGTTCGATGGTCGCTCCGCGCCACCTTCGCCCCCTACCCCTTCCGGAACCCCCGCAGCACATTGGCCTCGGTGCTCAGCTGCAGCTGTCCGTAGTCGATGCGCGGCGTGTCGGAGAACAGCAGGTAGTAGTACTTCATCTGCTCGGACCACCAGTAGCCGGGGCAGTTGTCGCCCTGGGTCATCGGCCGGGTGGTGATGTCCTTCAGGGCCGTGTAGCCGAAGGCGGCGCGGCTGGTGGCCTTCATTTCACGATAATGGATGGCGGCCAGCTTGCGGTAGCGCTCGTCGCGGCCCTCCAGCCACAGGTTCAGGCAGGCGTCGGGATATTCCGGGCGCAGGCCGGTCGCCTTGCGGCGCGGCTGGCGGGTGGCGACGTCAATCGATTCCGGGATCACGCCGAACGTCGCCTGCAGCTCGGTGAACGAGGCCAGGTAGTCGTCGCCCTGGGCCTTGCGGCCGACCTGGCCCAGCAGGCCGGCATAGTAGGCGGCCAGCTCGCTCTGGGCCGTGGAGGTGACCGCCCCGGTCTCGAAGTCGACCATCGGGAACCACAGCCGGCCCTCATAGCGCCTGGCCTGGTGGGCCAGCTGGGCGTCGACGCACTCGACCGCCCAACGCTTGCAGTCTTCGTCGCCGAACAGCGCCCAGGCGTCCCACAGATATTCGTAGAAGCTGTCGGCATAGACGTCGATGCTGGCGTTTCGGCTGGTGAACGCGCCGGTCACGGCGTGGAGGTTGGCGGCCATCAGGCCGATCTTCGAGCGGCGGTCCAGGGCGTGGCGCATGGCCCGCTTGGCCATGTCGAAATACTTGCGGTCGCCGGTCAGCTGGCTCAGCACGCCGAACTCCGACAGGTAGGTGCCGATCTCGGCCAGGTTGGTCTCCGGATCGCTGACCGCCCCGGTGCGCAGGTTCACATAGCGCCAGGGCAGGCCGTGGGGCGAGGCCTCGAAGGCCTTGGCCAGGCGGTCGGCCAGGTCGCGGGCCTTCTTCAGCAGCGCGGGGTCGCCGCTGGCCAGGTGGGCCGACAGCAGGCCGCCGACCAGGCGGATGTTGGTCTCGAAGACCTGGGCGTTTCCATCGACGTCGAAGTCGAGGCTGGTCTTGACCCAGTCGACCCCGGCCTGGAACTCGGCGTCCAGCCCCATGATCCACAGGGTGTCCAGCGCCTCGACCAGCGACAGGCCCAGGTCGTGGCCCTCGACGAAGAACGACGACGACGTGCCGCTGACCGGATTGATCTCGTCCTTGCCCCAGGCCTTGGCGACATAGCCGCGCCAGGCCCACTGGAATTCGGAGCGGACGTCGGCGGCCAGGGCCTTCCAGTCTTCGGAAGGGGCGGCGGCGAAGGCCGGGGCGGCGGCGGCCGAGGCGGCCAGGGCCAGGGCGTGGCGGCGGGAAAGGCGCGGGGTCATGCCGCGAGCTTAGGCGAAGACCGGCGCGAACCGCCAGGGCCGCCCCGCGCTCTTGCGGTCGGCCGCGACTGTCGCTCGACTGCCATATGCTCCCGCTAAGGAGCATCGCCCGTCCCCTTCCCGTTTCCGGAATCGCGCCCATGCCTTCCCTCGACCGCCGCGGTTTCCTGCTCAGCGCCGCCGCCGCCCTGTCCCTGCCGCCGGCCCTGGCCAAGGCGGCCGCCATCGACGCCGACGTCCGCGCCGGCACGCTGGCCGACGTCGAGCACGTGGTGATCTTCATGCAGGAGAACCGCTCGTTCGATCACTATTTCGGGGCGATGAACGGGGTGCGCGGCTTCGCCGACCGCTTCCCGATCCCGCTGCCGGGCGACGATCGCAGGACGGTGTGGATCCAGGGTAACGACGCCGCCAAGGGCGGCCCGGCCCAGCTGACGCCGTTCCCGCTGAACACGGTCCAGACCTTCGCCCACATGCGGGTGGAGGGCACGCCGCACAACTGGTTCGACGCCCAGGCCGCCTGGGACCTGGGCCGGATGAGCCGCTGGCCGGCCGCCAAGACCGAGCGCGCCATGGGCTACTACCGCCAGGAGGACATCCCCTTCCAGTACGCCCTGGCCGACGCCTTCACGCTCTGCGACGCCTATCACTGCTCGGTCCAGACCGGCACCAACACCAACCGCCTGTTCCTGTGGACCGGGACCAACGACCCGTCGGGCCGGTTCGGCGGGCCGTCGATCTCCAACTCCCACGACCGGTTCGTGGCCCAGGGCGGGGCCGCCGACTCCTACCGCTGGACCACCTATGCCGAGCGGCTGCTGGCGGCCGGCGTCACCTGGCGCATCTACCAGGACATGGCCGACAACTTCACCGACAACCCCACGGCCGGGTTCAAGACCTTCCGCGACAGTCACGACGGCCTGCCCGGTTCGGACCCGCGCCTGGCCGCCCTGGCCCTGTCGACCCGCAAGCTGGACGGCCTGCGCGAGGACGTGCTGGCCGGGACCCTGCCGCAGGTGTCGTACATCGTCGCCCCGGCCGCCGATTCCGAGCACCCGATCCCGTCCAGCCCGGCCCAGGGCGCCGACTACACCGCGCGGGTGATCGACGCCCTGACCGCCGATCCCAAGGTCTGGGCCCGCACCGTGCTGCTGGTGATGTTCGACGAGAACGACGGCTTCTTCGACCACGTGCCGCCGCCGGCCCCGCCCGCCCGCGGCCCCGACGGCCAGCTCCTGGGCGCCTCGACGGTCGACACGACCGGCGAACACCACCTGGTGCGCAACCCGACCGAGGCCAAGGCCGAGCGCGACGACTTCATGGGCCGGCCCTACGGCCTGGGGCCGCGCGTGCCGCTGTACGTGCTGTCGCCCTGGAGCCGGGGCGGCTGGGTCAATTCCCAGGTGTTCGACCACACCTCGGTGATCCGCTTCCTGGAGAAACGGTTCGGGGTGATGGAGCCCAACATCTCGCCGTGGCGGCGGGCGGTGTGCGGCGACCTGACCAGCGCCTTCGACTTCAAGACGCCCAACGACGCCCCGTTCGCCCGGGCCCTGCCCGACACCAAGCCGCTGGCCGCCCGCGCCGCCGCCCTGAAGGGCCGCACGACGCCGCCGACGCCCACGGCGCCGGCCGCGCCGGTCCAGGCCGCCGGAGCGCGTCCGTCGCGCGCCCTGCCTTACGCCCTGCGGGTCGACGAGGGGGCCGAGGCCGGCCGCCTGCGCCTGACCTTCGCCAACGACGGCGCGGCCGCGGCGGTGTTCCACGTCTACGACCGGGCCCGCCTGGACCTGCCGCCGCGCCGCTACACCGTCGAGCCCGGCAAGCGCGCCGACGAGGTCTGGCCGGCCGGGGCCTACGACCTGTGGGTGCTGGGCCCCAACGGCTTCCACCGCCACTTCATCGGCCAGGCGCCGGGCGCCGATCCGGTGCTGCGGGCCCTGGCCGCCGGCGGGGCCGGCGTGCTGAGCCTGACCCTGCGCAATCCCGGCGAGACGGCCCGCAGGCTGTCGGCCACGCCCAACGCCTACAAGGACCGCTTCCGGCCCTGGAGTCTGGCGCTGGCCCCGGGGCGCGAGGCCCGCAAGGACCTGGGCGTGCGGGCCAGCGGCGGCTGGTACGACGTCTCGATCCAGGCCGACGGCTATCTGCGCCGCCTGGCCGGGCGGCTGGAACTGGGCGGCGACTCGATCAGCGACCCGGCCATGGCGGGCCCCGCGATCCTGGCCCAGCCGTTCCGGATCTGATCGAAAGCCTTGCAGGGATCGGTTTCCGCTGCGTCGCAGCAAAGCCTTGGCGACTGTGGGGTTGCTCGTGCTAGAAAAGCGGGCATGAACTCCGGGCCGGGCGCGTGGCGCCTGGCCCCGCCTCGAACAAGGCTAGTCTGAATGACGGATATCAAGACGGTCGGCGTGATCGGCGCCGGCCAGATGGGGTCAGGGATCGCGCATGTCGTCGCCCTGGCAGGTTATGACGTGCGCCTGCACGACGTCTCGCGCGAGCGCATCGACGCCGGCCTGGCCCTGATCGAGAAGAACCTGGCCCGCCAGGTGCATCGCGGCATCATCGACGAGGCGGCCATGTCCGCCGCCCTGGCCCGGATCTCCGCCGCAGAGGACCTGGCCCTGGTCGGCGCGACCGATCTGGCGATCGAGGCGGCGACCGAGAACGAGGAGATCAAGAAGTCGATCTTCCGCGGCCTGCAGCCCCACCTGGGCGCCGACACCCTGCTGGCCTCCAACACCTCGTCGATCTCGATCACCCGCCTGGCCAGCGCCACCGACCGCCCCGAGCGGTTCATCGGCCTGCACTTCATGAACCCCGTCCCGCTGATGAAGCTGGTCGAGATCATCCGCGGCATCGCCACCGACGTGCCGACCTACGAACGCGCCGTGGCCTTCGCCAAGTCGCTGGGCAAGATCACCAGCAACGCCGAGGACTTCCCGGCCTTCATCGTCAACCGCGTGCTGGTGCCGATGATCAACGAGGCGATCTACACCCTGTACGAGGGCGTGGGCACGGTCGACGCCATCGACACCGCCATGAAGCTGGGCGCCAACCATCCGATGGGCCCGCTGGAGCTGGGCGACTTCATCGGCCTGGACACCGTGCTGTCGATCATGAACGTGCTGTACGAGGGCCTGGCCGACAGCAAGTACCGCCCCTGCCCGCTGCTGGTGAAGTATGTCGAGGCCGGCTGGCTGGGCAAGAAGGCCGGCCGCGGCTTCTACGACTACCGCGGCGAGCACCCGGTCCCGACCCGGTAGGGACGGGGCTCGCCAGAGCGTCGGGACCCGCCCGATCGACACCGGCGTTCGTCGGTTGGCGGTCGGACGTGGTCAGGTCGAAACGCCTGTGTCGGCCAACTTGGAACCGGCCCAAAACCAGCTCAAAGCTGGCAGCGGTGCGAGGCGTTCGCGCCATCGGACAGCCCGACAGCTGACCTTGTGACGGGGCGTTATGGGTCCATCATCGCCCTTAGGCCCGGGCCCGACAGCGGACGTTGAGCGGGTCCGCATCATGTGCAGGCGCCAAGTTCGCTCTTCGACCCTTAGCCGACAAAACGCCGCCAAACCCAGAGCGCCAGCAGGAATAGCGGCACGACAATGAGCGCTTGGTTCAGCCGGATATCCCACCGCACACTCGGCAGTCTGTGGGTCGGGTATTGCAGCGGCCAGTGCTTCGTTCGTATGGCTTCACACAAGATGTCGGGCGTGATCGCGATGCGCTCTACCCTCTGGTCGGGTGATCGGAAGAACAAGCTGCCGGTATTCACTCCCTCCTCGGCGTGGTGGAAGTACCAACGGTAACCGCTCATATCGACGGCAAATCGATTGGCGAACGCCTCGATGAATTCGAAGGCATCGTCTCCCTCGATGCCAAGCTGGCCAAAGACATTAGCGTCGTCTGGTAGGCAGCGATCTTCATTCCAGAAGGCTTGGAAGAAGGCATCGAGTTCTGAACGGTTGGGGCTCACGCGGCGAAGCTATCGCAAATCCACCGAGCTGCAACGTCTGCTACCCCCCGTTTCGGACCTCCAAATCGTCCGACGGCGCCCCGGCATGGCGCATATCGGCAACCCAGCCCGTGCCCTGCTCACCCAAGCCGCAACCGGGCGCGGCGCCCCGCCTTCCTATCGCCCCATCCGCGAACCCGTGTTACGCAAAGCCTCCACCTCGGGGGAGCTGGCCTTGCGCAATCTCTATCTCGCCTTCCTGCTGGCGTTCGCCGTCACGATGTTCGGGTTCTGGCCCAGCTTCACGGGCGGGGTGGGGCCGCTGGATCCGATCCGCGTCGTCCACGGCGCCCTGGCCACGACCTGGATGATCCTGCTGGTGGTCCAGAGCTGGCTGATCGGCCACGGCCACAACCGCTTCCACCGCTGGATCGGCCGCGCCTCGCTGGTGATCGCCCCGAGCCTGGTGATCAGCGCCCTCGTCGTGGTCCACGACATGCTGGGCCCCCGGTCGCACTTCGACGTGCCGCTGCGGCTGACCCTGGCCTGGATCGACCTCTGGTCGCTGGCGCTGTTCAGCCTGCTCTACGGCCTGGCCATCGCCCACCGGCGGACGCGGTTCCTGCACGCGCGGTTCATGGCCTCGACCGTGTTCGTCGCCCTGCCGCCGGCCCTGGGCCGGGCCTACGGCATGAACATCCCGTCGCTGAACGGCCTGGCCAGCGCCTTGCCGCCCAGTTTCTGGACCGTGGAGGCGGTGCTGGTCGGGCTGATCCTCTGGGACGGCTTCAAGGGGCGCTGGCGCACGCCCTGGTGGCTGCCCCTGGGCGCGATGCTGGCCATCCACCTGACCATGTTCCAGGCTCCGACCTGGCCGGGTTTCGTGGCCCTGGCGCGCCTGATCGGACTGCCGGGCTAGCCATCGAGACTCCCCGCCCCCGTTCGCGCTAGGGTCGCACGGGGGCAAACCGGGAGACGGCGACATGGCCGCGTTCATGATTTCGCTTCGCGCCAAAACCGACGACAGCAAGATCGGCCCCGTCCGCTATCTGCGGATCGCCGACAACGGGACCCAGACCGCGCTCAGCCCCACGGCCTGGCGCAAGGCGGTGCTGGACAGCTTCACCGAGAAGACCCCGCAGGGCCTGCCCCGCGGCGACCTGCTGTTCTACGTCCACGGCTTCAACACCAGCTTCAAGGACGCCCTGAAGGGCGACGCCGAGAACCGCGCCAGGCTGGCGGCGCACGGCTGGACCGGCGTCTATGTCAGCTACGACTGGCCGTCCCTGGGCGAGACCCTGGGCTACTACGCCGACCGCAGCAACGCCCGGGCCAGCGCCAACGCCCTGATCGACTCGGCCCTGACGATGTTCGTCGCCGCCCTGGTCCCCGACTGCCAGGTGCGGGTCAGCATCATGGCCCATTCGATGGGGGCCTTCGTGGTGCGCCAGGCGTTCAGCTGGGCCTACCAGGACGTCAAGACCAACGCCAAGGCCTGGTCGATCTCGCAGCTGCTGCTGGTGGCCGGCGACGTCTCGCAGGGCAGCCTGTCGGCCGACCAGGACGGCGGCCGCTGGTTCAACAAGTACGTCGGCCGCACCACGATCTATTCGAACCGCTTCGACAGCGTGCTGAAGATCTCGGACCTCAAGAACGGCGAGCCGACGCCGCGCGCCGGCCGGGTGGGCCTGCCGGCCGAGGCCCCGGCCTCGTTCTGCGACATCGACTGCAGCGCCCTGTTCAACAGTCTGGACCTGAGCCTTCCCGAACGGGTCAATCCATCGACGGCCCACTGCTTCTATTTCGACCAGGACGCCTTCTGGCGCGACGCGGTGCTGACCCTGGAGGGCGGCATCGACCGCCACGTGATCCCGACCCGCGCCCTGCTGGGAACGACGGACAACCGCTTCACCCTGAAGGTGGAGGCGATCAGCGCGGCGGCGTACCAGGCGGCGCTGCAATTGGCGCAGGCGGGGAACTGACCTCACGCCTGTCATCCCGGACAAGGCCCGCAGGGCCGCCGATCCGGGACCGCCGGAAGCGCATGCGCTCAGGCCCCGGTCCCGGATCTTCGCGCTGCGCGCTACGTCCGGGATGACAACGAGGGGCGGTTACCCCGCCCCCATCGCCACGGCCACGTGATAGACCGTGAACGAGGCCAGGTAGGCCAGGCCGGTCATGTAGAGGAACATCACGCTCGGCCACAGCCAGCCGTTGGTCTCGCGCTTGACCACGCCCAGGGTCGCCGCGCACTGCGGGGCGAAGACGTACCAGGCCAGGAACGACAGGGCCGTGGCCAGCGACCACTGGTGCGACAGCAGGGTGCTCAGCGCGTCGTGGCTGTCGGCGTCGCCGCCCACGGCGTAGACGGTGCCCAGGGCCGCCACCGCCACCTCGCGCGCCGCGAAGCCAGGGATCAGGGCCACCGTCATCTGCCAGTTGAAGCCGATGGGCTGCATGACGGGCGCGATCAGATGGCCCAGCCGGCCGGCGAAGCTGTAGTCGATGGCCGGCCCCGTCGCGCCCTCCGGCGGATAGGGGAAGGTCGACAGCACCCAGACCAGCACCATCAGCGGCAGGATGATGCGGCCGGCCCGCTCGATGAAGATCCGGGCCCGGGTCCACAGGTTCATCAGCACGTTGCGCGGCTCGGGCCAGCGATAGGTCGGCAGCTCCATCATGAACGGCTCGACCGTGCCGCGCCAAAAGATCTTGCGGATCACGAACGACACCAGCAGGGCGCTGACGATGCCGCTGGCGTAGAGGCCGAACATCACCAGGCCGGGCAGGCTGAGCACGCCCCAGACCTTGGAGTCGGGAATGAAGGCGGCGATGATCAGGGTGTAGACCGGGATCCGCGCCGAGCAGGTCATCAGCGGCGCGACCAGGATGGTGGTCAGCCGGTCGTGCTTGTTGTCGATCACCCGCGTCGACATGATCCCGGGGATGGCGCAGGCGAAGCTCGACAGCAGCGGGATGAACGCCCGGCCGTGCAAGCCCGCCCCGCCCATGATCTTGTCCATCAGGAAGGCCGCGCGGGTCATGTAGCCGCTGTCTTCCAGCACCAGGATGAAGAAGAACAGGATCAGGATCTGCGGCAGGAACACCAGCACGCTGCCGACCCCGGCGATCAGGCCGTCGGTGACGAAGCTGCGCAGGAGCCCTTCGGGCAGGACGGCGCCGATCAGCAGCCCCGCATGCTCGAAGCCCAGGTTGATCAGGTCCATGACCGGCTTGGCCCAGGTGAACACCGCCTGGAACATCACGAACAGCAGGGCGAACAGGATCAGCAGGCCGGCGGCCGGGTGCAGCAGCACCGCGTCGACCTTGCCGGTCACCGTGTCCGGACGCTCGGGCGGGCGGACGCAGGCCTTGACGATGCGCTGGGCCTCGCGGTGGGCGGCGCGGATCTCGGCGGCGGTCGGCTCGCGCCAGACGTTGTCGTGTTCGCCCTCATGGCTGATCGCCAGGGCGTCGGCCTTGGCGACCAGCTCTTCCAGGCCGCGCTTGCGGGTGGCCACGGTGGTGACGATCGGCGCGCCGATCTCGGCCGACAGCCGCTCCAGGTCGATGCGCAGGCCCTGGCGCTGGGCGATGTCGAACATGTTCAGGGCCAGCACGAACGGTCGGCCCACCTGCTTCAGCTCCAGCACCAGCCGCAGCACCAGCCGCAGGTTGGTGGCGTCGGCCACGCAGATCAGCACGTCGGGCGCCTGTTCGCCCGACAAGCGGCCTAGCACCGCGTCGCGGGTGACCACCTCGTCGGGGCTGCGGGCCCGCAGGGAATAGGTGCCTGGCAGGTCCAGCACGTGGGCGCCGCGGCCGCCGGGCAGGGTCAGCACGCCTTCCTTGCGCTCGACGGTGACGCCGGCGTAGTTGGCCACCTTCTGGCGGCTGCCGGTCAGGGCGTTGAACAGGGCGGTCTTGCCGGAATTGGGATTGCCGACCAGCGCCAGGCGCGCGGGACGGAGAGCGGCGTCGGTCAAGGCGTCAGGCCTCTTCGAACTGGACGGTGACGGCGGCGGCCTCGCGGCGGCGCAGGGCCACGCGCATGTCGTCGATGCGCACGGCGATCGGGTCGCGGCCGAACAGCCCCTCGTGCAACACCTCGAACACCGCGCCCTCGACGAAGCCCATCTCCAGCAGGCGGCGCTCCAGTTCCTCGGGATCGATCGACTCCGACCGCCCGGTCTCGCCGCCGACCCGCACGATCACGCCGCGCTGGCCCTTGCGGGCCTTGCTGAGCGGGCTTTCGGCGCCCCGATCCGCTTGGGGAGCGGCGGGGATGGCGGTGAAGTCTGGGGCTAGGCTGAGGACGTCGGACATGATCGCACCGGAAAAACTTGCGAACGATTATCAGTCCAAGGTCACGCTGTCATGTGGCGATTGGGTGGCGGAGCGCCGCAGGGTCCAGCGCTCCGCCCCGTTCAGGCGCCGGCGGGCTGCCCGAGGCCTCTTTCCGTGCTAGGCTCGGGGCATGAAGCTCGAACCCGCGATCTTTGACGATATCGATGAAGCCCACGACGCGGCGGCGATCGCCGAAGCGCGCGCCGAGATCGCGGCGGGCGAGTTCGTCAGCCATGAAGCCGCCAAGGCCTGGCTTCTGTCGTGGGGAACCCCGAACGAGCTTCCGCCGCCGAAGGTCGGCGAATAGCCCCGGAACCTCTCGCCAACGGCTCCGAGAGCCTCCCGCTCCCAGGCCTGGACATGACAGACGCCGCCTCCGTTCGGGTCATTTGGTCCGCAAGGGCCATCCTCTCGCCGGCATTCGCGCCTATATCGGCCAGTTCGCCCCGCTCGCGGCGCAACGGTTCACGGGCGCTTGGTCACGGTCGTCGAGAGTCTGGCCCAGCATCCGGACAGAGGTCGGCCGCTTGGCGACAACCTGCGGGAACTGACCGTCGTCCGCCCTTATCTGGTGCTCTACGAGGTCAAGGCTGGGAGCGTCCATGTGCTCCACATCCGGCATGGCGCCCCGCAACCCGATTGACGACGGAGGGAACCTGATCCCGCCAACCTTCCCCACGCGTTCACGAAGAGCTGATTTGTGGTTAAGGCGCGGCGTAATGGCTCAGAGTCGTTAATCTGTTCGACTCACGGCTAGCGCGACTCGCATACTGAGCTTGACGATTCGTAGGAACCCTCGAATGCGAAGGCTGATGCTGGCGCTGCTGACCGGCGCCTATCTCTGTCTGGCCTTGGTGGTCTCCCTCGCCCTCTGGCGGATGGGAGCGGCGCCGGCCGTCGGCCTGGCCGCCTTCATCGGCGCCATGGGCCTATGCTTCGCCGTCCACGGCGTGATCGCGGGCGTCCTGCAGGGCGCGGCCCTGCGCGTCGACATCGAGACCATCCGCGAGGCCCACGGCATCCTGCTGGAGCAGGTCGAGAAGGTCGACGCCCGCATCACCGGCCTGCTGGAGACCGTCGCCGACGACGCCCAGCGCCGCTCGGCCGAGCTGACCACCGAGGTTCACCAGCTGGAGGACCTGGTCGTACGCATGAGCGAGCGGCTGGAGCACCAGCTGAGCTACCAGGTCGAGGTGGCCCGCGCCGAGCCGCGCGGCCGCTCGCCCCAGTCCAACGCCCTGATCGAGGTGGTGCAGGACGCCCTGGCCGAGAACCGGGTCGACCTCTACCTGCAGCCGGTGGTCAGCCTGCCCCAGCGCCGGACCGTGTTCTACGAGAGCTTCTCGCGGCTGCGCGACGACACCGGCCGCATCATGATGCCGGCCGAGTACCTGGCCGTGGCCGAGCCCGAGGGCCTGACGGCCGCGATCGACAACCTGCTGCTGTTCCGCTGCGTGCAGATCGTCCGCCGCCTGGCCAAGCAGGACCGCAAGGTCGGGATCTTCTGCAACATCTCGCTGGCCAGCCTGGCCGACGAGGCGTTCTTCGCCCAGTTCCTGGAGTTTCTGCAGGTCAACAAGGACCTGCACGGCGCGCTGATCTTCGAGCTGGGCCAGCAGGCGTTCAACGACCGCGGCCCGGTCGAGGCCCGCCACATGGCCCGCCTGGCCAGCCTGGGCTTCCGCTTCAGCCTGGACAAGGTCACCGACCTGGACCTCGACTTCCAGGACCTGGCCCGCGCCGACGTCAAGTTCCTGAAGATCGGCGCCCAGATGATGCTGGACCAGCTGGAGGAGCAGGACGGCAAGCTGGTCATCGCCTCGCTGCCCGACCTGAACGCCGAGGACTTCGCCGGCCTGACCCGCCGCTACGGCATCGAGGTGATCGCCGAAAAGGTCGAGCACGAGCGCCAGGTGGTCGACGTACTGGAGCTCGACATCGGCTACGGCCAGGGCCACCTGTTCGGCGAGCCCCGGGCCATCCGCGACTCGATCATCGCCGAGGCCGATCCGCCCCAGGACTTCATGCGCGGCGCCCTGCGCCGGCGGGCCGGGCGGTAGAGACCTCCCTGGACGGCCGAGATCGTGGTAGGTTGAACCTATGTCGAAGCCCGAACCCTCCCTTTTCGACGAGATCGACGACGACGCTGAAGCGGCGGCGGACGCTCGCGCCGACGCCGATATCGCGGCGGGCCGGGTCATCAGCCATGAGGCCATGAAGCGCTGGCTGCTTTCCTGGGGCGCGCCCGACGAAAGCCCCGCCCCGAAGTGCGGCGAGTAGTCTGGACGGAAGAGGCGCGCGCCAACCTTCTGGCGATCCGAAGCTATATCGCTCAGTTCAGTCCGCTGGCGGCTCAGCGATTTTCCTTGAAGTTGGTCGCCGCCGCCGAGGACCTGGCTGAAAATCCCGATAGAGGCCGCAGCGTCGGAAATGGCCGCAGAGAGCTCGCGCTCATTCGCCCTTATCTGATCCGCTACCGCGTGAAAGCCGATGCCGTCTTTGTCCTGCGGATCCGGCACGCCGCCCGAAGACCGGACTAGCCGCGCCGTTTGACGCTGGACCAACCTCCACCCTAAGGTTGTTTCACGATCAAGGGGGACCTCGTCATGCAAGCCGGACCACCGCCCGCCTCGCCGCCGCCCGTGGTCGCCCAGCCCAGCACCGTCAAGGGCGCCAGCGCCACCATGACGGTCGCCGCCAGCGACCTGCGGCTGGTCCTGACCAAGGCCCGGCGGGCGGAAAGCGCCATGGTCCGCCACCAGGTGTTCCTGCGCTACGACGTCGATCGCAAGGTCCCCGACGGCGTCGACCAGCGGGCCGTGCAATGCGGCTGGCGGCTGCGGGCCTATCTGCAGCGGTCGATCTGCTTCTCGTCGATGACCGGCCTGCTCGGCTGCACCGACCCGATCTCGGAGGAACTGCCCACGGGCGAGAGCGGCGCGGCCGACCCGGGTCAGGATCCGGCGACCAGCGCCTGCGACCTCAATTTCGCCCCCGCCCGCGAGGCCCGCGACCGCGTGGCCGACGCCGTCAAGGCCGACGCCCAGGCCCGGTTCGACGAGGACTACGCCCTGAACGTCAAGCCGCAGCTGCTGGCCTCGGGCGTGAAGATCACGCGGCCGAAATCCTGAGTCGTGGTCCGTCGTCCGGGATGACAGGCGTAGGGAACGCGGCGATACATCCGCCATGCTGATCGAAGCCACCGACGCCCATTTCGCCGCCCTGATCGCGGGCGAGTCCCCCGACGGCCTGGCCGTCGCCGAGGGCGGGGTCGAGGCGCCGGAGGTGCTGGCCCTGCTGCGCGGCCTGGCGGCCGAGGTCGGCGAGAGCTTTCACCCCAACGCCTGGCTGATCGTCGAGGACGGCGAGGTGGTGGGCCTGACCTCGCTGGTCCGCCCGCCCTATGTCGGCGACACGGTGATGATCGGCTACGGCGTCGCCGCCTCGCGTCGCCGGCGCGGCGTCGCCCGGCGGGCCGTGGCCGACCTGCTGGCCTGGGCCCGGGCCGACCACCGCGTCGCCACCGTCACTGCCGAGACCTCGATCCACAACGCCGCCTCGCAGCGGGTGCTGGAGGCCAACGGCTTCCGGCGCACCGGCGAGCGGACGGACGAGGAGGACGGCGAGCTGTTCTGCTGGTCGGTGGGGGTTTAGGGACCGAACCCCATTGATCGGCGAAGTATCCCGAGGCTTATCAGAAGCCCAGAATCGGTTGTCATCCCGGAAGCCTCGCAGAGGCTGTCCGGGATTCAGGGGCCGGCGCATTACAGCGGCCCCTGGATCCCGGCTCTACGCTTCGCTTCGGCCGGGATGACAACGGAGGTTGCATCTGAAGCCGCCCCTTGGCTTTCAAGCCGCCTCGCACCGCTTCCCAGCGGACGTCCGATCGGTAGTCTGCGCCGGGGCGGGACAATTTGGAGAGGACGATGAAGCTTGCACCCCATGGCGTGATCCTGGCGGCGATCCTGGCCGTTCCCGCCGTCGCGGCCAGCGCGCCCGACGCCACGACCTTTCCCGCCCAGGCCGCCATACCGGCCCGGTTGACCCTGCTGCCGGCCAACGGCCCGATCGGCCGCGAGAACCCGTTCTACAGGGGCTATCGACCAACCTTCGTCTTTCCTGGCGTCCGGGACGAGATGATGTGCGCCATCGAGCTACCGGGCGACCGCGAAAAGGTCGATCCGGGCGAGACCGTCGACGTCGCCTTGCGCTGCGGCGACCCAGTCGCGGTCAAGCCGGACGCGCCGGCCTTCCTCTTCAAGGAGGGCGGCCGCAAGATCGGCGAAGGCGAGATCGGCCTCGGCGGCCGCTGACCGGTCGGTCCGGCCCGGGCCCTTTCGGAAAAAGCCGGGGACGGGCGCAGGCGCCCGCCCCCAAGTTCCTCCTCCGAGGTCGGAGCTCAATGGGCGGCGGCGACTTCGGCCGTCGGCGCGGTCTTGGCCACCTGCACCGGGTTGCACTGGGCCAGGTCGGCCTCCGACAGGGTCACGCCGCGATAGCCGAAGCCAGTGATCGGCCCCAGCTCGCGGGCCAGGCGCTTGCAGCTCCGCAGGGGCGGCAGCGACTTGACCTGGGTCGAGCGGCAGACGTCGGCCTTGCAGCGCCAGACCGCGCCGTCGAACACGATGTGGTCCTGGGTGGTGGGGGCGCTGAGCGTCAGCCAGCCGTTCTGAACCTTGGTTTCGGCCATGGCGGGGCCGCCCGTCGCGGCCAGGGCCGCGACGGCGATGATGAAACTACGCATGGGTCGGTCTCCTGGGGAGATGGAGCGGCGACGGGGGACACAAACAGATCCCGCCGCCGGGTTTAGGAGGCGCGAGCCCGCGCCTCCGTTCAGGTCACGGCGTCAGGCCGCGGCCTTGAACAGGGTGAATTCCTCGTCGAAGGCCCGGGCCACCGACGGCCGGGTCTGCAGGCGGTCGCGATAGGCCGAAAGGGCCGGATAGGGCGAAAAGTCGATCGACAGGTAGCGGGCCCAGGTCAGCATCACGAACAGATAGGCGTCGGCGACGCTGAACTTGCCCTGCAGGAACTCGCGGCCCTGCAGGTGGGCGTCGAGATAGGCCAGGCGCTCGGCCAGCAGTTCGCGGGCGAAGGCCTTGGCGCCCTCCGGCGCGGTCTTGCTCAGCAGGGGGATGAAGGCCCCGGTGTGCAGCTCCGAGCTGACGAAGCTGAGCCAGCTCTGCACCTTGCGGCGCTCGGCCCCCTCGGCGGGGATCAGGCCGGCGGCCGGGAAGCGGTCGGCGACGTATTGCAGGATCACCGCGTTCTCGACGATCAGCTCGCCGTCGTCGGCGCGCAGCACGGGCACCTGGCCCATGGCGTTGACGGTCAGGAACTCGGTCCCGTCCTCCACCCGCTTGGGCCGGGCCTTGGTGTCGACTTTCAGGAAGCGGATGTCCGCGCCCGCCTCGTAGGCCGCGATCCGCGTCGCCATCGAGCAGGCCATCGGCGAGAAGTAGAGATCCATCGAACCCTCCATTGCTTTTTCATACTGTTTCGCATAAAAATAACACCGGTCAAGGAATAAACTGCGAAACGGTACAAAAAGCAGAATCAGGCCAGGAGAGTCAGATGACTGAGACGCCTGCGAAGCGCAGGGGCAGACCCCGCGCCTATGACCCCGACCTCGCCCTGGCCAAGGCCACGGAGATCTTCTGGGCTCAGGGCTTCGCCGGCGCCTCGCTGGACGACCTGAGCGCCGCCACGGGCATGAACCGGCCCAGCCTGTATGGGGCGTTCGGCGACAAGCAGACGCTCTTCAAGTCGGCGCTGGATCGCTACATGGACAGGTCGCGCGCGGCGATGATCGAGGCGTTCCGCGGCGGCGGTTCGCTGCGCGAAGTCCTGACGCGAATCTATCACACGGCCCTGAGCTTCTATCTGTCGGAGGACTTCGGCGGGCGAGGCTGTTTCCTGGCCAGCGCGGGCCTGGGCCAGGCGTTGGTCGACGACGAGGTGCGCCAGACCGTCGCCGACGGCATGCACGAGCTGGACCGGGGGATCGAGGGCCTGCTGCAACGCCGCCAGGCCCGGGGCGAACTGCCGCCGACCGTCGATCCCATCGCCCTGGGCCGCGTGGCCAGCATGATGATGAACGCCCTGTCGGTGCGCGCCCGGGCCGGCGAGACGCGCGAGCAGCTGGAGGCCACGATCCCGGTCATGGTCGGCCTGATCTGCGGATCGCCCGTTCCGGAACCGCAAGCATCGGAATGACGCCCCGGATCATGGCGCGCATGCTCCTTCCCACGAAAGGAGACCGACCCCATGACGACTTTAGGGACCGCTTCTCAATATCCCACCACCGACGACGCGCGCTGGGAGGCCATGCGCCGCCGCGACCGCGACCTGGACGGCGCCTTCTTCATCGCCGTGCGCACCACCGGCGTCTACTGCCTGGCCAGCTGCGCCGGGCGGCCGCTGCGCAAGAACGTCGAGTTCCACGACACGCGGGAGAGCGCCCGCGCCGCCGGGTTCCGGGCCTGCCTGCGCTGCCAGCCCGACCAGCCGCGCGAGACCCTGCGCTGGGCCACGGCGCCCACCAGCCTGGGCCTAGCCCTGGTGGCCCGCTCGGACGCCGGCCTGCGGCTGGTGACCTTGGGCGACGATCGGGCCGCCCTGGTCCGCGACCTGGAGCGCCGCTTCCGCGCGGCCCGGCTGGTCGAGGACGCCCCGGGCCTGAAGGCCGACCTCCAGGCCGTGGCCGCCGAGATCGACGGCCGGGGCGCGGCCCTCGACCTGCCGCTCGACGCCCAGGGCACGCCGCTGCAGCAGGCCGTCTGGGCGGCGCTGCGGGCCATCCCGGCCGGGACCACCGTGTCCTACGCCGAGGTCGCCAAAGCCATCGGCCGCCCCGCCGCCGCCCGGGCCGTGGCCCAGGCCTGCGGGGCCAATCCACTGGCGGTGATCACCCCCTGCCATCGGGTGGTGCGGGCCGACGGCGGCCTGTCGGGCTATCGCTGGGGCGTCGAGCGCAAGGCCGCCCTGCTGGCCCGGGAAGCGCGGGTCCGCGAGGCCGCATGAGCCTGGACTGGTCCCGCATCGCCGCCGAGCTCGACGCCCAGGGCTGGGCCCTGACCGGGCCGCTGCTGAAGCCCGAAACCTGCCAGCGGATCGCCGGCCTCTACGACCAGGAGGCCGGCTTTCGCAGCCGGGTGGTGATGGCCCGTCACGGCTTCGGCCAGGGCGAGTACAAGTATTTCGGCTATCCTCTGCCCGACCCGGTGCAGCGGCTGCGCCAGGGCCTGTACGGCCCGCTGGCCGCCGTCGCCAACCGCTGGGCGGAGACCCTGGGCGAGGACCGGCGCTTTCCGGAGGACCTGGACGACATGCTGGCCCGCTGCCACGCGGCGGGCCAGGCCCGGCCCACGCCCCTGCTACTGACCTACGGCCCGGGCGACTACAACTGCCTGCACCAGGACCTCTACGGCGAGCACGTCTTCCCGCTGCAGGCCGCCTTCCTGCTGGACGAGCCGGGCCGCGACTTCGAGGGCGGCGAGTTCGTGCTGGTCGAGCAACGCCCGCGCCAGCAGTCGCGGCCGCAGGTCGTGCCGCTGAGGCAGGGCGAGGGCGTGATCTTCGCGGTCCGCGAACGGCCGGCGACGGGGACGCGCGGCGTCCACCGCCGGGTGCTGCGCCACGGGGTCAGCACGGTCCGCGCGGGGCGGCGGCGGGTGCTGGGGGTGATCTTCCACGACGCGACGTGAGGCGGCCGCCGCCGCTCATGCCCGTGCGCGTCATCCTCAAATGACAGGGTGGCCCCGCCGAAGGCGTGGTAGTCGCCCGCCCGGCAAACCCGGAGAACCGCCATGTTGAAGACAGTCGCGTTCTGTGTCGGCCTTGCGTTCGCCGCCGCCGCCCAGGCGCAGATGAACACCCAAGACCTGAAATGGGCCCCCGCCCCGGCCATGTTCCCGAAGGGCGCGACGATCGCGGTGCTGTCGGGCGACCCGGCCAAGGCGGGCCTGACGACGGTGCGGATGATCATGCCCCCCGGCTACCAGATTCCAGCCCATCACCATCCGAGCATCGAATATGTGACGGTGATTTCCGGCGACCTTCATCTGGGCATGGGCGACAAGCTGGACATGACCAAGGCCGCCGCCCTGACCGCCGGCGGCTTCGTCGAGGCGCCGGCGGGCATGAATCACTACGCCTGGAGCCAGGGCGGCGCGGTGGTGCAGGTGCACGCTCAGGGCCCGCTGGAGATCGTCTACGTCAACCCCGCAGACGATCCCCGCAAGAAATGACGTCCCTCGCGCCCTACAGCGTCGCCATGTCGATCACGAACCGATACCGCACGTCGCTCTTCAGCATGCGCGCGTAGGCCTCGTTGATCTGGTCGATGGCGATGGTCTCGATGTCGGCGACGATGCCGTGCCGGCCGCAGAAGTCGAGCATCTCCTGGGTCTCCTTGATCGAGCCGATCATCGAGCCGGCCAGGGTGCGGCGGCCGGGGATCAGGGCGAAGGCGTTCAGCGGCACGGGCTCTTCCGGCGCGCCGACCAGCACCATGGTCCCGTCCACCTTCAGCAGGCCAAGGTACGCGCCCCAGTCGATCCCGGCCGAGACCGTGCAGATCAGCAGGTCGAACGTGCCGGCCAGGGTCTCGAAGGTCGCCGCGTCGCGGGTGGCGTAATAGTGGTCCGCGCCCATGGCCAGGCCGTCGGCCTGCTTGGACAGGGTCTGGCTCAGCACCGTCACCTCCGCGCCCATGGCGTGGGCGATCTTGACGCCCATGTGGCCCAGGCCCCCCAGGCCGAGGATGGCCACCGACTTGCCGGGGCCGGCGTTCCAGTGGCGCAGCGGCGAATAGAGGGTGATCCCGGCGCACAGCAGCGGCGCGGCGGCGTCCAGGGCCAGGTTGTCGGGGATCGACAGGACGTAGCCTTCCTTGACCACCATGTGGTCGGAATAGCCGCCGTAGGTGGGCAGGTCGGCGCCCGGCTCGAAGCCGCTGTAGGTCAGGACCAGGCCGGGCATGTACTGCTCGCGGTCCAGGTCGCGGGCGGCGCAGATGGTGCAGCTGTCGACGAAGCAGCCGACGCCGACCCGGTCGCCCTCCTTGAAGCGGCTGACCTTGGCGCCGACGGCGGTGACCACGCCGGTGATCTCGTGGCCGGGCACGATCGGATAGACGCTCTGCCCCCAGCCGTTGTCGACCATGTGGATGTCGGAGTGGCAGACGCCGCAGTGCTTGATGGCGATGACGACGTCGTCGTCGTTGGGTTCGCGGCGGTCGAAGGTGAAGGGCGCGAGCGGTGCGGACGCGGTCGCGGCCGCGTAGCCCTTTGCGATGGCCATCGGATAGTCCTCGGGTTCTGGGGAGATGAACGGGCCGCGACATGCCACGAGGGCGCGGGGCGCGGGTAGGCCGATCCTGTCGACTTGATGCACGATCCTGCCGATGAGGTGCGGGGCGCGGACTTGCCGACGGGGCGTTTGCCGCTCCACTCTCGGTGTCATCCCGGAAAGCGCGCAGCGCCTGTCCGGGATCCAGGACCGCCGCACCGCCTTCGCCCAGTCCCCTGGGTCCGGACAGCCCCTGCGGGGCTTCCGGGATGACAACGAGAGTGGGGCGAAAACCTCATCCTGCGCCTGTCGGAGGACGAGGACCACGCACGGCCTTGCCCCTCGCCTGGCCCTCGCGCCTCCGCGCCCCTACATGCGCTGGCGTTGACGCGTCCGTCTCCGCCCGGTACCGCCCCTGTCCATGACCGATTTGCCGACTGGCCTCTCCGCCCTCGCCGACCGCTACGACGTGCTGCTGTGCGACGTCTGGGGCGTCATCCACAACGGGGTCGAGAGCTTCCCGCAGGCCTGCCAGGCCCTGGTCGAGTGGCGGGCCCACCATGGGCCGGTGATCCTGATCTCCAACTCGCCGCGCCCTTCCGAGCACGTGGTCGAGCAGCTGGACCGCCTGGGCGTGCCGCGCGAGGCGTGGAGCGCCTTCGTCACCTCGGGCGACGCCACCCGCACCCTGCTGGCCGCCCGCGCCCCCGGCCCGGCCTGGATCGTCGGCCCCGACCGCGACATGCCGCTGTACGACGGCCTGGGCCTGGAGGCCGCCGCCGGCCCCGGTGACGCGGCCTTCGTCGCCGTCACCGGCATGGTCGACGACGAGACCGAGGCCCCCGACGACTATCGCGACCGCCTGGCGGTCGCCGCCGAGCGCGGCCTGACCCTGATCTGCGCCAATCCCGACCGGGTGGTGCAGCGCGGCTCGCGGCTGATCTATTGCGGCGGCGCGCTGGCCGACCTCTACGAGGCCCTGGGGGGCCCGGTGCTGATGGCCGGCAAGCCCTACGGGCCGATCTACGACCTGGCCCTGGCCGAAGCCGAGGCCCTGAAGGGCGGGCCGGTCGACCGGTCGCGGGTGCTGTGCATCGGCGACGGGGTGATCACCGACGTCAAGGGCGCCCACGACCAGGGCCTGGCCTGCCTGTTCATCGCCAAGGGCATTCATGGCGAGCACGCCGTCGGACCCGACGGCAAGCTGGATCCGGCCAGGGTCGAGGGCCTGCTGGCCGCCGAGCGGGTGGGCGCGACCCACGCCATGGGCGACCTGGTCTGGTAGAGCAAGGCGCGGCGCCCGGTCCGGCGCCGCCAGAAGAACAAGAGGGGGCGTCATGCCGGGACTGTTTCTCGAGGATCTCAGCGTCGGCCAGTCGGCCGAGCTGGTCCGCGTCGTGGGCGAGGCCGACATCGTCGCCTTCGCCCAGGTGACCGGCGACACCAACCCCGTGCACCTGGACGCCGACTACGCCGCCGCCACCAGCTTCGGCGAGCGCATCGCCCACGGCATGCTGTCGGCCGGCTACATCTCGGCGGTGCTGGGCACGGCCCTGCCCGGCCCCGGCGCGGTCTATCTGTCGCAGTCCCTGGCCTTCAAGCGGCCGGTGCGGATCGGCGACGAGGTCACGGCCAGCGCCACGGTCACGGCCATCGACGCGGCCAAGGCCCGGGTGACCCTGGCCACCGCCTGCCGGGTGCGCGGCAAGGTCGTGGTCGACGGCGAGGCCGTGGTCCTGGTTCCACGCCGACCGGCCGCGTAAGAGGTATTCGATGCGCCTGAAGACCATCCATGGCTGGAAGAACCTGCCCGACGGCGAGCGCGGCGCGTGCGTGGCCCTGGGCAATTTCGACGGCGTGCATCGCGGCCACCAGCAGGTGATCGCCCAGGCGGCGAAGGCCGCCCAGGCCGCCAAGGCCCCGCTGGGCGTGGTCACCTTCGACCCGCACCCGCGCCGGCTGTTCCGCCCCACCGAGCCGGCCTTCAAGCTGATGACCCACAACCAGCAGGCCCGGGCCCTGGAGGCCCTGGGCGTGGACCTGCTGTATCTGCTGCCGTTCGACTTCGAGATGGCCAGCTTCGGCGACCGCGAGTTCGTCGAGAAGGTGCTGGTCCACGGCCTGGGCGTGAAGCACGTGGCGGTCGGCTTCGACATCTCGTTCGGCCGGGGCCGCACCGGCAGCGCCCAGCTGATGAAGGCCTATGGCGCCAAGTACGGCTTCTCGGTCTCGGTGGCCGAGCCGGTCGCCAACCGCGACGGCGAGAAGTTCTCGTCGACCGGCGTGCGCGACGCCCTGCGCGACGGCCGTCCCGAGGGCGCGGCCCGGATCCTGGGCCGGCCGTTCGCCATCGAGGGCGTGGTCCGCCGCGGCCAGCAACTGGGCCGCCAGCTGGGCTTCCCCACGGCCAATGTCGAGGTCGAGGACTATGTGGTGCCCAAGCTGGGCGTCTACGCCACCCGCACCCGTCTGCCCGACGGCCGCGAGGTGCCCGGCGTGGCCAATCTCGGCAACAATCCCACCACCGGCGAGGTCGAGACGCGGCTGGAAGTCTGGCTGTTCGACTTCGACGAGGACCTCTACGGCCAGGTCATCGAGACCGACCTGATCGCCTTCCTGCGCCCCGAACTGAAGTTCGACAGCATCGAGCTGCTGGTCCAGCAGGTGCTGCGCGACGAGGTGGCGGCCCGGGCGATCGTGGCGCCGGCGTTCTAGCGACGGGACGCCCCCTCGTCCCCTGCGAAGCACAGGGCGATCGCATATGAATTGGCCGCCAGAAGAGCTGTCATCCCGGATCTTCGCGCTGCGCGCCCTCCCGCCGTAAGGCGGGCCGCTTGCGCGCCCCGAGGCCAGGAGGACAACCGTTTTTGAGCCGTCGGGAGAGCGAGCAACGGCAACGATGACCTCAAACCATCACAAACGCGGTTAACACTGTCGGCCACGCGCCGCGATTTGGCACACTCGCACCCAAAATCGCGGAAATACGGATAACGCCGATTTTTCCCCATGGACGCAACTCGCGGCCACGTCTACACTTTTAGCGTCAGTAATGGGGGAGACTGCTGATGCGGACCGAGGTTCGAGCGAAACGTGTGTGGCGATCGGCCCGGCGCGCGACCCGCCTGCTCCTGCCCCCCAAGCCGACCCTGCCCTCGCTGGAGGGCAAGCTCCTGGCCTCCGCCTGGACCCTGATGGCTCTGACCACCCTCAGCGTCGCCCTGGCCCAGGGCCTGCGCATGTTCCTGCTCTCGGCCCTGGCCGTCCTGTTCGGCACCCTGGCGGCCCTGTGGATGCTGGACGGCCAGGCCCGGCGGTAGGGGGTCACCTCCCTAAAAGCTCCCTAAAAGGTTGTCATCCCGGAAGCCCCGCAGGGGCTGTCCGGGATCCAGGGGACCGGGCCAAGGCGGTGCAGCCGCCCCTGGATCCCGGACAAGCGCTGCGCGCTTTCCGGGATGACAAC